>CABZWX010000007.1 GCA_902529515.1 uncultured SAR116 cluster alpha proteobacterium | reverse complement strand
TCCAGCTGAGCTACGAGCGCACGTTATGAAATGTTTATTATAGTTATCTACATAAATAGTTATAATCAAGTAAGAAAATAAATATTATATTTTTGTTAATTTTAGTGTAGAAAATATTAACTTTACATTTATATATAATACATGAGTAATACAAATACATATGACAAATCTTTTCCAGTGTCTTGGGAAGAGATTCACAGAAATAGCAAGGCTTTAGCTTGGCGTTTATCGGAACTGAAGCCTTATAAAGGAATAATTGCTGTTACAAGAGGAGGGCTGGTGCCCGCGGCCATAGTAGCTAGAGAATTAGATATCAGATTAATAGATACCTTTTGTGTTATATCTTATAACCAAAAAACCAAGGGTGATGTAAATGTCTTAAAAGAGTCTTCTGTAGCAAATAATGGTGAAGGTTGGCTAATAGTTGATGATCTTGTAGATACTGGTGAAACTATTAAAGCTATAAGATCAAGTTTACCTAATGCTCATTATGCAACAGTATATGCTAAGCCAAGTGGTAGGGAACAGGTTGATACATTTATAACTGAAGTTTCCCAAGATACATGGATATATTTTCCTTGGGATATGGAAATGAAGCCAGCTCCTACAATTTCTGAGCGTACACAAAAATAATCATATTGACTAACTGATACAAAGCGTCTAAAAACACATAAATTAATATTAAAGGCTGTATTTAATACAGGAAAACAATGAAACGTACATTTCAACCTAGTAATTTAGTAAGAAAAAGAAGACATGGTTACAGATCCAGAATGTCTACTGTTGGGGGAAGAAATGTCATTCGTAGTAGAAGAGCTAAAGGAAGAAAAAGGCTCTCAGCTTAAATTTTCTTAATTATTTCTATATCTTGTTTGTTAAGTAAATAGCTTATGAGATGGTAAAATGAAACTTGTAACTTTAAAGAAGAGAAGAGATTTTGTTTTATCAAATAAATATGGGCATAAAACTTATAACAAAAATTTCATTTTACAAGAGTATTGCAATCCTAATATATCAGATCAAGGACTGATGTTTGGTTTCACAGCTACTAAAAGAATTGGTAATGCAGTAAAAAGAAATAGGGCAAAAAGAAGAATGAGGGCATTAATATTAAGCTTGTTAAAAGAAGATAATATTTTGTTTAAAGAAAAATATAGTTATGTTTTAATAGCAAAACAGTCAATTTTAAAGGCTTCCTTTTTTGAGATGCACAATCAATTGAAACAATGTTTGAGCAGGTTATGATGAAAAGATTTTTAACATCTTCCTTAATTACTTTAATTGATGCTTATAAATATATTATTTCACCTTTATTAGGAAATAATTGTAGATACTTACCCACTTGTTCTGAATACACAAAAGATTCGATAATCAAGTTTGGTTTAAAAAAAGGGATTTGGTTAGGTTTTAAAAGAATTATTAAATGTCATCCATGGGGGAAAAGTGGACATGATCCCATAAAATGAATTATTTAATTCATTTCTTTTAATAAGAGGTACTTTAGGTTAAAAAATATAAAAAATAAGATATGTAATTCTTTTAGATATAAATTGAGCGAGAAAAATGAACCCAGAAACAAGAAATTTAGTTGCAGCAATTTGTTTATCTATGGCTGTTCTCATAGGCTATCAAATATTATTTGTTGACCCCAAAAAAGATTTATATCAACAAGAAAAAATCGCTAAAGAAAATAATGACACCTCAAATATTCCTTTGCCTGAAAATGTAGGTAATGGGATTATTACATCAGATAATACTGAGCCAACTGAACAAAATAAAACAGTTCCAAGAATTTCAATGGAAAGTCAAGAGGTATCTGGGTCAATATCATTAAGGGGTGCAAGAATAGATGATATTACTTTAACTCAGTATCGAGAATCGCTCGAACCTGAGAGCGATATGATTAAATTATTATTAAAGTCTAATGGTAGGACACCATATTTTATTGAATTTGGATGGAGTAGCCCGGATGGGGTTAAGGTCCCTAATGGTAAAACATTATGGCAGTCATCAAGTAATCTTTTAAGTCCTGAAAAAACTGTTACTTTAAAGTGGAATAATGGTGAAGGAATTAATTTTTATCAAGATATAAGTATTGATGATACTTTTATGATCACTGTTAACCAGAGAGTAGAAAATAGTTCTGCTAAGTCAGTTACTTTATATCCATATGGTTTAATTAGAAGAGCTGGCGAGCCAGAAACAATTGATTTTTTTGTATTGCATGAGGGTCCACTTGGAGTTTTTGACAGAACATTGTCTGAACAAAGTTATGGTGATTTAACAGAGGCTGGCAAGAAGGGTATTAATATAAAACCTGAAGAATCAGGGGGTTGGATTGGATTGACTGACAAATATTGGATGACAGCTCTATTACCTGATCAAAACCAGAAATACAACTTTACTTTTAGAAAATTAAGTTCAAATGGTGGACAATATCAAACTGATTTTTTAGGAAATGCTTTAACTATTCCTGCGAACTCTAAAGGTGAGTTTTTATCAAGAACATTTGCAGGAGCAAAAAGATTAGCTTTATTTGATGAATATGAACAAAAGTTTAATATTCAACATTTTGACTTGGCTATTGATTTTGGTTGGTTTTATTTTTTAACGAAACCTTTCTTTTACGCTTTATCTTGGGCAAATGATTATTTAGGTAATTTTGGATTGGCAATTTTAGCCATAACAGTAATTGTTAAATTATTATTTTTTCCATTAGCAAATAAATCCTACAAGAGCATGGCTAAAATGAGAGTACTAACACCTCAGATTCAAAAATTGAGAGAAAGAGTTGGTGATGATCGACAAAAATTAAACCAAGAAATGATGAATCTTTATAAAAAAGAAAAAGTGAATCCTGCAGCAGGATGTTTGCCAATTTTAGTCCAGATTCCAGTGTTCTTTGCTCTATATAAGGTTTTATTTGTTTCAATTGAAATGAGGCAAACACCTTTTTTTGGGTGGATTAAGGATTTATCTGTTCAAGATCCAACCAGTATTTTTAACCTTTTTGGTTTGCTTCCCTATAGCACATCATTTTTACCAGACTTTTTAAATATTGGTATTTGGCCGTTGTTAATGGGTGTGACAATGTTTTTACAGCAAAGACTAAATCCAACCCCACCAGATCCTATACAGGCAAAAATATTTGCGTGGATGCCAGTTGCATTTACATTTTTATTAGCGACTTTCCCTGCTGGTTTGGTTATATATTGGACATGGAATAATCTGCTTTCAATATGTCAGCAATGGGTAATTATGAATAAGATGAATAAAGAGTCAAAATAAGTAGGTTGAATTCTTGTTATATGATGATCTTGAAATTGAAAAAGCTAGAAAAATATTTTCAGGAGAATGTAAATTCATTGCTGCAGCTCTTGATATTAATGTAATACCACCTCAAGAAGGTAATGAGGTGGCATTTGCAGGAAGATCTAATGTTGGTAAAAGTTCACTTGTTAATGCCCTAACAAATAGAAAAACCTTAGCTAGAACTAGCCAAACACCCGGAAGAACTAGGCAATTGATATTTTTTGACCTTGTTTATCAAAGCAATAGGCTTAGATTAGTTGATCTACCTGGTTATGGTTATGCAAAAGCACCAAAGAAAGATATAAAATCATGGACATCTCTTACTTTAAAGTATTTAAGAGGTAGACCAACACTAAGAACTGTATGTCTATTAATTGATAGTAGGCGAGGAATTGGAGATTTAGATAAAACTATAATGAAAGAACTTGATACAGCAGCAGTAAGTTGGGTTTTAGTTCTTACAAAAATTGATAAATTAAGTGATGACGAAATAATAAAGGTACAAGATAATTCAAATAAAATTATTTCTAAATACACAGCTGCTTTCCCAGAAATAATGGTCACTTCAAGTCTAAAAAATAAAGGTATTGAAATTTTGAGAACATATTTAGCAAGCTTTGCATAAAAAAAGATAAAATAATAATTAAATTCAAAAATATATGATAATAATAGTAGTGTAAATTTTAGACGGTTAAAGCATTGAAAAAAAATAAAGATAAAATTCAAACTGAATGGCTAAAAAAAGCTGATTTACTTACAGAAACTTTACCTTTTATGAAACGTTATGCAAACAAGGTTATTGTTGTAAAGTTTGGTGGAAATGCAATGGGTAAAAAGGAGTATGTAAACAGCTTTGCAAAAGATATTGTTTTATTACAACAAGTAGGGATGCTTCCTGTTGTAGTACATGGAGGTGGACCACAAATAGGTGAAATGTTATCTAAGCTTCAAATAAAAACCGAGTTTAAAAATGGACTTCGAATAACGGATGCTGCAACAATTGATGTAGTCGAAATGGTTCTTAGTGGAGTAACAAATAAATCGATAGTTTCAGCTATTGCTAACTCTGGTGCAAAATCAGTTGGAATTTCTGGTAAAGATGGAAACTTAATAACTGCCAAAAGGTTAAATAAAGTTGATGACAATTCTGACTCTAATGTAGAAAAAGCAATTGATCTTGGTTATGTAGGCGAACCAGAAAAAATTGATCCTCAAGTTATTCATGCTTTAATTAATGAAAAAATGATACCTGTAATTGCTCCTGTTGGGATTGGAACAGATGGCTTAACATATAATATAAATGCTGATACGGCAGCAGGTTCTATTTCAGCTGCAATGAGAGCTTCTAGAATGATAATGTTAACTGATGTTGCTGGAGTTCTTGACCAAAATGGTAAATTGATAACAGAATTAACAATTTCAGAAGCTCAAGAATTAATTAAAAATAAAATTGTTGTAGGGGGCATGATCCCAAAAATTAAAACATGCATTGATGCGGTGTTAGGTGGTGCAGAGGCATCTGTAATTATGGATGGAAGAATGCCTCATTCTTTATTGTTAGAGCTTTTCACAGAACATGGTGTAGGAACTATTATTAGAAAAGGTACTAATTAGTTTTTATTTTTATGAAATTATTTTTGAATAATAAAGATACCATAGACTTTAATGAACAATATGATCAGTGGATTTTTGACTTAGATAATACAATTTATGATTTTAATTTAGGTTTATTTAGTAGAGTCTCTTCAAGAATGACAGAGTATATTAAAGATTTTTTTGATCTAAATGAGGTTGACGCTCTTACACTTCAAAGAAATATGTATAAAAAATATGGCCTAACTTTAAGAGGTTTAATGATCGAAAAAAAAATTGACCCAGAGCCATTTCTTGAATTTGTACATGATGTAGATTTTAGTGAATTAGATGAAGATATTACACTTAAAACATTACTAGGTAAAATTAAAGGTAAGAAATCAATTTATACTAATGCAACATTTAAACATGCAAAAAATATATTAAGATCAATGGGAATATTTGAAGAATTTGAGATTATTTTTGACATTAAAGATGCAAATTATATAGCCAAACCAGATCTTAACTCTTATCTTATGATGAAAAAAAAACTTGGTCTTAATGATAGTAATATTTCTAAAAGTATTTTTTTCGAAGATACAGCTAAAAACTTAAAGCCTGCTAGTGAATTAGGAATGAGTACTGCATGGATTGAAAATGATTTTAACAGAAAAGAAGCTGATAGTTTAAGAGAATATATTAATTTCACTGGATCAGACATAAAATCTATTTTAAGTAATATGTTAGAATTTGAAAAAAGATAATTTGTTTTAATTTAATTGAAGGAATCATTATGGAAATAGAGAATATGAAGTCAGTTATAGAAAGAGTTTTCGATAATAATGAAGATATTAATCCAAATACTACTGGTGAGATCAAAGACTCTATTGAAACTGCTTTAGATTACCTAGATAAAGGTAAATTAAGAGTTGCTGAGCCATTGGGAAATAGTGAATGGCAAGTAAATCAATGGCTTAAAAAAGCAGTTTTATTATCTTTTAAGATAAATGATATGGACGTAATTTCCGGAGGACCAAAAAGTCAAAACACTGATCCAGCTAATTGGTGGGACAAAATTCCCTCTAAGTTTTCAGGATGGAACAAAGAAGATTTTAAAAAAGCTGGCTTTAGAGCAGTTCCTGGAAGTGTGGTAAGACATTCTGCTTATATTGCACCTAGTGTTGTATTAATGCCCTCATTCGTAAATATTGGTGCTTATGTTGATAGTGGAAGTATGATTGATACGTGGGCAACTGTAGGATCTTGCGCACAAATTGGTAAAAACGTTCATATTTCTGGTGGTGCAGGTATTGGGGGTGTTTTAGAACCTGTGCAAGCAGGACCAGTCATCATTGAAGATAATTGTTTTATTGGAGCGAGATCTGAAGTAGCAGAGGGTGTCGTTATCGAAACGGGAGCGGTTTTATCTATGGGAGTATTTATTGGTGCATCTACAAAAGTTATTGATAGAAACACTGGCGAAATATATGTTGGTAGGGTGCCTGCATATTCTGTTGTAGTCCCTGGTTCTCTTCCTGGTAAAGCTTTAACTGATGGCTCCCAAGGACCAAGCTTATATTGTGCCGTAATTGTCAAAAAAGTTGATGCGCAGACACGTTCAAAGACATCTGTAAATGAACTTTTAAGAGATTAGTTAAGGCCCTTTTATGTCTAATGTTTTAAACCCAGTAGAGTTAACTTCAGCTTTAATTAAGTGTAAAAGTATAACGCCAACATCTGCAGGTTCTATAGACTTAATTATTTCATATTTAGAACCTATGGGATTTATTTGCACAAAAATCGATTTTGGACTGGGAGATGAAAAGGTTGAAAACTTATATGCAAGATTTGGTTACTTAGAACCAAATATTTGCTTTGCAGGTCATGTGGATGTTGTTCCTACTGGTGATAAACAAAGTTGGTCCATAGATCCTTTTGGTGGGGAAATTAAAAAAGGAAAAATTTGGGGAAGAGGTGCTGCAGACATGAAATCTGGGATAGCGTCCTTTATAGCGGCCGTATCAGAGTTTATGGAAATAAACAAGAATCTAAAAGATTATGGTAGTATCTCCTTTATAATTACAAGTGATGAAGAAGGAAAGGCAATAAACGGTACAAAAAAGGTAGTTGAATGGCTTATAAATAAGTCAGAAAAAATTTCTGGGTGTATTGTTGGTGAACCAACTAATGTAAACCAAATGGGTGATACAATTAAAATTGGTAGAAGAGGAAGTTTTACTGGCTCTTTGGTTGTAAGAGGTATTCAAGGTCATGTTGGTTATCCTGATTTAGCAGAAAACCCAATAAATTCACTTTTAAAAATGCTAGAGCCTTTTGCAAAAATATATTTAGATAAAGGAACTAATGAATTCCAACCTAGTTCTGTAATGATTACTACAATTGATGTGAATAATGATGCAAGTAATGTTATTCCTGGGGAGGTAAAGGCAAAATTTAACATAAGATTTAATACCTTACATTCTGTTGCTTCGCTAAAATCCATGCTAAAAAACCAGTTTGATGCTATTACTAAAAACTATGAGTTTGATTATTTTTGTAATGCCGAACCTTTCCTTACAAGTGATGAAGAGCTCAAATCAACTCTTCAAAATGCAATCAAAAAAGTTGTAAATGTTAATCCCGAAAAATCTACAACAGGCGGCACTTCAGATGCAAGGTTCATAACAAAAATATGTCCTGTAATAGAGTTTGGTTTGGTAGGAAAAACAATGCATAAGATAGATGAAAATGTTAAAGTTGACGATATTATGAAGTTAACAAGTATTTATAAAAAATTCCTGCAGAATTATTTCAGAGTTGAAAAAAATGATTAAATTTCCTCCAAATCCTTTTGTAATAAAAGATGGGTTATTATCTGCTTTTCAATTCATGTCGAAAAAAGGGAATTCTTCTCAATTATTCAACTTAAATTTAAATGGTTTTTGGGATAGTTGTTGGATAGTTTTTTTTGTGAATGCAATTGTTTCAACTTTAGCTTCATATGGAATTAAAGCTAATATTGAGGGTGATATTCAAAGTGGAATATTACCTAGATTACTTCTAATTACAATTATAGACATTTGTTTATTCTCAATCTTAGTCAATAAAATTTTTGAAAAAATTGGGAAGAGTAATAAGTTCTTTAAATTTATTATACCATTTAATTGGATACAGTCTTTTCAGGCTATTTTAATGTTAAGTTTTGCTGTTTTAGGATTAATTTTACCTCCATCAATTTTTGTATTTTTTGGTATTATGGTTGTAATTTGGGTCACCTTTTCTTTATGGCGTATTGGAAAAGAAGAGGTTGGTTTGACTGGTTGGGGAGCCACGGGTATGATTTTCTTATCAGTTATTATTGAAGCAAGTTTAGGAATGTTTTCACGTTCATTATCAATGACAATTTGATTTAATTATACTGATTACTGTCATAAACAATTGGCCAATTATCATCAAATAAATCATTTGGATATTCTACTTTCACAAGGTAAAGACCTTCTGCTGGAGCAGTGGGCCCTGCAAGATTTCTATCTTTACCTTCAAGAATTTTTTTTATATTGATAGGTTCTAATGTTTCGTCACCTACCTTGTAAATTGTTCCTACAATAATTCTTACTTGACTATGTAAAAAACTTTTTGCTGATATATTAATTATAATTTCATCACCTATGCATGATAGTGATATTTTGTTTAATGTTCTAATGGGAGATTTGGCTTGACAGTTTATAGTTCTAAAACTTGTAAAATCATGATTCCCAATTAAGTGTTTAGCTCCTTCTTCCATTAATCGAATATTTAATTTTTTCCTTGAATGCCAAACTTTTCCCTTTTCAATACCTGGTGGTGCGGCACGACATAAAATTCTATACTTATAATGACGTTTTATAGCACTGAACCTAGCGTTAAACTCTGGTTCAACTTGTTTAGTAGAAACTACCCTAATATTAGATTTCCTTAAATGCGAGTTGAAAGCAGAGATTATATAAAATGGATGTTTAGTTGTTAATGAATGATTTTTTGGAAGATTTATATGAGCCACTTGTCCTAGGGCATGAACTCCAGCATCAGTTCTACCAGAACCTTGAATTTCAAATTCTTGATTAAAAATATTTTTAGCAGCTTCTTCTAAACTGCCTTGGACAGAAATTCCTTCGTTTTGCTTTTGCCAGCCAACTAAGTTATTGCCGTCATACTCAATTAGTAAAGCAAATTTAACAGTCCCATTAACTTCCAAATTTTTCACCAATACTTATTTTAGTTCCATTGAGAAAATCCTTGACAGACATAACTTTTTTCCCAGATTTTTGTAGGTATTTAATCTCTAATGATGATTTATTTCCACATGCTACAACTATTTTGTTATTACATTCAATTATTGTACCTGGTTCAAATTGATGACTATCTTTACAAAGTTTGGTTTCAACAATTTTAATTTTAACACCAGATAAAAATGTATAAGTGCTTGGAAAGGGATTAAAAGCTCTTACTTTATTAAAAATATTAATCGAAGGCAAAGTCCAGTTTATAATAGCCTCATCTTTAACAATTTTTTCTGCATATTTAACACCATCCTCTTTTTGCTTAGTTGGCACAACTTTCCCATCAATATATTCTTTTATAGTCTTCACAAGCATTTCAGCTGTTAAATAAGATAGTTTGTCATGTATAGTTTTAGAAGTATCACTAGTATGAATATTTATTGATTTTGAAGATAGTATTGGTCCAGTATCCATACCCTTTTCCATTAACATTATACATGAACCAGTTTTACGATCACCTGCTTCTATAGCTCTTTGTATTGGAGCAGCGCCCCGCCACCTTGGTAAAAGGCTAGCATGACCGTTAATGCAACCAAATTTGGGTGTTAACAAGAACCTTTCAGGTAGAAGCAAACCATATGCAACGACTACAACTAAATCTGGCTTAAGTTTTTTAAATTGGAGAAACACATCTTCCTGTCTTAAAGTTGAAGGAGAAATTGTTTTTAAATCTAATTCTTTTGCATTTTTTTCAACTGGAGAAAGTTTTGTTTTCATACCTCTTCCACTAGGGCGAGCAGGTTGTGAATAAACAGCAACTATATTATAATTTTTCTCCATAAACATTAGGCTGGGGACAGCAAAATCAGGAGTTCCCATAAATATTATATTCAACTAATCCTCTTTTTCGTAACGTTTTAATTTTTAGAGTATTCTTTGATAGCTTTTTTAAGAATTATTTCTCTTTTTAATTTTGATAGATGATCAATAAAAAGAATACCATTTAAATGATCTATTTCATGTTGAATGCAAGTTGCTAACAATCCCTCAGCATCAATGATATTATCTTTTTTATTTTCGTCAGTATACTTTACTTTTAAAGATGATGGTCTTTTGATTTTTGCGTTGTATCCAGGTATAGATAAGCAACCCTCTTCTCTTTCTTCAAGATTTTTACCTAAACTTATTATTTCTGGGTTAATCATTTTAATTGGAAAAGGTTCAAATTGTTCATCCTTTATTTTTTCATCATATTCTTCTTCTGATATATTTTGAGTTTCAAACTTTATTTTTCCACAATCCATTACAATTAATCTCTTATCAATTGCAATTTGTGTTGCGGCTAAACCAATACCATTCGCATGATACATAGTTTCCATCATGTCATCTAGAATGGTTAAAATATCTTCATCAATAACTGTTACAGGTTTAGCAGTAACTTTCAAAAAATGATTAGGTACTTTAATAATTTCTCTTAGGCTCATTTAGCAAAATCCTTATGTATTTTATGCTAGTTAATTTAAAAACAATTTGTAATATTATATTATCTTAATATGGAGACAAAATGGATTTAAAATATTTAATTATATTTATCATTTCTTTATTTATACTCTCAATCATAATTTTTTTAATATGTAAATTATATTTTGAAAATAAAAATAAAAACCTTAACACACCTTTAAATCATGAATTAAACCAAATTACTGAATTAAAAGGAGCAGTGTCTCAATTAAGCAGTAGCATTGAAGAGAGGTTGGGTAACTTTGGGACCTCTATTGGCAATAGTCTTACACAACAAACTCAAAATACACAAAAATCTCTTATGGAGATGCATGAGAGATTAGCAATTATTGACAGAGCTCAAGAGAATATCCATTCCTTATCAACTCAGGTAAATGATCTACAAAATATTTTGTCAAACAAACAACTCAGAGGAGCTTTTGGCGAGGTTCAACTTGAAAATATAGTTAAAGATGCTCTTCCTCAGAATGCATACCAATTTCAATATACACTAATATCTAATACTAGAGTTGACTGCATTGTAAAAATGCCACAACCACCTGGTTCAATTTGTATAGATTCAAAATTTCCACTAGAAGATTATAAAAAATTTGCAAATTCTTCAAATGAACAAGAAAAAAAAGATAATTTAAAATCATTTCATAATGCAGTTCAAAAGCATATTAAAGATATTGCTGATAAATATATTTTACCAGGTGAAACAGCAGACTCAGCCATAATGTTTCTTCCTAGTGAATCAATTTATTCAGAAATTAATATTAGGTTTCCAAGACTAGTTAATGAAAGTAGAAATAAGAAAGTTTACATGGCAGGCCCTGATAATTTAATGCTTCTTTTGCATACTGTTAGGGCTATATTAAGAGATGCCACTATGAGTCAAACAGCAGGAAAAATACAAATTGAAGTAGATAAGTTAACTAATGATTTAAATTTATTAGCTGATAGAATCTTAAAACTCGATAAACATTTTGACTTGGCAAGAAAAGACTTAGATGAAATCAAAATTTCACATAGAAAAATTGAAAACAGAGGTAATGTGATAACTTCAATTGATGTAAGTGACAAAAAAAAATTGACTCAATAAATTATAATTTGTTTCTAGCTTTTAAAGCTTGTGCAATTGTTCCATCGTCTAAAAAATCTAATTCTCCGCCCACTGGTAATCCATGTGCTAATCTTGTGATGTTAATATTAAATTTACTCAATATTTCTGCTAAATAATGCGCGGTTGTTTGTCCGTCAAGTGTTGCAGAAATTGCAATAATTATTTCTGTAATAGATTTGTTTTCTAATCTTTTTTCTAAAGAAGCAATATTTAGTTGTTCTGGATTGACACCATCTATTGCTGACAAAACGCCACCTAATATATGATATTTCCCATTATAAACATTTGATCTTTCTAAGGCCCACAAATCTGCAACAGTTTCAACTACGCATAACAAGTTTTGATTTCTAGAAGAATCTTTACAAATTTGACAGATTTCATTTTCATCTAAATTACCACATTCGATACAACTTCTTATGTTATTAGCCACTGTGCTTAAATCTTCAATAAGTGGTAATAGTAATTTTTCTTTATCTTTTAATAAGTGTAGAACAACTCTTCTGGATGATCTGGGGCCCAAACCAGGTAGTTTTGAAACTTTTTTTATTAGCTTTTCTAAATATTGTTCAGACATTTTAATTTTCTAAATTTAATTTAATTTGATTCTTTATCTTCAATTGAAGTTATCTCAGCCTGAGGAAAATGTTTAAATACTTCTGCAAAATGAGGATTTGTTTTTATTTGTTCTTTCTGTTCATTCAATTTAATATTTTTTTTTTCAACTATAGTATTTTCTCCATCTTCCTCAGAATGTGTAACATTCCATTTATTGTTTGTTATTTTTTCTAAAGTGAAAGATAAGTTTCTTAGAATTTCTGTTTCAGATTCGAATTTTAATCTTAGCTTTATACTACGTTCCTCAAAAGATATTAAATGAACATTATTGATCAATTGAGCATGGAGAAGGGTCTCTCTATTTTTTAAAAGTAAATCTAACATATCTTCAAAAGATTCAGGATTTTTTAAATTTTCTAATTTTTCTTCATTATTAACTATAACTTCTTTGTTTAGCTTGTTATGAGAATGTGATGCCTCGAAAACTTTAGTTTGATCACTTTCTGATTTCTCTTCTTTATAATTAGTTATATTATCTTTAATTATTTTTTCTTTAGAGTTTGGAGTTTCAGAAACTTTAGTTTGCTTATTCTCTGATTGAGTATTTGTTTGCTCTGATATTTTTTCTAGAAATTGACTTGGATCTGGAAGTGATGATCCATAACATAATTTTATTATCGCCATTGAACCAGCTTGTTCTTCATTGGGGGCATATTTTAATTCTTCAATACTCTTTATTAAAATTTGCCATAATCTGACAAGTTTTGGTAATCCATTTGTAGAAAATTCAGAAATTTTTTTTTGTATAGACTCAGTCATATTAGTGTCTGATTTAATAACATTGATTTTTGATGCTAAATGACTTATTTCCAAAAGGTTCGAGATGATTTGGAGTGGTTGTACACCATTTTGTAAAATATCATCATAAACTTTTAAAGCTTCGCTACATTGATTTGATAAACATAGCTCAAACAAATCAATGTTTTTTTCATAACCATTTAATCCTAGCATATTTAAGACTATTTGTTCCTTAATGTCGTCGCCACATAGAGATGCAGCTTGATCTAGTAACGATAAAGCATCTCTTACAGATCCTTCACTTGCTTTACAGATATGTGAGATAGAATCATTCTCAAAAGAAATATTCTCATTTTGACAAATGTTTTTTAAATGATTTGATAATGTTTTTAAATCAACTCTTTGAAGATCAAATTTTTGACATCTTGAGATTATTGTTGCAGGTATTTTTTTAATTTCAGTTGTTGCAAAAATGAATTTCACATTTTGTGGAGGTTCTTCTAAGGTTTTTAATAGAGCATTAAATGCTGAGTTAGACAACATATGAACTTCATCTATAATGTAAACCTTGTATCTTGCATTATTTGGTGAATATATAACTGAGTCAATTATTTCTCTTATGCCATCTACTCCTGTTCTGCTGGCGGCATCAACCTCAATTACATCAAGAAAATTTCCATTATTTATGGATTTGCACGGTGAGCAATTATTACAAATTTCAAAAGAGGGATCTTCTTTACTGCCATCGTCGATACAATTTAAGGCTTTAGCTATTATTCTTGCTGTAGTAGTTTTGCCGACACCTCTTATCCCAGTTAAAAGAAATGCGTGAGCTAATCTTCCTTTGTTAAGAGCGTTATTAAAAGTTTTGACTAGTGTATCTTGTCCAATTAATTCACTGAAATCATTTGGTCTATATTTACGAGCTAAAACTCTATAATTATTTTGTTCATTAATATTATTTATTTGATATCTCGTTTTTAATCAGTAAAACGAAGGGCCTCACAACCCGCTATCATTGTTACGGCTGCTTCCTTTCGGACCTGACCGGATTGGCAAGAATTACGTCCGTGTGACCCTTCACAAATATATATGTTATAAATAACAATAATATGCAAGAATTTCTGTGTTTTTATGAATTAGTTTTTCTTAGCTCTAGAGTAAGTTCCAATAATTTTAACTGAATTAGGCTCGCTATAGAAATACATTTCTTCAAGAGCGTTTTTCATAGATTTTGTATCTGGATGACCTTCTGCATCAACATAAAATCTTGCTGCATTCATCTCCTTACCACCAATGTAGCTCTCAAGTTTAGTAAGATTTATTCCGTTAGTAGCAAATCCACCTAAGACTTTATATAATGCAGCAGGAACAGATCTAACCTCAAAAATTATAGTTGTCACAGGAATTGGTATGTTTACAGATGGTGTCTGAGGATCTCTAGCCATTATAAGAAATCTAGTTGTATTATGTTCTGCATCTTCAATATTATTTTTTAAGATTTTAAGATTATAGATTTTTGCTGCCATGTTTGAAGCTATTGCAGCAATTTTAGGATCTTCCAACCTTGAAACTTCTTCTGCTGCTCCAGCAGTATCTAAATGTTGTATTGGGATTAGGTTATGTTTTTTTATGAATTTTCTACATTGAGCAAGTCCTTGTGCATGACTTTTAATATATTTCAAATCTTTTAGTTTAGAAGTTTTTAGTCCTAGTAATTGATGGTTTACTCTCTGAAAATGTTCACCAACTATAAACAAGCCACTTTCCGGTATTAAATGATGAATGTCTGCAACCCTCCCTGCCAAAGAATTTTCTATAGGAACCATTGCATAATCTGTTACTCCATTTTTAGTTGAGTTAAGCATGTCTTCAAATGAAGTGCATGGCAGAGTTTCAGAGTTAGGGAAATAAGCTTCACATGCCATATTTGAATATGCTCCAGCCATTCCTTGAAAAGCAATTATAAGTTTACTGTTATCATTCATTTTTTGTCTCTATATAGTTTGTCTTATTTTATTATATGAATAACTAAACTAAGTCTTTAAAGTAATTTTCTGCTTTATTCAAATCTGATCTTGTATCCACTCCAATGGGATGTTCAGACGTAATAATTGTGTGTATCTGTATTCCTGATTCAAGTGCGCGCAGTTGTTCAAGTTTTTCTGATTTTTCTAGTGGAGAAGGTTTTAATTTTACAAATTTTTCTAATATACTTCTTCGCCAAGCATAAATGCCGATATGATGCCAAATATTTTTACTTCCTGTCGGAATGCAAGCTCTACTAAAATATAATGCCCTTCCAACATCATCTATTTTTGGATTATCTTTTTTAAAAGCTGCTGCTACTTTAACAACTGATGGATTGTCAAATTCGTCAGGAAAAGCCTTAACAATAACGGTTGTGATTTCTTTCAATGGATCATTAGCTACCTGAGCTAACTTTTGAATTAAATCTCCTGAAATATTTGGAAGATCGCCTTGCAGATGGATGATATTTTTGTATTTTTTTTCAGGATCAAATTTTTCCAGAGCTTCTAATATTCTATCTGATCCACTTTCATGTTGATAAGAAGTCATTAATGCAGTCCCCCCCCAGTCAGTCACAGTATCTAAAATTAATTTATCATCAGTTGCTACAACCACTGGAACATTTAATTTTGCATTTTTTGCACAATTGTATGCATGAATTATTAGTGGGATACCATTGATTTTAAGAAGAGGTTTATTTGGGAGTCTTGATGAACCTATTCTAGCAGGTATCATAATAATTGTATCAGTATATTCCAATTTCAATGCTCCATGAATTTTATTAAATTATATTAAAAATTTCTTGGAAATAATTTATTACCTTTTTAACTTTTATACTTGAAGAAAGCATTTCTTGCATGTAAATAATTATTAATTAAAAATATTTATTTGTGGATTAATTTATGGATGCATTGAGGTTTAATAAAATTGCAGCAGCACTATTGTCAGGTGTTTTGTTGATAATGGTTTTTGGAAAGATTGGTAATTTACTTGTTAGTCCAAATACTGAAATTTCAAATGCATATCCAATAGAAGTTCCAGAAAAAGCTGAAACAAAAATCAAAGAAACTAATGAAATAGTTATTGAACCAATACTTGCTCTTTTGGCTGGCGCTGATATAGAAAGTGGTCAGAAAATTTCCAAAAAATGCGTTGCCTGCCATGGTTTTGATGCTGGAGGAGCTAATAAAGTTGGACCTAATCTCTATAACATTGTTAACAAAGATCAAGGTAAAGCTGACTATTCATATTCAAAAACTCTAGCATCATTATCTGGTAAGTGGACTTACGAAGAGCTTAATAAGTTTTTATATAAACCAAAGCTATTTTATAAGGGCACTAAAATGAATTATGCAGGTTTATCAAAAACAAAAGATAGAGCTGATCTTATAGCATGGTTAAGAACCAAGAGTGATAATCCTGTTGCCTTACCATAGATAAAATATAAATGAAAAAATATCCCTTTTGAAAATGTTGTTTGTATGAACGAAACTGAATTTGTTGAAATTTCAGATTTTATGAATTTATTAGCTGACCAATCAAAAATTATAACTTTGGAGGGATTTAACTCTAATCTAACTTTACAGGTTAAAGATGATGGAAGTCCTGTTACTGACTATGATATAAATGCTGAAAAGATAATAAGAGAGACTATATCAGCCAAATTTTCTAATCATAATATATTTGCTGAAGAGATGGGACTTGAATCAAATAATTCAGATTACACTTGGATTATAGATCCAATAGATGGAACACGAAGTTATATTATTGGAAGGCCTTTATGGGGTACATTAATATCTCTTGCATTTAAAGGAGAGCCTATCATTGGTATGGCAGATTTTCCTGCATTGGATGAAAGATGGATCGGTTATAAAAATAAGTGTTTACTAAATAATTCAGCTTTTATAAAAAATTATAAACCCATTACCAGTATATCTGAAGCGACAGTTGGTTCTACGGGGCCACATTTATTTTCTGAAATTGGTAAACAAAAATATGAAACTTTGATAAAAAAATCAAAGTATCATGTTTGGTCAGGAGATTGTCATAATTACTGTTTGGTAATTAAAGGAGGTTTGGATTTAGTAGTTGAGGAAGGTCTTTCTTCATATGATATCTTACCATTAATACCAATATTAAAAGCAAAAAACATTATAGTGTCTGACTGGGAATCTAAAGAAATTCGTATAAAAAACGATTTACAAAGTAAGTACTCTGTAGTTGTTGCAAGAGATAAGAATGTTTATGACACAGCAATTAAAATTATGAATTGATTTAAAGTTTATCTTTTTGAACAATATTTAATAATCATATTTACTATGCTTCTTAGTCCCATAGCTTCTCCCCCCATAGGAAAGCCTGGACGTGATGAGGTATTCCAAGCCATAAGATCAACATGTACCCAATTTGTATTTTTATTTATAAATCTATTAAGGAATAATGCTGCAGTTATTGCGCCACCTGTTCCTAACGATCCTGTACTACTTACAGCATCATTATTTTTATCAAGTTGTTTATTATAAGGGCTAAATAAAGGTAATTTCCACATTGGATCAACTCGTTTCATACCTTCGTTAAGAATTTCATCACCTAAACTATCATTGTTTGTAAATAATGCAGGTAATTCTGTACCTAAAGCAACTCTTGCGGCTCCAGTTAAAGTGGCAAAATCTATAATAAAGTCACTTTTTACGGTGCTCTCCTGACAATAAGTGAGTGCGTCAGCAAGTAATAGTCTTCCTTCAGCATCAGTATTACCAATTTCAACAGGTGTTTTGTTTCTTGAATAAACAATATCTAATGGTCTCATAGACTTCTCAGAGACTGCGTTTTCAGCAAGTGGTAATATTACTCTTAAATTTACAGGACAATTTATTGACATTAGTGTATAAGCTATTCCAAGAACTACCGCGCTACCACCCATATCTTTTTTCATTAACAACATACTATTGGACGATTTTATATCTAAACCACCACTATCAAAAGTAACTCCCTTACCAACTAAAACAATGTTAGGGTAATTATTTTTTTTATTTTTAGTCCATTGAAGATCAATAAGCACAGGTTTGTTTTCTGAAGATCTACCAACAAAATCCACTAAGGGAAAATTCTTTTCTAGTTGTTTGTCTTTATATGTTGAAATAATAGGTAAAAATTTTTCAAATAATTTTTTAATTATTTTTTCGTAGTTTAATGGTGTTAGGATGTTTGGTGGCAAATTTATCAAATCTCTTGCCAGAAAAATACCTTGCATTTCTGCAAAGCATTTTTCTAATGAATTTTTTGAAATTTCTTTTCTACATTGAGACAAGCATAAGGACTGCTTTTTATAAGAATTTTTGTTTATTTTTTTTATGGAAAAATTATAGAATGATAGCCCCCATCCTAAAATAAAGTTAAATTTGTCAAAGTTTTCAAATTCGTCAACAAATTGAACACTCCATTTTCTCTTTGGGAGTTTTTGTGATAATTTAGCTGCTTGGTCAATTAAGCTTTTTTTTGGTTCATGAGATTTTTTAATTATCGCAATTGCTCCACCAAGAGCAAATTGGTCATCTGGGAAAAATCCAAAATGCTGTTTGTCTAGTTCAAAACTTGTATTTAAAAATTTTTTTTGTTTTTCGGATATTAACTTAGCTGAAGTTAAACTTTTTATATCGTTAAAAAGATAAAGAGGAATTGATTTGATTTTTTTATTTTCGCAAAATCCATTAAGTATCTCATTAAAATTATATACCATAATTTAATTACCTCATAATAAATTTAAAATTATAACATTACTCTTAAAATATGTTATTTCTAATTTAATAAAAAAGTTAAAGAAATGAAAAGAATTTTAGAATTTTCAGAATTTTTTAAAAAATTAAAAAAATTAAATTATTTAATTTTTGGTCCATTGATTATTTTAATAATTTTAGCTCTTTTCTCTGGGCAATACTCAATTCCTCCCATAGACCGAGATGAAGCCCGTTTTGCTCAAGCTAGCAGTCAAATGATTCAAAGTGGTGATTATGTAAATATTAAATTTCAAGATCAAATTAGAGCCAAAAAACCAATTGGCATTTATTGGCTTCAAGCCTTTTCAGCAAAAATATTTGGTCAGGAAGATATTGGTTCGTATAGAGTACCATCTTTATTAAGCTCTATTATAACACTAGTTTTTGTTGGTTTAATAACTAGGTTAATTTTCCCGCTTTATCAGACTCTTATTGTAACATTATTATTTGCGTCATCAATTGTATTTATGGGAGAAGCTCACCTTGCCAAAACTGATGCTACTCTTCTGTGTTTAATCTGTATTCAGCAATATTTTTTACTCAAAATAATTTTGGACCAAGATAATACTTTCAAAGTAAAATACCTTTACCCAATATTAGTGTGGCTAGCTTTTTCTTTTGGAGTTTTGGTAAAAGGTCCTCTTTCATTTGCAATACTATTTCCTACAGTCATTGCCTTTTCTATAATTCAGAAATCTATAAGTCTGATCAAATCTTTAAGACCTATGTTAGGTTTATTAATATGTACTTTAGTTATTCTGCCATGGTTTTTGGCGATTGATGAAGCAACAAATAGTATGTTTTTACAAAAAGCTTTTCAAGAAGATTTTCTTAGTAAATTGGAGAGGGGGCAAGAGGGACATGGTGCGTTTCCAGGGACTCATTTATTAACATTATCAATTTCAATATGGCCTATTGCAACTTTTTTACCTTCCTTGATTTTATTTAGTTTACAAAATAAAAATAATATAATCATAAAATTTTTAATGTGTTGGATATTACCATTTTGGGGTATTATCGAATTAATTCCAACAAAACTACTTCATTATCCACTTCCAGTTCTGCCAGCAATTGCAATTCTAGCAATAGGTGGGCTATTGCAGTTTAAATCTAACATCAAAAAATTAAAAAGTGTTTTACTTCAAAAAATTACCTATATCTCCTCTATTTTATTTAGCTTTGGGGGAATAATTTTAAGTGGAGGAATTTTTTATATTTCTTCTGAATTTAATATTGAAAACGATTATATTTTAACATTTTTCACAATATTGCTTGTCTTAATTGCGATTGTTATTTTTATTTTGTCCCATACTTTAATTTTTAATTTCAAAAGTTTATATCTAGACATCAGTAAAAGTTTTTACAATATTTTATTGGCAATCATTGCTCTTGGATTAATTTTTAATATTATTAATTATAATTTTATTATACCTAAACTTGATTATTTGCATCCAAGTAAGATTATCATAAAGAAATTAAAAAAAGTTAAGGCTGACACGGTTGTGTCTTCTGGCTATCATGAACCAAGTCTTGTTTTTTTATTAAATGGTAATGTCTTATTATCTAATCCTCACGAAGCTGCTATTTTTATGGCAGAGGGTAAAAACAATGTAGCGTTAATAGAAAAAAATGATCTTAAACAGTTCTTAGAAACAATAAATGATCTTAATTTAAAAATAAATGAAATATCTATAGTAAAAGGTTTTAATATAGCTAAAGGTAAACATTTAGAAATATTCATTTTTCAAAATCAATTGTTTGACCTCGCTAATTAAAATAGTTATTGGTTTCTATATATTCAATTATTGCAATACTAAACATGTCCAAAAAAACCGAAATATCTGTAGTTATTCCTGTTAAAAATGAAGCAGGAAATATTGATAACCTAGTAAGTGAAATTCACCAATCATTAAAAAAGTTTAGTTATGAAATAATATACGTAAATGATGGATCAGACGATAATACTGAATTAGAATTAAAAAATAATATGAAAAATAATAAAAAGTTAAGAGTTATTAGTCATGAAAATAGTCAAGGTCAATCCGCAGCTTTAAGGACAGGTATTAGAGCATCAAATTCAACAATAATAGCAACTTTGGATGGAGACGGTCAAAATGATCCATCAGATATTCCCAAAATGATTGACACACTCAAGAGCTGTAAAGATAAATTAATATTTATTGGTGGAGTAAGATTAAATCGTAAGGATAGTATTACTAGGATATGGGCATCATCTTTTGCAAAATTTTGTAGATTTATTCTGCTTAAGGATACACACCCAGATTCAGGTTGCGGTATTAAAGTATTTCATAAAGAGTTATTTTTAAGGCTTCCTTATTTTGACCATATGCACAGATTTTTATCAGCTTTAGCCTTACGTGAAGGAGCCAAGGTTTTAAAATTTAATGTTAAACATAGAGAAAGAGTAGTAGGGACTTCTAAATATACTAATTTTGGAAGATTCCTTGTTGGCCTTTTTGATGTGCTAGGTGTGATCTGGCTAAGAAATAGAATGCCAAAAAATACTTCCTCTAAAGAGATTTCAAAATAATTAGGAATTTGTAATGAATTTTATATCATTCTTATCAAACCAGATAGAAAAAGGTGCAATTTTTATAAATGAGTTAATAATTGTAATTCTGCCATTTATGGAGCCTTATTTATTAAATCATCCGGAGGCAATTATGATCACTATAGGTTTTGGAGGGCAGGCATTATTTGCAACACGTTTTATCATTCAGTGGATAAGTAGTGAAAATGCAGGTAAGTCAGTCATACCCATAGCTTTCTGGTATTTTTCAATTTCAGGTGGCCTGGTTTTATTAACTTATGCAATTTGGAGACAAGATCCTGTTATAATTGCTGGACAGTCGGTTGGTGTATTCATATACGCTAGAAATTTATATTTTATATTTAGAGAAAAAAAACTACAAAATAATTCTTGAACAATTTTTTAGTATATTATTCTAGAGACTAGATTTATGAAAATTCATTTTTAATTGGTCTGGCAAGTAAGTTTTTTATAATCTCTTTGATATCTGCTTTTTTGTTAATTATTTTATAAATTGCTTCTACGATGGGTAGCTCTACATTAAGGCCCTTAGACAAAGAAATGGCTGCATCTAAAGCGTTTAAACCTTCTACTAGATGAGTGGGGTGTTGGTAATTATTTTTTATCATATCAATCCCGTATGCCATATTTCTAGAATGCGGTCCACTACATGTTAGGCTCATATCTCCAATTCCGGCAAGACCAAAGGCGGTTGCGTGATCCCCACCCGATTTTTTAATTAATTCGCATGTTTCCGAAATACCTCTAGTAATAAGCGCAGCTTTAGCATTATCACCTAATTCTAAACCTTCAACAATACCAGCACCAATAGCAATTATATTTTTTATTGCACCTGCAATAGATGCCCCGCTTGGATCATTACTAGGATAAAGTCTTAAATTGGAATTATGAAATAATTCACAAATAGAAGTGGCAACATCTATCTCTTTATTAGCCACTATCGCAGCTGCAGGCTTGTTTTTGGCAATTTCATCAGCAAAAGTGGGTCCCGTTAGTATAGAAAGTGATATGTTATGAAATCTATTTTCTACAATTTCATTAAAAGTTTCACCTTTTTTAGTTGCAAAACCTTTTGAAGTAATAATTACATTTATTTTGTTTTTAGAAAAAGAGGAGATTTCTTCGATAGCCATTAAAACTCTTTTACTTTCTGTAGTAATAAAAATTAAATCACTACCTTTTATGGCTTTTTCTTTATTTGTAGTTGCTTGTATCAAAGGACTTAATTTTAAATTAGGGAATCTCTCTGATTTACTATTATTTATTTGTGTTTCTCGTGTCTCATCGGATACTAATATAGTAGAATTATGATTTAGCGTGGAAAGCGTAATTGCTAATGCTTGCCCCCATGCACCACCTCCATAAAAACATATATTTGAATAAATTGACATTTATGCTTTTGCTCCACTTTTCCCAATATTTTGATGTATAGGATTTATTGAATATGCATTTGGATCTAATGGCCACCTTGGTCTTGGTTTAAAATTTAAATTACTTTCACCTTCATTATTATATTTTTCGTAGCCTGCCCATGCTATCATTGCACCATTGTCTGTGCATAAATTTAATGGAGGCGCAAAAAAAGTACTATCTGTTTCTAAACATAGTTTTTTTAGTTCTTCTCTTATATGTAAGTTTGCAGCAACTCCACCTGAAACTACAAGCTGAATATTAGACATGTTACCAAGAATTTCCTTAAATTTTGTAATTCCTAATCTAGTTCTATCAATTAAACAATCAGTTATAGATTTTTGAATGCTTGCTGATAAATCACTTATTATTTTTTTGTTTAATTTGTTTTTCATTGCTATCTGATTAAAAGCTGTTTTAAGACCTGAAAAAGAGAAATTTGGATTTTTAGATTTATGCATTGGTCTTGGTAAATAAAAACTCGTTGGATCACCATTTTTAGACATTTTTTCTATCATAGGTCCACCTGGAAAACCTATGCCAAGTATTTTTGCAGCTTTATCAAAAGTTTCTCCAGCAGCATCGTCTAAGGTTGAACTTATTCTGGTATATTTCCCATATTCTATTACAGCTATTATTTGAGTATGTCCTCCAGAAACTAAAAGGAGAAGATAAGGATATTCAATATTATCTGTTAAACGGGCGGTTAATGCATGTCCTTCTAAATGATTAACAGCAACATAAGGTTTCTCAAGAGACATAGCTAAAGATTTAGCAAATACTGTACCTACAATCACGCCACCAATTAATCCCGGTCCTCCCGTAGCTGCAATTAAGTCAATATCTTTTAAATTTAGCTTTGATTCTTCTAATGCTCTATTAATTGCGTGATCCAAGTTAGATAGATGGTCTCTAGCTGCTATTTCTGGTACAACGCCACCATAATTAAGTAAATTTGAGTTTTGATTGATTACAACATTAGACAAAATATTTTTTTTTGAAGTAACCACGCCAATTGCCGTATCATCACAACTTGTTTCAATACCGAGTATCTTTATATCATTAGACCCACGCATAAAATTCCTAAGTAAATTAAAATTTTACTATAAATTAAATTTAAAACTAAGTAATGCAATTTAAATTAATATTGTATGTTTTACGATTTACTATAAGTGTATAGAAATATTCAAGAATTAATAAATAACTTGTTAATATAAAAGATTAATAAATTAAAATGACACTTAAAATAAGAATTGCTACTCGAAAATCAGAACTCGCTTTACGACAAGTAGATATTGTTAAAAGTTATTTTGGAGAATATGTTGAAACTGAAACTATTAAAGTTACTGCATCAGGGGACAAAATTTTAAATAAACCTTTATCTGACATTGGAGGTAAGGGTCTTTTTATTAAGGAATTAGAATATTTTATTTTAAATGGATTTGCAGACATTGCTGTCCACTCAATGAAAGATATGGAAACAGATATTGCAAAAAATACTGAAATCTCAGCTGTGCTTCCAAGAGGTGATAGAAGTGATGTCTTGTTAGGAAATTATGATTCATTCGATAATTTGCCAGATAAAGCAATTGTGGGAACAAGTTCTGTAAGAAGAGCTGCTTTTGCTAAATATTATAGGCCTGATTTAAACATAAAGTTTCTGAGAGGTAACGTTGAAACTCGAATTGAAAAGCTAAACTCTGGATTATATGATGCAATTATATTAGCCAAAGCAGGTTTGGATAGGTTAAATATTAACGTTGGTAACATAATTCCGAATGAAATTATTCCTCCAGCATCTTCTCAAGGGGTTATTGCAATTCAATCTACTACAAATCGTAATAATGAATATCAAAAACAATTAAAGATGACCTTAAATAAAATTAACGATGAAAGGGCTTTTTTTGAAACTTTAGCTGAAAGAAGTCTATTAAAAACTTTAGATGGTTCTTGTAGATCTCCAATTTCAGCAAGCGCACATTTTACCGATAGTAAAGAATTGATATTGTATGGAGCAATTGCAACTTTAGATGGTACGAAAGTAATTAGATCTAAAATTAAAGGATCGATTAAAGACGCAATTAAGTTAGGTAAAGAGTTAGGAAATAAAATTAAAGCTCAAACTAACGGTGACTTTTTTTTTAAATAACTTCATTAAACAAGGAGTTGATGGATTAAAAAATCAAAAACAATAACTTTTGTCCTTCGAGAGAAAAAAGACGCTGAAAGGAATTCACAATATCTAAATGATAATGGATTTTTTTCAAAACCATTTCCTATAACAAAATTAAAATATGAAGATTTTAAAAGCTTAAATATTTCTCAAAATGATTTTAATTATATTATTATAACAAGTCCTAAAGCCTTAAAAGTACTTGAAAAGATAATTTTCAATACAATTGGCAATTTCACTAAAGATATAAGAATTTTTTCTGTAGGATTTGAAACCACATACCAATTGAAAAAATTATCTTATACTAATATTTTACAAGCCAATAATACTTCTCAATCTTTACATAACTTAATTGTAATTAACACTAAAAAAGAAGATTATGGTTTATGGATTGCTGCTAAAAATAGAAGTGTTGAATTTGAAAAAAATTTATTAAATAATAAAAGAAAAATAGAAATTATCGAAGGTTATAGTACCCATCCAATTTTAGAATTACCAAAGTCTTTGCAAACGGATTTAATTGAATATGATTTTTTAAATTTAGTCATATTTTCGTCAAGAAATGTGTCAATTGCAAAACAAATTTTAGAAAATTACAATTTATTCAACATTGTTAAAAATAAAGCAACTTTATATGTTAATAGTGAAAATGTTGCTAAAAAAGCAGAGAGTTTAGGTTGGAGAAATATAAAAATTATAACGAAAAATTTTACTAAAGAATTTTTAGATAATATAATTAAATTACCTTAGTAAACAGGGAAATAACGATGATAAAAGCCAAAACTCATAAAGCTAAAAGCGATAAAGAAACAATCATCGATATGGAGCCGGTAAATGAAACCAAAAAAACAATTATTTTAAAAAATCCTATTTTTTTAATACCATTTATAACCGTCTTTTCGTTTATTATAATTTTAATTTGGTTAACAGTATATTATTTGCCAAATCATATTGAACAACAATCAAATAAAATCATTCAACTAAATAACGAGATTGAGGCTTTAAAAGATAAAGAAAATATAAAAATTAATGAAATTAACTCAGAAATTAAATTACTTAAAAATAAGCTTAATACTCTTGATTTTAATAATAGCGAAACAATTAATCTCGAAATTAAAAATCAAGGTAATTCCTTGTTATTGTTAAAAGAAGAGCTAGATAAAATCTCAAAAAAAATTAAAATTTTAGAAAACAAAACTGAAACAGCAAATAAAGAAATAGAACAAAATAATAATGCTGTTCAAGTTAAAAACTCCTACGAACCAAGAAAATTTTCACAAAATATAGAGAAAACTCAAAATGAACTTATAAAAGAAGGTGAAATAATAATAGAAAAACTTCTCTCAAAAAAAGACCTTGGTTCATCCTCCAATTACGATGAAGCTTTAGGTGAACAAACCTATTTGAATAGATTGAAAAATTATTTTGCAGGTTTTTTTAAACTTAGAAAGTTTTCAGACAACACCACTCCTAGAGGATTAATTACAATGGCAGAAAAAGAACTTGAAAACAAAAATTTTAATAATTTTTTATCTATCATAAAGACACTTCCTGAGAATTGGAAAGAAACTATAAAAGTCTCAATAAATAGGTTTGAAAGAGCATTAAATCGAAATTAAAAAAGAGTGAATAAGTGATTTTTAAAATCTTAAAACTAATTATATTTATTTCAATCATATGGTATTTATCAGAGTTCTTTTCTGAGGATCCAGGAGTAACATCTATAAATTGGATGGAGTGGGGAATTCAAATACCTACAGACAGGTTTATTCTAATTATTATTTTATTTTCTGTAATTTTAATCTTTATTGACAGAATTTGGCTAGCTTTTTTGAATTTGCCAAAAGCGACATTAAGACGATTTGAAGCTAACAATAATAAAAAAGTCGAACAAAAATTAGTAAAGGCATTTTTATTAGCAAGTCATGGAGAATTAGAAACTGCAGCAAAAGAAGCTGCTTTAGTATCAAGGAATACTAAGGATAAAAATTTGGGTAAATTATTAAACACACACATTAATGTCTTTAACAAAATAAATAAAAACTTTGATGAAAATGAAAAATTATCAAAAAATTATTTTAAACAGCTTACTGATGAACCATCTACAGCATTTGTTGGTCATCTAGCACTTATGAGACAAGCAATATTTGATAAAAAAGATTTAAATGAAATTATTAATGAAGGTCTAAAGGCTCTTAAATTTGAACCTAAGTCAAAACAAATTTTAGAAGTTTTATTATTTTCATATGCAAAGCTGAAAGACATTTCAAATTCTCTTGTATATCTCAATAAATTAAAAAAACTGAATTATATCGAAGATAATATATACAAAAATATATCTGCGGATTTAAATTACTTAAAGGCATTAGATTACTTAGAAGATGAAAAAAGTTATCTTGCTACCAATCATTTAAAAGAAGCCTTTAAACAAAAACCAAGTCATATTGGAGCTTCTGTAAAGTTGTCAGGTCTGCTTAAAGGTATTGGTTCAAAGACAAAGTCAATTGATCAATTAGAAAAAACTTTTCTATTAACTGCTAATCCAGACATTTTAGAAGAACTATCAAAAAAATGGAATTTAAAAACATCAGGATCTCGTGTTTCAAAAGCGATTAATCTTTTGAATAAAAAATCTTCACAAGAAATTAAAAATGACCTTAAGATAGAAGTGGCATGTTATGCTATATCAGAGGAAATTTGGGGAGAGGCTGAAAAACTATTAAAAGATATTCCTGAGGATAAACTTACAACCAAAGCATATCAAGCGTTGGCTGATATAGCTGGATCTCAAAATAATCCTGAATTAGTTAAGAGTTATCTTGAGAAAGCAGCAAGTGCTAAAGAAGGATATAATTATTTTTGTTATTCCTGTGGCAATAAAAATCATAATTGGGAATTACATTGCCCAAAATGTGATCAATTAAGTACTATTGAATGGATAAAATTAGAAAATAATCAAAATTTGGACGTTTTAAAAATATCGTCAGATAATAGATTTAATAGATTATTAAATAAAATACCTAATTGAATTATTAACTAAATAAATAGAATAAATAATTAAAATTATCCCAAAAAATAGAAAGATTATTCTTTGATTAGAGATAATATAATTTTTTAAATTTGGAAGATTTACAGAATATGAGACTAAAATATACCAGACTGTATCAATTATACTTGCTAATAGTCCGACCCCTACTTTGTTATAATCATTAAAATAATTATTTATAAATTGACTAAAGACGGATGTAAAAAAAATTAGAATTTTAGGATTAACGATAGATATTGTCAGTCCCATTAGAAAGTTACTTGTCATTTTTTGAGGGGGCAATAAATCTTGGTTAGTCTTTTTTTTAGTTGGATTGTAAAGCACCATTTTATAACTTAAAAATATAAGAAATATTGCTCCCATCAATTGTATACATGGTATTACATGGGGTAGTTTTTTATGAATTAAACTTAGGGTATAAATTGAGATTATAGCATAAATAAAAATGCCAAGTCCATGTGCAATTGAAGCAGTAATACCTGATAGAAAGCCTCTAGTATTATTGATATAAATAATTAATAAAATACTTGGTCCAGGGCTTGTGGCTCCAGCTATACAAATAAATGTAATTGTTAGCCATTCATAGATGCTCATATTAAACCAAATCTTAAACTAAATTTTCAAATGTATTTTGTCTAAGTCCTTCATAAATTGCTATTGAAACAGAGTTGCTTAGATTAAGGCTTCTACTATTCTTGATCATGGGTATTCTGAGCTTATTTATATCTTTTATTTGATTTAAAATATTTTCAGGTAATCCGCTAGTTTCGCTTCCAAATAAGAAACAATCATTTCTTTTGAATTTTACACTTGTAAATTTTTTTGTTGCAAATTTGGTAAATGCATAAATTTGATTAAATTTAATTGAATTTAAACATATATCAAAATTATCATGTAAAAAATAATCTGCATCTTTTTTATAATCTAGGCCAGCTCTCTTGAGTGAATTATCACTTAGATTAAAACCTAATGGTCTAATTAAATGTAATTGAGTGCCAGTATTAGCTGCTAACCTCATTATATTACCTGTGTTAGGAGGGATTTCAGGATTATATAAAATTATATGAAACATTAAAATTTTTTAACTTAGTTTAATTAAGAGACCCTTCTAGAATATATTTTAAGATTCTTACAACTTGATATTGATCTTTTGCAACAGCAGATGCTGCTGCATCTACTTCTTTCAGTGCATGTTGATGTTCATCATTATGGATTACAATTATAGATTTGTTTAAAGCAGCAGCAAAACCTGCATCAAAAGCTGCATTCCATTGTTTATATTTTTCTCCAAATTTAACAATAACAATATCAGCATTTTTAATTGATTTTCTTGTTTTTATAGAGTTAATATTAGCGCCTTTACTGTCTTTCCAGAAATTTTTTTCTTCATGTCCTAATATTTCGACTCCACAATTATCAGACGCTTCATGATTTGTTATTGGAGAGGAAAAAGAAATATTTAAATTTTCATTTTTGCATAAATTGATTATTTCTTCACGCCAATCAGTGTGAATTTCTCCTGAAAGATAAATGTTCAACATATTAAGCTCCCTTCTTTATATTGTTAGATAATAGTTTTGGTGCATGCTTCATTGTAATAGCTAGAGAAATGCTTGCAATCACAGCTAATATACACATTCCTAATAAAATAGAATTATAATTATGTCCAAAATCTAAAAGCATGCCTACTATTGCTGGACCTAATGAAGTCCCAAACACCATTGTTGATGTTGATAAAGATCTAACAGATCCCAAATTTTTTGTTCCGTAGTAATTTGGCCAAAAAGTTCCCCCGATTGTCATTGCTAATCCTTGGGTCATTCCTAGAAAGGCAAGTCCAATCATTGCATGAAGATATGTGTTACCGAAAGAAATTATTAACAATCCTAAGGACATTGGTAGTAAGTAGAATGGTAAAATTTTTTCAACACCAAATTTGTCAAGTATCCAACCAGAGCATAACGTAGTGAAAATGGACATTGAAGTATAGAATGGGAATAGAGCAGTAAAAGAAATTAAAGACCAATCTTTAATTTCTGTTAAGTGAACCATATTAAAAAAGAAGGCAGTAGAAAAAATTGGAGGAATTAAAAAGGGGACTATTACAGCCCAAAATACCCAATGATTAAGAGCTTCTTTTCTCGTCCAATGCTTACTTTGCATTCCTAATTGATTAGAAATATTTTCTTGTTTGCTATTAGGAATTCTTTCATTGGATAATAATTTCAATATTATTGGTAATAATAATAATAGAATAATCATCCCCACAATCCAACTATTTCTCCAGCCAATAATTGTGAACAAACTTACAAATATTACAGGGAAAATTGCTTCACCAATGGAAAATCCCATTATTGATAAAGATAAAGCTTTACCTTTGTTTTTCCCATACCATTTACCGATAGCCACTGCAGGTATGTGTATTAACATTCCTTGACCAAAAAACCTGAGACCAAAAATTATAAATGGAAGAAGCCAAACAATCTCAATAAAGGTCATGCTTAAGCAAAGGAGGCTTAAGCAAATAATTACAATTTTTATATTTGATGTAATTTTATATTTATCAATGTACCCCCCAAAAACTAACATGGCCATAGCAGAAACTAATGTTCCTCCAGAATAGATGGCGCCCCAATCGCCATGAGATAAATCAAACGCTTGTCTAATTTCACCAGCAAATAATGAGATAAAAAAAGTTTGTCCAAAACAGGAACTAAAATACAAAAGAGCTGTTGCTAACAACCACCTAGCATTTTCAATTATAAAATTCATAAGATACCAATCTAATCGTTAGCTAGATTTTATGATACTTAAATAAAGTTAAGGCAATAGTTTAAATTTTTAATTCACCAATTTCATGATTTTCTATATCAAGAAATATATCAGTAGGGTTTCCAATTCTTCCATATCCATTCCAAACTTTAAATCCCAGTAATTCTTTTTGATAATCATTTAAATATGAAAAAACATCTTTTTTAATACCTAAGGTAAAATTCTCTTGAGGCCTAAATTGTGGACCACAAAAAGTTATTAATAGCGCAAGCCTATTATCCTTTGTAATATTTGCACCTGTTCCGTGCCATACCCTACCATCAGTAATAATAGCACAACCAGGAGGGCCTTCAGCAGATATAACTTCTATATCTTTATCTAAAACTTTATCTGGATGACGTCCAAATAAATGAGATCCTGGGACAATACGCGTACCACCATTTTCTTTACTCATTCCATTTAGCATTATTAAAACATTAGTTACAGCTGGCCTTGAAATAAGTTCGTTGTTGTTACTAATATTTTCATTGATTTTGATATTAAATTTATTTCTTTTAATAGATCCTGGAGGCAGAAAATCATCATTTCGACTAACTGGGTCTGGAAACCACCATTGATCAGTATGAAGATCCATTGCAACGCCACCTGGCTTAGCAATATTTGCTCCAAAGCTTGAAACTAGGAATTCATCTCCAACAATTTCTTTTACGCAATCCACATAATTGTGTTTTGCTAAAATATCTAAAAATACTTTACCTTTATTTGGCAACATCCATACTCGTTGGTTTACCCCAGGAGCATCAGCATTATTATTGAAATCACCCCATTTCTTTTTTTCACTGCCATCCTCGTATGCAAGATTTAATTCTTTTTCTGCATTAGCCTGTTCAATTAATCTTTCCATAGCCCTACTATTTAGATCTGGTGGAATAGCGTTTTTAAGTAAACAATAACCCCATTTTTTTAAATCAGTTTTTGCAGCCTGTATTGATTCTGTTGGCTTTGGATAATTAAGTTTCATGTTTATCCTCCCAATCTTACTTTATAAGGTTTAGATTAATTAGGGCCTCCTTGACTTTTTCTTTCTGATCATCGGTTGCAGGAGAGGTTGGTCTTCTGGCAAAGCCACTTTCAAGACCTTGTAAACTTTGAGCATATTTACATAAAGATGGCATATTATCTAAGCCAATCGCATCCCATAAAGGCATTAGTTTTTCATGAAGATCCTTTGCCGTTTCCCAATCTTGATCTATGACAGCGTCCCATAATTTAACAGATGGACCTGGGGCAGCAGTTAAAATCGCTGCAATTGACCCCGGTGCTCCCAATTTGTATGATAAGTAAAGCAGAGCATCAACAGCACTAAAAATCATATTTTTGGGCTTTGCTCTTCTAATGAGGTCTGCAAAAAGTTTCATATCACCAGCGCTTTGTTTTACACCTAAAACTCCTGGGACTTCATCCATAATTCTTAATAGTAAATCAGGTGATAAATAACACCAAGGTACAACATTATAAATTAATATTGGTATCTGGCATTCATCATATATCTCGCTAAAATGTCTTATCATTGCATCATCATCAGGCCTAAATAAATAACTTGGTGGTGTTATTTGAAGAGCTTCAACGTTAATAGACTTTACTGACTTACCTCTTTCAATTACTTCAGATGTTGAATTAGCAATAATACCAGCAACTAAAGGTAATCTGCCATTTAAAGATGAAGCAGTTTCTGTCATCAGGGATAAATACTCATTTCTGCTTAGAGCATGACCTTCACCTGTACTACCTCCAGCAGCTAAACCATGAACACCATTTTCAATTAACCAATCCACTTGTGGCTTTATCAAAGCAAGATCAATTTCTCCATTTGCCTTAAATGGAGTTGTAAAAGGTGCAATAATTCCTTTTAATGCAGTCATGGTTTTCTCCCTAAAAAAATTCACTAGATTTTTTATTATAAATAAACTTTATTAAAAATATAAAGCTAAAAGAACAAAATAAATCAGTATGGGAATGCATAAATCAATGATAATTGATAAAGAGACTGATATTTTTTTAAAAAAGCGTATTAAAAGTAATTCAAAATTACATCACTTATTAGATCCTGTAGAATTAAGAACTGAACGTTTGAGACAGTTGAGGGAAGATAACTTAACACCTCCAAAAATCTATAATTTAGAAAATTTAAAAATAAAAAACCGATTTAACAAAGATGTTAAATTAAGATTTTATTTTCCAAATAATTTTAATAAAAAAAATAAAATTCCAATTATAGTATTTTTTCATGGAGGTGGTTTTGTAATGGGGGATTTGGATACTCATGACTTTACTTGCAGATCAATTTGCTTAGAGTCTCAAATGATTGTTGTAGCTGTGGATTATAGTTTGTCTCCAGAACATAAGTTTCCCTATGCAGTAGAAGAGGTTAAGGATGTTCTAAATAGCCTTGTAAATTTTGAAAAAGATTTTTTTATTGATCTTGAAAATATTTTCGTATGTGGAGACAGCGCTGGTGGTAATTTGGCAACTGTTTTGAGTATTAACTCAAGGGATAAAAAGGTAATTCCGATAAGAGGTCAGTTATTAGTATATCCTTGTGTCGATCTAACACTAACAATGAGATCTATGGATATTTTTCTAGAAGGCATGACTTTAACTTTTGATACTATGGACTATTTCGTTAAACATTATCTTAATTCAAGTAATGATGCAGTTAACTGGGAAGCTTCACCGCTTTTTGCTAAGGATCTGTATAATTTACCTGAAACATTTATATTTGCAGCTGGATTGGATCCTTTGCTAGATGAAGGAATAGCTTACACAAATAGATTAAAGGCCTTTGGCAATAAAGTGACATATAAATTATATCCTGGTCAGTTACATGGTTTTTTGTCCAATTCTGCACATTTTCCTAAAGCTGCTGAATGTATAAAAGAAATAGGAAAGGCTGCTAATTCAATGGTATTGAATAAGAGAGGTTAAATGGAAAAAGTAATTATTTTTGGAGGATGTGGTTTTTTAGGAAGCTGGATAGTAAGAGCATTTTTAAAAAAGGGTTATAGTGTTTCAATTTTTGACTTAAAAATCAAAAAAGAATTAGTCAGCCTTGTTGTCGGTGAGGATATTAATAAAATCAAATTTATTAATGGTAATATAACAAATTATAATCAGGTCCAAGAAGCAACAAATAATATGGACCATGTTATAAATTTAGCTGGGTTAATGACCCCAGATTGTAGTTCAAACCCTATTTTAGGTGCCAAAGTAAATCTCCTCGGCTCAATTAATGTTTTTGAAGCTTTGAAAAAAAATAATATTAAGTTTTTAGTTTATGCAAGCAGTGCAGGTGTTTTTGGCCAAAAAGATCATTATTATCCATTTCCAGAAACTCATTACGGTGCATATAAGTTAGCGGTTGAGGGGGTTGCAAGAGCGTATTTTAATGAAGCTGGTATTTCAAGCGTTGGAATTAGGCCATATGTAATTTATGGGCCAGGAAGAGAAGTTGGGGGAACTGCAGGGGTAACCTTAGCCTGTAAGGCGGCAAAACAAGGAGATAGTTATACTGTAAACTTTTCAGGTAAGGCAGGTTTTGTTTATGTTCAAGACGTTGTGGATTTAGTTGAGATGTCAATAGCTCAAATTCTTTCAGGCGCGTTAACTTTCAATATAAACGGAATAACAGCTGATGTTAGCCATTTTATAAATTTAATTAAAAAAAATATACCACTGGCGAGTATAGGTATCAAAGGCAATCCATTAAGTGTAGTAGATGAAATATGTGGAAATGAGCCCTCTAAAATATTTAAAAAATTTAAGTATACTTCCCTTGAAGATGGGATTAAAAGGACAATCGATTTTTATTAAAACTTAGAAAGAAAAAACAAATTATGCCTTTAAATATTTCTTCAAATGCAAAGGGCATATTATTTATAATTGCTGCTGTATCATGTTTATCTGTAATGGATGGTGTTACAAGATACCTAACAGATTATTATAATGTAATAGCAATTAATATGTTTCGATATTTCTTTTTATTTCTACTTGTAATATCAATTAACAGTACAGGAAACAAAAGTGTTATTCTTGTTTCAAAAAGTAAGTTTAAACTCATCCAAATTTTTAGAGGTACTATTCTTGCTGTAGAGATGTGTTTTGCTCACTATCTTTTTTTAAAAATTGGTCTTATAGAGACACATGCTATTTTTGCGAGTTGTCCTTTAATAGTTGCGGCATTATCAGTAATTTTTTTAGGAGAAAAAGTAGGTTGGAGAAGGTGGAGTGCAATATTGATAGGCTTCATAGGTATCTTAATTATGCTACGGCCAGGTACTAAAGTCTTTGATCCCTTATCTCTAATAGCATTGGGGTGCGCAATTGCATTTGCTATCTATCAAATTTTAACAAGATATGTTTCTAGTGAAGATAGTCCTGACACTAGTCTTTTTTATACTGGTATTACAGGATTTGTAATATTAGGTTCTGTAGGGCCTTTCTTTTACACACCCTTTGATAACGCGCATTGGATATGGTTGTTATTAGTTTGCATGCTTGGAGCTGGAGGGCATTTTTTGATGATAAATGCTTTTAAACATAGTGAGGCTTCAATATTACAGCCATTTACATATCTACAGTTAGTTTTTGTTTCTATAATTGGTGTATTAATGTTTAATGAGAAACTGGAGAGTGAGATAGTTATAGGATCATTAATTGTAATTTCAGCAGGGCTATTCACTTTTTGGAGAGAATATATAAAAAACCAAATTAATGAGGGGATTAATTAATTGTCTAAATATAAATATAAAAATATTCTTTTAACTGGTGCAGCTGGTGCCTTAGGCAATCAACTCAGGGAAACATTATCTAAAGAATGTGATTCGCTTAAAATTTCTGACAAAGTAAATTTAAAAAAAAAATTTCATAATGAGAAAGTTGAAATTGCTGATCTTGCTTCAACAGAATCAATATTAAAATTAACAAAAGATATAGACTGCATAGTTCATATGGGAGGTCAAAGTATAGAAGGTTCTTGGGATAATGTTTTAAATTCAAATATTATAGGCATGTATAATCTATATGAAGCATGCAGAAAAAATAAAATTAAAAGAGTTATTTGGGCTAGTTCAGTTCATACAGTTGGTTTTTATCCAAGATCTGAAGTTGTAGATAGTAAAGCAATGCCTAGACCAGATAGCAATTATGGTTTGTCAAAGGTCTTTGGAGAGTCCTTAGCTCAGTATTATTGGGACAAATACAAACTAGAAACTGTGTCAGTAAGAATTTACTCATGTGTTCCTGAGCCTAAAGATCATAGAATGCTCTCAACATGGTTAAGTTATGATGATTTGAGGAGTCTTATTATAGCGTGTATAAATAGCCCTAATGTTCAACACTCTATAATTTTTGGAGTATCAAATAACGATTCGGTGCTAATCGATAACAAATATGCCAAACACATTGGTTATAAGCCAAAAGATAATGCAGAAGAATTCAGAAGCTTAATTGAAAAAAAAGACGGATTTATTGATTCTACAGAATCTTTAGTTACAACTCATGGTGGTTATTTTGCTTCTTCAGGTCACTTTGATGATTAGATCAACCATCAAATTGCAACAAAAATTTTAGTTTTTATAAAAAAATATTAATAATCAATGACTTGCAGGTATAATCTTTATTAATTCTATTTAACTAAAAAAATTTTAATTAAATTATATCTGTCTAAAATCTAATCAAAATATACATTATAAACATATTAGTTCATAATTTAGGCAGAACAAAAATAAAGTATGTCAAGAAAAAAAAAATTATTGAAATTTTATAAGTTTTTTCTTGCCTTTATTCAAATAATTAAGAAAGATACGAATCAGTTGAGAAACATTAGTTTCTCTTTATTTGACTTTATGGATTGTTTTTATCACTTCATTTTAGTCTTTTTACAATACTAGGGAGGAATTTCATGAAATTCAAATCAAGCCTTTTTGTAGGCGCTGTAGCTTTAGCTGCAACTAGTCTAGTAGCTGTTTCAGCAAATGCTGACAAGCTACGTTGGAAAATGCAAAGTACTTGGGGTAGCCAGGTTGCAATCAACGGTGAAGCTGCTGTTTATTTTTCCAACAAAGTTAAGTCAATTTCAGGTGGCGATGTTCAGTTGAGATTTCACGAGCCAAACGCTCTTGTACCTTCATTAGAAGTTTGGGATGCTGTTAAGAATGGATCAGTAGATGCAGGTTATACAACACCTGGATATCATGCTGGTAAAATCCCTGCAGTTTCTTACTTCACAGCTGTTCCTTTTGGTCCAGGTGCTAGTGAGTACCATGGTTGGATGGAATATGGCGGAGGTCAGCAGTTAAAAGACAGAATTTATGGTGAGTATGGCCTTAAAGCTCTTAACTGTTTAACTCACGCCCCTGAGACATCAGGTTGGTTTAGAAAGAAAATCAACAATGTTGAAGAGTTGAAAGGTATGAAAATGCGTTTCTTCGGTCTTGGTGCTATGGTTATGAGTAAATTAGGTGTGTCAACACAGTTACTTGCAGGTGGAGATATCTATCCAGCTTTAGAAAAAGGTGTTATTGATGCAACAGAATTTTCTATGCCTACACACGACTTAAGTTATGGTTTCTATCAGTTGGCAAAGTTTAATTATTTCCCAGGTTGGCACCAGCAAACATCAATTGGTGAGCTACTAATGAGCACCAAAGGATGGGGTGGTCTTACTAAGACACAACAAGCAGTTATTAATACAGCATGTCGTGACACAATGTGGTGGGCTTTAGTTAGATCTGATGCTAAGCAAGTTCCTGCTATGGCAGAACTTGAGAAAAAAGGTGTTACATTTGTGACTTGGCCTGACTCAGAAATTTCTAAGTTTAAGAGAGCTTGGGATGCTGTTGTTGAAGAGAAGTCAGCATCTGATCCTCTTTTCAAAGAAATTACTGCTAGCTATAACAAGTTCAGAGAAGACTACAGTATTTGGTCATCAAGAGCTTATTTAAAAGCTAAAAAGTACTAATAATATTACTTAATTTTGAGTACACTTGTTGTTTATGGTAACAAGTGTACTTTTTTTATAAATAAATTGAATTTTTGTATTTAATAAGTTAATTAAAATTACTAGTGATCTACTTTTCTGGGGGAAATAATGGCACTTACAGAACAAAATATGGAAGGTCTAATTTCAGTTAGCGAAAAACTTCGCGAAATTGTAAATAGAGTTGGACGAGCTAGTACATGGTTGTTAGTACCTTTAGTGATAATTACAATGTGGGATGTGGTTGCCAGAAAATTAGTTTGGATACAAATCTGGATGGTGGCTAACTTTGGCTCTTTCTTTGAATCTACTCTAATGCAAGAAATGGAATGGCACCTTCATACAGTAGTTTTTTGTTTGGTTTTGGGTTATGGATATACTCACAACAGACATGTAAGAGTGGATTTTCTAAGAGAAAATTTTAACTTTCAATCAAAGGCGAAAGTTGAATTTTATGGAAATATATTCTTTATGCTACCATTTACACTTATTTGTGTATATTTTTCTTGGATTTATATGGTAGATTCATACATAATCAAGGAAGTATCCGCATCATTAGTTGGTTTAAGTAATAGATGGATTATTAAAACATTTTTGCCTATTGGATATTTCTTTTTATTCTTGGGTGGAATGTCAGTTATGATACAATTAATCGCTGTAATTTGGGGCGATAATAAAAAGAAACTTGATCTTATGGTACTTGATTATGATAAAAGTAAATAAGATTAAAAAATCATTTACCAAGATTTCTACGAGATAAACAATGTGGTTTTCAAAAGTTCCAGGTTATATTTTTGATAAACAAAAAACACCATACTTAACTGAAGCTAAGGAACTAAGTTTGGCTCAATCTCAATATGAGCTGACTGCATATGGAGTGTTTGTTGGAACTATTTATGGAATTATTGGATTAGCCGCAATGTTATCAATATTTAAAGGTAACAGTTGGACTTACTATATCTGGTTATTAGCCTCTATTTCAGTAATTTATTCGATATTTAGCGTTATAAAAAATTATGAATTATTTTCATCTTATATAATTTCTTTAGCTCCGTCTGTTATAGTATTATTCTGCTTCTACGAAGCGATTATAAAAAATTCATCTTTATTGACTATGACTATTTTTGTTTGTTTGCTTCTTTTCTCGCTTAAATATGGTTGGAGAATTTCAAGGATTGTTGCTTGGCAAAGATATACTGGAGAATATGAAAATTATAATTTTAAAAAAGAGAAAGAATAGGTGCAGTTATGGATTTTGTTGATATTATCATAGAATATCTCCCAATTTTTATGTTCCTTACTATGGGTGTACTTTTATTTATTGGATATCCTGTTGGCTTCATACTTGGTGGTGTAGCTATAACTTACGGATTTATAGGTTATCTATTTGGAGTTTTCAAAATTGCAGAGTTTTTTAACTTTGTTCCTCGAATGTGGGGTTTTTCTGCAGAAAACCTAATATTAGTGGCTATACCAAGCTTTGTTTTTATGGGAACCATGATGGAAAGAAGTGGTATTGCTAATGACTTATTAAGAACAACACAGATTTTACTTAGAAAAGTTCCTGGTGGATTGGCTATGTCTGTGACAGTTATGGGTACGGTTTTGGCAGCTATGACTGGTATCATTGGTGCTTCAGTTACTATGATGACAGCACTAGCATTACCTACAATGTTAAAAAATAAATATAGTCATGCACTTTCTACTGGTGTAATTGCTGCATCAGGTACTCTAGGAATACTTATTCCTCCAAGCATTATGTTAATTATTATGGCTGATATTATGCAGGTTTCTGTCGGAAACTTGTTTATGGGAGCAGTTATTCCCGGATTAACATTGGCTTTAATGTATTTAATATTTATTTTTGTATGGTGTTCTATTGACCGAAATGTTGCGCCAGCCCTAAAAGAAGGCGATTTGGAATATGAAAAGGGTAAATTACCGCAAATGGTCTTAAAGGCATTTCTACCTCCAGTTGCATTGATTGTCCTTATCAAAGGTTCAATTTTGCTTGGATGGGCAACACCTAGTGAAGCTGGTGCAGTTGGAGCCTTTGGAGCAACTATATTAGCTATAATTGGAAATAAATTCACTATACCTATGTTAAGGAGTGTTTTGCATTCCTCTGGTCTAACTATTTCTATGGTTTTTATGATCATTTTAAGTGCTACATGTTTCGCTTATGTGTTTAGATCGCTTGGTGGAGACTATATTGTGGAGGAGCTTATAGAAAAGGCTGGTCTTGGATCTTGGGGTTTATTATTTCTTTTAATGGGAATGACATTTTTACTTGGATTTTTCCTAGATTGGGTTGAAATCACTTTAATTATTCTTCCAATTTTCGCTCCACTTGTGGTTCTACTAGATTTTGGTGATCATGTTTCGCAATTAACTGGCCTAGACGGTCGTAAAGAAACTATGGTGTGGTTTTTAGTCTTGATGGCTATTAACCTTCAAACTTCATTTCTTACACCACCATTTGGTTTTGCCCTATTTTACTTAAAGGGAGTTGCTCCTCCTGAAGTTGCTACATTAAGTATTTATAGAGGTGTTATACCTTTTGTTATTATACAGTTAATAGGTCTAGGCTTCGTTATATATCAACCAGAAATGGCGTTGTGGCTGCCACGACTAATATAGAAATTAACAAAAACCGCATCTTGATGCGGTTTTTTTAGGATCAATAAATGGATAAAATTGGAATCTGTGGCGCGGGTTTGATTGGAGCAAGCTGGGCAATAGGTTTTGCAAATGCTGGTTTTAAATGTTTTGTTTATGACGCAAATCAAAATAGTTTTGCAAAATTTAGGAAAACATCAAACAAATTAATTCAAGATTTACGTATAATTAATCCCGATATTAACGAAGTTAGGATAAATTCTAATATAAAACTTAACTGTAATATTGAAGAAATTTGCAATGACTCTGTGTTAGTTCAGGAAAGTGTTATAGAAGATTTAGAGATTAAAAAAAAGATTTTTGTACAATTAGATAAACTAACATCAGAAAATACTATAATTGCCTCATCATCATCTTACCTTTTAATATCTAGAATTTCGGAACTGGTTAAACACAAGCATAGATGTATCAATGCTCATCCAGCGTTGCCACCACATATTGTACCATTTGTTGAAGTTGCTGGTGGGAAAAATACAGATTCTAAAATTATTAAACAAGCTATCTCAATATACAAAAACGCCAAATATGCAGCTATAAGTGTAAATAAAGAGGCAGAAGGTTTTATTTTAAATAGATTGCAAGGTGCTCTTCTTAACGAAGCAGTTAGACTTCACGAAGGAGGGTTTGCTTCTATGGAAGATATCGATATAGCTTTAAAACATGCATTAGGTATAAGGTGGGCATTCATGGGTCCCTTTGAGATTATGGATTTAAATGCACCAGAGGGTATCAAAGATTCTTTTACTCGATATAGAAAAGGTATACAAAATTTAGCTAAGGAGCAAAATAGTGTTCCTGAATATTCAGAAGAATATTTAAATAAATTAGAAATGGATCAAAGAAAAAGATTATCTTATGATCAAAGGGATAATAGAGTAGAAAAAAGAAATAAAATGATTGCATTAATTAGAAAGCTTAAATCAGAATTAGGAGAGGATATTTAAATGGCTAAAAAAGTAATTATCAGCTGTGCAGTTACAGGAGCGATACATACACCTTCAATGTCAGAGTTTTTACCGGTGACAGCAGAAGAAGTTATTGAACATTCATTAGCAGCACATGAAGCTGGTGCTGCTGTCCTGCATTTGCATGCACGAGATGAGGATGATGGCCACCCAACTCAAGATCCGGAAGAATTTCAAAAATTTCTCCCAACCATTCACAACTCTTGTGATGCAGTGATAAACATTACAACTGGAGGTGGTCCACAAATGACAGTGGAAGAGAGAATGAAGCCTGCAATGCATTTTAAACCAGAACTTGCTTCTTTGAATATGGGATCAATGAATTTTGGACTTTTCCCAATGCTCAAAAGACATAATCAGTTAAAATATCCTTGGGAAAAAGAAATGCTTGAAAAAAGTAAGTATTCTCTTTTTAAAAATACTTTTGAAGATATTGAAAACATAATGACATTTGGTTATGAAAATGGAACTAAATTTGAGTTTGAATGTTATGATGTTGGTCACTTATATAACCTTCATTATTTTCATAGAGAGGGTATGTTAAAAGGTCCTTACTTTATTCAATTTGTTATGGGAATAATGGGTGGTATTGGTGCTGATGCTGACAATTTATTACATATGAAAAAAACAGCTGATAAATTATTTGGTGAAGTAGGTTATGAGTGGTCAGTTGTCGGTGCTGGAGCAACTCAAATGAGGATGAATGCAACTGGTGCTTCTTTAGGTTCTCACGTGCGTGTTGGTCTTGAAGATTCTCTATGGGACGGTCCAGGTAATTTAGCTAAGACAAATGCTGATCAAGTAAAAAGGGTAAGAGAAATCCTAGAAGGACTTTCACTGGAGATTGCTACACCTGATGAAGCAAGACAAATGTTAGGGCTAAAAGGAAAAAATAATACTAACATAAATTAGAAAGTTAAAAATGAACTACGAAAAACTTCTTGAAGGTAAAAAAGCTCTTATAACAGCTGGAGCTGATGGGATTGGTTATGCAATAGCTAAAAGATTTGAAAAAGCAGGAGCAAAAGTCTTTGTATGTGATATTAATCCTGAAGCTGTGAACAAAGTCAATGATGTTGATGATAAAATTAAAGCAGTTGTATGTGACCTTAGGCAAACCCAATTAATCTCATCTATGGTTGAAGCCGGGTTTGATTACCTAAAAGAAATTGACATTATAGTAAATAATGCTGGGATTGCAGGAGAGACAGCTGGTGTTGGTGAGCAAACGCTAGGAGGTTGGCAAGAGTGTTTACAAGTTAATATTACTAGTCATTTTGAAACAATGAGACTAGTTGTTCCACGTATGAATAACGATGGATCAATTCTGTCGGTATCTTCTGTTGCTGGTAGAGTTGGCTTTGCTTACAGAATACCGTACGCAGCTACAAAATGGGCGGTCATAGGCATGGTGAAGAGTTTAGCAATTGAACTAGGTCCTCGGGGTATAAGAGCAAACGCACTTTTACCAGGTATTGTTGAAGGCGAGAGACAAAACCGAGTTATTGATGCAAAGGCTAAAGTTAAAAAAGTATCTTTCGAAGTAATGAGAGATGAAATTCTATCTGGTGCGTCATTGAATAGATTTGTAACTCACGAAGATTTAGCAGAGCAAGCTCATTTTTTGTGTAGTCCTCTTGGGAAAAATATTTCTGGTCAAGCTGTAAGTGTTTGTGGGAATATAGAAAAGGCCGGATAAGTTTATTCTATAATTTCATCTAATATTGGATATATATAAGTTTTAAATAAATCTGGATTTTCTGACATAGGAAAATGACCTATTCCTGGAATTATAGTTGCTTTAGATCCCTTAATTCTTTTTGCTGTTTCTAGTGTCCGCTCAGGTGTACAAGAACAATCATATTCACCTGATAAAAGATATACTGGACATTTTGAAGTATCTATTAAATTTGAACGGTCATCAAAGTCTCCGTCATGCCAATAAAAATAAAGATCTCCTTTGAAAACGCCGGGCCCTCCTTGCATATAATGCCATAAAGTTTCATGTTTAAAATTATTTGGACTCTGAGGTGCTATTTGTGAGGAAACAAATGCCGCTTGAACTAAACCACCATGAACATCTGGTCTGTGCAGCCAATCTAGATCATAATAAGGTTCAAGTTTGTCAGAACCTTCAAGCGCAATCACAGCTTTAAAGTAATTACAATGTTCTAGGGCAAGATGTAAGACTACTCTTCCACCCATGGAGCAACCCATTATAACTGGATCAATTAATTTATATTGCTTACAAAAAGACATTATTATTTCTTTGTAAAGATTTGTAGTTAATTTGTAGTCTTTCAATTCATAACCTTCTGGTGGGTTGGATTTCCCATGCCAAGGCAAATCAAAAACAATTACTCTATAATTATTTGTAATTCTTTTATCATTTAAAATATGTCGAAATTGTCTTCCATCAGACCCGGCTGTATGAAGACATAATAGAGGTGTCCCCTGTCCTGCTTCCTCAACATAAATTCTATAATTGTCCTTTTTTAAATTTAAATTAAAATATCTGCCAATAATATCCTCAAAGTACAAATCAGCCATGCATATCCCTATTAGAAGCTATTAGATCTTTAAAATATTGAAGGTTTTGTATAAATGGGGTTAGATCTCCATCTATATATATAATTTTTTTTGCAAGCATAGCAAAGATATCATGATAATCTCTAGGAGGTACCTTTAACCAATGTTTATTCCAACTATCCTTTTGACCATAAATTTTAAAAGTTCCACTTTGTGTTAAAATTTCTCTTTCATTTATAGACAATACATTTCCACTTAGGATCTCAAATAAATAATCTTTTTCTCCAATACCAAATGTGAAAGTGATATTTAACCAACGACCATTTTCAATTAATCTTTTATTGGAATTTATGTTGTTTATCCAATTTTCGATTGATAGCATAACTATATTCTTTCCATTATGTAAAAATATAAATCTTTATAAATATTTTACAAAAGGAATCTTTGGTATAAGTTTATAATATAGGAGGAGAAATGTTTAACATTAATAATTTTTTACATTTAGACGCTCTAAAACCAGCAGTGGAATGGAAAGGTTTTCCAAAATACAATTTTGTAGGAGGGCATATTGATAGTGATAGTATCCCTGTGCAACCTATAAAGGACTCTCTCAATAAAATAATATTAAAAGAGGGAAAAACTCTAGCGAAATATGGACTAGAAAGTGGTCCTCAGGGCTTTTTACCATTAAGAAAATTTATATCAAATCAATTAAAAATTAGTTCAAAAATTAATTGTTCCGAAAGAGAGATATTAGTTCTTTCTGGTTCATTGCAAGCTTTAGATCTTGTAAACCAGACATTTCTCAGAAAAGGAGATACAGTAATAATTGAAGAGGAAAATTATGGAGGAACTATTTCAAGGCTGAGAAGACTTGGTGTAAACATGGTCGGAATACCTCTAGAAAAAGACGGAATGAATTTAAAAATCCTAGAGCAAGAGTTAAATGATCTTCAGAAAAAAGAAATAATCCCAAGATATATTTACACGATCCCAACAATTCAAAACCCTACTGGAACAGTAATGTCTGTTGCTAAAAGAAAGCAACTAATAAAATTATCAAAAAAATATCAAATACCAATTTTTGAAGATGATTGTTACGCAGATCTTCTTTTTGAAAAAGAAAGACCCCCTGCGATAAAGTCATTTGATAAAGAAGGATATGTTACTTACTGTGGATCTTTTTCTAAATCAATTGCACCTGCACTTAGAGTTGGTTATTTAATTGCCAATTGGGAAGTTTTATCAAGAATATTACCTTATAAAACTGATGCAGGTAGCGGATCATTAGAACAAATGGCACTGGCAGAGTTTTGTAAAGAAAATTTTAATTCACATGTCAAAACAATAAAAAATAAATTGCAAAAAAAATCAGAAGCTATTTGCAATGCTTTGGACAAATATTTTGGTTCTTCTGCTGAATATAAAAAACCTGATGGTGGAATTTTTGTTTGGGTTGATATGCATAAAAAAGTAGATACATCTCGTCTTTACGAATTGGCATTAAAAGATGGTGTGGCTATAAATCCAGGAAATGAATGGTCAATTAACAAAAGTGGTAGACATAAAATGAGACTTTGCTTTGGTAATCCTTCAATTAAAGAAATTGATGAGGGCATTAAACGTTTGGCTATAATATGTAGAAAAGAATTTGGAATACCCACAAAGATTGCAAATTTATAAATTTTTGTGAATCTTTATTATATGTAAAATGGCTTTGGAAAAATTTTTAGGGTCCTCCTGAGGTACATTATGACCAATATTTGGAAGAATCTCATGTTTGAGATGATTTGAAAATTTTTGTTTAATTTTTGCAATATCAGATAATCCGGTCACGCCGTCATTATCACCGTCAATTGTTATGGCGGGCGCAGAAATAACAGGCTGTTTAGATAATTTCTTTTCTAATTTTTCAAACCTTTTGTCTCCACATACTAGCCCAAATCGATGCCGGTAACTATGAATGACTACTTCTACAAAATCAGGATTCTCAAAAGCATTAGCACTTAAATTATATAAATTATTATTAACATCCCAGGTTGGTGACCATGTTTTCCAAATAAATTTTATAAAATCATGACGTTGATTTAAAAGACCATTTCGTCCCCTTTCACTATGGAAAAAATATTGATACCACAATTTTTGTTCAGTTTCTGGTTTAACTGGTATTGATGACTTTTTTATGTCTTGAATATTGTAGCCGTTGCAGGAAACTATACCTAAACACCTATTTGGATATAGTGCAGCAACTATGCAAGCTGCCCTGCCGCCCCAATCATATCCTCCTAAAATTGCTTTATCTATTTTGAGTGCGTCCATAAGTTTTAACAAGTCAAATCCAAGTGCTGCTTGTTGACCTGAACGTAAGGTATCATTATGTAAAAAAATTGTGTGTCCATACCCTCTTAAGTAAGGAATAATTATTCTGCAGCTTGACATTAATAACGGGGCTACTTCTTTGTAAGCGTGAATATCGTATGGAAAGCCATGCAGAAGTATTACAGGTAAACCTTTTCTTGAACCTGCCTCAAAGTAGCTTACATTTAAATCTCCAGCATTTATATTTTTTAAATTCTTTATCAATTTTCAAACAACATAAATTATTAATAATTTATAGGTAAGGTATTTATTGTTTTAACTCTTCCTAGCGCAAAATTTGTTTCTATTGATGCAATACCTTTAACCTTTGTGAGTTCTTCTCTCATAAATATTTCATAGTTTTTTAAGTCAGTCGCAACAACTCTTAATAAATAATCTCTATTTCCAGTTACTAACCAACAATCCATAACAGCATCTAAAGATATTACTTCTTTTTCAAATGATTTTAAAATTTGATCAGTTTGATTCTCTAATCTAACAGATACAAAAGCAGTTACCGGATAACCATAAGCAATTTCATCAATTATAGCTGTATAACCAGCTATTAAACCTTTTTGCTCTAAGGTTTTTACTCTTCTTAAGCAAGGAGAAGGTGACAAGCCAACTTTTTCAGCTAACTCAAAATTTGTTAATTTTCCATTTTGCTGAAGATAAAAAATAATTTTTTGATCTATTTTATCAATATTGCTCAAAAAAATCCTATTTTAATATAATATTTTACTAATAGGTTTATATTAGCAGATAATATTAATTTTAGAAGTATTTTTATAATATTTAGTCATTCATTCCATTTGAAAGATGCTAAAGTAAAAAAATGAATGATGTTGATATTTTAAAAAAAATTGAAAAGAAAGTGTTGTGGCTTGCTTGTTGGATGATTCATAATGCAAATCACATTAGAGAAAATCAAGATGGACTTAAAGTTGGTGGTCATCAAGCTAGTTCTGCTTCAATAGTTTCAATAATGACAGCTTTGTATTTTAGTATTTTAAGACCTGAAGACAGAGTTGCAGTTAAACCTCATGCAAGTCCAGTATTTCATGCTATTCAGTATTTATCTGGATTGCAAACTAAAGAAAAAATTCAAAATTTTAGAGGTTTTGGTGGCGCACAATCATACCCTTCTAGAACAAAAGATATAGACGATGTTGACATTTCAACTGGATCAGTAGGTTTGGGTGTTGCAATGACAAATTTTATTTCTCTAATTCAGGATTATGTTGCAAGAAAAAAATTTTATAAAAATAAACCTCTAGGGAGAATGATTGCATTAGTTGGTGATGCAGAGCTTGATGAGGGTAATGTTTATGAATGTCTTCAAGAAGGTTGGAAACATGATTTAAGAAATGTTTGGTGGATAATTGATTATAATCGGCAGTCACTTGATGGTGTTGTTCATGAAGGACTTTCAGAGCGACTAAGCTCTGTTTTTTCAGCATTTGATTGGAACCTTGTGGTATTAAAATATGGAAAATTACAAGAGGAAGCATTTAAAGAGCCTGGTGGAAATAAATTAAAAAAATGGATTGATGATTGTCCTAATCAATTATATTCAGCTTTGATATTTGAAGGTGGTGAAGTTTTTAAAAAAAGAATCTTAGATGATATTGGCGATCAATCTGAGGTTTCAAAATTAATTAACAAAAGATCTGATTCTGATTTTTTAGAATTAATGTCAAATTTAGGTGGTCACTGTATTTCAACATTGTGTGAAGCATTTAACAATATAAAAGATGATAAACCTACTGCATTTATTGCATACACAATTAAAGGGTGGGGCACTCCATTAGCGGGCCATAAAGATAATCATGCTGGTCTTATGACGAAAGCTCAAATGAACGATTTTAAATCTAAATTAGAAATTAATGATGGTGAGGAATGGAATAATTTTTCTGATGAAAAAAAACATTTAAATATAGATGAATATATTAAAAACTTACCTTTTCAAAAAGCAGGTCATAGAAAATTTAGTGGAAATAAAGTAGTAATTGATGAACCTATTTTGATTAATGATAATAAAATATCTACTCAAAGTGCGTTTGGAAAAATTTTAGACTCTTATGCAAAAAACAATACTGAATTTACGCAAAGAATTGTAACCACATCACCCGATGTATCAGTTTCTACTAACCTTGGATCATGGATTAATAGGAGAGGATTGTTCAGTAGAAAAGATAATTCTGATATTTTTAAGGATAGGAAGATACCTTCAGCTCAAAAATGGATTTTTTCTCCAGATGGCCAGCATATAGAACTTGGTATAGCTGAAATGAATTTATTTATAATGCTTGGATCTGCTGGTCTTTCTCATGAGTTGTTTAATGAAAGACTGTTCCCTATAGGTACAGTTTATGATCCGTTTATAGCACGAGGTTTAGATGCCCTAAACTATGCCTGTTATCAAGATGCAAGATTTATAATTGTAGGAACTCCCTCTGGTGTCTCCCTAGCACCAGAGGGCGGCGCACATCAATCTATAGGAACTCCTTTAACTGGAATAAGTCAGCCAGGCTTATTAAGTTTTGAACCTGCTTTTGCAGATGAATTGTCAATTATTATGAACTATAGTTTCAATTATTTGCAAGATGAAAATGGTGGTTCAGTATATATCAGATTAAGCACTCGATCTATTGATCAACCATCTAGAGAATTAACTAAAGATTTACAAGATCAAATTTTGAAGGGAGGATATTGGTTAAAGCAACCTGGTTCAAATCCAGAAATCATATTAGCCTATCAAGGTGTTATAGCAGCAGAAGTTATTGAAGCAACTGCTAATTTAGGAGAAAAATTTAGAGATATTGGAGTCTTAGCTATTACGAGTTCAGATTTATTATTAAGTAACTGGAAAGATAAACATTTATCTACAAATCAAAATAAAACTGAATCTCTTATTGAAAATTTATTAAAAGATGTTCCAAGAGACACTAAAATTTTAACAGTAATTGATGGTCATCAATTAACATTATCTTGGTTAGGCTCTGTCCTTGGTCATAAAGTAATACCTCTTGGAGTTGATCGCTTTGGACAAACTGGAAATATAAAAGAACTTTTGACAGAGTTTACAATTGACTCTGGTAACATAAGTAACTTAGGGTTTAAATTTGCCTAAGTAATTTTAATAATAATAACGGATAGGAGTTATGATGAATAAATTAATTAAAATATTAATGATAAGTTTTACGAGCTTATTCTTTACTGCTAATACTTTCGCGGCAGATGTAACAATGAGGATATCATTGCAGTTGCCTATGAAAAGTCACTTAGGTCAAAATTTATTACTCTTTAAAAAAGAAGTTGAAAGCAGATCAAATGGAGAAATCAAGATCGAAATTTATGACTCAGCGCAGCTTTATAAAGACAAAGAAGTACCTGCAGCAGTTGGATCAGGATCAATTGAATCAGGTGTGGCATCTTTAACAAGATATGTTGGTGATATTCCAGCAGTTGATTTATTCTACCAACCATTCTTGTTAAATACTGACAAAAAAGTAAGAAAAGCTGTTTCCAAAGATTCTTCAATCAGAGGACCAATTGATAACGCAATTAAAAATACTGGTTCAACTGTATTATGGTGGCAAGCCTATGGTAACGCAATAATGCTTTCAAAAGGTCAGGCTATTAAAAATCCTTCTGATATGAAAGGAAAAAAAGTTAGAGTTTTTGGAAAGACCTTAGGTACTTTTGTGAAAGCAGCAGGAGGAGCACCTACATTGATCTCTGGTTCCGAACAATATTTAGCTTATCAAAGAGGTACAGTTGACGTTGGGATGACAGGCGTATCAGGTGTGAAGTCAAGAAAACTATTTGAGGTTATGGATACTATTACAAAAACTAATCATGGCGTGATTGAGTTTATTGTTGTCGCTAATACAAAATGGTTTAATAGTCTATCTACAAAACAAAAGGATATAATTATTAAATCCGCAGAAATTGCCGAAAAAGATGTGCGTGACAACGTCGCTAAAATTGAGCAGGAAGCATATGATTTAGCTAAGTCAAAGGGAATGAAAATTGTAACTCCAAGTAAAGCTGATATTGATGCTTTTAAGTCTGCATCTAAACCAGTTTATGAAGATTACAAGAAAAATGCCGGATCACTTGGTTCTCAGCTTTTAGAAGCAGCCTCTAAATTATAAATTTTAAAAAGAGAGAGTTTTAAACTCTCTCTATTCTTGTAATGATTTATTTCGAAAAAATAATAGATTTAGTTGCCTGGTTATCAGCATGGTTATTTTGTATAGCTGGTTTTATGCTTTCATATGAAGTTGTTGCTAGATACTTTTTTTTAGCACCTACTTCGTGGGCTGCTGAACTCAGTCAACTTTCACTTATTTATGGTACGTTATTAGCCATGCCTTGGGCATTAAAGTCAAGAAAACATATTCAAATAAATTTGGTAATCAACAGACTATCAAAGACCTATAAAAAAATAATAAATATTTTAATAATGATAATCTTAATTATTTTTTCTTCATATGTTATGATTTTTGGTTTTGAAATTTTTTACGATTCTTTTTTTAGAGGCAGGACGACAGGAAGTTTATTAAACCTTCCGTCATGGATTGCCGAGTTGTCTGTCCCATTATGCTTTTTTTTACTTTTCATACAGTCAATTTTTGAAATTATAAAATTGTTAAAAAATATTGAACCACCAGAAGGTAATCATTAATTATGACTATACTCGTAGTTTTAACATTGATGTTTGTTTTATTGTTATCTGGTCTACCAGTATCTTTTTCTCTTGGATTTCTTGGACTTTCAATGTTAATTTTTGGTGGGTTTTCACCTTTAATGGCACCTCAGGCAATTTTGTCGACCCTTGATGGTTTTATTTTACTTGCAGTTCCACTTTTTCTTTTAATGAGTAATGTGCTCTTAAAAGGTGGATGTGGGAAAGATTTATTTAACGCTGTACAAGCCTGGGTTGGACACTGGCCTGGTGGTCTAGCAGTAGCAACAATTATTTCGTGTGGTATTTTTGCTGCAATTTCTGGTGTATCTGTCGCAACTGCAGCTACCATTGGCGTTGTTGCAATACCAGAAATGATCAAAAGGGGATATAACAAAAATTTTGTATATGGTCTTTTAGCTGCAGGAGGAACATTAGGAATATTAATACCTCCAAGTTTGCCAATGATTGTGTATGGCTTTATTACTGAGGAATCTGTAATCGCATTATTTCTTGCGGGTATTGGACCAGGAATATTTTTAATATCTTTGTTCATAATTTACTCAGTAATATTTTCTCAATTTTTTGGTGGTTTTAAAAAATTAGAACCAAGTAGTTGGGAAGTAAAAAAAAATACTTCTAAAAAAGTAATTCCTACAATTATTTTAGCTGTTTTAATACTTGGTGGGATTTATACAGGTGTATTCACTCCAACCGAGGCTGCTGCAATAGGATTTTCTCTGTCGTTAATTATAACTGTTCTTATTTTAAAGACTTTAACTTGGAGTGATTTTAAGGAAGCTGTATTTGAGTCAATGGTAACTACTGCTGCAATTCTGATAATAGTTGCATGTGCAAAAACATTCGGAAAGGCAATTGCACTTTATAGAATTCCTCAGGATATATCTTACTTCATTAGTTCAACCATAGATACAAAAGCTCTTTTCATGATTGTCGTATGTATAATTCTAGTTGCCATGGGATTAGTTTTTGAAACTTTGTCAATGGTTATAATAATGGTACCAGTTCTGTTGCCAGCAGCGATGGCAATAGGGGTGGATCCTATTTGGTTTGGTATTTTTATGGTTATTATGGTTGAATGTGCTTTGATTACACCTCCCGTGGGATTGAATCTTTATGTGATACAGTCTGTAGCAAAAACTCAATTAGGTGAGGTCGCTAAAGGTGTGTTCCCTTTTATAGTGATGATGATTTTCACAGTTTTTGTAATGTATATATGGACTGACTTAGCACTCTATATTCCTTTTAAATTATAAATTTTTATGAAATAGTTATTTAGGGGATTTTGAAATGAAAAATAAAACGGTTTTAATTAAAAAAATAAGTCAGCCTGATAATTTAAGAAAAATTTTAAATAAAAAATCATTTGTGCCAATACCGTCATGTTTTGATGCTTTATCTGCTAAATTGATTGAACAAGCTAATTTTGATGTAACGTTTATGTCAGGGTTCGCCGCTTCTGCTTCTAGGATAGGATCTCCAGATCTTGGACTTATGACCTTTTCAGAGGTTTTTGATCAGGCTAATAATATCTGCAATGCGATTGAAATACCGATGATTGTAGATGGAGATACTGGATATGGAAATGCTATGAATGTACGAAGAACATTGAAGGAATGTTCCAAGGCAGGTTGTGCTGGCATCTTAATTGAAGATCAACTAGCACCAAAGCGTTGTGGTCATACACCAGGAAAAGACGTGGTTAATCGAGAAGAAGCGTTTGACCGGATAAGAGCAGCTAGTGATATGAGGAATGAAGGGTATGATATCTTAATTATGGCAAGAACTGACGCCAATCACACTCACGGTCTAAGCGAGGCAATATTAAGATCACAAAAATTTTATGAACTTGGAGCAGACATCATGTTTATTGAGGCTCCAAAAAACATAGAAGAAATGAGAACAATCTGTAAAGAAGTTCCAGGTGATAAAATTGCTAACATTGTTGAAGGTGGCATTACACCAAATTTATCCATGAAAGAATTATCAGAAATTGGTTATAAACTTGCTGTCTACCCACTTACAGTTATGAGTTCAGCAATGAAAGCAATGACAAACTCGTTAAATTTGCTAATGAAAGATGAAGATAGGTCTGGGTTATTACTAGATTTTAGTGATTTAAGACAGAAAATTGGATTTGATGATTATTATGAAATATCAAGCAAGTACGAAACTTCAAAAAGAAGTTGATAATTTTTAGATGGGGAGAATTGTTTAATGAAGAGTTATCAGGTTGTTGAGTTTGGTAAACCTTTAGAATTAAGAGAATATGAAAATCCACAACCTAAAGGAGATGAAGTTCTTGTAAAGATTACAGCTTGTGGTGTTTGTCACAGTGATCTTCATTTGGCAGATGGATATTTTGATTTAGGAGATGGAAAAAAAATAACATTAGCTGATAGAGGAACAAAATTACCATTTACGCCAGGACATGAGATTACTGGAACTGTAGTAGCTTTAGGTGAGAATGTAAAAGATATTAAAATAGGTGATTCTGGAATAGTATTCCCATGGATAGGTTGTGGAAAATGTGCAGCTTGTTTAGAAAATAATGAAACATTATGCGAGGCTCCTAAATATTTAGGCGCTCGTCTTGATGGAGGTTATTCTGATCACATAATTGTACCTCATAGTAAATATATAGTTTCTTACGGTGATATGGATCCTGCGCAAGCAGCACCATACGCATGTTCAGGTCTAACTGCATTTAGTGCTCTAAAAAAAATTCCTACAACTTCAAAAGATGATTGGATTATTATTATTGGTGCAGGTGGTGTTGGTATAAATGGTATTTTATTATCTCCTGCAGTACACAAAGCAAAAATTTTAGTAATAGATAATGATCCAGAAAAGAGGAAAAAAGCTATTGAAGCTGGTGCAAATGAAGCTTTTTCACCAGATGAAGAGACTGAAATTAGAAATAAAATTGGTATTGGTTCAGTAGCAGCAATAGACTTTGTTGGAAGACCAGAAACTACTGACTTTGGTCTGGCATTAGTAAAAAAAGGTGGGATGGTAATTGTGGTAGGTTTGTACGGTGGTTCGCTAAGACTATCATTACCATTGGTACCAATGAGATCTATGACGCTAAGAGGTTCTTATGTTGGAGAGTTAAGAGAATTAAAAGAACTTGTTAATATTATCAAATCCGGCAAAATTAAATTAATACCTGTAAAAAAACAAGGTTTAGAAACTGCAAATCAAGCTATGTCTGATCTTCGATCGGGTAAAGTTAATGGAAGAATAGTTTTAATTCCAAATTAGAAATATAAAATCAATAAAAAGAGATTAGATTATGAGTGAAAAGAAAAATATTATCGGTGACCATCATCATCCACATGATCATGCGCATTCACATTTGCCATCAGATCCTGAATTGAGAGTAAAAGCTGTAGAGACTTTGCTTTTAAACAAAGGTTTAATTGACTCTAAAACTTTAGATGAATTGATTGATACTTACGAGAATCGAATAGGCCCCAAAAATGGTGCAAAAGTTGTAGCTAAAGCCTGGGTAGATCCAGAATATAAAAAAAGACTTTTAAATGATGCCACATCAGCAATTAGAGAATTGAGTTACCAAGGAAGACAGGGTGAAAATATGGTTGTTGTTGAAAACACACCTGAAACTCATAATGTAATAGTTTGTACATTATGTAGTTGTTATCCGTGGCCAGTTCTTGGTATTCCGCCAACTTGGTATAAAAGTGATGAGTATAGATCTAGAACAGTAAGAGAACCTAGAAAAGTTCTTTTAGAGTTTGGTTTATCTTTAGATTCAAAAGTTCAAGTAAAGGTATGGGACTCAACTGCTGAAATAAGATATTTGGTATTACCAATGAGACCAAAAGGTACTGAAAACATGGATGAAAGGGAACTTGCAGAATTGGTAACAAGAAATTCAATGATAGGTACTGGATTACCAAAGGAAATAAAATGAGTAGATTACACGACATGGGTGGTCGTTTTGGTGATGGATTAATTCCTGTTCCAAGAGATGAAAAAAATGAAGTAACTAACTTTGAACCAACTTTCAAGCATAAATGGCATTCAAAGGCATGGGCGATTACTCTTGCTGCCGGAGCTCTAGGTGAATGGAATCTAGATATTAGTCGTCATTATAGAGAGTGTTTGCCACCAAAAGATTATATAAATTTTTCTTATTACGAAAAATGGTTAGCAGCTCTTACTAACCTTTTAATAGATAAAAAACTTGTTTCGTTAGATGAGTTAAAAGAATATGTGTTTGCCGCTGAAAAGGGAACTTTAAGAAAATTTTCTGATAAGGATGTTAAAATTGATCAAAGAATCTGGTTAGCCAAAGATGTTCAAAAAACACTAGGTTGGGGAGGCCCTTCTATTAGAGATACAAATGTAAATCCAGTTTTTAATATAGGTGATAAAGTTATTACACAAAATTATAATCCAAATAAAGATATTAGTGGGGGACACACACGTTTGCCAAAATATGCTATGGGAAGAACGGGTGTAATTCATTCTTATAACAATAATCATGTTTTTCCTGATAAAAATGCTCATGGTTTAGGAGAGAACCCTTTACCATTATATACTGTAGAGTTTAAATCTTCAGAGTTATGGGGAGAATTAGCTGAGAGACAAAATGACAGCGTCCTTCTAGACTTGTGGGAACCATACTTAAAATTATTTCCAAATTAATTTAAAAAAAGACAAAAATGAAACCTGATTATAGTCTACCTTTCATAAATAAAACCGAGGATCAAATTGTTTTCCAAAATCCTTGGCATAGTCAATTGTTTGCGATTACAGTTCAATTGTCAGAGAAAGGAAATTTTAGCTGGAAAGAGTTTGTAGAAATTTTTGGAGAGTCCCTCAAAAAACAAAGATCACTCACAAAAAATTTAGATGGTAGTAATGATTATTTTTCTTGTTGGTTAAATGCACTTGAAGAAATTCTCATTTTAAAGAAGATCAGTAATCAAGACACTTTGGTGTTATTAAAAGAAGATTGGACAAAAGCTTATTTATCTACACCTCATGGCAAACCAGTACATATTAAAAGAAGGAGTGTTTAAATGTCAATTAAATGTAAAGCTGCAGTTATTAGAAATAATAAATTAACTGCCCCATATAAAGACTCTAAGCCACTATCTATTGAGGAAATCAATATATCACCTCCTCTCGAAAATGAAGTGCTTGTGAAGGTTATGGGAGCTGGTCTCTGTCATTCTGACTTGTCAGTTATTAATGGATCCAGAGTAATGCCTTTGCCATTAGTAATTGGTCATGAAGGTTCGGGTGAAGTAGTTGAGTTAGGAAGTGCTATTAAAGACATAAAAGTTGGAGATCATGTCGCTTTTCAATTTTCACCTTCTTGTGGAAGATGTAGAAGATGTCTTGAAGGAAGACCCCAAGTATGTGAACTCGCAGCTGCAACAAAAGGTAAAGGTGATTTAATGTCAGGTGGAAGCAGATTGACAGATATGGAGGGCAATAGGCTTAATCACCATACTGGGATATCGTGTATGTCTCAATATAATGTAGTAGATAGAGGATCTGTAGTTGTAATTGATAAAGCCTTTAATATTGAAGATGCAGCTCTTTTTGGGTGTGCTGTAATGACTGGTGTTGGAGCTGTAATTAATACTGCTAGAATAAGGCCTGGAGATTCAGTTGCAATTATTGGATTGGGAGGTGTAGGGCTAAATGGTATAATTGGTGCAAAACTAGCAGGAGCTGAAACTATAATTGCAGTTGATATTGATCCATTAAAATTTAGTAGAGCAGAAGAACTTGGTGCAACACATTGTTTTGATAGTAGAAACAATAATATGGTTGAAGAAATAAGGGATTTAACAAATGGTGGTGTTGACTATGCTATTGATCTAGCCGGTGTAATACAAGCAATGGATACAGCTTACCAAATTATTAGATATGGAGGATCTGTTGTTACTGCTGGTTTATCGCCAATCAATACTCAATTTAGTTTTAATCATAGTGATTTAGTTGCACAGGAGAAATCAATTTTAGGAAGCTATATGGGCTCATGTGTTCCTGTAAGAGATGTACCTAGATTTTTAAACTTATATAAACAAGGACGTTTACCAGTAGATAAGCTAATAGATGGGAAAATTACATTTGATAACTTGAATGAAGGTTTTGATAAATTGTCAAAGGGTAAAGTTGTTAGACAAATACTAGTGCCTAATGCATAGCTTTTATATCATTTTCCAATTTTTATAAAATATACTCCTAGTATTTTTTAATAAAAAACCGACAGATTTTAAAATCAGTTTCATTATATTGTCTAAATGAGAAGGCCTAATAATATCAATAAAAGCACAAAATCTTAAATCATCTTCTTCGTTAAAGCTTTGATGTATTAGTGTATCATCAAAAATAAATAATGGATCAGACTTCCACTTATGAATTATACCATCAGCTTCAATAAAAGAACCTTCCTTTGTTACTTTATTAAAATTATACAAAATTCGATAAGTCATTCTTAGAGGACCAAAATGTCTAGACGTAGAAGTCTTCTCTCTAAAAAGGGAGACACCAATAGTTTTTATATATTTGTATTCATTATTAAATTCTTCAATCGAATCATCCAGTTCATATCCATACCATTTATAAAATAACATTGTTCTATTATCATTTGGATTTTTTTTAAATCTCTTTACGATTTCTTTGGAGTTTTTATCAAATAGCGAAATAACGT
>CABZWX010000006.1 GCA_902529515.1 uncultured SAR116 cluster alpha proteobacterium | reverse complement strand
ATAAAACTTCATTAAATGAAAATTTCGTAAAAAGTAGTAATAATATTAAATTTGCTTGGTTAGGTCATTCCAGTATTTTGATGTCTATAAATAATAAGATTATTTTAATTGACCCTATATTTTCATCATCTGCTTCACCATTTAGTTGGCTTATTAAAAGGTATCAACCACCTGTATTTAAATTGAAGGAATTACCAAAAGTTGATTTTATACTTATTTCGCATGATCATTATGATCATTTAGACATGAAAACAATAAAGTTTTTTAACAACAACAAAGATATTTCATTCGTTGTACCATTAGGAGTAGGATCTCATTTGAAAAAATGGGGAGTTGAAAATTCAAGAATAACAGAGATGGATTGGTGGGATACTAAAATAATTAAAGGGATTAAATTTATTTGCACTCCTGCGCAACATTTTTCTGGAAGAAAAGCTTTTATAGAAACACAAAAATCATTGTGGGCATCGTGGGTTGTTAAATCAGGAAAGAGAAGTTTTTATTTTAGTGGTGATTCAGGTTATGCAAAACACTATAAGGAAATTGGAGATAAATATGGTCCTATGGAGGTCGTATTCATGGATAGTGGGCAATATAATGCTCGCTGGAGAGAAGTGCATAACATGCCTGAAGAAGTTATCAAGGGCTTCATTGATTTAAAAGGTGAAAATCTTATACCTATTCACTGGGGGATGTTTACTTTAGCAATGCATAACTGGTTTGATCCTCCAGTTGAAATTAAAAAAAGAGCAGAAGAAAAAAGTATATCTCTAATTACTCCTATAATTGGTCAGGTAATAGATATGAAAAATTTAATTGATACTGAGAGCTGGTGGGAAAAATTTATAAATGTAATTAAATAGAAAAATCAAATATTTTAAATAAAATGAGATTAAATATGAAAATAAACAATTTAAATGAACTTAATACTCCTTGTTTGATTTTAGATAAAAACCTTTTAGAAAAAAATTGTAGTAAAGCTAGAAAAAAATGTGATGAATTTAACACAATATTAAGACCACACGTTAAAACTCCTAAAAGTATTGAAGTTGCTAAAATTGCTCTTGGAAAAGATGTCGGTCCTATTACTGTTTCAACCCTTGAAGAAGCTGAGTATTTTGCAAGTTCAGGTTTCAAAGATATTACTTATGCTGTTTGCATAATTCCTGCAAAACTTAAGAGATTAAATTATATTCAGTTAAAGTATAACTGCGTGATACGTATGGTTATAGACTCAGTTATTGTTGCTAAAGAAATTGTTAATTATAGTAAATTACATAGAGCAAATTTTGAAATTCTGATTGAAATTGACTGTGGTGAAGGAAGAAGCGGTTTAGCTTATCAAGATGAAAAAATTAGAGAAATATCTAAAGTTTTCAACATAAATCATTATACAAAGTTGTTGGGAGTTTTAGCCCATGCTGGTCATAGTTATTCAACCAACAATAAAAAAGAAATTATATCAATTAGTAACATTGAACGTGAACAAGCTATTGCTTCTTTGAAGAATTTTGTAAATACCAAAAATAATCCTCCTATCATAAGTATAGGATCAACTCCTACAATGTTTTATGCTGAACAATTAAAAGGTATCACTGAAGTAAGAGCAGGGATTTATATGTTTTGGGATTTAGCTCAGGCTTCAAGGGGTATTTGTGAAATAGATGAAATAGCTTTAACCGTTTTATCAAGTGTAATTGGTCATAATCAACAAAAAGGAAAAATATTAATTGATGCTGGTGCATTAGCCTTATCAAAAGATACTAGTGCAAATAATTTTATGCCTAAAGCTGGGTACGGATTAGTTTGTGATCCTAACACAGCACTAGCCCATGAAGGACTCAACATTTCTGAAGTTCATCAAGAGCATGGTTCAATCAATATAGATAACACAAGCTGGTTTGATAAATTACCTATAGGAAGTTTAGTTCGCATATTACCAAATCATGCTTGTTTAACTTGCGCAGCTTACAGTAATTATAATATTTTAGAAAACGGAACAATTGTGGACAGTTGGTCAAGAACTAATGGTTGGTGATTTATAAAAATTTAAACCAAAATGGATGGCACTCAACAAAATCCATTATTATCACGCATGTAACATTCTCTCATACCGTGAGGTTTATTCATTGAATTAGATAAAATAATATATTTTTCTTTTCTTGCTCTTTCTTCTGCTCTATCAGGATCACAACCTATAACTCTTAATTCTATTCCTAATCCTTTTGGTGTAGAATTTTTTATAATATATATAGGTGTTTATCATAAGTATGGTATGAATGAAAACACCATCTACTTCCAAACCCTTCTATCGCTGCAAAATCAGGATCTTGATATATAATTTTAGCATTAATAATTTTTTGTAAAAAATTTTTGAATGTTTAATGTCCTTAACTAATAAATTTATAGTTAAACCAGATAAATCTTTGGAGTATTCACTGGCAGATTTCCAAGGATCTTTTTTTCTTAATTTCATAACTATTCCAATTTAAATAATAGGTTAAATGCTTTATTATTTATTTTTAGTAATTATATGTAAAATATAAATCCGTTAAAAATTTGAGAATTAAATCATGTCAATTTGGGGAAGTTTATTAGGTGGTGTTATAGGTTTTTCTTTAGGTGGTCCCTTTGGAGCTTTACTTGGATCATTTTTAGGAGGAAAAATTTCAAATATTAGCTCATCAAATACTTTTGGAAGCCAAAAAAATGCACAACAAATTTTTGCTTTATCGTTAATAATTCTCTCTGCAAAACTAAGTAAAGCTGATGGAAGAGTTAGTAAAGAAGAATTAATTGCAGTAAAAGAGAAACTTCAAATACCAGATAGTGAAATTGATCAGGTAGCCAAGATTTTTAACAAGGCTAAAGATGAAAGCACTGGGTATGAACCTTATGCAAAACAAATTTCTGAAATTTTTAAGGGTAATCAGAATGTTTTAGAAGAAGTCATAAATATTCTTTTTTACATTGCAGAGGCTGATGGACATGTAAGTAATGAAGAAGAATCTATGATAGCTAACATTGCTTTTATTTTTGGCCTTAGTCAAAATCAATACGAAAGTATAAAAGAATCTAGAAAATCGTCAGACAAACTAAATCCTTATATAGTTTTAGAAAGTCAACCAACTGATGATTTAAAATCAATTAGAAAAAAATATATAAAGCTTTCTAAAGATCATCATCCAGATCTTTTGATTAGCAAAGGTGTACCAATTGAAGTCATAAATGAAAGTAAAAATAAAATGAGAGCAATAAATGCTGCTTGGGATCAAATACAAAAATTGAAAAGTAACTAAATTTCAAATTAACTCATTTAACACCATTTAAATCAAATTCATTTTCAAAAAATTTTTTCATGTCATTTTTATACCAATCATCGTAATTCCATGGCTCTGACGAAATAAGATTGGCTTTAGGTAAATAGATTTGAGCATCTAAAATATAATTCTTTATATCAACTTTAATAAATTGTCTAAAATAATTTTTACCTTCAAATCTATCTAATTTCATTAACTCATCGTAAGTTAAATTTTTTGCTATTATTCCTTCAACGATGTCTTTTTCGCTGTTAGTATATTTTATCAAAGGATAATGAGTGTCTTTAACTTTAAATACTTTATATTTTTGTAAAGTAGCAGTATTCATCATATTTTCCCTTATATCTTTTCCAAGGACTGCTGTTCTTACTTCTGATGATCTTAATGTGCCATAAAAAAATACTGCATATTGAATATTGTATTTTTTAAGTTCATCTTTAATTTTTTTTTCATAAGAAAAACAATTATTATTTTTATTAAATTTCTTAAAATATTCTTCTGTGTTTCCATCTAATTCATGATTAATGTAATCTGCACAGCTTTTGATATAATTGTTAATTAAAGTAGCAATTTCATGACTGTAATTTTTAATATCAAACAAATTTGTAATGGTAATTAAATGTTTTAATTCGTTCATATTAAAATCTCTTAAAACAAAACTTAACTGTAAATATGTATCTTCAAACCTATAATCATGTGGAAATTCTTCATTCCATAAATCATTATCGAGGTTCCAGTTTTGTTTAAGATTTTTACTTAAAATTTCTAATTTTAATATTTTTACATCATCATTTATATTTTGTTGTTCTGCCATTTTTTTTTATTTATTTAATGATTATTTATTTATTATAATAACCTTTCTAATAAAATTAAAACTAATGTTGAAAATAAATATGAAAAATACAAAGAAAAAAATTTTAAATCATTTAATCAAAATCTAATTTATAAAGAAATGGTAAAAACAATATCCTTACACGAAATAAAAATCTATCAAGCTAGAGTTGATAGAACGAATACAAGAATGCAGAGATATTTTAATTCAACACCTCTAAGAAACGTTTTTGCTAGAATTTGTAACTATGCGTATACCGTAAACCAATTTTATTCGATTTCATATGTTACCAAAGAGCTTGGAAGTACTAGACAGGCGATATCCTTAATTGTGGATGAATGTGAAAAGGAAGGATGGTTAAGTATTCATAGAAGAGCAAATAAAGTTGAGTTCCAAGTCTCCGAAGAGCTTTTTGAATCATGGAGAGATTATGTTTATGCAAGACTAATATAATGACTAGTGATGAACGTAATGATTGGATTAGCATGCTGACTTTGTATAAAAATCTAAACGAAAAATATTATAAATAGTGTAAAGTTACTTTGTATTGATCATTTGATTTAGATGTTTAAAATAAAATTATATTTATAAATTTTAGGGAGGTCTGAAAGTGATTACATCCAAACTTGGTGATGCTATTGGCTTAGAAATTAATGATCTAGATGTTACAAAGATTTCAGATAAAGAAACTATTAATAAAATATCAGATCTCTTATCAGAATTTTCTATAGTTGTTATTAGAAATCAAAATATCACAGATGATGAGCACATAAAATTTAGTGAAAATTTTGGCACCCTTGAACTGACAAAAGTTGGGACAGATGGATCTGGTTCAAAACTTATTATTCTTCGTAACTTTGATGAAAATGGAAACATTGTTTCACCCACAGATAGACAAAGATTAAATAATTTAGCCAACCAAGAATGGCATAGTGATAGTTCATTTAAAAAAATTCCATCTAAAATGTCAATTTTATCAGCTAAAATGATCCCGTCACTTGGAGGAAATACAGAGTTTTTGTCAATGAGAGCTAGTTACAATGCTTTACCTCAGGAATTAAAATTAAAGATTGATAATAAAATTTGTTGGCATGATTATTCTCATGGAAGATCAAAAATTGATCCAAACCTAGTTACTCCTGAAGAAAAACAAGCTCTTCCTCCAGTTAAACAAAAATTAGTTTTAAGTGATAATAAGCATGGAAAATCTCTTTATTTAGGTGCGCATTGTAGAAATGTTGAAGGGATGTCAGAAAATGATAGTAATGCTCTCTTGGCTGAAATTTACTCTTACATTGACACAGAAAAATTTATTTATTCTCATGTTTGGGAACCATTTGATTTAATTATGTGGGATAATAGAGCTGTATTACATAGAGCTACCCCAATAAAAGGCAAAATAGAAAAAAGGTTAATGGTTAGAACAACTGTAGCTGGCCAAACATCAACTATAAATGATTATTAAATAAAATATTATGGAAAACTTTGATTATATAGTAGTTGGGGCTGGGTCGTCTGGTTCGGTCATAGCTAATAGGTTATCAGAAAATAACAAAATAAAAATTTGTGTTATTGAAGCAGGAGGAAGTAATCAGCATCCATATGTAAAGATGCCAGCAGGTTTTATTAAAACAATTAATGATAAAAGGTTCAATTGGTGTTTTAAAACCGAAGGAAGTGATTATGTAAATAATCGAGAAATATTATTTCCAAGAGGAAAAGGCTATGGAGGTTCAAGCTCCATTAATGGTCATCTATATGTGAGAGGGCAACCAGATGACTATAATCAATGGGCACAACAAGGTAATTTGGGTTGGTCTTATGACGATGTGCTTCCATATTTTAAAAAATCAGAATACAAAGAAAATGGAGATGAAACTACTCGAGGAAAACAAGGTCCTTTGTATGTATCTGATATTGTTGAAAAACATCCTCTATGTGAAGAATTTATTAGAGGTTCCAACGAATTAGGTATACAAGTCCAAAACGATTATAATTCAGGTCAACAAGAGGGTATTTTTTACTATCAACGTACCATTAAAAATGGCATTAGATTTAGTGCTTATGATGCTTTTTTAAAACCAGCTCTAAGAAGAGAATATGTAAATATTAAAAAGAATACAACAGTTTTAAAAATTATATTAAAAAATAAAAAAGCAGTTGGATTATTGTGCAAGAAAAATAATAAAACATTTGAAATTTTTGCAAATAAAGAAATTATTTTGTGTGCTGGCGCAATTGGTACTCCACATTTGCTACAAGTTTCAGGTATAGGCGATGCTAAATATTTAAAATCTATAGGCATTGAACCATTATTTGAAATTAAAAATGTTGGCGAAGGATTGCAAGATCATTATGCTGTTAGGATTGCCAATAGAATAACTGAGCCTATTTCATTAAACGAGAAAGCTCGTGGATTCAATTTAGTATTGGAAATAATAAAATGGTTTACCTCCAAAAAAGGTTTAATTTCATATAGTCCAGCACATGTTGGAGCATTTTTAAAATCTTCTCCCAAAATAGACTTTCCTGATTTACAATTTGTTTTCACTCCAGCCTCTTATACCGAGGGAATGATAGGTAAGCTTCAAAATTTTCCTGGAATTACATGTGGCGTGTGGCAATCAAGACCTCAAAGTAGAGGCTATGTAAGAGCCTCCACAAATAAGATAACAGACCCACCAATAATTCAGCCAAATTATTTGAAAGAAAAAATAGACCAAGATGCTTTAGTTGAAGGTGTAAAAATTTGTAGGTCACTTTTAAGAACTTCTACAATGAAAAAAATTTCAGTTTGTGAGACTCTGCCTGGAGACAATATAAAATCTGACGAAGAAATTCTAAATTTTATTAGGAATAAAGGTGCGACTGTTTATCATGCAATAGGTAGTTGTAGAATGGGTATTGATAATAAAGCAGTTGTTTCTCCATCTCTTAAAATTAATGGTATAAGTAATATTAGAATTGCAGATGCTTCAATAATGCCAACCATGCCATCAGGAAACACAAATGCTGCAACGTTGATGATAGCAGAAAAAGCATCAGATCTTATTAAACAAGATTTATAAGTATTAATTATTTTTTAAGTACAAAGAGATTGCTCTCATTTCTTTGTCAATTATATCTAATTCTTCAAGACTCTCTAAAGTATATTCAAAGTACTCTTTACAAGTTCCTAAAAATCCATTTGCTTTAGAAATCATACTAGCTTTAATTGAGGTATTTTTTTCATTAAAATAATTTTTATGTTTCTTATCTACTGTGAAGGCTAATGAAGAAACTATTTGATCGTTGTCTAACTTTGTTTTAAGTAATTTAGGTTTATAAGCACCTGTTACCATTTCTCTTTTAAATAATATATCTATGTTTTTAATTGCATCATTTCTATTGAGTTTATATGCGGATCCTCTACAGGATCCTCCTTTATCAAGCCCAAGCATGAGACCAGGATATTTAAATGATCCCCTGCCTAAATGAGTTTTCATGCAGAAACTTCTATGAAAACCATAGATTTTTGCCAAATGTTGAGCTTCATAATTTATTGTAGGGTTCCACAAAAGGGAACCATAACCAAAAATATAAATATCTTCACCAATACCATCATCGGGTATTATTTTTCTTCTTTCCTCTATTAACTCTTTTTTGGTAAGAACTTTATCACTTCCGCTTATGCTCTTAATTTTTTCACCTAACCGACCGTCACTAATATTTTTCTTTGTAAGTTTTACTAATCCTTGATTTATTTTTTTTGAAGTAGGCATTACACTAAATTTTTTGAGTTAATTACCCTATGTGGGTACGGTATTTCTATATCGGCTTCGTCTAGTGCTGGTTTTAGTTTGCGCATTAAATCTGTATAAAGAGCATACCAATCTTTTGTATGTGAATACAATCTTAATCTCACAACAATAGCACTATCGTCGTATTTCATAACTAAAAATTGTGGCTCTTTTGGTTTATTTAATACTCTTTCATCTTCTGCCAATTTTAGTAAGGTCTTGGACGCTAAATCTAGATCTGTGTCATAATGTATTCCAATATCTACATCAATTCTTCTTGTTTCATAGTGTGAATGATTAATAATAGTACTATTCCAAATACTAGAATTAGGTATCGATACATACACATTGTCAAAAGTGTCAATTATTGTAGTAAAAAGACCAACCTCTTTTATTGTCCCAGAAACATTACCTGTTTCTACCCAATCGCCTGTGTTAAAAGGCCTTAATAATAATAACATTACTCCTGAAGCTACATTTGACAGCGTTCCTTGAAGAGCCAACCCAATTGCTAAACCTGCAGCACCTAAGACAGCAATAATTGAAGTTGTTTGTACACCGAATTGTCCTAAAACAGCTATAATTGTAATAATAATTATTCCGTATCTAATTATGTTGCCAATTATTGGGACTATAAGGGGATCAATTTTTTTAATACGACTTAAATTTTTTCGTGCAATTTTACTTAATTTGCCTGCAAAATAGAAACCTATTATAAGTATTAATGTAGCGCCTAAGACTTGGCCAGCGTAGGAAACAAAAATTTGTATCGAGCTATTTATAAGGTTAGAAATAATTTCAAAATTCATGTTCATTTTGTCCATCTAAATTTACCCTTATAAAATTTACTTAAAAGCTATGTCCTATCTGATACTAATTCATATAATAAAATTTTGAATAACAAAAATAATTACAAAGAGTATGAAATTGTTTATATATCAGCTTGAGTTTAAAAACTTAATATGGTTATAACATTTCTATGAATATTATTAAATGGAAAATTGGTGACATCCCACCTCCTATTGAAGGGCAATTAGCTGTTGCTATTGGAAATTTTGATGGTATTCATCAAGGACATGTCAAACTTTTAAATGAATGTAAATTGCAAGCAAAAGAAAGCAATCTAGCTTTTGGTGTTGTAACATTTGATCCCCATCCAAGAGATTTTTTTAACCCTAAGAGTCCTTCTTTTAAATTAGTAGATTCTGAAGAAAAGGAAATATTATTAAGTAAAATTGGTGTTGAATTTCTAATAATCATTGAATTTAATGAACAGTTAAAAAACTGTAATGCTGAGCAATTTCTATCACAAATTCTAAAACAGAATTTCAATATTATTAAAATGTTTGCAGGTTCAAATTTTAAATTTGGGAAAAATAGAGAAGGAAGTATCGAAAACACAAGGAGCTTTGCTAACACATTAGGATTGCAACTTGTTTCGATAGATTTAAAACAATTCTCTTCTTTAACTGAGAAAAAATATGAAATAATCAGTTCCCAAAAAATACGAAAATTGATTCAGAATGGACAATTAAAACTAGCTAATGATCTGCTTGGTAGAAATTGGTCTATAACTGGCAATGTAGAAAAAGGAAAACAACAGGGAAGAGAGATGGGTTTTCCAACTGCAAATCTAAGTTTGAAGAACTTTTTAAAACCGCCATTAGGAGTTTATATTTCCAGATTAAGAATAATTAGTAGTAAAAACACTGAAATATCACATGTTTGGTTGCCATCTATATCAAATATAGGTACAAGACCTACTGTTTCTGGAGATTCTATAAATTTAGAAACTCATATAATTGATTTTAAAAACAATGCTGAGACAAATTTGTATGGAAAAAGAATAAATGTTGAACTTATTGAATTTTTAAGACCTGAAAAAAAATTCAATTCTTTGTCAGAACTGCAAAAACAAATCAAGATCGATACTAAAAGAGCATTTGAATTTCATAAATAACAAAATAAGACATTAATAATTTGATTTATATAGAGACAATTTGATGACTGATTACAAAGATACCGTTTATTTACCCAAAACTGATTTTTCAATGAGAGCTGGTCTTCCAACTAAAGAACCACAAATATTAAAATTATGGAAAGAAATTAACCTCTTTAAAAAATTGAGAAAGCAAAGAAAAAATTCTGAGCCTTTTATACTTCATGATGGACCTCCATATGCAAATGGAAATTTGCACATAGGCCACGCTTTAAACAAAATAATTAAAGATGTAATAAATAGGTCTCAATCCATGCTTGGTAAGAATGCAAATTATGTTCCTGGATGGGATTGTCATGGATTGCCGATTGAGTGGAAAATAGAAGAAAATTACAGAAAAAAGAAAAAAAATAAAGACGATATTCCAATAGTAGAATTTAGAAAAGAATGTCGAGATTTTGCTGCAAAATGGATGGATGTTCAATCAGAAGAATTTCAGAGATTAGGTGTTTATGGTGATTGGGAAGATCCATATTCGACTATGAAGTATGAATCAGAGGCTATAATAATGTCTGAAATAGGAAAATTTCTTATGAATGGTAGCCTCTACAGAGGAATTAAGCCTGTAATGTGGTCTCCAGTTGAAAAAACTGCTTTAGCAGAAGCTGAAATCGAATATCATGATCACATAAGTACTACTATTTTTGCAAGGTTTCCAGTTGTTAAAACATCATTGGATATAATAAACGATTTTGAAATAATAATTTGGACAACAACACCATGGACAATGCCAGGTAATAGAGCGGTAGCATATGGTAAGGACATTGATTATTCACTTATAGAAGTTACCAATGTAGGTGAGAATTCTTTAGCAAAAATTGGTGATAAAATTATTATAGCTAAGGAATTGGTGGAAGATGTAATTAAAGACATTTCTGTCTTAAGTTTTAATTCTTCCAATACCCTTAAGGGCAGTGATTTTGCAGGAACGGTTTTAGCCCATCCACTAAACAATAATGGTTATGAACATGAGGTTTTACTTCTAGAAGCTGATTTTGTAACAACTGATCAGGGAACAGGTTTCGTTCATATTGCTCCGGGTCATGGTGCAGATGATTTTGAACTTGGAAGACAAAATAATTTACCAATACCAGAAACTGTTTCAGATAATGGAATATTAAATAGCGATTTACCTTTGTTAGGTGGACTCCGTGTTTTAAAGGATAATGAAATTATTGCTGATATTATGTCTGAACATAATGCCTTGATAGGACGTGGAAAATTAAATCACTCATATCCACATAGTTGGAGATCAAAAGCACCTCTTGTTTTTAGAACAACACCTCAATGGTTTATTTCGATGACAACTAACAACTTAAGAGACACTTCTCTAAAAGCCTTGTCACAAACAACTTTTTATCCTCCTCAGGGTCAAAATCGCCTAACTAAAATGATAGAAGATAGACCTGACTGGTGTATATCTCGCCAAAGGGCATGGGGCGTGCCTCTTGCAATCTTTGTAAATAAAAAAACTCAAGAGCCACTTAGAGATCAAGAAGTAATAGACAGAATAGTTGAAGCTTTTAAAACTGAGGGAGCAGATGTTTGGTTTGAAAAACCTTCTTCCTTTTTTCTAGGTTCAAAATATAATCCAGACGATTATGAAGCGGTAACAGATATTGCAGATGTTTGGTTTGACTCTGGCTCTACTCATTCATTTGTACTAGAGGAGAGGGATGATTTATTCTGGCCTGCTTCATTATATCTTGAAGGAACAGATCAACATAGGGGATGGTTTCACTCTTCTTTACTAGAAAGTTGTGGCACAAGGGGGCGTGCTCCATATGACGCAGTTTTAACTCATGGTTTTGTTTTAGATCAACAAGGTAGGAAGATGTCAAAATCTCTTGGCAATATTACTGCACCCCAAAAAGTAATAAATGAGTTTGGCGCTGATATTCTTCGTTTATGGGTGGTAGGCTCTGATTACTATGATGATCTTAGAATTGGAAAAGAAATTTTAATTAGACACTCTGATCATTACAGAAGACTTAGAAATACCCTTAGATATTTACTAGGTGCATTGAATGACTTTAGTGAAAATGAAAAAATAAATTTTACTGAAATGCCTGAATTAGAACAATGGGTTCTACATAGAGTTTCTGAAATAAGTGAAAAAATACAAGAGAACACAGAAAAGTTTAACCTTCATGATATTTACTTAGATATTCATAATTTTTGTACTATTGATTTGTCAGCTTTTTATTTTGATATAAGAAAAGATACTTTATACTGCGAAAATCCAAGTAGTGCTGAGAGAAAATCTTGTAGAACTGTCATGGATATTTTATTTCAATCGTTAACTACATGGCTAGCTCCAATTATTTGCTTTACTGCGGAAGAGGCTTGGCAAAGTAGATATAGAGATCAAGAAAATTCAGTCCATTTGCAAACTTATTTTCAAGCTAAAAAAGAATGGAAAAACTCACAAATTGGTAAAAAATGGTCTGAAATTAGAGAATTAAGATCAGTAGTTACATCTTCTATTGAAGAGAAGAGAAAAGAAGGAGTGTTAGGTTCTAGTCTTCAAGCTAAGGTTTTAATAGAAGCAAATGAAGATTCTTATAATGTGCTCAAAGATGTAAATCTGCCAGATATTTTTATTTGTTCAGATGTTCAAATGGATTTAAATAAAAATTTATCTGAAACAAAAATTAAGGTAAGAGTAGATTTAGCATCAGGAGGAAAATGTATGAGATGCTGGAAAGTAGTTCCAGAAGTTAGAGATAATGTTGAAATTTGCAATAGGTGTGCAAAAGTGCTTAATAAAATTAAATGAAAAAAAACTTTGGTATTTTTAATCTTATTTTGATTTTTTTGGTTTTTATATATTTTGATTATGTATCAAAAATATGGGCAATTGAAAATCTATTTATTAAATATCAGTCGATTGAACTGACATCTTTTTTATCAATGACACCAGTATGGAATAGTGGGATTTCTTTTGGTTTATTTCAAGATTCTGGTGAAATAGGTCGATATGGTTTCACTATTTTTGCTTTTCTAGTTAGTATTTGGTTAATTTATTCTTCATTTAAATTACCTAGATATTCATCCCTCGGATTTATTTTTATCGCGAGTGGGGCAATTGGTAACGCGATTGATAGAATTATTTATGGAAAGGTAGTGGATTTCATAGATTTCCACATTCAAGATTTACACTGGCCAGCATTTAATCTTGCTGATACAATAATCTTCATAGGTGCAACTTTGTTTCTTTATAATCAATTTTTTACTATTGAGAGAACTTACTATGAAAATTAAATTTCTTATAATATTTATTTTTTTGATACCTATGGGAATGTTATCAAGTTGTTCAGATTTCAGAAAAGCTGTTGGTAAAGAAGTAGTTGTTCCTGATGAATTTTCTGTAGCAGTAACGCCTTCTCTTTTAATTCCTCCAGGTTACGAAATAGATCCTCAGGTTCTTAAAAATAATGATCTGGAGAATACTAATGATAATTTTAATATAAATAAGGAGATTGATATTAAAGATGAGAAAGATTCTAATAGTTTTGGTGAGTTATTTGATACCAAAAATGTACCAAAAGATATAAGAAAATTAGTTGATGAAGAAACGCTTGGTATTTCATTAGGTGAAAGAACAGGAATAGATATTTTGTTTGGAAACATTCCAAAAACAGGTGTTGTAATTGATTCAAAAAAAGAAGCCTTAAGAATCAAGAAAAATAAATTATCAAAACAAGATATTAATACAAATCCATCCCCAGCAGTTGATATTAGCTCAGGTAAGCCTTTGCTAATTAAATAATTAGGTTAAAAATATGGAAATTAGAAGGCTTCCACAGAATCTAATTAATCAGATAGCAGCTGGTGAAGTTGTAGAAAGACCTTCATCTGCACTAAAAGAATTAATTGAAAATTCTTTGGATGCCAAAGCGTCTCAAATAGATATTATTTTAGAAAATGGCGGAAAAAATTTAATTTCGGTATCTGACAATGGTATTGGTATTCAGAAAGACCATGTTCCATTAGCCATTGAGAGGCATGCAACATCAAAATTGCCTGACAACACTTTTAATAAGATAGAATATTTAGGTTTTAGAGGGGAAGCACTTCCTTCCATTGCAGCAGTTAGTGAATTAAATCTGCAGTCAAAATATATTGATTCAAATCAAGCTTGGTCACTAGATGTTTTTGCAGGAGACTTTAACGAGGTTTATCCTTCCACACTAGAAATAGGTACAAAAGTATCCATAAAAAATCTTTTTTTTGCTACTCCTGCTAGGTTGAAATTTTTAAAATCTACTCAAGTTGAAAAAAGCTATTGTCATCAGATTATTCTAAAGATGGCTTTAGTAAATCCACTTGTTGGCTTTAGTTTTAAAGCTGATGGTCGTGAATTATTGAGTATTAAATCCGAAAATGAAGCAGATGCATTATATATAAATAGGATTAGAAAGTTAATGGGGGCAAGTTTTGCTGATGAAGCAATAAAAATTCAAAATTCAAAGCAAATAACAGATACAAAATTTTTAAAAATACATGGTTTAATTGGTCTTCCAACTCTAAATAAATCAAACTATAGTCAACAACACTTATTTATAAATGGAAGATCTATTCAAGATAGAAACCTATCGGGCGCAATAAGATCAGCTTATAGAGACACTCTTCCAAAGGGAAGGTTCCCGATTTTTTGTTTATTTATTGACGTGCCAACTGATTTTATTGATGTCAATGTTCACCCTGGAAAAACGGAAGTGAGATTTCAAGATAGTGCTTTAGTTAGAAGTTTATTAGTAGGATCAATAAGCCAAGAGTTAAATTCAAATTTTTTTCAAACGACTAGTGAAATTTCCAAAGAAGCAATTGGAAAATTTACTTTAAATGAAAGAGTGAACCCAAATAAGAACTATCTGTCTAATGACAATCAAAATGAAAACCAATCAATTTTTAGTAATATTGAAGTTACACCTTTAAAAAAAGCTTTAAAACAAGATGATTTTGAAAATAACTCAATGCAGACTTTAGATAATGAGAGCTTTCCCTTAGGTGCTGCATTAGGACAATTTAATAAAAATTATATTATATCTCAAAATTCCAATGGTATTGTGATAATTGATCAACATGCTGCTCATGAAAGATTAACATTAGAAAAAATGAAATTTGCAAGACAGAATAAATCAATAGAAAGACAAATTTTGTTACTTCCAGAAGTTATAAATCTTGAGCCAGTTCCATTAGAAATAATAAAAGAAAATATTGAATTGTTAGAAGATATAGGTTTTGTTATAGAACTATTCGGGGAGGATGCGATTGTTGTAAGAGAAATCCCTGCTTTGTTGGGAGATGCTGATATCAAACAAATCATTATTGATTTAGGAGATGATTTGTCAGGAACTGGACTTCCTTCATCTTATCTTGCAAAAGTTGATCTTATATTAGGTAATATTGCGTGTCATAGATCAGTAAGATCAGGACGTAATTTAAATGAATCTGAAATGAATCAGTTACTTAGAGAAATGGAAAAAACACCAAATTCTGGACAATGTAATCATGGAAGGCCTACATCTATTAGTCTATCACTGAAGGATATTGAGAAATTATTTAATAGAAATTGAATTTAATAATCGTAATATTGTTAATTTAGAGTTTCCGTAAATCTTTATATCCAAAATCTCATAACCATCATAATTGAAGTCTTCTGTTTTACTACTCTCAGCAAAAATATAACTATCTTGATTTATTAAATTTAGTTTCTTCAATTTAAATAAACATTTTTCTGTTATATTTGAATTGTATGGCGGATCTATTAAAACTATTTGGAATACTTCATTTATATTTTCAAGTGCTTTTGTTGCCTCATCTTTAATAATTTTAATTTTATTTTCAAATTTAATATCAATGTTTAATTTTGAAATATTCTTATAAATTAAATTTATTGATTTATAGTCTTTATCTACAAAATAAACTGCATTAGCTCCCCTAGAAAAGGATTCAATCCCTAACGATCCAGTTCCGCTACAAATATCAAGTACATTACAATCATCAATATTTATCTTATATTTATTTGAGGTAATAATTGAAAAAAGAGATTCTTTTAATCTATCTGATGTTGGTCTAATTTTATTACTATCTGGCGTAAGAAGCTTTAATCCTTTAAATTTACCACCTATTATTCTCATAACAAAATCTTAAATTTTAAAACTATTTTCTATTTTTATTCTTCGGCTTTGAAAACCCTAATTGATCTTTAAGGATTTTGTTTTTTACTTCTTCTATCTCTCCAGAAGCTAGATTTTTAATTTGAAATGGCCCAAACGATACTCTAATTAAACGATTAACATTATATCCAAGATAGCTCATAACTCTTCTAACTTCTCTGTTTTTTCCCTCTCTTATACCCAAAGTAAGCCAAGCATTGCTGCCTTGTTGTTTGTCTAGTTTAGCGTCTATTTTACCATATCTAATGCCATCTACAGTGATCCCATTTTTAAGCAATTCTAGATCTTTTTTAATTACATATCCATGTACTCTAACTTTGTATTTTCGAAGCCAGCCTGTCGATGGTAATTCAAGTTTTCTTGCTAAATCACCGTCATTAGTGAGCAACAACAAACCTTCTGAGTCCATATCTAGACGACCAACAGATATAAACCTAGTATCTATTTTTTCCTTTAATTGATCAAAAATCGTAGGCCTGTCCTCTGGATCATTATTTGTTACTAAATATCCTCTTTGTTTATTGAAAAGCCACAACTTAGTTGCAACTTTTGAAGGTAAAGGCTGATTATTTACTTCAATTTTATCTTTTGAAGTTACATTTACACCGCATTCTAATAATATTTTGTTATTAACTTTTACATTACCACTTATAATTAAACGTTCAGCTTCTCTTCTAGAACATAAACCTGATCTTGCAATAACCTTCGCTATCCTATTGGTCTTAATATTAGATAATTTAATTTCTGGATTCATGTTTTTATATAGTTTTGGATTAAATTTTTTTGTGAGCTATTTTCATAGTTTTGTATTATAGGTTTTAATAAGTATTAGCAACATTACTTACAATAAGGGAAAAGAATTTGATTTGTAAAATTGATTATATGGAATTAGCAATGAATGAAGCTATTAAAGCGAAAGCAAAACAAGAAGTTCCTGTTGGTGCTATAATAGTTGATAAAAATGGTAATGTCATAGCTAAAGCACATAATTTAGTAGAAACTAGAAATGATGCAACAAGCCACGCAGAAAAACTAGTAATAGAAAAAGCTCTTAAAATCACAGGAAGCAGATATTTAAATGATTATGATATTTGGGTTACGTTAGAACCTTGTATAATGTGTGCAAGTATTATTAAGCTAACAAGAATAAGGCGTTTATATTACGGTGCAGAAGATAAAAAAGGGGGAGCTATTGATAATGGTGTTAGAATGTTTTCAAATTGCAAATCTAAAGCCAAATTAGAAGTTTATTCAGGATTTTCTGCAAAAAAGTCCGAAAAATTAATAAAAGAATTTTTTAAAGAAATAAGATAATTTCAGAGTTTACCAATATCTTTTCTATAAAAACCTTCTTCCCAGTTAATAGCTTCTACAATATCATATGCTTTTTGCCTACAATCTCTTACATTGGCTCCAATAGATGTTATTGATAAAACTCTTCCACCATTTGAAATAAGGTTTTCATTTTTATCTTTAGAAGTGCCTGAATGGAACACAGATATTTCATTTTTATCATTAAAGTTTTTAAGCGATGGTAATAAAACTCCTTTTTTAAATTCACCAGGATACCCCTTACTTGCTATTACGACAGTAATTGCATTTTGGGGAATTAAATCAACAGTCATATTTTTTAGATTTTTTTTAATTGTTTTTTGAATGATACTTACTAAATCTGTATTTAAACGAGGAAGTACAACCTGAGTTTCAGGATCTCCGAATCTGCAATTAAATTCAATTACTTTGGGTCCTTTTTCTGTAATCATTACTCCAGCGTATAAAATCCCCTCATAAGGATATCCTTCTAATTTCATCCCATTAATTGTAGGTGAAATAATATTATTAAATACTTCTTTATTTAAATTTTGATTTAATGCAGGGGCAGGAGAAATAGCCCCCATGCCACCAGTATTTGGTCCCTTATCATTATCATAGGCTCTTTTGTGATCTTGAGCTGTTCCAATTAAAACTGCATCATTTCCATCTGAAACTGCAAAAACACTTGCTTCAATGCCGTTTATTCTTTCTTCTATCAAAATTGACTTTCCTGCATCACCAAATTTATTTTTTTCTAACATTTCTTTTGATGCAATTATTGCTTGATCCACTGTGTCACATACAAAAACGCCTTTGCCAGCAGCAAGGCCATCAGCTTTTACAACGCAATATCCATTTAAAACCTCAATTTGCTTTTTTGCAGTATTTATATCGGTACAATATTTAAATTCTGGTTGTGGAATATTATGCCTTTTACAAAAATTTCTAGAAAAAGTTTTTGAACCCTCTAATTGAGCTGCTTTTTTTGAAGGCCCAAATGCATTAATTCCTAATTTTGATAATTCATCTTTTAAACCTAGGACTAACGGTATTTCAGGGCCTATAAAAACAATATCTGCTTTAACATCTTTTGCTAACTTGCATTGTCCTGGTATATCGTCAGCGGCTATTGGGTAGCATTCAGCAAATGTTTCAATCCCAGGATTTCCTGGAGCAACAATTAGCCTTGTTGTTAAGGGTGACTTTGATAAAGTTGCAGCAATAGCGTGTTCTCTACCACCTCCACCTACTACTAAAATATTCATGAATTAATTACTCCAAAAGCCTTTAGATTTTTTGAAATATGCCATACTATTAATGCATGATAAATAGAAATCTTTTTGCAATCCTATGATTACTAATACAAATAATCCTGTTTATTCTGTAAGCGAATTTTCACATGTAATTAAAAAATTAGTTGAAACAAACTTTAGTTATGTTCGTATTAGGGGTGAAATTTCTCGACCTTCATTTCCAGGGTCAGGACATGTTTATTTTACCCTCAAAGATGCAGAAGGTACAATTGCTGCAATAATTTGGAAATATACTTTACCAAGGTTATCAATAAAGCCAGAGGAGGGTATGGAAGTAATTTGTACTGGGAAAGTAACCACTTTTGCAGGGCAATCTAAATATCAAATTATTGTAGAAAGTATGGAATTGGCAGGAGAAGGTGCGCTTCTAAAAATGCTTGAAGATAGAAGAAAAAAACTTCTTAAAGAAGGATTGTTTGATCAAGAATTTAAAAAGCCAATACCTTACCTACCAAAAATCATAGGTGTTATCACCAGTCCTTCAGGCGCTGTAATAAAAGATATTCTTCACAGATTATCTGATCGATTTCCTTCTCATGTTTATTTGTGGCCAGTTGCTGTCCAAGGTGAAGATTCTGCACACCAGATATCAAATGCAATTGATAAATTTAATCAATTAACAGATGATACAACTATTAAAAAGCCTGATTTGCTTATAGTTGCTAGAGGTGGAGGTAGCTTAGAAGATTTATGGTCATTTAATGAAGAAATTGTAGTTAGATCAGTATATAAAAGTTCTATACCAGTAATATCTGCTGTAGGTCATGAAACAGATACAACATTGATTGATTTTGTATCTGACTTAAGAGCTCCAACGCCGACAGCAGCTGCAGAAAAAGCAGTTCCAGTAAGAGATGAATTAATATCAAGAATTGACGAATTAAATTTAAGGATTAAGTCATCCTTCAATAATAAGTTATATTTTAATAAAGATCGTATTAATTACCTTATTAAGTTGTTAGGTAAGCCAGACAAAATTTTTGAGAATAAAACTCAAAAGTTAGATTTTATATACAAAGATTTTGAAAATTTATTCAAAGATATTTTTGTAGAGAAAAAAAATAAAATTACTCAATTTGCACAATATTTATTGCCCCCAAAAATCTTGATAAGTAATTTAGTTTCAAAACAACAACTTCTTGAAACCAAATTTAAAAATTTTCTCGAAAACATTATCAATAGTAAAGAAACTAAATTAAATTCTTTAAATCAGTTGCTCGAAGCTTCAAGCTATAATAGAGTTCTTGAAAGAGGGTTTTCTCTTGTAATGAACAATAAAGGTGAACCAATTAAACTTAGCAGTGAAGCTCCCAAAAATGCTAATGTGAAAATTAAGTTTTCAGATGAAATTAGATCAGCACAATTAGATAAATAAGTTTTGGATTTACTTATATAAGATGTGATCAGATCGAACTATTTAATGTGATTTAGTCAACCTAAATGTCTTAAAAGAAAAAGTATTTTTTAATATGTGCTTGCAGGACGTACCAAGTGGTAAACTATTGTAAACTTTTAATTTAATCAAATTTATATTTATATGAATATAAATTAAAAATATAAAATATTTTATATAAAAACTAAATGTGGTAAATTTTGTTATGAGAAAAGAACTAAAGCTATTTCTATTTGTGGCAATTTTTTTTATTTTGTTAAAAGGTTATATTTTTTTTTATATATCTCCTTCAATATTAACTAACCCTAATATGGGATATAATTTTATAGTTAAATGAGATGACAAAAAAAATCACAAATAATTTTGACCAATGGTGGAATGATGGAGAAAATAAATTTAAAAAGTTAATTTATCTTTTTACAAGTTGGTGGGATGATGGAAATAATAAATTATTTAAAGCAATCTTCATTTCTTTAGCTTTTCATTTGATTTTTGCTATTTTTTGGTTTTTCTTTAGAGGATTAAACTATATATTTTAATTAATTTATAGGAAATGAATTGAAAAAAAACGGTAAACCATATTCTTATATTTTTAAATGGTATCTTTGTGCATACGTAATTATAGCAATAACAGTAATTTACTTAGAATATGATAACTGGTTTGGTGTGTAATCAATAATTTTTCATTTAGATAACGCCCTATCCGTTTAGCATATTTAATATAAATATCAAGCCATTCCCTCGCGCATAGTGTTACACCAACAGCGAAAGTAACCTCACTCTATTTGCCCCACCGTCTGTGTGCCCAAAGCCATTGTTCTGGTCTATCTATGATCCATTCTTCAATCCTTTTAGAAATTAATCTAGTAATATCGTATGTAGCTTTATCTTTATCCAAGTTTTTGGGAAATTTAAGTTTATCCTCAACACTTAATTTGAACTTTAAATCCTTATAACGCTCCACCCTTACCATATAAATTGGCACATTCCATTTTATAGCCATAACTGCAGCTGCCTGAGGTGTTGGTGTTTCAATTCCAAAAAAAGGAACCATAATACCTTCTCTTAAAAGTTGATCTCCTGTTAGTCCAACAACTTCACCTTTTTTAAGTTTGCTTGCCATGCCTATAGCCGCAAGACGACCTTTTCTATAAAAGTCAGCATTAGCATCTTTATTTCTGTAAATTTGTATTTTATTTAATATCCAATTATTTATAGGTCTAAAGACATATCCAGCTCGTCTTCCTGCAAGATCTCCAACTCTTAAAAGGAATTCCCAATTACCCATATGTGCTCCAACAAGAATGGCAGGACCTTTTTTAATTCTTTCTAAACCTTCAGTTTCCAAATTACCTAATCTAATCAAATTATTAATATGTGGCATCTCACCAATTGTTTGTCCGAGCATAAACCAATGTTGTGATGTAATTTTATTTATCTCTTTTCTAGACTTATTAGGGAAAGCAATTTTTAAATGTTTTTTTACACGTTTGTTATAAGAAGTAAGCGGAGCGACTAAATACATTAATGTTCCACACAAATAAGATGAAAATTTATATGGTAAAAGCTTAAGTATTAAAAATAATGGAATAGCTATTATAGCTGCAATTGGATCATGAACGTACCTATCAAATTGCTTTTTAATTCTAAAACTTAAGGGATCAGGCATTTAGTTTTTCCTGCAGAAATAACTCAAAATTTAACTTATCTTTTACACCTAATTCCAATTCAATTGGTAAAAAATGTATTTGGTCTTTATTTTCTGAAATTTTAACATAATCCTTTTCAGTAGTAATGAGCTTTAGGTTTAGGTCATTTGCATAAAATATTAAATTATTAATATCATTATTTTTGTAAGCATAGTGATCAGGAAATTTTCTTGTGGATGAAATCTCATATCCATTCTTTTTGAGAGTGTTAAAAAACTTATTAGGATTGGCTAGGCCACAAAAAGCTAGTAATTTTTCTTTTTTTATTTTTGGTATATTAGTTGTCTTAATATTTGATTTAATTACTGGAATGTTAAAAGACTTAAATAAATCTTTTTCGTTCTTGTCGCTCTCTCCTGTTAATATTATTTTGTCAATATCGTTGAGACCACGTTCAATAGGCTGCCTTAATGGTCCTGCAGGCAAACAATAACCATTGCCTAGTTTTAGCTTTTTATCAACTAGTAGAAATTTTATATCTTGTTTTAATTGATAATTTTGTAAACCATCATCCATTATTATAATGTTGAATTTATCCTTATGTTTTTCAATAAATTTAGCTCCTAAGGATCTGTTTCTAGAAACAATTGTGGTACCAACTTTGCTTAATAATATTGATTCATCCCCAACTTCTTGAAAATGGTGTGAATTATTAACTTCTATTGGTCCTTTTTTTAAGCCACCATAACCTCTGGTTAAAAAAACAGGATTATAACCTAAATTTTTTAAAAGTTTGTAAGTGTAAATTGAAAAAGGGGTTTTGCCTGTTCCTCCAACAGTTAGATTGCCTATGCAAACTACCTTTAATTTAGATTTATAAGTTTTTGAGAAGTATCTTTTAAAATCATCAATTAGAATCCAAAAAATAGAAAATGGATAAAGAAGTATAATTTGTAATTTTGATATAATATTTTTTTTATACCAAAATTCAGGTGTACTAAACATTTTAAGCAACTTTTATGTTTCTGTATGTTTTTAATAGTTCAATCAAATTTATACTTGCTTCATCTGCACGTTGTTGGGCATAACCAGAGGCAATTAAACTATTTCTTCCCATATCTTCTAAGCGTTCTGAGTTACTAAGTAACTCAACAACATTATTAAGAAAATTCTCATTCATTTTTGGGCCTTTTTCTATTTGTATAGCCCCTCCAGACCAAACCAGATCTTTAATCTGAGCATCACATTTTTCAGAATGTGGACCCATTATAACTGGCTTACCAAATTGAGATGCTTCAGATGGGCTATGACCTCCAACGGGTACCATAGACCCAGCCACAAAAACTAAATCCGACATTTCCATTAGTGAGCCCATTTCCCCCATTGTATCTGAAAGATAGAAAATATCATTTTTTGATGGAAATTCACCTTTACTTCTTGATTTTATGTCGAATCCAGCAGCTTTAATTCTATTTTTAATTCCTAGGCTTCGATTAATATGTCTTGGTGCGATTATAATTAAAATATTATCATGAGATTTTTTTCTAAGGAGGTCAGCCAACTTAATCATTAACTCTTCTTCTCCTGGATGAGTTGAGGCAGCAATTAATATTTTTTTTCTATGTATATTCCTTTTTAGCTGTATTACATAATTTTGATCTATAGGGAGTTTTTCAGCTATTGACTTAAGACTTGTTAAACTTTTAACATTTTTAGCACCTAATTTTTTAAATAAAGCCTCTTGTTTGGGATCAACAGCTAAAACATGATCAACTTTACTAAAAATTTTTTTTGCCAAAAAGTAACCCAACCCTGTCCAAAAACGAGCAGATTTATCTGACATTTGTGAAGATGCTAGAATAGTTGGAATATTAGAATTTGCAGTTAAATATATTAAATTAGGCCAGAAATCTGATTCCATAAAAACAGCCATATTAGGTTTCCATTGATCTAAAAATTTTGAAACAAATTTAGGATGATCATAAGGATGATATTGATGAATTGCAGGTAAACCTTTTTTTATTTTATCTTTTATTAATTTACCAGAAGAAGTAGTATTAGTTGTTAACAAAAAAAACTCATTTTTATTATTACCAAAACCATGTTTTTTCATTGAATTAGCGAGTGCTAAGGCTGCAACAGACTCACCAACACTTGTTCCATGTAACCAAACAAGAGTACCATCTGGTCGCAGTTTTTTTGAAATTCCATACCTTTCATTAAGTCTATATTTATCTTCCTTACCTTTTTTTTGGCGTCTAATTAAATAACTTGGCAAAAACAATTTTAATATTCCCCATAAAAAATTATATGTTGACAGTGTCATTGTAAGTTCCCAAATTTATTATAAGTTTCAATTTATTCTACTTTCTAATATTTTAGTAAGTCTTTTGATTTCATTTTCAAGGTTTTGCCTTTCAAGCTCAAATTTATTTATATTTATTTTTTTTTCTATAAATATTGGTTTCCCAAAACTATATATTCCTTTCGAAAATGGATATGGTAAAACAAAATTATCCCAAGAATTAATTATTTTATATTTTCTAGTAGCCCACACCAAAGGGATAATTGGAGTATTTGTCATTTGTGCTAGTTTTATAATACCTTCCTTTACTTTTTCTTTAGGACCTTTAGGACCATCTGGTGTAATTGCTATACTTTCACCTAATTGTAAACATTTTACCATTTTCCTGAATGCTTGCATTCCTCCTTTTTTTGAGGAGCCTAGTATTACATTCATTCCTAGATATTGAAATGCTAAAGAGGTAATCATTCCATCAGAATGACTGGACTGAAGAGCATTAATTACTCTATTTCTTGGTAAAAGATGAGGGCCTAAAAATAACTTATTATGCCAGCAACAAAAAATATATTTATGTTTATTATCAAAAATTTTTGATTTTTTGCTTTGCTCAAAATATTCCCATCTAATTGAATGTAAAATTAATTTTGTAATAAAATAAAAGATAAAACCAATTAGTTTTTGTCCGGCACCAGTTTTGCTAAAACGTTTTAAAACATGCATTTAAAAATCCAAATTACTGCACAAATTTAAAATTGAGTATTAAATTAAATTTACACAAAACAAAATAACTATCTATACATATAATTATTATTATAGATTAAAATAAATGGTATAATAATTGGATTGATATGAACATAAATCAAATGATAAAAAACAAAAATAAAAGTTTAATTATAGAATTTTGGAATGATTTCGCATCCATTTATAAGATTGATATAATTTTGGCTTTTACACTATTGGTTGTTGTTGCTGCTACTGCTTCAATCTATCCTTACTTAATACAATTGGTTTTCGATGGTTTATTAGATGATAATAGTAACTGGATTATTTTTCCATTTATTATTTCTTTTGTTGCAATTATTAGAGGAATTGCAATGTTTTTCCAAATAAGTCAAGTTTCTAAAATTTCATTATCAATTTCGGTAGACATACAAAAAAAACTAACTAAGCAATTCATTACTGCCGACTTGGATGAATTAAATAAATTATCATCGGGCAATCATGTATCTAGAATAATGAATGATGTTATTCTAATTAGAGATGGTTTTGAGAGAGCTATAAATAATTTAGTTAGGGATACTTTTACAGTTATAGCATTATTGTTTTATCTAATTTGGTTAGATTGGCTTTTATCAATATTAGTTATAGTAATTTATCCATTAGCATTGAGGCCTATTGTTAGGATTGGAAAAAAACAAAAGATTATAGCAACAACTCTTCAAGAACAAATGGAAACAGTCACTTCTACGCTTACTGAGATGCTTCAAGGCATAAGAATGGTAAAATCGTATAATTTAGAGAAGATGGAAATTAATAGATCTAAAGGTGTGTTAAACTCGTTATTTAAAAAGATGTTCAGTTTGGTAATTGGTAGAGCAAAAGTTTTGCCTATATTGGAAATATTAGGAGGAGTTGCAGCAGCAAGTGTAATTGGTTTTGCAAGCTACCGGGTATCAATAGGTGAATTATCTCCTGGAAGTGTTGTGGGTTATGTAACGGCATTGTTAATGATTGCACAACCTGCTAGGGCGTTGGGTACATTCAATACTGTTTTTCAAGAAGCTCTTTCTGCTTTAGGAAGGATTTACACACAATTAAAAATTACACCAAAAGTTATTAGTTTATCCTCTGCTCCTAATTTAAAAATAACAAAAAACAAACCACCAAAAATAACTTTTAAGTCAGTCAGTTTTGCATATAATAAAAAGAACAAGGTATTAGATGATATCAACTTTGTTATTAATTCAGGCTCAAAAGTTGCGCTGGTAGGGCAAAGTGGGTCTGGAAAATCAACAATCATTAATTTAATTTCAAGATTTTATGATCCAATAAATGGTGAAATTTTAATTAATGAAGAAAACATTAAGAACATTAGTTTAAATTCACTTCGAAATAATATTTCATTGGTTAGTCAGGAAACTATAATTTATAACAAAAGTTTTATAGATAATATTAGATTTGGGAATTTAAATGCACCTGATCATAAAATTAAAAAAGCAGCAATGAATGCAGATATACACGAATTTATAACTAATTCTTTAGATGGTTATAACACGGTTGTTGGGGAAGGTGGTAACACATTATCTGGAGGACAAAAACAGCGTATATCAATTGCTAGAGCTATCCTAAAAGATGCTCCTATTTTACTTTTAGATGAGGCAACAAGTTCCCTTGATGCTGAAACTGAGAGCGAAATTAATAGAACACTTGAAACATTAACAAAGAATAAAACTACAATCACTATTGCGCATAGACTTTCCACAATAATTAATTCAGATCAAATAATTTTATTTAATAAAGGTAAAATTTTAGATTCAGGTAATCACAAAGAGTTAATTAAAAATTCTGATTATTACAAAAAACTACATAATTCAGAAGCTTAAGAAAAGTCATTCTCTTTTCAAAAAATCATCTAATAATCTATTAACCCACCAAATAGATCGGAAATTACGCTCTAATTTTTCAGGATCATACTTTTCTTTTACCCAGTCTATAAACTTCATTTCATTTTGTTTATATTGTTTTGAATATTCTTCAACAAAACTATCTAAAACTCCAGGTTTTGCCCATTTTACGTGAAGATATCTCCAAGATAATTGTTGTTTTGCAATTTTGGGATGTTCTTTTTTATAAGTCAGCATATATAATGCGGACATTATACCAGCCCTATCAGCACCTGATTTACAATGTATTAAAGCAGGGTATTTTATAGATTTAAAAAGTTTTTCAGCTTTAAATATCATATCCTTTTCAGGAGCTGCGCGAGACCTTGCTCTAAAATCTATTAATTTTATGTTGTTTTTTTCACAAGCCTCGTTTTCTAATAACCAGCCACCATCCCTTCTAATTCCTCTTAGATTTATTATAGTTTTTATTCCAAGTTTACCGTAGCTCTTTATTCTAAGGGGTGTAGGCATATTTGACCTATACAATTTTTCGTCAATTTGATGAAAATTGTGATAACAAAATCTCAAAAATCCATGATCTTTAACAATCATGTCAAACCAAGCTAAAAATCTGTTAAATTTAAAATTTTTTGATCTTTCTTTCAATTAATTACCTGCTATTGTCATGCCTTCAATTAAAATGGTTGGACAATTTATAGAATGTGTAAAATCAAGATCATTAGCAGGTTTAAGTGTTTTAAACATATCCTTTAAATTACCTGCTATAGTTGCTTCTGAAATAGGGGTTGATAATTCTCCGTTTTTAATCCAAAAACCACTAGCACCACGGCTATAATCACCGGTAACCATAGATACACTGCTACCAATCATATCAGTGATGTAAAAACCATTAGTTATACTAGAAATAATACTTTCAGGTGAAGCTACACCGGGTAATAAAGTCAGATTAGTTGTGCCCGGCATAGGAGGACCACTAATACCTCTTTTTGCATTTGCAGTTGGTAACATATTTAATTGTCTTGCAGATGATAAATCTAATAACCAATTTTTGAGCACTCCATCCTCAATTAATACATGCTTGGAGGTACCTAGGCCTTCTGCATCAAATAATCTTGAGCCTAAACCTCTTTCAAGAAAGGGGTCATCAATTAAAGTAATTGATTCATTTGCAATTTTACTATTTAAGGAATCTTTTAGAAAGCTGGTTTTGCGTGCTATTGATGATCCATTAATAGCTGATGCAAAGTGACTTGCTAGTGACCTAGATACTCTTGGGTCGAAAATTACTGGATATTGTCCAGTTACTGGTTTTTTAGCACCAATCCTGGCCAGTGTTTTTTTTGCAGCTTCATGTCCGATTTTTATACCGTCTTTTAGATCTTCACCATAAACTTTTGAAGAATAATCATAGTCTCTCTCCATTTTTCCATTTTTTTCAGCAATAACAACTACTGATACGCTGTGATTAGATTTTTTTGTCGACCCGAAAAAACCATTAGATGTCATCAAGAGTGTTTCTCCTTCACCCCATGATGAATCTGCACCATCACTATTAGTAATACCTTTTACACTTAAAGCTATATCTTCAACTTCTGACGCTCTATCTCTTATTACATCAATACTTGGTTCTACAGAATCATAACTATCAATAAAAAAACTATCTTGTATTGGGGAGTTTTGAAGCATCTCTTTACTTGCTATAAAGCTATATTTATCTTCTGGTGCAATTTTAGCCATTTCGACAGCTCTTTTTGCAACCTCTTTCAGAGCTTCTTCAGAATTTTCATTAGTCGAAATTGATGAAATTTTATTATCAACAAATACTCTTAATCCAGTGTCAAAGTCTTCATACCTTTGAATGTTTTCATCTTTACCTAATCTTCTAGTAATCGACACACCTCTGCTTCTTGATAAAACACAGTCTGCACTGGTTGCGCCATTTGTAATAGCTGTATCAATAAGAAGGTTCATAATATCCTTATCATTAAGTTTTTTTGTAGACATTTAAATTTTGTTCCTATGAAAAAGAGAATTTACAAAAGATCTATATATGCTTTATTAATATACTGTCTCAATTGTTGCAACTTTATAAGTAGATAAATAGGTAAATATGAAAAAGGATATTTTTATTGATGGAGAAACTGGCACTACAGGTTTGCAAGTTCATGAAAAGTTAAGAAAGCATCCAAATATTAATATAATGTCAGTTGATCAATCTAAAAGAAAAGATATTTCTTATAAAAAAGAAATGTTAGCAAAATCGGATGTAACATTTTTGTGCTTACCTGATGAAATATCTATCGAAACAGTTCAAATAGCTGATGAACTTGGAGATAAATCACCAATAATTATTGATGCTTCTACAGCTCACAGAACTAATCCAAATTGGTCATATGGACTTCCAGAGCTAGGAGAGAATTACAGAAAAAGTCTTGAAAATTCAAAACGCATTGCATCACCTGGATGTTATTCTACTGGGGCTAATGTAATTCTAAAACCACTTATATCAAAGGGTATTTTAAGCAAAAACATTCCAATTGTCATAAATGCTGTTAGTGGTTATTCAGGTGGAGGAAAATCGATGATTAATTATTTTAAGGAAACAGATAATGAACCTTTTTTTTATTATGGACTTAAATTAAATCACAAACATTTACCAGAAATAATTTATCATAACAAGTTAGAGCGAACACCAATTTTTAGTCCATCGGTTGGTAATTTCATTCAAGGTATGATTGTTTCTATACCATTACATTTTTCATGGTTTAATGAGAAAATTGATACTTTAAAGATTCAATTCTTAATGGAAAAATTTTACTCAGGAGCTAATTTTATTAAAGTTTTAAAACAAGATGAAGGTATTAGTGAAAAAGGATACTTTAGACCAGATAATTTAGTAGGAACAAACTATCTTGATATCAGTGTTTTTGGAAATGATGAAAATGATCAGTTAATTATTTCATCCAGATTAGATAATTTAGGTAAGGGTGCTTCGGGTGCTGCTATTCAATCTATGAATATTGCTCTAGGATATAATGAAACTTTAGGTTTATAAAAAGATTATTTGATATGAGAAGTGATAATCAAAAGATTACTAAAGAATTATTTCCTAATTTTTCATCATTTGACAGAGCTATAAGTTATCCATATTTTGCACCTAACTATTCTTTTTCATTTTATAAGGGTGAATTTATTAGAGGTATATGTGATGATTTGAATAATAGAATACCTATACTATCAGTAGGTTCTAATAGATCACCATATCAATTAAAAAGAAAATTTTCATTAAATCAGAATATTTGTGTCACGCCTGCTATTTTAATTGACTCTGATATAGTTTATGCAGCGTCTTTGTCTGCTTATGGATCAATGCCAGCTACCCAATGGCCTAGTAAAGGAACTAAAGTAGAACTTAATGTATTATGGCTCAATGAAGAACAATTAGAAATTATGCATTTAAGTGAAGCATTAGGAGTTGCTTACAGTTTCGTAAAGTTAAAGTTAGACACTGTTAAAATAAAAGATTTTAAATATGAAAAACAAATATATGGATATATATCAATAGCAGGTGTTTTTCCATTTTACGATAACAAACCTAAAAGGTTATCCGAAATCAATGCTCAGAATGTTACATTAAAAAGTTCTAGTGAAAAAAACGCATTATTATCTCTTATTCATAGTTTAGGTATTGAAGAAAATAAATTATCAGAATGGATTGATAAAGTTATCAACAATAAAAGTTATAGAATTAGTCTTCATAAACAACTTAAGTCAAAAGCAATAAAACCAAAAAATCCTAATTGGGAAATTGTTAAAAAAAGTATTCGTGGTAACTTGATAATTTAAATCCAATAATGAAATATAGTCCATTTAGTTAAATTTTTTTTACAAAAAATTATATTTACTTTAATCCTTGGGAACACAAAAAATATTTGAAATTAGTAAAATTTATAAGTTAAATCTAATAAATCATGCAAATTTAGTAAATTTTTGATTGAAATTGATAATTATTATCAATTAAAAAAACGATATAAATCAATATGTTAACAATTTATTTAAAAAATAAATGAAATTAAACTGCTTTTAATTGTTGCTTAACCTTAAATTCCCTTTTATTGTTTTCGCTAAATGTGCTATTTTGCATTAAATCTAGCAGTTGCTAGAAATTAAACATGACAAGTATAAGGGGAGTTTATAAATGTCTTTTTTAAAATATTTAATACCGGCTAGTTTTTTAGCCCTACTTCCAACACTTTCATTTGCAGGGTCACACGGTGGTAATCTAGACCCAAGTGATGCTGTTGGTATAAGTTTTTGGATAATATCTATTGCCATGGTTGCAGCAACTGTTTTTTTCTTAATGGAATCATTGAGAGTTAAAGGCAAATGGAGAACATCTCTAGTTGTTGGCGCTCTTGTTACATTAGTTGCAGCAGTTCACTACTTCTACATGAGAGATGTATGGGTTGCTACAGGTGCATCTCCTACAGTATTTAGATATGTCGACTGGATAATTACAGTTCCACTTCAAATGATTGAATTTTATCTAATTCTTGCAGCATGTACTGCTATTGCTGGTGGAGTTTTCTGGAGATTATTCCTTGGTTCTTTGGTAATGTTAATTGGTGGATACTTAGGTGAAGCTGGCTTTATAAATGCAACTATTGGTTTTGTAGTTGGAATGGCTGGATGGATATTCATTCTATATGAAATATTTGCTGGTGAAGCTAGTAAAGTTAGCGCAGATAGTGCACCTGAATCCGTCCAATCAGCTTTTAATACAATGAAATGGATTGTCACAATTGGTTGGGCTATTTACCCAATCGGTTATTTCATGGGTTACATGGCCGGTGGTGCTGACGCAAATAGCTTAAATTTTATTTATAACATTGCAGACGTTATTAACAAAATTGCTTTCTGTTTAGCCATTTGGGCAGCGGCAACCACAGAATCCGATGCGTAAGCATTAAAAAAATTAAAATTAAAGCCTGTAGGTAATCCTACAGGCTTTTTTTTATGGTTAACAATTCCTATGAATTTATTTGAAAAAAAACAAATTAATAAAAGTCTAAGAAGTATTGTAATTGGTGGTGGTTTTGGTGGTATCGCAATTGCTCTTAGATTAAGAGCCCTAGGTCATCAAGTAACCTTATTAGAAAGGTTAAGTTCTTTAGGAGGTAGAGCACAAGTTTTTAAAAAAAATGGTTTCAAACATGATGCTGGACCAACTGTCATTACAGCTCCTTTTTTATTTGATGAACTTTTTGAACTATTTCAAGAGAAAAGAGAAGAATATATTGAGTTTAAACCTTTAGAACCTTGGTATAGGTTTCATTTTCATGACAATCAAACTTTTGACTATTCCGAAAGTATACAAAAAACTAAAAAAGAAATGAAAAAATTTTCAAAAGAAGATGCAAATAATTACGATAAATTATTAGAAGCTTCTAAATCTATTTTTGATGTAGGTTTTACTAAATTATCAGATAAACCTTTTAGCTCCTTTTTCTATATGATGAAACAAGTACCTGCCCTAATAAAGTTAAAAAGCTATTTAACAGTCTCTCAGTTGGTAAATAAATATATCAAGAATCAGCATTTGAGAGCAGCTTTTTCTATACATCCATTATTGGTAGGAGGAAACCCATTTACTACTACCTCTATTTATGCGCTTATACATTTTCTAGAGAGAAATTGGGGAGTTTACTTTAGTATGGGTGGCACTGGAAAACTTGTTGAAGAGTTAACAAAATTATTAGAGCGGACAGGGGTTGAAATAAAATACAATACAGATATTAAAAATGCTTTTGAAACAAAGGATAAAATTGAAAAAATTGAATGTATGGATGGCAATACATTTTATGCTGATAATTATATCTTTAACGGAGATCCACCAACTTTCTATAATGAAATTTTGAAATCAAGAAGTAAAAGAAGAAAAAAATTTCTACCTGAAAAATTAACCAGTTATTCGTTCGGGATGTATGTTTTGTTCTTTGGGACAAAAAAACAATATTTAAATATAGCCCACCATTCAATATGGCTGAGTAAAAGATTTAAAGGTTTGTTAACTGATATTTTTGATAACAAAATTTTAAGTGAAGATTTTTCATTATACATTCATAGACCTACTGCAACTGATGAAAGTTTTGCTCCAAAAGGTTGCGATAGTTTTTATGTGCTTTGTCCTGTTCCTAATTTACAAGGTAATATTAATTGGAAAATTGAAGGTGATAAACTTAAAGACAGAATTGTAAACGCTTTGGATAGTACAATTTTACCAGAATTAAAAAATAATATTTGTGATGAATTTTATATGACTCCCGTTGATTTTAAAAATGATTACCGCTCTACTCATGGTGCAGGGTTTTCAATAGCACCAAATTTTTCACAATCTGCATGGTTTCGATATCATAATAAAGATCCTCATATTAACAATTTATTCTTTGCTGCAGCTGGAGCTCATCCTGGTGCTGGTATTCCAGGAGTATTATCATCAGCAAAAGTTGTTGAAAGGTTATTAAGATAAAAGAGCTAAAAATGGACTGCCATGTTGATGATGATAAAATAGTACTAAAAAAAAATGGCAAAAGTTTTCATTGGGCTGGTAAGTTCTTAAATAAAGAATGTATAAATAGGGCAGCTGAGCTATATAGTTTTTGTAGAATCTTAGATGACATAGCAGATAGTGGAGAAGCTAATTCCCATAAATATCTTATTAATATTAAATCTATTATTAAAAAAAATATCATTACAGAACTAGAAAATACTTATTCAATTAAGTATCCTAAATTTTTAAAATCATCGTCTAAAAAAGCAGTAATAGATTTAATTGATGGACTTATTTTAGATCAAAAAGGTATTTTGTTTAAGCAGGAAGAAGAGTTAATTAGATATTCTTATCATGTTGCCGGAACTGTTGGAATAATGATGTGTGACGCTTTAAAGTGTGATAATGATTTTGCTAAATCATTTGCTATAGATCTTGGAATAGCTATGCAGCTTACAAATATTGCAAGAGATGTTTTAGAAGACGCTAAAATGGGAAGACGATATTTACCTGGGAGCTGGGTCCAGAATATTTCACCTAAAGGAATAGTTTTAGCGGCTAAAACTAATGACTTAAAAAAAATTCATATGATTTCAAAAGGTATAAAAAAATTATTAATTCTAGCTGAACAATATTATTTGAGTGGAGAAAAAGGTTTCACTTTTTTGCCCTTTAATTCAAGAGTTGCAATTTCTGTAGCATCAGGAGTCTACAGAGAGATTGGGGTACAGTTAGAAAATGAAAATTACAATTGGCAAAATGGAAGGCAAATAACATCAATCTTCTCGAAGATAAAAATTACACTATTCAAGATTTTTAAAGAAATTTTTTATTTAAGAAATAAGAAAAAGCATAATTTTGAATTACATATTTATTTAGAAAATTTAGTGAATGATAAAAAAGGAAATTAACATTATTGGAGGTGGTTGCGCAGCACTATCATTAGCTAGATTAATTCGTAACTTACCTAACTACAAATTTAATTTATTTATAGGTAACAAAAATAAAACTAATAAAGATCATTTTTGGGGATTTTGGAAAGTTAAAATCAATTATGAGGCTTTTAATAAAGCAAATCATGTGTGGTCTAAATGGTCAATCAATACTAATGACTCTAAACATATTCTAACGTCAGTTAAATATCCTTATTGTGTAATAAAAAGGAAAAAATGGTTGGATATATGTAAAAAACAACTCCCAAGTCAAAAATTTACCATTTTAGAAAATGATGTACTTGAAAAAGATGGTCAATTATTTGTAAAGAATAAGAAAATTAAAGGTGATTTAGTTTTTGATAGCAGACCACCTAAAATACCAAGCAATATTTTGTTGCAGCATTTTGAAGGATTTGTAGTTACTTCTGAGAAAAATGTATTTGATGAAAATATAGTAACATTAATGGATTTCAGATGTGACCAGTCAAGAGGTATGCACTTTATTTACCTACTACCATTTAGTAAACGGAAAGCATTGGTTGAATCTACAATGTTTTCAAAAACAGTTGAAAACAAAGAATTTTATTCAGCTGAAATTTCAAAATATCTCAAAAAATATTTTAACTTGGACAAGTTCACAAAGAGTGATCATGAAAAAGGTGTTATTCCCATGCATTATGTTTCTTGTTCATCTAGAGAAATTTATAATATTGGTACAAGAGGGGGGGCAGTAAGACCTTCTTCAGGATATGCTTTTACTTTTATTCAAAAACAGGCATTTAAAATAATTAGCCAAATAAAAAATAGAAAAAAAATTAATACTCAAATTCATAATGATATTGATTTATTTTTAGATAAAATATTTGTAAATGTTATAAATGAGTATCCTATGTTAGCTTCCAAAATTTTTTCAAGTTTAGCCAGAATTTTAAATGGTGATGAAATGGCTAAATTTATGTCTGGAAATGCTTCACTATTAACAACTTGCAAAATAATTATTTCAATGCCTAAAATACCATTTATTAAATCATTTTTTTATGTTGTGTATCGTAAATGGTTCAATTTACCTTAGATTGGTTAGATTATATCTCATTATTTTTTATTATTTTTATGGGTATCCCGCATGGAGCTCTTGATGGAGCTATCTCTGTTACATTAGGTTTTACGAAAAGTTTTTATTTACAGGTACGATTTATAATTACATATTTATTAGTTGCCACATTAATTGTTGTTCTGTGGTATTTTTTACCAGTCTTTTCCCTCATTTTGTTCTTAACAGTAAGTGTTTTTCATTTTGGTTGTGGTGATTTAAATTGGAAAAATAATAATTTATATTATATCTGTGGTTATGCTCATGGGGGGCTGATAGTATTGGGCATAATTTTTTTTAACAAAGATGAAGTTGATCATCTCTTTTCAATTTTATCTGGTAATCAATTATATTTATTGTGGCAATTTCTTTATGTGACTCTTTTAGTATGGATTTCATCATTAATTTTAATATTATTTAATTATAAAAAAATTACTTTCTCTAAAAATTATATCAAATTATTTACTGTGATGGTTTTAGTGATATCACTTTTTCCACCTTTGCCAGCATTTGCGATATATTTTTGTCTTATTCACAGCATTCACCATTTTAAAAGAATTATACCAACGTTACTAAACTTTATGGAAAAGAAAAAATTATTGTACCTAATGACTATTTTTTCTGTATTTAGTTGGTTAGGTGGTGGAACTGCATATTATATTTTACTAAATTTATATTCGTATTCTGATACAATTATAAAAGTAACGTTTATTGGTTTGGCAGCATTGACTTTTCCACATATGATTTTAGTAGACGGAGTTTTTAGGTTAAAATACAAAATTTAGAATATCTGTCTATTAACGTATATAATTTCCTAAAGATGATAATGTTAACAACAGACCGAGGACGACATTTGATTTAAATATTTGCAGTGGATTATTCTGTTCTATGTTTTTTATTTTTATTACTTGATAAGTAAGATGCAATCCACAAATCGATACACCAATGTACCAAAAGATATTATTATTTAATAAATATCCACTAATAATTAATAAGCAAAACATTAAACTATAGGAACATCCTACAAAAAGAGTTAAGAAATTTTTAGCCGAAACAGCAGAATTTTTAATACCAAAAATCTCATCTTCATTTTTATCCTGACATCCATAAATTGTGTCATATCCAATGATCCAGAATACAGTTGCCAAATACATAATGAATATTCCTAGATTCCAGTCTTCATTTGCAGCAGACCAAGCTGTAGGGACAGCCCAACTAAAAGTCAATCCTAAGATAATTTGTGGCCATTTTGTAAATCTTTTAGCCAAGGGATATAGGATAACTAGAGGTATCGCTGAGACAGCTATAAACCAAGTATAAATATTTAGTTGATATAGACAAATTAAACCAATTAATAACATTGTAATTAAAAAATAGGTTGCATGTAAAATTGAAATTTCACCACTGGCAAGCGGTCTTGTTTTTGTTCTAGAAATTTTTTTATCAATATCTTTGTCCCACATATCATTAATAGTACATCCTGCAGCTCTCATAACAATTGAACCTATTAAGAAAATAAACATTAGTTTTATACAGTTTATAAAATCTAAATTTGTTAATGGAAGTACCCACCACCCAGGTAGAAGAAGAAGCAAAAAACCGACAGGTCTGTCAAATCTCCCTAATCTTATCCATTTAATATAATGTTTAGGAAGTATATTCCACCAACCATTATCAAGCATGTCAGAATTATTTTGTTTGGGGATATTCATAAATAATGCAATATCATTATACTATATTGTAATCAATGATCAGTGAAAGAAATTTTTAAGGATATCGTTTTCTCAAATGTTAGATTTATCTTATAAAGCTAAAATCAGACTTTATTTTCCAGGAAAATTATCTTTAGAAGATCCAGTTAAATTAGAAAATAAACAAGTTCATTATTTAATAAATGTAATGAGAAAAAAAATTGATGATTCAATTTTAATTTTTAATAGCGTTAATGGTGAGTTTTTGGCTAAAATTTCTGAAATTTATAAAAACACAATTATAATTAATATCATTAAAAAAATACGAGATGTCAAAATTGAAAATGATATCTGGTTATTATTTGCGCCAGTTAAAAAATCTCCAACTGAATATATAGTGCAAAAGGCAACTGAATTGGGAGTATCTAAAATTATACCTGTAATTACAGAACGTACTATCACAAAAAATTTAAATCTAAAAAGATTGCAAGATATAGCTATTGAATCTTCTGAACAATGCGAACGCATAACTATCCCTGAAGTCTGTGCTGTAAATAAACTTAAAGATTTAATTCCTAATTGGGATAATGATCGAATTATATTTTTTTGTGACGAAACGATTAAAAATAACGATATCGTCAAAATAGATTTTAAAAATCTGTCAACAAAGTCTTTTGGTGCTATTCTAGTGGGTCCTGAAGGTGGTTTCAGTACAAATGAAACAAATTATTTAAGAGAAAAGAAGTTTATAAGACCAATTGATCTGGGACCTAGAATTTTGAGATCTGATACAGCAGTAATTGCTGCTCTTTCTCTTTGGCACTATTTAAAAAGAGATATAAAAAATAATTAATAATCTTATAATTAAGTTCAATATAGATTAGAAATATTATAACATGTTAAGTGTTAATATTTTCAATTTTTACCATAATCTAAATATGAGATTTAAATGCCAAGATTAAAGAAAGAACACCTCATAAATTGGTTTAAAGAAGGTGAAAAAAAAAGAGAAGATTGGAAAATAGGTACTGAACATGAAAAATTTGTTTTTCATTTAAATAACTTAGAAAGAGTTGGTTATTTTGGTAAATCAGGTGTGAGTGAACTATTAAATAATCTTGCAAAAGAAAATAAATGGGAAAAAATTTTAGAAAAAAACAATACGATTGCTTTAAAAGATGAAACTGGTGCGTCAATTTCTCTTGAACCTGGTGGACAATTAGAATTATCGGGGTCTCCTCTGGATAACTTACATCAAACATGTAGAGAGACTGGAAGACATCTAAAAATCATGAAAAAAGCCATGAAAAAACTTGGATTATCAATGATTGGTCTAGGTTATGATCCTAAATGGTCTCGTTCAAAGCAAAATTGGATGCCAAAGGGTCGATATGAAATCATGAAAAATTTTATGCCTAAAGTTGGTCAACTCGGATTAGATATGATGTTAAGGACATGTACTATTCAAGTTAATCTGGATTATTTTAATGAACAAGACATGGTCCAAAAGTTTCAAACGTCTTTAGCATTACAATCCATTTCAACAGCTATTTTCGCTAATTCCCCATTTATTGAAGGAAAAGAAAGTGGATATTTATCCTCAAGAGCAATGGTCTGGACAGATACTGACCCTAATAGAACAGGTATACCAGAAATTGTTTTTAATGCATCTTTTGGCTATGAGGAATGGTTAGATTATGTCCTCAAGGTGCCAATGTATTTTGTATACAGGGAAGGCGAATATATTGACGTATCTGGAAAATCTTTTTTAAATTTTATGGATGGAAAATTAGAAGGTTTTGAAGGTCAATTTCCTTCTCTAAAAGATTGGGAGGACCATGTAACAGTTGCATTCCCAGAAGTTAGACTTAAACAATATTTAGAAATGAGAGGTGCAGACGGTGGGCCTTGGAATATAATTTGTGCTCTCCCAGCGTTATGGGTGGGATTATTGTATGATAGTGAGGCTCAATTAGAGGCCTATGATTTGGCAAAGCCATTTATGAATGCTCAGCTTCTAGAAGAAGGAAGAATTTCGGCTGCAAAATACGGTTTAAATGGGAAACTAGGATCCAAAAAAATTATCGATATAGCAGAAGAAATGATTAGGATTTCAAGTTTAGGCCTTCAAAGACGTAATAAATTAGATGAACGAGGCGTTGATGAAAGACAGTTTTTAGATCCACTTTACAATATCATTAGAAATAAAAAGACTGAAGCTGAAATTCTTCTAGAGAAGTTTAATGGCATATGGAAGAAAAATATAGACAAAGTATTTATCGATAACGCTTTCTGATACTTTAGTTCGTATCTGTACCTCCCACTGTGATGCCTCCCATTAATAACGTAGGTTGTCCAACGCCTACAGGGACACCCTGACCTTCTTTTCCACATGTGCCAATTCCGTCATCTAAAGACATATCATTTCCAATAAGAGAAATTTTCGACATTGCGTCGGGGCCATTGCCAATTAGAGTTGCTCCTTTAAGAGGCTGTTTAACTTTTCCATTTTCTACTAGATAGGCCTCTGAAGCAGAAAAAACAAACTTCCCATTTGTAATATCAACTTGTCCACCAGCAAAATTAACAGCATAAATACCTTTTTTAACTGTACTTATAATCTCTTCTGGTTCAATTGTTCCATTATCCATGTAAGTGTTTGTCATTCTAGGCATAGGGTAGTAACAATAAGACTGTCTTCTCCCATTTCCAGTTGGTTCCATTTTCATTAATCTTGCATTTTGTCGGTCTTGCATATAATTTCTTAAAATTCCATTTTCTATTAAAATATTCTTTGATGATTTTGTACCCTCGTCATCAATTGTTATTGATCCTCTTTTGTTTTCAATTGTTCCATCATCAATAACTGTAACCCCGTCAGCAGTAACTTTTTCTCCAATTTTCCTTGAGAATATTGAAGTACCTTTCCTATTAAAATCTCCTTCTAAGCCATGACCTACAGCTTCGTGTAACATAACACCTGGCCATCCTGGACCTAAAATAACAGGCATTTCACCAGCAGGTGTAGGGATTGATTCAAGGTTAGTATTAGCGATTCTCAAAGCTTCATTAACTTGACCTTTCCATCTATCAGAATTAATCCATTCTTCATATATACCTCTTCCTCCACATCCGGAATTTCCAGTCTCTCTCCTTCCATTTTTTTCAACAACTAGTGATACGTTAAGTCTAATAAGAGGTCTAATGTCAGCAGTTCTCTTTCCATCACCTCTTAATATTTGAATTGCTTGGTAAGAGGCAGAAATAGATGCTGAAACTTGAATAACTTTTTTATCAATTGACCTTGCATAAGCATCAATTTCTTGAAGTAAACTTGTTTTCATTTTAAATGAAGTTTTCTCAATTGGATTTATTGAAGTGTAAAGTGGTTTGTTAGTTCCATGTGATGGACCTGGAGCCATTACTCCTGAATAGTTTTTCGAAACAGACCTGACTGTTTCTGAGGCTCTTTTAAGAGAAGACTCTGTTATCTCGCCCGAATGAGCAAATCCTCTTGCTTCGCCTGCAATTGCCCTTAAACCAAACCCCTTAGTGCTGTCGTAAGCAATATTTTTCATTCGTCCATCGTCAAACGAAAACGATTCTGATTTTGTTGATTCTAGATACAATTCTCCGTCATCAGCATCTTTTAGAGTGTCTGATACAATAGATTGAGCTTTATTAAGATCAAAATCATTATCCTCGTAAAACAATTTATCAGTTATTTCTAATGGTGATTTATTTTCCATTTTTGGACCTTTTAATTAAAATTTTATATATATGACATGGTGACATAATTACCATTCTTCAATATTAACACTAAAATATATGAATTTGATAATTAAATAATAATTTATTCTAAAAAAAATAATTTATTTGGTTTTAGATCTAGCAATTTTCATAAAAAAGTTTTAAGTAATACATATAAAAACGTATTTTAGAATCATTTCAAATTAATTTAACTTTATTCTATTATTTTAGATATGATTTGATTAAAGTTTGAGGAGCATAAATAATGAAAATAACTTTCCATACTGTATTAAAAAGTTGGAAAAATATTTTAAATTATATTTTTTTAGCAGCGGGAACAATGATGTTTTTTTTGTTAAATTCAGCTGTTGCGTCAGAACCAAAACCATGGCAAATGGATCTACAAGAACCTGCTGGAATAATTGCCACTAAAGCAACCGACCTTCACAACTTTCTTCTTGTTGTAATTACCTTAATTTCAGTTTTTGTGCTTGGTTTATTAGTTTACGTATGCATAAAATTTAGAGAAAAACCAAATGTAAAACCCTCGAAAACATCTCATAATACACTGATTGAGATAATTTGGACTGTGGTTCCGGTTTTAATTCTTGTTGTTATTGCTGTTCCCTCATTTAAGCTTCTTTATTTAACTGAAGCAGATAAACCAGTTGATATGGTTGTTAAGGTATCTGGAGCTCAATGGTATTGGAATTATGAGTATCCAGATGAAGAAATTGCATTTGATTCATACATAATTGCAGAAAGTGACTTAAAGGATAATCAAAAAAGAATGTTGGATGTAGATAATCCACTAGTTGTCCCTGAGGGTACAAGAATAAAATTTCTTGTAACTGGAAATGACGTTATGCATTCATTTTTTGTTCCATCCTTAGCTCTTCAAGTTTATTCTATCGCTGGAAGAATTAATGAAATTTGGACAGAAGTTCCCGTAGGAAAGAAAAAGTACTATGGGCAATGTAATCAAATATGTGGTGTTAACCATGCTTATATGCCAATAGTAATACAAGCTCTTCCTAAGAATGAATATGAAAAATGGCTAAAACAAGCAAAAGTTAAATTTGCAAACAATCAAATAAATGAAAATAATAAAATCGTATTATTAGAAAAAGAAGTTAAGGAGATAAAATAATGGCTTCATTGTCTCAAACCGCAAATACAGGTTCATCACATGATCATCATGGGGCTCCGTCAGGCTTTGTAAAAAGATGGTTATATTCAACTAACCATAAAGACATTGGTACTATGTATATAATTTTTGCTATAGTTGCTGCTTTCATTGGCGGAGCGATGTCAATTTATATGAGAATGGAGTTAATGAACCCGGGTGTGCAGTACATGGAAGATGGCCATATGTGGAACGTTTTTACAACTGCACATGGTTTGATAATGGTTTTCTTTGTTGTCATGCCAGGTTTAATAGGAGGTTTTGGTAACTGGTTTGTTCCTATAATGATTGGTGCTCCAGATATGGCCTTCCCAAGAATGAATAATATATCTTTTTGGCTTTTACCTCCAAGCTTTGTTTTGCTTTTATTATCAGCTGTAGTTGATGGCGGCGTTGGAGTTGGTTGGACTATATATCCTCCTCTTTCAAGCTCGGCAGGTTCTCCAGGTATGGGTATGGACCTTGCAATATTTTCTCTACATTTAGCAGGTGCATCTTCAATATTAGGTGCAGCAAACTTTATAACAACGATATTTAACATGAGAGCACCTGGAATGACACTTCACAAAATGCCATTATTTGTGTGGTCTATGTTAGTTACAGTGTTTTTGTTATTGTTAGCTATACCTGTACTAGCTGGTGCAATAACGATGTTACTTACTGATAGAAATTTTGGAACAAGTTTTTTTATTCCAGAAGGTGGTGGTGATCCTATTTTATTTTTGCATCTTTTTTGGTTTTTTGGTCATCCTGAAGTTTATATTATGATTTTGCCAGCTTTTGGTATTGTTAGCCAAATTGTTTCAACTTTCTCAAGAAAACCAGTTTTTGGTTATCTAGGAATGGCGTATGCTATGGTTTCAATAGGTGTAATTGGTTTTGTAGTGTGGGCACATCACATGTATACTGTTGGTTTGTCCGTAGACACAAGAGCATATTTTACGGCTGCCACTATGGTAATAGCTGTACCAACCGGTATTAAAATCTTTTCATGGATTGCAACAATGTGGGGCGGGTCTATAGTTTTTAGAATCCCGATGTACTGGGCAATTGGTTTTATTTTTCTTTTTACTGTTGGTGGTGTGACTGGTGTTGTGTTGGCTAACGCTGGATTAGACGTTGTCCTACATAACACATACTACGTTATAGCACACTTTCATTATGTACTATCATTAGGAGCTGTGTATGGATTGTTCGCAGCTTTTTACTATTGGTTTTCTAAAATGACTGGATATGAATACAGCGAAGGTTTAGCAAAGCTCCATTTTTGGATTACATTTATAGGTGTGAACTTAACATTTTTCCCAATGCATTTTCTAGGCTTAGCAGGTATGCCAAGACGCTATGTTGATTATCCTGATGCATTTGCAGGATGGAATATGGTTGCATCAATTGGATCTTATATAGGAGCCCTGGGTGCTATAATCTTTTTAGTTGTTATAATAGAGGCTTTCGTAAAGAAGCGAAAAGCTGTTAAAAACCCATGGGGTTCAACTGACAATACTCTAGAATGGACGGTTTCTTCACCACCTGCATTTCATACTTTTGCAGAAATACCAAAAGTAAAATAATATAGGTTTTGAACTTTAATATGCCATCGATAGCAATTAACAATAAGGATATTTCTGAAGATAACAACAACTTAGGTTCACCATATGATTATATTAATCTTATGAAGCCTAGGGTTATGTCATTAGTAGTTTTTACAGCTTTTGTTGGATATTATAATGCGACTCCTGTATTAGGTAATTCAATTAATCCATATTTAGCTTTGATAGGTATATTTGCTATAGCCCTTGGAGCAGGTGCGTCTGGTGTTCTTAATCAATGGTATGACAAAGACATTGATGTTTTAATGGATAGAACAAAGAATAGACCTATAGCATCTGGTAAGATCCAACCTTCTGAAGCTCTATCATTTGGAATTATTACATCTATTTTGTCTATAATAATACTAGGTTTATCTGTAAATTGGTTAGCAGCAAGCTTACTTGCTTTTACAATATTTTTCTACGCGGTGGTTTACACCATGTGGCTTAAAAGACATACTGTTCAAAATATTGTAATAGGTGGTGCTGCTGGCGCATTCCCTCCGGTTATTGGGCATATTTGTGCTACAGGTTCTATTGGGCTAGAAGCTCTAATATTATTTCTAATAATATTTTTATGGACACCGCCACATTTTTGGGCTCTGGCTTTAGTAAATAAATCAGATTATAAAGCTGCTAAAATACCAATGTTACCAATAATTTATGGTGATATAACCACTCGAAAGAATATATTTATTTATTCACTTTTACTCATGCCTTGCGCATACCTTCCTTGGATTTTAAATTACTCTGGTAACTTTTACATGATTGTCGTTACATTACTGAATATTGAATTTATTAGAAGATCTATTTATGTAATAAAAGAAAATAAAGATTCAGAAAGAGGTCTGTTTGTGTACTCAATTTTTTATTTGAGTATTTTGTTTGCGAGTATTTGTTTTGATAAACTCATCATTAATTTTATGATAGGTGAAATATGAAATCTAATAAAAATGAAGAATATATTAGAGCATTTTACGAAAATAGAAAATCGAAGAATTTTGCTATTTTAGGAATAATAATATTTATGGTAGTTCTTTTCTTTTTTATTACAATTTTAAGAATGGATGTCACTGCATAAATGTCTTCAAGTTTATCCAAAAAAAATAATAATTCTCTAAAGTGGGCATTCCTGATTGTTTTTTTTATGCTTGGTTTATCTTTTGCCTCTGTTCCATTGTATGATTTGTTTTGTAGAGTTACTGGATATGCAGGAACGGTTCAAAGAGCTTCACTAGCTCCAGGATCAAATGGTCAATATAGAAATATTCAAATAAGATTTGATTCAAATATATCACAAGAACTTAATTGGGAATTTAAGGCTCCTAAGAAAGAAATAATTGTTCAGCCTGGTATACAACAAGTAATTTACTATACAGCAAAAAATTTGTCGAACAAACCAACAACAGGTACAGCAGTATTTAACGTATCTCCTCCGAAAGCTGGAAGTGTTTTTATGAAAGTAGATTGTTTTTGTTTTGTAAAACAAACACTTCAGCCGGGAGAGGAGGTTAAAATGCCTGTGTCATTTTATGTTGACCCAAGCATAAATGACGATGAAAACACAAAAAACTTGGAAGAGATCACTTTGTCATATACATTTTTTAATGCTGAAACATAGTTTATAAGTTAAAAATTTTTTGGATTAAGTTGAGTTAGGTTATAAAAAGGTTAATTAAGGAGAATGAAATGAGTGGCGAACAAAAACATCAATATCACTTAGTTGAACCAAGTCCATGGCCTGCATTAGGATCTGCTGCTGGTTTTACCCTATTTCTTGGGCTTACTTTATATATGCATGAATATCCATACTCGTTATGGGTGTTAGGTGCAGGTTTGTTTATGGTGTTAGCTACTATGTTTTATTGGTGGAGGGACATTGTAAGAGAGGCTGAATACCAAGGTCATCATACACCTATCGTCCAAATTGGTATGAGATATGGCATGATTTTTTTTATTTGCTCTGAGGTTATGTTTTTTGTCGCTTTTTTTTGGGCTTTTTTTGATTCAAGTTTATATCCTGATACTGGTGTGTGGCCACCAGAGGATATTGTCGCTCTAGACCCATTTGATCTACCTTTAATTAATACACTAATATTACTATTATCTGGTTGTACAGTTACCTGGTCTCATCACGCTCTTCAACATGATAATAGAAAAGATTTTATAACAGGTCTTGTTTTAACTATAATTTTAGGTGCAATATTTACAGCGGTTCAAGCATATGAATATCAGCATGCCACTTTTGCGTTTACTGATGGAATTTATGCTTCAACTTTTTATATGGCTACTGGTTTCCATGGATTTCATGTATTAGTTGGAACAATATTTTTAACAGTTTGCTTATTTAGAGGTCTTAAAGGTCATTTTACTGCTGATCATCACTTTGGTTTTGAAGCAGCAGCTTGGTATTGGCATTTTGTTGATGTTGTTTGGTTATTTTTATTTGTTTGTATATATTGGTGGGGTGGTTGATAGGTATCTATAATACTTGTTAAAAATAAGGTTTATATACTAATAATGAAAATACAATTTAAGCCAATGTTATGGCCATCAATATTTTCTATATTGACTTTCGCTATTTTAATTAGTTTTGGCACTTGGCAGGTAAAGAGATTATTTTGGAAAGAAGCTCTGATTCAAAATTATCTTACGCAAAGTCAATCTAATCCGATAACTGATCCTGCTGAACTAGAAAAGTCTTCAATTAATGAATTTAAGTCCATTGGTATTTTAGGTCGTTTTATGCACAGTAATGAAATTTATATTACTGGCAAAACTTACGAAGGCAACGCTGGATTTCACGTGATAACTCCATTTATTATGGAAAATGACAAAATTGTTCTTATTAACAGAGGTTGGGTATCAGAAAGTTATAAAAACCCTGAAAAAAGAAAGTTTAGTCTTACCAAAGGCTTAGTAAAATTAAAAGGAATTATAAGATATCCACAAAAAAAAGGTTATTTTGTTCCAGAAAATGACGGAGAAAATGGTTTTTGGTTTACAATTGTACCTAATCAGATTTTTGATTTTATAAATATTATCTCGAAAAAAACAATTAATAATTATTATATTGATGCTCTGCGTATTGGCGAAAAGCTGACACTGCCTATAGGGGTAGACGGTGAACCTAAATTTCGCAATCAACACTTATCATATGCAATAACCTGGTATGGATTAGCTTTATCTCTTCTATTTGTGTACTTTTCATATCACGCGTCATCTGGAAGATTAATATTTAAAAAGAATAAACGAAATGGATGATTATATTAAATATTCAAGTACAAGGGGAGGAGATAATTCTCTCTCATATGAAGAGGTTCTTTTAGCTGGCTTAGCAAGAGATGGTGGGTTATTTATGCCAGAAAAATGGCCAAGTTTTAGTTATAGTGACTTAAAAAACATGAAAGAACTTACTTATTCAAAGTTAGCTACTAAAATTTTAAAACCTTTTATTCAACCTTTTTTGGATGAGGACGATATTTCAAATATATGTGAGTCTACTTATTCAACATTTGGTAATGAAGTAGCTCGTTTAAAAGAGCTTAAGGAAAACACATACATTCTTGAGCTTTTTCATGGTCCCACACTAGCATTTAAAGATTATGCTATGCAATTTTTATCCAGAGCATTTAACATTGCGCTAGAAAAAAAGAATAAAAGAGCTGTAATTTTAGGTGCGACTAGCGGTGATACTGGTTCTGCCGCTCTAGAGGCATTTAAGGGGAAAGATAATATCGATATTTTTATACTTTTCCCGCACAAAAGGGTATCAGAAGTTCAACAAAAACAAATGACCTGGATAAATGAAGACGGAGCTCATGCCTTATCTGTAAAAACTGATTTTGACGGGTGTCAGGCAATTGTTAAAGATTGTTTTGAAGATTTAAATTTTAAAGATCGTACATCACTCTCAGCTATAAACTCAATTAATTGGGTTAGATTATTACCTCAAATAGTGTATTATTTCTACTCTGCGCTTAGAGTAGGATCTCCTGAAAAAGAGGTCGTTTTTTCAGTGCCCACAGGTAATTTTGGCAATATTTTAGCAGGATGGATGGCAAAAAAAATGGGGCTTCCTATATCTAAACTTATATGTGGCTCAAACCAAAATGATATACTTACCAGGTTTTTTGAAAATGGTATAATGAAACGAAAAAATGTTTTTCCTTCTTATAGTCCAAGTATGGATATTCAAGTTTCTAGCAATTTTGAAAGACTATTATACGAAATAAATGATAGAGATACAAATTTAGTCAAAAAGCAAATGAATGAATTTAAAGTTGATGGAAAATTTCAAATTACTCAAGACCAACTTAACAAAATAAATAATTTATTCGTAGCTTTTAAGATAAGTGATTTTGATACTCTTAATATAATTAAAAAGATCTATATTGATCACAAATATATGCTCGATCCCCACAGCGCGATAGGTTATGGCGCTGTGCAAAAAGCTATTGAACAAAAAATCATTTCCAATGATTGTCCTATAATTTCTCTTGCTTGTGCACATCCTGCTAAATTTCCACAAGTTATAAAAAAAAGTATTGGTATAATACCTGAATTTCCTGCGCATTTAGATCAAATTATGAGTCGAAAAGAAAACTTCAAAACAATTGATCCTAATTTAAAAGATGTTCAAGAATATATTATAAAATCTATGAGAATGTTATGAGTGTAGAATTTAAAACTCTTGATAATGGTATAACAATTATTAATGATCAAATTGATGTTGAAAGTGCATCTATTGGAGTTTGGATAGGTGCAGGCAGTTCTAACGAAAATAATGATGAATGTGGAATTGCCCATATGTTAGAACATATGGCTTTTAAAGGAACCAAAAATAGAAATGCCGAAACAATAGCACGAGAGATCGAAGATGTTGGAGGTGATATCAATGCTTACACTAGTAAAGAAGTTACTGCTTATTTTCTCAAAGTATTGAGAGAAAACGCTGAATTAGGAGTTGATATACTTTCAGACATTATAAAAAACTCAACTTTCCCTAAAGATGAAATTGAGAGAGAAAGAGGGGTTATAATTTCTGAGATAGGACAATCTTATGATGCTCCAGACGATAGAGTGTTTGAAAATTTTACTAAAACTGCTTTTAAAAATCAACCAATGGGAAGACCTATTCTTGGCACTAAAGAAACTGTAAGTAGTTTTAAACAGTCTGATTTAAAATTCTTTCTAGATTCAAATTATACTCCAGAAAACATGGTTGTCTCTATGTCTGGAAACTTAAATAAGGATCATTTATTTAAAATCGTTGAAGAAAAATTTTCAGAAATCAAAAAAGGTAATAAACCTAAAAAAGTCAACTCTGAATGGACTTCAGGATTTATTGCAGAAGATAGAGACTTAGAACAAACACAATTAGTATTCGGTGTTGAAGGTCTAAAAAACATAGATGTTGATCGTTTTTCTCTCAGAGCGCTATCAATTATACTAGGTGGTGGGATGTCTTCTAGGTTGTTTCAAGAGATTAGAGAAAAAAGAGGTTTATGTTATTCCATTTTTAGTTTTACACAGATGCAAAGTTCTTCTGGCTTATTTGGTTTTTATGCTGGAACTTCGCCTAACGATGTTGATCAATTACTTGAAGCAAGTTTAATAGAATGGAAAAAAATAAAAAAATTCATATCTATTGAAGAGCTTGATAGAGCAAAAGCACAAATGAAATCTGGTTTTATAATGGGTCAAGAAAGTAACAGTTCAAGGTCAGAATATTTTGCAAAAAATATGATTAGTTTTAGAAAATTGATAGAAACTAAAGAGGTTATAAGAAGCATAGAAAATATATCTATTTCTTCTATTTATGATTTATGTGATAAGTTGTTTAATTATGCTAAGCCTGTATTATCTGTGATAGGACCAAATGCAAATTCTTTAAAAAAATTAGAGATTTCAACAATACTTAATTAAAATAACTACTAAGCACTTCCTGAATATGATACTAACTTACTAGGATCTATTCCCATGTTTTTTAAACACTTTTTCCATAATGAAAATTCCAAGTGATTATGAAATATTAAATCTTTACTTGAGTTACTTATGATCCAAGAATTTTCTAGTATTTCATTGTCAAGTTGTCCTTGATCCCAAACTGCACATCCAAGGAAAATTTTTGCATGTTCCGGTGATTTATCTTTTGAAATATCAATTAAGATTTCTTCAGAACTAGTTATCATTACATCATCTAAAATATCTTCAGATGTTTTATATTTTTTTTCATTAGAATGTATAATAAAACCTTGATTTAGATGGACAGGACCACCAAAAAAAGTAGGGCTGGATTTGAAATTAGTTGCAGAATTAATTTTCATTTTCTTTAAAAATTGGGATGTGTCAAAATTATAAAGTGGTTTGTTTAGAATTAAACCCATTGTGGCATCCTTAGAATGTTCACAAATCAATATAACTGAATCCTGAAACCTTATATCTTCAAGTCCTGGAGAGGCAATTAGCAGTTTACCTAACAATTCTTGATCCATAATTATAATTCCAATATATTACTGACAATTCTAATAATAACCAAAAAGAAATAATGCACAATAAACTAGTTAATTTTAAATACTTTAAAGTTTTAATTTTTTTGATATCTCTAACTTTAATTAGTTTGACTAATGTAAGCAAATCTGTTTCTAACACTTTTGTTTCTAATCCAAATAACGTAGCTAATGAGAATTATGATTTTGTTAAATTTGATATTTTATTTGGTAAAATATTTGAAACCACACCAACAAAAATTCTTATTGGTTTAAAAGCAAACCTCTTACCAGAATGGAAAATATATTGGAGAAATCCTGGTGATGCAGGACTACCTCCAGAAATCAAATGGGAAACAGGAAATAATATTAAATCAATGAATTTACTATTTCCAAACCCTAAAAGATTTAAGTTTTTCGGTATTGAGACATTTGGTTACGAAAATGAAGTAATTTTTCCAATAATTATAGAACGGTTAAACAAAAACAAAAAGATATCAGGGCCACTTCAATTTGAGGCACAAGTATGTGCTGAAATATGTGTTCCAGTAAGTTTTAATTATGATTTAAGTAATTTAACTAAACATTATGAAGATAATTCTAAAATAAAAGACATACTTAGATATAAGAATAAGGTACCTAAGTTTCTAGGAAGTAAAGATTTAGAACTTTACTCATTCGATCAATCTGATGATAAACTAAGATTATCATTTATAAATAAATTAAATATAAGCCCTTATGATATAATTATAGAAGATAATAAAGAATTCATTTTTGAGAAACCTAGATATTCAAAAAATGGTGAACTTTTAAATCTAACTATTAATTTTAAGAAAAAAAAAGACTATGAATTTGAATTTTTAAAATTAACTTTTCTAAGTAATAACATAAGTTATGAGAAAATTATAACTAAACAGTCAAATTTACCGAATAAAAATATATTAAAATTTAATGAAAATAAAATTTCAATTGGTTTTGAAATTTTCATAATCGCTTTAATTGGTGGATTTATTTTAAATTTTATGCCCTGTGTTCTCCCTGTATTATCTTTGAAAATGATTCAATTAGTAAATCTAAGAACGGAAAACAAAGTAATATTTAGAAAGAAAATATCATTTAATATATTGGGTATATTAACATCTTTTTTATTGCTAGCTTTAGTTACTTACATTGTTAAGTCTGCGGGTGAACTTGTTGGGTGGGGTGTGCAATTTCAAAATCCATATTTTCTAATTTTTATGATTTTACTAACAGCTTTTTTTGGTTTTAATCTCTTAGGGTTATTTAATTTTTTCTTACCTCCAAAAGTTTTAAATATTCTATCATATAGGGGGGAGGGTTTTTTTGGAGATTTCATTACTGGAATTACATTAACTTTATTAGCTACTCCATGTACAGCGCCATTAGTGGGTACTGCAGTTGGTTTTGCTTTATCTGGAGGTACTGTCGAAATTTTTTCTATTCTTTTAATTATGGGTCTAGGTTTGTCATTACCCCTAATTCTAATAATGTTATTTCCAAAAATTATATCAATTATTCCGAAGCCTGATAAATGGTTAGTAACTTTTAAAAAAATTATGGCTATTTTCCTTCTACTTACTTCGTTATGGTTAATAAATATATTAATGAAATTAGAGACAAAAATTGAAACCAATTTAAATAACTATTCTAATTTAGAGATAGTTAATTGGGATATAAACAAAAATATTTCATTACCAAATCAGTTGGCAGCAAAAGGTGAAATTGTATTTATCGATATAACTGCAGATTGGTGTATAACATGTCAGGTGAATAAAGCTTTGGTACTTGAAACTAAACAAGTATCAGAAATTTTTAAAAGAAATAATGTAAAAGTTCTAACATTAGATTGGACTAAACCGAACAAAAATATTAAAAAATTCTTAACTAAAAAACAACGTTATGGAATACCGTACAATGAAATTTATGGTCCATTATTGTCAAATGGAAAAATTCTGTCTGAATTACTGACTATTAAAGAAATTCAGAAATATATTAAATTAGCAAAATAATTTTATTTTAAAACCCAGTGATATAGTTTAAGTATAATTTAAATAAATATAAGGAGTTTGCATGTCAGCTAATATAGGTAATAATTTCCCCTCTGGAATATTTCTTATAAAAGATAGTGAGGGAGTAAAAGAAGTCAAAACTGATGATTATTTTAAATCGAATAAAGTTGTTTTGTTTGCTTTACCTGGAGCTTTTACACCGACATGTTCTGCTAAGCATTTGCCAGGTTATGTAAAATATTATCAAGATATTAAAGATAAAGGTGTAGATATAATTGCATGTATGGCAGTGAATGATCCACATGTAATGCGTGCTTGGGGTTTAGCAAATGAAGTTGAAGGAAAAATTGACATGTTGTCTGATTCTGATTGTTCAGTTTCACAGTCTCTTAATCTAGATATGAATTTTGGTAGAATAATGGGGCATAGATCAAGAAGATTTGCCATGATAGTTGATGATAATGTAATCAGAAAGTCATTTGTAGAAGAAGTTGGAGCATTTGAGGTTTCAACTGCAGAAAATATTTTAAAAAATCTATAGAATTTTATTATTTCTCATTCATTGCATTTACAGCTAATTTATCTGCAATTTCATTGTAATGGTTTCCAGAATGTCCTTTAACCCAAAACCATTCTACATTATGAAGATTCACATTTTCATCTAGTTCAATCCAAAGCTCTTTATTGGAGACCTTTTTTTTATTGGCGGTTTTCCATCCATTTTTTTTCCAATTAATAATCCATTCTGTTATTCCATTTTTAACATATTGTGAATCTGTATATAATTTTATTTTACTTGGGTGTTTTATTGCTTTTAAAGCCTCAATTGTTGCCTTAAGTTCCATTCTATTATTTGTAGTTAATTTTTCTGATCCAGATAAATGTTCTTCATTATCTTGATAAAGTAAAACAGCTCCCCATCCACCTTTTCCAGGGTTTCCAGAGCATGCACCATCTGTAAAAATAGTAATGTTTTTTTTCATGATTAATTTCCTACATATTTAATATTTTTAACTAATTTCTTAAAATATTTGTGTTTTGTTATGTATTCTTCTGGATTTTTGAGAACAACTTTAGCTTCAATAGGTGTGTTTACCCAATCAAATAATCTTGTTAATAAAAAACGTAGTGAAGCAGCTTGACACAATAGTGGTAAAAAGAATTCTTCATCTTTACTTAATTTCCTTTTAGAGTTGTATCCTTTTAATAGAGCTTGATATTTTTTATCTTGAAAATTGTATTGCTTATCAAAACACCAAGCATTAATAGCAATCGCCAAATCATATGCAAGTATATCAGTACATGAAAAATAAAAATCAATTACTCCCGTAATTTTGTCATTAATAAAAAAACATTATCAGGAAAAAAATCTCCATGAATAAAACCTTTTGGCAAGTCATGTGGCCAAAATTTAGAAACAAAATCAAAGGAATCTTGTATATCTTGCATTAATTCAGGTTGAAGTTTATCTAATACGTTAACTGGTATGGAATTATTACAATTTTTAATTAATGTTTTCCATCCCTTTATAGAAAGAGAGTTATCTCTTTGAAGTTCAAAATCTTTACTAAAGAGGTGCATAAGCCCCATACTGGAACCGACTTGATTACAATCATCAATAGTTACGTTATTTTTGGATTTTCCTTCAAGAAAATTAACAACAATTGTTGGTTTTCCTTTTAATTTTTGAAGAAATTTATTATTTTTATCACGTATTGGTTCAGGACAACAATAACCATTTTTGTTTAAATGAAGCATAATTTTAATAAAAAAAGGAATGTCCTTAATATCTACTCTTTTTTCAAAAATAGTGAGTATATAATTACCATTAGATGTTTTTAAATGAAAGTTACTGTTTTCTATTCCTTCTGTAATACCAGAAAATGAAATTAACTTACCAATATCGTATAGCTCTAAAAAATCTATTATATGACCTTCATTTAAATTTGTATAGACTGCCAACTCTAAATCCTAAAACTTATCGTAAAATTTTTGGTAAATTAAATTTAACATCTTCTTTTGTCACTTCATGATCTATCAAATTAACTTCAAAATCTTTTTTAAGTTTAGATATTAATACTTGTACTAGGGTCTCAGGTGCTGATGCACCAGCAGTTAAACCAATATTAGGAGATTTTAAGGGATCAAATTTTTTTAAAAACAAATCAAGTTTATTCTCGTTGGGTATTAAAATAGCTTTTTTTACACCGTGAGATAACGCAACTTCTACAAGACGAACAGAATTAGAGGAATTTTCAGCTCCTATAACTAAAATGCAATCACATATTTTTGACATTGATTTTACTGCCATTTGTCTATTTGTAGTTGCATAACAAATATCTTCAGAACTCGGGCCTTTAATATTTGGAAATCTAGATTTTAAAATACTTAAAATTTTACTTGTATCATCTATGGACAATGTCGTTTGGGTAGCAAAAGCTAAATTGTCTGGATTATCTATTTTAACTTTATACGCATCTTCTTCTGTTTCGATCAGAGTAATATTATTTTTTGGAACTTGCCCCATAGTCCCAATTACTTCTACATGGTCTTTATGTCCAATTAATAAAACGTGTCTTCCTAAATTATAATGACGAATTGTTTCATTATGAACTTTAGTTACTAATGGACAAGTCGCATCTATAGAAATCATTTTCCTTTGTTTTGCCTCATCCATGACTGATTTAGCAACACCATGTGCTGAAAAGATAATCGGACGATCAGTTGGTGCCTCATTAACTTCATCAACAAACACAGCGCCTATTCTAGCTAAAGAATTAACAACATCTTTATTATGAACTATTTCATGCCTAACATAGACTGGAGACCCAAATCTTTTAATAGACTCTTCTACAATTTTTACAGCTCTATCAACACCTGCACAAAAACCTCTTGGTGATGCAAGATATAAATTAATTTTTTGTTTCTTCATAATTTAGTTTTGATGTATTACAATCAATACGTCAATAAAGATTAGCCAAGTTACAAAATTTTTTACATTTTTAGGATATTATGTATGACTCGAGTTTTTATTATAATTTCATTTTTATTTTTTAATGGTTGCTCAACTTTTAAAAAAGATGTTGTTGAATGTCCTAAATTGATTGCACCTAAAAAAGCTGCTGAAATAGTTGTTAATTCAGAAGGTAACTCACCGGTTTATTTAGGATTTAGAGGTGTGCAAAAGTTTTGCTACAAAGATGGCAATGATATTCAAATGGAGCTCTCTGTTAATATACGAGCAATTAGAAATGAAACAACAAAGGAAGATTATGTTCCTGTCAATATTAGTGTAGTATCAGTAGATTTTAATAAAAAAGAATTTGATAGAGATGAATTTAACTATTCTCAATTTTTGTTAAAAGGTAGTAAAATAGTAGATAGAGCTACAACATTTGAATTGAAAGTTCCTGCTGGAGGACAAGTTTTGCTAGGAATAAAGTAGTTATTTTATAATAGAGGATTTAATCTCATTTGAAGATTTAGAAATTAGATTAATGTTTTCTTTGTTATCTAATTTCTGTTTAATATAAGTTTTAGATGATTCTATTACGATACTGCTAGTAATTTCTTTAATTTTTTTTATAGCCTCAGCTTCTAACGATAAGATTTTTTGCCTGGCTTGTTCTTCTTTTCTTTTAACCATTTCAAGCGATTTTAAATTTGCTTCTTCTTGAATTTTTTTAGCAGTTTCCTTTGCGTTTTTAATTAGATTTTCAGCTTCGTCAGAAACATTTTTTTGATTTTGTAAAGCAAGCCTCAGTTCTTCCAAAGCTTCTTCTTTAAGTGATTTAGCTTCATTAAGTTCTTTTTCAATTAATGATGATCTCTCATCTAGTAAAGAAAGTATAGCTTTCTTACCTTTTTTCCAAACCAACACAAAAAATAATAAAAACGCAATTGCAACCCATGCTGTCTCATCAAAGTACATTCTATTTCTCCACTAATACATCTTTTGATGCTGTATTAATTGCTTTCTTGCCATCAACCTTATCGTATTTGAGATCAGTTAAGTTTTGAATGACTTTTGCAGTGAGTTCTTCAGCGTTATTTATAACTTCCTTTATAACTAATTTTTGTGTTTCCATTATTTGTTTCTCAGCTTTAACTAATTTTTCATTTAATTTTTGATTTATATCTTTTTCTTTTTTTTCGATATTTTGTTTTGATTCAGCAAGAGCTTGATTCACAATTAATTGTGATCTAGATTTTATTTCCGTCTGAGAATTAATAATATTTTCCTTTATTTTTTCAGTCTCTTGACTTGAAGTTTTAGCTTTTACTAAGTCATTTTGGATATTAGTTTCCCTGTTATTTAAAATTGATTTTATATTTGGAGTTACCAGATATTTCATCAAGATATAACCTATAATTAGTGATAAAACAGACCAAAAAACAAGAGATGGATATGTATTAAAATCTAATTGTGGCAGTCCAGCTTTACCTTCATTAGCTTGAGCAACATAAGAAGTGCTTGTAGAGAGTGGTAAAACTAAGATAAATTTACGATAGTATGACATTTGTTATTCTTATTTAGTAAAAATCTGCCTATAGTTAAATTACTATAGGCAAGATTAGATTTTTATTAGAATGTGAATAATAGTAATAACGCAATAACTAATGCAAAAAGTGCAACAGCTTCTGTTAGTGCAAATCCTAAAATAGCTATTCCAAATACTTCATTTTTTGCTGCTGGGTTTCTTCCAACAGCTGTAACTAATGAAGCAAAAATATTACCAATTCCAACTCCAACTCCAGCTAAAGCTATAACGGCTAATCCAGCTCCTATTAATTTTGCGGCATCCATTTCCATATTTTTTTCCTTTCTTGAGTAATTTTAAATTTAGTAATGAATTAGTGTAAATGTATTGCATCATGAAGGTACATACATGTTAAAATACTGAAAACATAGGCTTGAAGTGCGGCTACTAAAAATTCCAGTCCAGTTAAACCAATAACTGCCAAAAGAGGTAATACGGCACCTGCTTTTAAAACGCCACCTGCTGATCCCATCATAATTATAAGTCCAGCAAATACCTTCATCATTGTGTGTCCGGCTAACATATTAGCAAATAATCTGACAGATAAACTAATTGGACGGATAAAGTAAGAGATAATTTCAATTGGTATCAATAGAGGTGCTAGGCCAATTGGAACTCCAGATGGAAAAAAGTATGTAAAAAATTTAAAGCCATGTTTTAAAATTGCAATAATTGTAACTCCTACGAATATAATTACAGCCAATGTAAAAGTAACTGCTATTTGTGACGTGAAAGTGTAACTGTAGGGTATCATTCCAAGCAGATTTCCAAATAAAATAAACATAAATAAAGTGAAAATAAATGGAAAGTAAGCTTGACTACCTTTGCCTGCATTTTCTTTAACCATATTTGCAACAAACTCATATGACATTTCTACTAACGATTGAAATCTTCCAGGTATAAGTGCTTGTTTCCTTGATCCAAAATATAAAAAACAAACTGACCCAAAAATAGACAACATCATGAATAGAGAAGCGTTAGTGAATGATACATCAACACCCATAAAATTAAGTTCGTATAAAGTTTTAATTGTAAATTGTTCTACAGGTGAATTCATATTATTTTTCTTTTTCGTTAAAAAATCCCATTTTCAAACCTTTGCCAGTCAAAACTCTCCAAAGGTTATATATCCCAGCTACACCACCTAATAAAAAAAATACTAATAAGAATAATGGAGTTGTATTAAACCACTGATCTATTGTCCATCCTAAGCCCGCACCAATAAGCAAACCTGCTAGTAATTCTGTTCCAACTCTATAGTAAATATTAAGCGAATCTGTATCTCTAAATGTTTTTTTATAATCCTTCTTAGCTAGTGCAGCATCTATTCTTTTTGATAAATTTTTTTCTTTATTTAACGTGCTCATACTATACTTTCAAATGAAAACTATAAGCGTGCTTAAATTATTTTGAGCTAACAAATAAGTCAAGAGTTTACTTCAAAAACTTTAATTAGGCTATATCCTTTATTTTATTTGCTTGTTCTAAATCAACAGAAACTAGTCTACTTATGCCTTTTTGTTCCATAGTAACACCAAAAAGTCTATTCATTTTAGCCATAGTCAATCTGTGGTGTGTCACAACTAAAAAATAGGTTTCTGTTTCATCTACTATTTTATCTAATAAGTTACAGAATCTGCTAACATTACTATCATCCAAAGCAGCATCTACTTCATCTAAAATACATATTGGAGCAGGATTGCATAAGAAAACAGAAAAAATGAGAGATATGGCTGTTAAAGCTTGTTCTCCACCTGACAACAAGGAAAGTAATTGCATTTTTTTTCCAGGTGGACTTGCTAATATTTCCAATCCAGCTTTAAGAGGATCATCATCTCCAACTAATTTTAATTCAGCGTCTCCACCTCCAAAAAGCTCTTTAAAAAGTTTCTTAAAGTTTTTATTTACGAGCTCAAAACTATCTATAAGACGTTGTCTGCCTTCTTTATTTAATTCAAAAATTCCACTTTTTAGTTTTTCAATTGCTAATTCTAAGTCAACTCTTTCCTTAGACATCAATTCAATTTTTTGTCTCATTTCGTTCATTTCTTCATCGGCACGTAAATTTACAGCGCCTAATGATTCTCTTTCATTTAATAATCTTTGAACTGTTTTTTCTAAAGTTTCGATTGATGTATTTAATTCTTCGTTGTCACTTAAATTAACAATTTCTTTTAATTGCTTCGACTTTACCCTGAGTTTCTCATAAACTCTATCCTCGATATTTTCTATTTTTGTGCTAGCTAGATTAAGTGCGGCTTCTACTTTTATCATGACTTCTCGAAAAGATGCTAAATTTTGTTCTGACGATTTTTCCAATTTTTCGGCTTCATTAAATAATGTTTCCGTTTGTACTAACTTATCTGCAGCAAGGTTTCTTTTTTGTTCAGCTGTTTCAATCTTGATATTTAATTCATTAGCTTTTTCCACAAAATTATCTGGTAGTTTCTCAAGTCTTGATTTATCTTCTTTCAAGTTATCTAGTCTTTCTTTTAAAGATTTAATTCTTGTTTCTGCCTCGTCCTTTCTGTTTTCCCAATCATTTTTTTGATTGTTAATTTGCATTAGGTTTCTTTGTTGAAAACTTTCCTGATTTCTAATTTGTTGCTCTGCAGCCATTGCACCTGTCAATTCGTTTCTACATTGATCAGCTGCATTTCTGATTTTTAATTCATCTGCTAGTAAAGTTGGCAAGTTTAGTGATTTTTTAGATAGTGTTTCTAAATCTACTAATTCTTTTTGAGATGTATCTAAAATATTTTGATGTTCTTTTAATAAGATATTACTTGAATTTATCTTTGAATCTAAACTTGAAATTGATAATTTTGTGTCATTTAATTCATTATTCAGTAAGTTTATTTTAGATTCTATTTCCTTCGTTGTTCCAAAAAATTTCTTTAATTCCAACTCATTTTGAATAATTTCATTAACAATTGTAACTTCTTCTTTTTCTTTAGATGGTAATTCATCTTGTAAATTTCTTAATTTAGTAATTTGTTGTAATCTTTCTGAATAACTATTTTGAACACCTAAAGGTTGAACATATCCATCCCATCTCCATAAGCCTCCTTTTAAAGTTGTCAAAGCCTGTCCAAAAGATAATTCTTTTTGAAGTTTAAGAGCAGTTTTTTCATTTTCTACAATGCCTATACCGATTAATGCAATATCTAGAATTGAATTCTTTTTTATTTTAGAAATTATAGGAGTAGCACCTTTGGGTAACTTTTCTTCAAATTTAGTTGTAATTTCTTTCCAGTAAGAAATGTCCTGTTCGTCTGAATTGTCTGAATTTATTGGAGCTAATATTGTTTCACCTAGTACCGATCCAATTGCATCTTGAAGGTTCCCTATATCATCTATTGTTGCTTCTAGAGTGTTGTTTTTGAATTCATCATAGCCTAATAGCGAAGATAAAGAATGTAAATCAGCTCTCATTACATTGAGATCATAATCTATTTTACCCTTCTTTTCTTTTAGGTTTATATTTAAATTCTCTTTAGTTTCTAATTGTTTTTTTATTAATTCTAGCTTGTTGCTTTCTTCTTTAATTAACTTTTCAATATTAACCCTTATTTTGTTGTGCTCATCGATTAACTTTTTATCTTCAGTAATATTGAACTGTGATTTTTGATCTTCTGAATTTTTTATTTTTTCTTTTAAATTATTAATACGATTTTCTAGATCTGATTTGTCAGATTTTATTGAAAAAATTTCGGAATTAATAGATGAAAGTTTTGCATCTGCATCTTCAGATTTTATTTTAAGTTCATTTACTTTTTTTGAAGCATCATTTTTCTTAGTTGTGAAATCTTTTGTATCTAATTGTAGCTTGTCTTTTTCTAAAAGAAGATTTGCAATTGTTTTATTTGCATCGTCTTTTATTTCAATTTCTCTTTTAATATCAGTTTCTATTTGTGTTATTTGGTTAAGAACATTATTCAACGTAAATTTTGAAGTTGCTTCTTCTTCTTCTAATCTTATTTTTGAAATATTTAATGATTGTAAAATAGCAGCTTTTTCTGTTTCAACTTTTCTTAGCTCAGGTAACTTATTAAAAATTTCTAGCTTTGATTTTGTGTTTTTAGATAAGTTTATTTGAGCCTCTTCGACGTTATTTTTTGATTTCTCAAATTTTGTTTCTAGTTCATCAAATTCTTTTTCAGCGGAATTTAATAATGACAAGAAAAGCGAAGCTTCTGCTTTTCTTAATCTATCTCCTACTGATCTGTAACGAGCTGCCTTTCTACCTTGTTTTTCTAATTCAATTAGTTGTTGATTGTATGTATTCTCAATATCTAACAACCTACTTAAGTTATCAGTAGCTCCGTTTAATTTTAATTCCGCTTCATGTCTCCTATTATGTAACCCTTTAATGTTTGCAGCTTCTTCAAGAATTATTCTTCTATCGTCAAGACTGTACTCAATTATTTGTGAAATCCTTCCCTGACTTACAATTCCTGATGATCGAGCTCCAGTAGCGGTATCTGCAAAAATTAATTGTACATCTCTAGCTCTAACTTGTTTAGAATTAACCCTGTAAGTCGAACCTTTATCTCGTTCAATTTTTCTTGAAATTTCAATTTCATTAAATTGATTAAAATTAGCAGGAGCTTTTTTTTCAGTATTATCTAATTTAATTGTAACTTCTGCAAAATTTCTTGCTGGACGTTCATTTGATCCAGAAAAAATTACATCATCCATACCTTCGCCACGCATTTGTCTTGCTGAGTTTTCACCCATTACCCATTTAATAGCTTCTACAATGTTTGATTTGCCACAGCCATTTGGACCTACTATCCCAGTTAACCCTTCATTAAGGTCTATTTCTGTTGGCTCTAAAAAAGATTTAAATCCAGAAATTCTTATTGATTTGAATTTCATTTGTTTTCCAATTTTACCTTAAGACTTTTTTGCGTTAATTGACTTCAAAAGTTCTTTTTCAAAGTCTTTGAAAGATAGAGCTCCAGAAATTTTATATTTATCATTTACAATGAAAGTTGGAGTGGAGTTTATATCAAAGTTTTTAGACTCTTCCTCCATTTTTGTAACAATTTCCTGCATAAGAGGAATGTTTTGAGAAATATCATTAAATTTTTTTGATGATATTCCAAATAATTTTGCAATTGATTGTAATTCATTCAAAGGATTTTTTGAATATGCCCATTGTTTCTGCTTTTTTAATAAAATGCTAACAGCTTCTATATATCCATCCTTTGTTGGTATTGATCTAGCTAATGTAGCTGCTATAACGGCAAGTCTGTCAAGGGGGTAATCAATAAATTCTAATTGAACTTTACCCGTATCAATGTATTTTTTTTTGAGTTGAGGTAAAGTTTTTATATGAAAGTTAGAACAGTGACCACAGGTTAATGAAAAGAATTCTTTTATTTTAATGGGTGCATTATTAGAACCCAAAAATTGTTTTCGCATCAACTCGTTTAATGAGGTTTGATTTGAAAAACTTTTTTTTGAAAATAAGAAAAAAGCACCAATACTTAGTAAAAATTTTCTTCTATTTAAAAACATATTTTTCCCCATATTGTTTTGCTCATTTAAAATTTCAAATAATAGTAATCTTATATACTAAGATTAATGTACAAAGAACAAGATTTTATAAAATGCAACTATTTTTTTCTAGAAATCTCAAATTCTTGCATTGCTAATTTCAGTTCGCTGTCTGGAAGTATATTAGACTCCAAATTTTCTAGAGTATTTTCCAAAGTACGTTTAATAGGTTCTTTTTTTATTTCAAAGTTGTTCTGAATGTCAGCTTGAATAATTTTCATTTTTGATATTGCTTTAAATCCGAATCGAGCATTAATTTGATCCAATAGAAGTGGAATTGCGTATTGCACTTCAAGTCCGAAGCCACTTTGGACTTTGATTGTTATTTGGCCATCGATATTTTTTTTTCTACCAAATTTTATTTTATGTGGAATTGTTATATCTGCATATTGACCTGCAATATGTGCCCAATTGAAAAATATATGATTTTGAATAGATCCTAATCTACTCAGATTTTTCTCAAAAATATTTTCTGTGATTTTTAACAAAGACTTCATATGTTAACAATTATTTTAAATTAAATTTTTTTGATTTTATTATATAATAAAATTATATGACACAGTTAAAAAAAAATAACTACAATACTTTTTCAAATTCATTGTTATCTTGGTACGACTTTAATAGAAGAATTTTACCTTGGAGAGCGCCACCAGGTGAAATTTCAAATCCTTATTTTGTTTATTTATCAGAAATTATGTTGCAACAAACTGTAGTAAAAACAGTAATACCATATTTTTTAAAGTTTGTTAGAAAATGGCCTGATATAAATACCCTTGCAAAAGCAGAATTACATGAGATTAATTCATATTGGGCAGGACTTGGCTATTATAGTAGAGCTAAAAATTTGCATGAAACAGCAAAAATAATTTCTAATAAATATGATGGATTTTTCCCTACAGATAAAAATTCTTTAATGGCCCTTCCTGGAATAGGCGAATATACATCATCAGCCATTATGGCTATAGCATTTGATAGAAAATCAAATGTAATAGATGGAAATGTTGAAAGAGTTTTTTCAAGATTTTATGCGGTTGAAAAACCCATAAAGGAATCAAAGATTTTTATCAAAAACATTGCTGAAAAACACCTTCCTGATAACAGGCATGGAGATTATGCACAAGCCTTAATGGATTTAGGTTCATTAATTTGTATTCCTAAGTCACCAAGATGTAAAATGTGTCCTTTATTAGCTATTTGTGACGTTGGTGGCACAACTAGTGCTAAGCAATATCCAATAAAACTTCCAAAAAAAGAAAAAGAAGAGCGGTATGGATTATTCTTCTATTTACAGAATAAAAATGGTGCTGTTTTGTTTGAAACCAATAAGAGTAGTGGACTTTTAGCCAACATGGATGTGTTGCCCTCGATAGGCTGGTATGAAGAAAGTAATAGATTTAAAAAATCTCCAAAATTTAATAAAAAAAAACCTATTTTTTTAGGTATGAAATGGAAGATATTAGATCAGAATTTAAATCACATTTTCACTCATTTCAAACTTAATTGCTCTGTGGCAATTGCTACAATAAATGATGGAAATGCATTGATTAATGACTTAAGCAAAAGCTCTTATAGATTTGTACAAAAAAAAAATATAAATGATTTAGCACTCCCAAGTTTAATTAAAAAAATTTTGAATGCTTTAAAAAATAATGAGATTCTTGATTTTTAATGCCTAAAATGTCTAATTGATGTAAAAATCATCGCAATATTTCTTTCATCAGCTGCTTCAATTACCTCTTTGTCACGAATAGATCCACCTGGCTGAATAACAGCGGTTACACCTGAGTTTGCTGCAGCAATCAAACCATCAGCAAACGGAAAAAAAGCATCGCTAGCTACAACGGATTTATAAGCCATTGACGTTTCCAATTTAGCTAAATTGGACGCCCTTTTTGCTTTTTCGTTAGCTATTGAAGTGGAATCAATTCTACTCATTTGACCTGCTCCAATACCTACAGTTTGTAAATTTTTTGCATAAACAATAGCATTTGATTTTGTATGTTTTGCAACTTTCCATGCAAACAACAAATCATCAATTTCTTTATTTGTGGGTTTCCTTTTTGTTACTATTTTAATGTTGTCACTGTTTAAAACTTTATAGTCACGCGATTGTACTAACATCCCACCAGAAATAGATTTAAATAATAAACCTGTATCCTCTGGTGATGCTAGTGAACCAGTTGCCAATATTCTAACATTTGGCTTGTCAGCAAAAATCTCTAAAGCTTCTCTGTCAACACTGGGAGCAATAATGACTTCTAAAAAAAGTGACTTCATTTTGAGAGCTAAATCTTTTTTTAATTCTCTATTTATAGATACTATGCCACCAAAAGCACTTACAGGGTCAGTTTGAAGTGCCTTTTCCCAAGCAGAATTAAGATCATCGTTTTCTGCTACTCCGCAAGGATTGGCATGTTTAATTATGGCAACAGCAGGTTTTTTGAATTCACAGATTAGCTCAAATGCAGCGTCCGCGTCATTTACATTATTATAAGAAAGTTCTTTGCCTTGCAGTTTTTCACTATTTGTAATTCCTTTTCTTTTATCAGATGTTTTATAAAGTGCTGCTTTTTGATGTGGGTTTTCACCGTATCGCATTTCATATGACTTATTTAAATTAATTGACAAATTTTCAGGAAAAGTTGATGAGATAATCTCTTTATCTTCTAACCAATCTGAAATGGCGTTATCGTATTCGTTAGTTAATCTAAATGCCTTTGCAGCAAGATATTTTCTGTATGAGTACTTAATTTTTCCATTGTTATCAATTTGTGAAATAAATTCTGGATAGTCATTGGGATCTGTAACAACTGTTACAAATTCATGATTTTTTGCTCCAGCTCTAATCATTGCTGGTCCGCCAATATCAATATTTTCTATTATATCTCTGTTTTTAGATGTTTTTTGTAACGTCTCTCTAAATTTATATAAATTAATAACCAAGAGATTTATTTCGTAAATATCATGTTTCTGCATTTGTTCTAAGTGTGAAGGATCGTCTCTTCTAAAAAGAATACCACCATGTATTTTAGGATTTAAGGTTTTAACTCTTCCATCTAAAATTTCAGGAAAGTTTGTTTGATCTGATACTTCTTTTACAGGAATAAAATTTTGTTTTAAATATTTAGCAGTTCCTCCTGTAGAGAGAATTTCTATTTTATTTTTTACTAAAACTT
>CABZWX010000005.1 GCA_902529515.1 uncultured SAR116 cluster alpha proteobacterium | reverse complement strand
AAAAAATTTTATAAACAAACCCCTTACACCTAGTGAATGGTATCACGTTACACAGGAGAAGATAAATAAATTTGCTGATGCAACATCAGATCACCAATGGATACATGTTGATGAAAAGAGAGCAGAACAGGAAATGCCAGACGGCAAAACAATTGCGCATGGATATTACATGGTTTCTCTTCTTCCAAAATTAGCTGCTCAAAATGCACAAATACAAAACACATCCAAAACCCTTAATTATGGGTCTGACAAAGTAAGATTTATAAACATGGTTAAAGTAGGTTCTCAAGTTAGGTTAAACAGAACAATAATTTCTTGCGAGGAAATGAAAAATGGGGGCTATAGAGTAGTAAATAAATGTGAATTAGAAATTAAAGATGAGATTAAACCTGCTTTTATAGCGGAAACAATATCATTAGTATTCCCATAAATTAAAGGATATAATATGAAAGCTATAGTCTGCAACGATTTTGGTCCAATAAAAAATATTAAGTACATGGATGTGGAAAATCCTGAAATTGATGATGAAAGTATTCTGATTAGTGTAAGATCTGTTGGTGTAAATTTTCCTGATGGTCTCCTTGTTCAAGGTAAGTATCAATTGAAACCAGAAACACCTTTTATTCCAGGCATGGAAGTCTCTGGTGAAATAATAGAGCTTGGATCAAAAGTTGTAGATTTTAAAATTGGTGATCGGGTTGCTGGCTTATCAAGACTTAGTGGATATGCTGAAAAAGCAGCAGTGAAATTTTCGTCTGTATTTAAAATTCCAGATAGCATGTCATTTGATGATTCTTGCGCTTTATTATGTGCTTATGGAACATCCCATTATGCACTAAAACAGAGAGGTCAATTAAAAAAAGATGAAACTCTAGTTGTATTAGGTGCGTCAGGTTCAACTGGAATTGCAGCCATTCAAATTGGTAAAATAATGGGTGCAAAAGTAATTGCTGTCGCCTCAAATGCTGAAAAACAAAAAATAGCAAAAGATAGTGGAGCAGATCTTGCAATTGGATATGATAATCTAAAAGAAAATTTAAAAGAAATTTCAAATGGCAATGGAATTGATGTTATTTTCGACCCAGTCGGTGGAGACACTTTTGACACAATTGCAAGAACTATGGCCAGAAAAGGTAGATTATTAGTGATCGGATTTGCTTCTGGGTCAATACCAAAATTAGCTGTAAACCTGGCCTTAGTAAAAGAGTTCAGTGTAGTAGGTGTTTTTTGGGGTGCATTTACTAGAGCTGAACCAGATGAGTATAAGTTAAATATGATTGAATTATTTGATTGGTACCAAAAAGGATTTTTAAAACCTCTAATAGAAGAAAGTCACCCTTTATCAAAAGCTGCTGCAGTTCTAGAAAAAATTCTTGCTAGAGGTGCAAAAGGAAAAATCATTTTAACGCCATAAAAATCCAATTGTATTTATTTTTGATTAATTAATCTTTTTTAATAAGAAAATTGAATAGATAGGCAAGAAAAAATAAAGTTGCACTTACTACAACTATTGACGGTCCTGAAGGCGCATCAATCTCCACAGAGAGAAAAATGCCAAGAATTACAGAAAAAATACCTATTAAGGTTGCAATTAATGCCATTTGTTCTGGAGAATTAGCTAACCTTCTAGAAGTTGCTGCTGGTATTATCAACATTGCTGTTATTAGCAACAATCCTATAATTTGCAATGATACCGCCACTACAATTGTTAAAATTGTGGTTAATAATAAATTAATATAAATAGGATTTATTCCTTCAGCTCTAGCTAAATCTTCGTCAATTGTAACTAAAAGAAGAGAAGACCAATTAAAAGAGACAAGAAATATTACTAAAATCACGCCAAGATACATCATCCACAAATCATTAGAACTTACTGTCAGAATATCCCCAAACAAAAATGCATGAATATCTATTTTAATTCTATTAAGTGAAATTACAATAATTCCAATGGATAATGCGAGATGAGCTAACACTCCTAAAAGTGTGTCAGTTGACAAAATTTTACTTTGTTGTAGCCACAAAAAAAGGATACCGAATAATAAGCATACAACAATAATACCAAAATTAATTCCTGTTCCTAGCAATATACCTAACCCAACACCGAGTAATGAACTATGGGCAATTGATTCACCATAGTAAGACATTCTACGCCAAACAACAAAGCAGCCCACAAGTCCTGATATTAGAGCTACTGCAATACCTGCAATAATACCTCTTATAATAAATGGATCAGTTATTTTACCTCTCCATCTATTAAATGATTATCTATTTGTGATGTATGATTTGTATGTTGATAAACAGCCATCATATTCGCCATGTCCTTACCAAACATTGAAATAAATTCTGGGTCTTGAGCAACTTGCTGAGGTTTGCCTGAACAACAAATATGATTAGAGAGGCACAAAACTTTTTTTGTTGAAACCATTACTAAATGGAGATCGTGAGAAACCATTAAAATACTAATATCTCTTTTAGAATAGATTTCTTGAATGAGTTTATAAAAACTCAATTGCCCTGAAATATCTAAATTTTGAGCAGGTTCATCCAAAACAAGTAAATCTGGATTATTCAATAAACTTCTTGCCAACAAAACCCTTTGCATTTCTCCACCCGATAAGACTGAAAGTTGTTTGTCTACTAACTGTCTTATGTCAATCTCTGAGACTACTTGTTTGAAAGAAATATCATCATATTTCTTTCTAATAGTAATAAAATTTTTTACCGTCATAGGCATTGTATTGATTACATTTATACTTTGAGGCATGTACCCAATTTTTAATTTGTTTTTTTTCTGAATCTTTCCAAAATTAGGTTTGTAAAAACCCATCAAACATTTTAAGAGCATAGTTTTGCCAGCACCATTAGGGCCTATAATAGTAATAAAATCATTTTTATTAATTTGTATATCGATGTTTTTTAAAATAGATTTATGATGTTTGATGACGCTAACGTTTGAAGCAGAAATTAAGGCATTAATTGTTTTCATTTTTGACTACAATCTAAACAATGTCCTTCAATTTCTAATGTAGTATTACTGATCACAAAATTATTATGAATAGCTGTTTTTGAAATTCTGTCTTTTAAACTGTCGTCACAGCATTCTTGATATATATTACATTTTTTACAAATTAAAAAATAACATTCTTTATGAGCTTTAGGATGAAAGCATCCTACAAAAGAGTTTATGGAATTTAGCTTATGAACAAACCCATTTTCTATTAAAAAATCAATAGCTCTGTAAACTGTTGGTGGATGTGAGGGTTTATTATTTATATTGCTTATTGTATCAAGTATTTCATAAGCTTTTATAGGTTTATTATTTTTAACAATTATCTCAAAAACTTGTTTTCTGATTTCTGTAAGACCTAATTTATTAGATTTACATATTTCTTCAACTCTGTGTATTGAAGCTTTTAATTCAGATGTTGATTTTGATTTCATACTCATGCCCTACTCTACAATAATAAAGTTGACTTTCAAACAATATAATATATGTTATGTTATAACATTGCAATGATTAATCAAGGATACGAATAATGTTTAAAATTCTAACTATTTTCTCTTTCATAATTTGTTCCAGTTTCAATTTATTTGCCTCTGAAACAAAGGGTGTTGTTACAACTATTCAACCAATAAATTCTCTAGTAAGTGCTGTTATTGGAAATACTGGCAAAACAATTTCATTAATACCAGCTGAAGTATCACCCCACGAATACAAATTAAAACCTTCTGATACAAAAAAATTACAAAATGCAAATATAATATTTTTTGTCTCAGATCACCTTGAGTCAAGTGTAACTAAAGTATTTGAGAACCTTCCTAAAAACATAAAAATAATCAACTTAATGGAAGATACTGGAATTAAACATTTAGCAATAAGAGATAATGAGGCATGGGAACGTCATGACCACCATCATGGACATGGTGATCACGATGATCATGATAAACATTCTAAGAAACATGACGATCACGACCACGACAAACATGAAAAGAAACATGACGATCACGACCACGATAAACATGCAAAGAAACATGATGATCACGACCATGATAAACATGCAAAAAAACATGATGATCACGATGATCATGAAAAAGAAGACGATGTTCACATTTGGTTGAGTCCAGATAACGCAGTAAAAATTATCAAAAAGATAAATAAAGAATTAAGTTTATTTTTCCCAGAAAATGCAGATACATATGATAAAAATGCCAATCAAATGATTAAGAAAATTAATCAATTAAAAGTTGAATTAAAAAATGAATTATCAGGTATTAAAGATAAACCATATGTAGTATTTCATGATGCATACCAATATTTTGAAACAAGCTTTGGTTTAAATGCTGTTGGCTCAGTTGCATTAGAAGGAGATATAGCATCTTCACCTAAACAAATATCTTTTATAAAAGATAAAATTGTTAAATTAAAAGCTTCATGTGTTTTTCAAGAACCTCAGTTTGATAGTAAATTAGTAAAAATTGTTGTTGAGGGTACTAATGCACAAATAGGTACACTAGATCCCCTTGGTGTTAATATAAAAAGTGGAGAAAATTTTTATTTACAATTACTTAAAAACATGGCTAAAAGTCTGAAAGATTGTTTAGGGTAATGATTATAAATGTTAATTTGTGAAGATATATCATTTGATATTGACGGACAAAAATTATTTTCAAACATCAATTTAAATATAAAACCTCAGAAGGACCTTTTGATAACTGGTCCTTCTGGAGTTGGTAAAACAACCTTACTTAGTATTTTATGCGGCATTCAAAAACCAACCACTGGTAAAATAACTTATAATAGTATTGACCTTTATAATTTACCTGAAAACAAAATAGATGAATTTAGAGGCAAAAATCTTGGTGTGGTTTTTCAAAATTTTAACTTAATTAATACATTCACTGTTAAACAAAACTTAGAAATTGCTGTGAGTGCTATTGATACAAAAAAATCCATTCCATTTTTTAACATTTTGGATAGAGTTGGACTAGCGAACAAATCACATATAAAAGTTGCAAATTTAAGCATTGGAGAAAAACAAAGACTTGCAGTGGCACGTGCATTTGTCGGTGATCCAAAATGGGTTTTTTGTGATGAACCAACTTCATCATTAGACGATAAAAATGCCAATATTATAGCGAATTTGATAAAAGAAGAAAGCTTGCGTTGTAAAGCTTCACTAGTGCTTATAACACATGATAGTCGTATACAAACTTTAATAAAATTCTCTAAAATTTTAAAATTAGGAGATGAGTAATAAATATTTTTTATATATCAATTTTGTATCTAAAATCTAAACCTTTAAACTTTTTGCTAAGTGTGTTTCTAATGATTGTAGGAATTACTATCATAACTGTGTCTATATTGGTTAACCAAGTTACCAAAGAAACTTTCAGTAAAAATAATCCAGGTTTAGATGCTGTAGTTGGCGCAAAAGGAAGCCCCCTTCAATTGATATTATCTTCTATTCATCACATAGATATTCCTACTGGAAATATAAGCTATAAAAACGCTAGAAAAATAATTAAACACCCAGCCATTAAAAGTGCAATACCAATTTCATTGGGCGATAATTTTCAAAATTTTAGAATAGTTGGGACTAACAAAAGTTTTTTAAAGTTATATAAAGCAAATCTAATTTCAGGTACCGCTTGGTCACAACCAATGCAAGCTGTGATTGGTTATAATGTGTCTAAAATAACAAAGTTAAAAATTAACAAGTTCTTTGTTGGCTCACACGGCTTAATTGACACCGGGGATGTTCATGGAGAACAACCTTATAAAGTTGTCGGTGTTTTAAAAAAAACCGGAACTATATTAGACAATTTAATTTTAACAAGTTTAGATAGTGTCTGGAACTTACATTCTGTTACAAATAAAGATAAATTAGAGATTACTTCATTACTATTAAAATACAAAAATAAGACTTCATCTTTTTCTTTTCCTCGTTTAATTAACAAAGGTACAAACATGCAAGCTGCCAGTCCTAGTTTTGAAATTTCAAAACTACTTAAACTTACTGGTAATGCTCACAGAATTGTTGATTACTTGAGTGTACTAATAATGATATTATCTTTCTTGGGAATCTTGTTCACTTTATTAAATAACATAAATGAAAGGAAATATGACTTAGCAGTGTTAAGGACACTTGGATTTTCAAGATGGAAATTATTTTCCATTATTTTATCAGAAGGAATGATTATTTCTATTTTAGGTAGCACTATTGGTCTAATATTTGGATATATAGTATATGAAAGCATGTACTATTTTTCTATTGTAGGTAGAAGCTTAGAACTGGGGCAGCTAAGTTTTTTAAATGACTTATTTTTAATTTGGATAATTGTAAATATAATTGCCTTTATAACGTGCCTAGTTCCATGTATAAAAGTTTATAAGCAGAATATAAGATCTACTTTATTAAATAGTTAAAATTTATATATTTATGACGTAGATTTTATTTAAGGAGAAATTTTTGAATTTGAGATTTCTATTTTTAATTGTTTTTACTTTTTTTTGTAATAAAGCATTTGGGTTTGAAAAATTTAACCTTAATGACATTGACCCTTATGAAAATATTATTGTAGAGGACATGTTTGAACCACTAAAAGTCACGGGAGATGCTTTACCATGGCAATTATTTGGTAAGACTAAAGAAGTAGAAGATTGTACCATTGATAAAGATGGTTTTGATTACTGTCTTATCAAACCAGTTTATGACGATAAAATTAAAAAGTATAATGGTGAAACTGTAACTATAATGGGATATATGTTTCCATTAGAAGAATCTGAAAAACAAAGAAAGTTTTTAATAGGACCGTACCCTTTAAGTTGTCCTTTTCACTACCACGTTGGGCCTTCTCAAGTGATTGAGATAAAATCAGATAATCCAGTTGATTTTTCATTTGATCCAATAACTATAAAGGGCAAACTCAAGATAAAATTCAACGAGGAGACTGGTTCATTCTTTTACCTAGAAACTATTAAGTCTTAATTTATAAAGTATCAGAAACGCCCCATATATTTGTTACCTGACTTGATAAAACTCCACCATTTCCATGAGCAACAGATAATTTAGCATTATCAATCCAACCACCATCTAGTCGTTGACCAACATCATCTCCTGAAGCATTTCTTAACTGCCTTAAAGCTTCTAAAGTTACAAAAAGACCGTACATTCCAGGATGGACGCAGGATAATCCACCACCATTAGTGTTTACTTTTAAGTTTCCAGCAGGTCCTATATTATTATTTTTTACAAGTTCTTTAGCTTCTCCTTTTTTACAAAAGCCTAGGTCCTCTAGGAACAAAAGAGTGTTTATTGTAAATGCGTCATACAATTGAATAGTACTCATATCATTTGGGTTATAACCAGACATACTAAATGCTCTTTTTCCACTTTCAATCGCTGATGTTTGTACCAAATCAGGCATTTCAGAAATCATACGATGGTGATGTTCCATTGCTGCACCAAGAAGATAAATAGGAGTGTTTTTGGTATCTTTTGCCCTATCTGATCTAGTCATTACAACAGCCGCACCCCCATCTGTTACAAGACAACAATCTAATTTTCCGAGAGGATCAACAATAGGCCTTGCAGATAAAACATCATTTATCGTTAATGGACCATCTTGATGAGTATAAGCCCTAGGATTTAATAAAGCCCAATCTCTTGCTGAAACTGCCACATTAGCAAGATCTTCTCGAGTTGCGCCAAACTCGTTCATGTAACGTTTAGCTGATAAGGCATATGCAGTAACAGGCATTCTTGGCTGATATTGAGCCTCATAGGGCATAGCTTCGGAGATTGTTTTAAACCCACCAGCACTTTTTTGATTAGATCCGTACGCAACAACAGCTACATTGATCAAACCTGCATCAAGAGCCATTGCAGCAGTTAGAATGTGAGATAAAAAACTTGACCCACCTATTTGCGACCCATCTGCAAATTTTGGTTTTACACCCAAATACTCAGATAATGACATTGCAGCCATAGAATGAAAAGCAGTTGCAGCAAAAACTCCATCTACTTCTTTTAATTTTATTCCTGCATCGTCTAAAGCATCATGAACAGCACTTGCCATTATTTCCATAGCACTCCAACCAGATGCTAATCCACATCCACTCTCTGCTAAACCTACGACAGCAGTTTTACCTCTTAATCTATTTATGTCATTTTGATCCATTAATTTTATCCTTATACAATATCAAAAATTACTGCTGGTTCTCCATTTAATGAAGAAATTCTAGCTTTAACCTTTTGACCAATTTCAACTTTATCTGGATCTATACCCTCAACTCTTGCCATCATCCTTGGACCTTCTTCTAGCGTAATCAAGGATAAGTTAAAGTCTCCACCCTTTTCAGATAATCTTCTATTACAAGAAGAACTATACACTTCTCCATTTCCAGATGCTTCAACCCACTCAAGATCACGCTCACCACTTCCAGGAAATGCTACACGAGGATGAAAGAAAAATTTATTGAGACTTTTACATCTTTGAATCATAAATTTACCCTCTGATAAAAAATTCTTAAATTGCTGTTCAGGTCCTACTGTACCTTTTAAGTTTTCTGCCATTTTATCCTCCGTTTTATTTTTTTATAATTAGCGCATCAAGAGCTATTACTTCAGCTTCATTTACTAAAATTGGATTCATTTCTACTTGATCAACTTTATCTGAATTAGCGGCAATAAAGTTTGATAAATTTATAATTGCATTTAACAATGAATTAATTTCGATAGGTGGCTTTCCCCTTGCACCATAAAAAATATCTTTGCTTTTTAACGATAAAATCATTTGCTCTGCCTTTTGTTTACTAACAGGAGCTTCTGCAAACACAATGTCTTTCATTACTTCTGCATAAATTCCACCAAGTCCAAACATTACAATTGGTCCAAAAACTGGATCAATTTTAGCGCCTAAAATACATTCAATATCACCATTTTTCATTGGTGAAATCATTATTCCATCTATATGCGCATTAGGTGCATTATTTTTAACATTTTTGAAAATATCTTGGTAAGATTTTTTTGCTAAATCTAAGTTATCTATGTTCAAAACCACACCACCAATATCAGTCTTATGTTGAATATCCGAAGACACTATTTTCATGACATATTTATCTTTGCCTTCTGTAAAGTAAGAGGATAAGTCTTCAATATCTTTTATAAGAATTGGTTTTAATATTGGTAAACCAGCAGATAAAAGCACTTCACTACAGTCAATTTCGTTTAAATTTTTGTTTGGTATATCAACTTTGTAATTGTCTAAATTAATTTGGTTACTCTTATGTTTTTCATTAAATTTTTCACCAAAAAACATAAGTGCGGACATTGCGACAATTGCTCTCGTAGGATCTTCAAGGCAGGGAAATCCTTCTTTTTCATACATTTTTATATATTCTTCAGATGCTACCATACAGTTTATGAACAGTTTATCTTCATATCCCTTCATAGCTTGTTTTAACGCAGAAAGTAACGGTTTGGACAAAACAGGAGAACCCGCAACTGAAGTCCAAAAACCTATCAATGCATCATAGCCACCTTTGGAGAGCATTAAATCTGTGAATTTAGGTATTAATGTTAAATCATTAAAAAACTGGGCTGTTACATCAACAGGATTCATTGGAGACGCGAAGGGAACAAGTTCTTTTAATTCATCTTGTGCGTCTTTTGGCATTGGGCCTACAATTAGCCCTTCATCTTCAGCTGCATCTGCCATAATTACTCCACCACCCCCGGAAATAGTAACTAATCCTAAATTTTTTCCAGCTGGGAATATTCTAGGCATTGTTGAATAAGCTACATCTAACATTTCTTCTGTGCTTCTTACTCTATATGCACCATGCGCTCTCAATACTTCGTCGTAAACTTTGTCTTCACCTGCTAAAGAGGCTGTATGAGAGTTAGCAGCTGCCGCTCCCACTTCAGATCTTCCTACCTTCATAAAAATTACCGGTTTCTTTTCAGATCTTGCAGTGTCTAGCGCATCAGTAAATTGTTTACCGTCTTTAACACTTTCTGCATATGCCATGATTGTGTGTACATCTGGATCTTCTGCCATAAGCTTAATGGTCTCTCCAACAGAGAGATCAACCTCATTACCAGTTGTCATCCAATATCTAATTCCAAGTCCTCTTTGATGAGATACCATATAAATGTGGCTTCCATAAGCTCCTGATTGACTCGCAATAGAAATACCACCTGGTTTAGGAGTTGCTCTATCTATAGTGGAAGTAAAAGTAGGATAGAAGTTTTTGGCTGAATTAAATAGACCTAAACAATTTGGTCCTATAACTCTGAGACCACTTTCTTTGCTAATTTTTTTTATTTGATTTTGAAGAATCTCACCTTGACCTCCAATTTCTGCAAACCCAGAGGAGAAAATTAATGCTGTTTTAGCCTTTTTAACTACTGCTTCTTGTAAAACTGATACGACAATATTGGAAGGTACTGCAACTAATATGAAGTCTAAATCATCTTTTACATCTAATAAACTTGGATACGCTTTTATACCTTGTACTGTGTTCCTATTAGGATTAATTGGAAAAATACCTCCAGAAAATTTTTGTTCTATCATATGAGCAAGTGGACGCCCTCCAATCCTCGCTTTGTTGTCTGAAGCGCCAACAATAGCAATAGACTTAGGAGACATAATTTCTTGCAATGTAATCATATTGACCTTCTTCAATTTCTTTATGTTTTTTGATGCATTAACAAAATACAGAATAAATAATTTACTTCTTAAATCAAACTTTATAATTTTAGTTTGATGTTTATTTATAAATTACCAAAAATTTTAATACTCACATGTTTTATTCAGATGATTTCTATGGTTGGGTTTGCTATTTGGCCAATATACTTAATAGACCTTCAAGCGCAGTGGAAGTTGTCTAATAGCGAAGCAGGTTGGATTAGTGGTTCATTTTATATAGGTTATGTAATCGCCACTCCATTTTTAGTCAGCTTAACTGATACTTTTGATTCAAGGAAACTTTATGCTATTTCATGTTTAATAGGATCAGCAGGACTATTCTTTTTTTCTATTTTTTCAACAAATGCAATTAATGCCTCAATTTTTTGGTCACTTGTTGGGGTTGGACTTGCAGGGACTTATATGCCAGGTCTGCAAATACTAAATTCTAGACTAAATCAAATTTCTAGAGAAAAATACGTTGCTGTATATACTTCATTTTTTGGACTTGGAACTGCTTTTTCTTTTTCTCTTTTTGGAATTTTAAAAAATTATAATGTTAGTTGGGAAAATGCTTTTCTTTTAGCTTCAGTTATACTCTTCTTATGTTCTTTTCCTCTTTTATATTTTTCTGGTGATGAAATCGAAGAGCGTCGGAAAAAGAAATATCAGGGAATCATCAAAGTTATTGTTCCTATTTTAAAAACTTTCAAAAATAAAAAAGCATCTCCTTTTATATTAGGATATGGAGGCCATACATATGAATTATTTGGATTTAGGAGTTGGACATTTCCTTGCATCGTCTTTCTTTCAAGTCACTTCAAAGTTTCTGTAAGTGACGCTTTCATTGCGAACAGTATTGCTTTAATGGGTTTTATAGGAATTTTTGCTTCAATATTCGGAGCAAAATATTGTATTGGCAAAGATAGAGCAAGAATAGTTTCCAATATGGGAGTGCTCTGTTTTTTTGGCTCGATATTAACAGCAATCTCTTTTCTATTTAGCTTTTGGTTGGCTCTTTTTATGCTTTTTTTATATAATAGCTTAATAATTTTAGATTCTGGTTCATTAACAACAGGTACAGTTGTCAATGGAGAACCTCATGACAGAGGTGTAAGACTGGCACTGCACTCAATGGTTGGATTTTTGGGAGGAGCTATTGGTGGACCAGTTGTAGGTTTTGTTTTAGACAATTTTGGAGGACAGGCAAGTCATTTGGCTTGGTTCATGTCTTTTTTATGCTTAGGTTTAGGTTCGCTTCTTTCAGCCTTGACATTTAGATATTACTTTTTCAAATATAAGACATAGTATAAACTTATCACAACTCAGGAGATATATATGAACACTAAAATTTTACTTAATGAAAGACCTGTTGGAGAACCAACATTAGGGAATTTTAGAACAGTTAAAGAAGACATAGTTTCTCCTAAAGTAGGAGAAGTACTTTTAAAAACAATTTATATGTCTTTAGATCCCTATATGCGAGGTCGAATGAATGACGCTAAGAGTTACGCAAAACCAGTCGGTATAGGTGAAGTTATGGAGGCTGGTGCTTTAAGTCAAGTTGTGGAAAGTAAATCTGAATTATTTAAAGATGGTGATTTTGTTGAAGGCAGAACGGGCTGGCAAGACAATCCAACTGTAAACGAAAAAAAATTAAGATTAATTGATCCAAAAATGGCACCCCTATCAACTTCTATTGGTGTTTTGGGCATGCCAGGGACAACAGCTTACGTAGGTATGCATAATTTTGCCAAACCACAAAATGGAGAAACTTTAGTTGTTTCAGCAGCAAGTGGTGCGGTAGGAGCGACCGTTGGTCAAATTGGTAAAATTTATGGATGTAGAGTTGTAGGAGTTGCAGGTACCGAAGATAAATGTGAGTTTACTAAAACTGAACTTGGTTTCGATGAATGTGTAAATTATAAGGATCCAAATTTTAAAGAAAAACTAAAATCTGCTTGTCCTGATGGTGTAGACATCTATTGGGAGAACGTAGGTGGTATTACTTTCGATACTGTTATGCCTCTCTTAAATGATTATGCCAGGATACCAGTTTGTGGCCTTATTAGTTTATATAATGCTACAAGTCTAAAAGTTGGAGAAAAAGATAGATTGCCCTTATTATTTAGGCAAATACTTACAAAAAGAATGATGATAAAAGGTTTTATTGTTTTTAATCATTATGATCAAAGAGAAGAGTCAATCATAGCTCTTTCAAAATGGATAAATGAAGGCAAGATTAAATATAAAGAAGACTTTGTTGAGGGCTTAGAAAATGCTCCTAATGCTTTCATAGGATTATTAAATGGTAAAAATTTTGGAAAGTTAGTAGTTAAAGTTAATCCCGATCCTACTATGTAGTTATAGATAATTAAATTTTAATTTAAACTGTCAAAATTTTTGTTTTGTTTAACTAAATCTTCTAATAGCTTCGGAGGAGACCAAAATCTTGGGTCTTCTTCTGAATATTTTTGAATATTTTTCAATATTTTGTCTAATCCAATCATATCTGCGTATTTCATTGGACCTCCTCTCCATTTAGGAAATCCATAACCATTAGTAAAAACAACATCGATATCTGAAGGCTTTAGTGCTATTTGTTCACTTAGAATTTTAGTCCCTTCATATACCATTGCAGCAATGTATTTATCTAATATCTCCTTATCATCAAATTTTTTTGGAGTTATTCCGGCTCTTTTTCTTTCTTGTTCACAAATTACTTCTATTTCTGGATTAGGCGTAAGAAAATCTACATTTTCTCCATATAAATAATATCCTTTAGAAGTTTTTTGACCAAACCAACCTCTTTCACATACTCTATCAGGTATTTGCACATATCTATCATCTTTATGTCTGAATGGTGCTTTTCTTTTTCTTGTTGCCCAACCTATATCTCCACCAGCTAAATCAATTACCTGGAAAATTCCCATTGCACAGCCAAAATTTCTTATCACTTTATCAACATGAAATGGGCTTGCTCCATCCTCAACCATATGATACGTACCAACTAAATATTTTGAGAGAATTCTGTTACCTATAAAGCCATCACAAACTCCTGATCTTACTGGTACCTTTCTCATTTTTTTTGCTAAGTTAAAGGCAGTAGAAACAGTATCTTTAGATGTTTTTTCTGCCACTACAACTTCTAAAAGTTTCATAATGTTAGCTGGAGAAAAGAAATGCAAACCAATAACCCTGCTTGGATTATCTACAACTGAAGCAATTTCATTTACATTTAAATAACTAGTATTGGATGCTAAAATACAGTCTTGACTACAAATTTTATTTAATTTCACGAAGACTTCTTTTTTAACGTCCATGTTTTCAAACACAGCTTCTATTATCAAATCTCTATCTTTGAGCTCTGAGAAATTTGTTGTCGCAAAAAACATATCCATAGTTTTATTTTTTTGTTCAGTTGTAATTCTATTTAATTTAACGCTTCTATCATAAGTTGAAGTAATTTTTGCCTTGGCTATTTGGATAGCTTCATCATTTTGTTCAATCATAATCACATTGAAACCTGCATTCATAGCGGCCATAGAAATTCCAGTACCCATTGTGCCACCACCAATTATGCCAATTTTATTTAGTTCTATTGGTTTGCCTTCTTTTAATTCTGGTATTTTTGTGTTAGCTCTTTCAGCAAAAAAAGAATGTATTAAACCTTGTCTTTGGGGACTTTCAATACATTCTTCAAATAATTTTCTTTCATTTAATATAGCTTCAGCAAAATCTAATTTAAGACCCTCTTCTACAGATCTAATAATTGCATGAGGTGAAAATAAATTTTTGTATTTTTTGGATGCAGTATCTTTAAATTTTAAAATAAGTTCGCTTGTTTCTTTTGTATCACTAATTTTATTTTGTATTTGAGAAGTGGGTCTTGGTCTAAATCCTTCTTTCACTAACTTTTTGGCATACTCAATACCATTATCTATAGTATTGTTATTTTCAGCAATCTCATCAATTATACCTGATAATAAAGCTTCTTTAGCTGGAACATGCTTGCCAGTAAGCATCATATCTAAAGCCATATCAACGCCACATAATCTCGGAAGTCTTTGTGTTCCACCAGCACCAGGGAGGATTCCAAGCAAAACTTCTGGTAATCCGACTTTGGTGTTAGGAGCTGCAATTCTATAATGTGCTGACATTGCAACTTCTAATCCACCACCAAGTGGAGTTCCGTGTAATGATGCAACAACTATTTTGTTAAGACTTTCAATCTTGTCACAAATCTTTCCTAATATTGGAGCGTCTACTTTTTTGCCAAACTCTTTTATATCAGCGCCAGCAAGGAAAGTTCTTTCAGGAGCTGTAATAACAATTGCTTTAATTTTTTCATTTAAAGATAGATTTTCAATAGTCTTTAATAATCCAACTCTGACTGCAGCGCTTATTGCGTTAACTGGTGGATTAGAAATTTCTATAAGTGCTATTTCTTCTATTATTTTATGTTTAACTACTGACATCTTTTCCTCTAAATAAGTTTACTTTTTGCCTCAATATACTCGTTATTAATTCTCTTCACCAACTCACCTGCAGGCATAATACTTTTAACAGCAGAAATACCCTGACCAGAGCCCCAAATTTCTTTCCAACTTTTTGGTTTTGAAGTTCCAGAGCTAAAATTCATTTTACTTGAATCGCTTACTTCAAGATTATCAGGATCAAGGCCCTGAGCTACAATAGAACCTTTTAAATAATTTCCATGCACTCCAGTAAACAAGTTTGTATAAACGATATCATCTGCAGATGACTCGGTAATCATTTCTTTATATCTTTGATCTGCATTAGCCTCATTGGTTGCAATGAATGCAGAGCCAATATACGCTAAGTCAGCACCCATTGCCTGAGCAGCGAGAACTGCTCCTCCATTAGCAATTGAACCTGATAGTAAAAGAGGTCCAGAAAACCATTCACGAATTTCTTGAATTAATGCAAATGGTGAAAGTGTACCAGCGTGGCCTCCTGCTCCTGCAGCCACTGCCACTAATCCATCAGCTCCTTTGTCGATTGCTTTTTTTGCAAAAAAGTTATTAATAATATCATGCAAGACAATACCTTTAGCCTGGTGTGCAACTTCATTAACTTCAGGCCTTGCTCCTAGCGAAGTTATCCAAACAGGCGCCCCCCATTTTGCGCAAATATCAATATCTTTTTCTAACCTAACATTTGATTTATGAACTATGTGATTTACAGCATAGGGTGCGGCCGGGCTGTCAGGGTTTTCTTGATTATGCATATCTAATTCTTCATTTATTTTTTTTAACCATATCTCAAGCATATTAGGCTCACCTTCACCTTCTCTGGCATTTAAACAAGGAAAAGAACCAATTATACCCGCTTTACATTGAGCTATAACTAAATCTGGATTAGATATTATAAATAATGGAGATCCTATTACTGGTATTTTTAATCTATCTAAGGGTGAAATCAGTGACAAATCTGTCTCCTTTTTAACATAATTACTCTTGGTTAATTATTTAACACGCTAATAATGATTACATCAATTATTTTAATTACATAATTATAAATTTTTATATAATGTTATTATATTAATTTTAATTTGGAGCGATTGAATGTTTTTAAATGAAACTGATTTAGAAAAATTTGATAAAGATGGTTATTTATTCTTTCCTAAACTATTTAATTCTGATGAAGCCGCATTGTTAAAAGAAGAAGCTGACAAAGTATATTTAGAAGATAGAAAAGAAGTTTGGAAAGAAAGTACAGGAGTTGCTAGAACAGCTTTTGCTGCACACACTTACAACGAGGCTTTTAGAAGGTTAGCTGCTCATCCAAGGTTGATTGACCCAGTATCCCAAATATTAGATGGTGATGTTTATATGCATCAATTCAAATTAAACGCTAAGGCTGCGTTTGACGGAGCTGTGTGGCAATGGCATCAAGATTATGGGACTTGGAAAAGAGATGACGGAATGCCAGAACCAAGAGCTATGAATATTGCCGTATTTCTTGATGATGTAACTGCAGCAAATGGACCATTACTTTTTATACCAGGAAGTCACAAAACAGGAGTAATTGACGCAGGTCACGATTTAGAGACAACAAGTTATCCACTATGGACGTTAGATAATGAAAAAGTTTTAGAGTTGGCTGAAAGAGGCGGATGTGTAGCTCCTACAGGACCAGCCGGAAGTATGTTAATGTTTTCTTCTTTGCTTGTTCACGCTAGTCCTCCAAATATTTCTCCGTTTGGGCGAAGTATTGTCTACCTTTCTTTGTGTCATGTGGATAATCATATCCAAAATTTTAATCGTGAAGAATGGATTGCTCATAGGGATTTTACACCTATTACAAAACTCAATGATAATTGCCTTAACGAGCTATTAAATATTGATGTTAGTGCAGCCGAATAATTAATATTTTTTTGAACGAGGGAATTTTTTTGATTTCAATTGAGTCAGTTTCAAATTTTAGAGATGCATCTATTGGGTCTAGAATGAAAAAGAATTTGTTATTTAGATGTGCTAAACTTGGTACATTAAATACAGAAGATATTAAAATTTTAGAAAATTTAAATCCTCATGCCATAATTGATTTTCGTGATCCTAAAGAAGTAAAAATGGCACCAGATAATCTATCTCCTAAACTTTTAGAAAAGTATATTAACCTTCCAATTTCAGCCAGCACTCTTAGTAGAATGGTTTCTCAAAAGCAAATTAGTGGAGACAATATTAAATCTTATGAAGAAGTGATGGAAGAAAGTTATCGGATGTATATTAATAACCATAAAAAAGTTTGGGCTAAATTTTTTGAAATATTGCTTAGATCAAATAATCGTCCAATTATTTTTCATTGCTCAGCTGGCAAAGACAGAACTGGTATAGCTAGTTTTATGCTACAAAGTATTTTCAAAAATCCTATCGATAAGATTTTTGAAAATTATCTTATTTCAAATGATTTACTTACTATTAAAGCAGCAACGGCTGAACAAAAAACCAACTCTTCAAAACAGGAAACTCAAGTTACAAAAAATATGTTGAGCACTTTAGGTAAAGTTCAAACATCTTATTTAATTGCAGCGATAGATGAAATAGAAAAAAAATTCATCTCATTAGAAAATTATTTTATTTCTCAGCTAGGGCTTAAACATAATGACATCCAAAAAATAAAGCAAATATTTGGGAATTAATAAAAATATGTTTTTGCAAAATCTGATTTCACAAAGAATTGATAATAATAAACCTGTAAAAGTTGCTTTAATAGGAGCTGGAAAATTTGGCTCTATGTTTTTAAGTCAAGTACCAACCACACCTTGTTTAGAAGTTGTAATAATTGCAGATCTAATTCCAGACAACGCTAAAAAAGCTTGTAAAAATGTTGGTTGGAAAGATGATCTTATTTCTAACACCGAATTTGTTGAATCAGGAATTATAGCAATAACAAAATCTGAAGTAGAGGTCGTTGTTGAAGCGACTGGACATCCTTCAGCTGGAATTTTACATGCCCGAGAAGCATTTCGATATGGTAAACATATCATAATGGTTAATGTTGAAGCAGATGTTTTGGCTGGTGCTTCCTTATCCAAAGAAGCTAAGTCAGCTGGTGTTGTTTATTCTATGGCTTATGGTGACCAGCCTGCCCTTACAGCTGAAATTGTTGACTGGGCTAGGACTAGTGGCTTTTATGTAACTGCTGCTGGCAAAGGTACTAAATATCTTCCTGAATATCATAAATCAACTCCAGAAACAGTTTGGAATTATTATGGATTAACAGAAAAAGATGCAAATGAAGCTGGCATGAACCCTAAAATGTTTAACTCATTTCTTGATGGAACAAAATCTAGTCTTGAAATGGCAGCTATTGCCAACGCTTGCAACCTAAGAGTACCCTCTAATGGATTACTTTTTCCTCCTTGTGGTATGGATGATCTAGCAGAGGTTCTTAAACCAAAAAACAATGGTGGTGTTTTAGAACATGATGGACAAGTTGAGGTAGTATCATCTCTTGATAGAGATGGTAAAGATGTATTTAAAGATTTAAGATGGGGAGTTTACGCCGTGCTTAAGGCACCAAATGATTATGCAGCCTCATGTTTTAAACAATATGGTATGAACACTGATAGTACCGGACAATTTTCTGCTATGTACAAACCATTTCATTTAATCGGTATGGAACTAAATATTTCAATCTTTAGTGCAGCTTTATTAAATCAATCTACCGGGCAAACACAAACTTTTTCAGGTGATGTAGTTGCTACATCAAAAAGAGCACTAACAAAAGGTGAAATTTTAGATGGAGAGGGTGGAGCTACTGTATGGGGTAAATTGATACCAGTAAAAGACTCTCTTTCAAATGAAACTCTGCCAATAGGTCTTGCTCATGGAATAAAACTTAATAAAGATATTAAAGAAGATCAAATTATAACTTGGAAAGATGTAGATTATTCATCTGATGATCCTACTGTTTCATTTAGAAGATCAATGGAAAAAAACTTTAGATCTTCACTGGACTAGTTGGTCCTTTATCTAATCTCCAAACAAAACCTGATTTTCCTTCTTTAGGAAAAAAGTTTTTAACTAGAGGATCATGTCCTGGGATTACCATATCATTACTGGTTGCCAAACTTTTAATTAAATTAAAGCCATTAAGCATGTCTTCCAAATCAACAACAATAGGAAACGGTTTACCCATGAGAAAATTTTCATAGAAATGTGTGGCATCTGATGCCAAACATAAATAACCATTTTCTGTTTTTACTCTTACAGACTGCAGGCCTCTAGAATGACCTCCTACTAAATGAACAGTTACTCCACCTTTGATTGATCCAATACCATTATAAAAGATAACCCTGCCAGAATATAAATTTTTAACCATCTCACATACATGTTCGCCTGTAAAAGGCATTTTAATAGTTTCATGACACATACAGGGACCAGTCGCGTATGCCATCTCAGTTTCTTGAAGATGAAATTTTGCATTAGGAAAATCCTTTAATCCTCCTGCATGATCATAATGAAGATGAGTTATAATCACGTCAGTAACATCACTTGCTTCAACGTTAATAGCTTTCAAAGCCTCAGATGGAGCTCTTTGAATAGGCCTATCTCTTCTTTTAGCTTCATCGTAATCATATCCTGTGTCTACAACTATAATATCTTTATCTGATTTCAATACCCAAATAAAATAATCAATAGTGTGTGCTTGATTAGAATGATCGTCAAAAATGAAGCTGTCACCACGAGTTCTATCTGCTCTTTCAGCATATTTTAAAGCATAAACTTCCCAATTTTTTTCTATTGCAGTATCCAAAAGATTTCCTTATTTAATTGTCACTGACTTCTTCTAATCTATCAGTTGCAGGAGCAGGTGTAGGACTGATATTAGATATTAATTTGTAAGTTTCATTATCTAATGAAATTTTAACTGAATCTAGGGAAGGTTTTAATTGTTTTAGATTTCTGGCACTTATTATTGGGGCAGTTACCGCATCATTCTTTAAAACCCAAGCAACTGCTAAAGAAATAGGATCATAATTTAAATTATTCGCTAGATTTTTTAAAGAATGTGCTGCTTTGTACATCCAATCTTGTCCATATCTAATTTTATATTTTTCATTTTCATGAAGTCTTCCAGATGTATTTTTACTTGATGTAATTGATGCATCATATTTGCCTGTAAGAAGGCCTCCTCCTAAAGGACTATAACTTATTACACCAATATCTTCTGATGTTGCCATAGGAAGAATTTCTACTTCGGCTTGTCTTTTAACAATATTGTACATGGGTTGCAGAATATCTACTGATGGAAAATTATATTTTTGAGCAATCAAATTTGCTTTCAAAACTTGCCAAGCAGCAAAATTAGAAACACCTAATTGAAAAAATTTTTTTTCTTCTTTTAATTTTTTAAGTGTTTCAAATGTTTCTTCTAATGGTACATTATCATCCCAATGATGTAAGAAAAAAATATCTACATAGTCCTGATTTAGTCTTTTAAGACTCTGCTCTAATTGTGATCTAATATTTTCTCCACTTGAGCCTCCAACTGAACCTGCTTTTGTAATTAGAATAATTTTTTCACGTTCTTCTCTAATTAAATTTCCAAGAATTTTTTCAGATTTGCCTCCAGTATAAACAAATGCAGTATCAAAAAAATTAATACCATTTTCACGACATGCCTCATACATTTCCTGACTGTCACGCTCATCTGCTCCATCTCCAAACTGCATTGTTCCAAAACACAATGATGAATTTTCTATTTCATTAGGGCCATATTGTCTGATTATTTTCATTTAAAAATCCTTTAAAAATTTTTATTTAAAATTATCCATCCAAGCAATTCCTTCATCAGTCGTGGTTCTTGGCTTATATTCTGCTCCAATCAGCCCTTTGTAACCTATTTTATAAATTTCTGGAATAATGTAAGAAAAATCTAATTCACCTTTATCTGGTTCAGATCTATCCTTTACTGAAGCTATCTGCACATGACCAATGAAAGGTAAATTATCTGCAAATCTATTTATAACATTGCCTTGATTGATTTGAACATGATAAAAATCAAACATAATTTTTATACTATCAGAACCTACAAGCTCACATATCTCCTTAGCCTGCTCAACTCTTGTTAAAAAATATCCTGGATTATCATTTAAGTTTAAAGGCTCAATGACTAAACCGATATTACTTTCTTTAACCAATTCTTTTGCAAATTTTAAATTATCAATAAAAGTCACAAGAGATTTTGTTGATAAATCTGTGACGCCTGCCATTGCATGAATGTTTTGTGATTTAATTACTTTTGCATACTCAAATGCTTGTAGTAATGCGTCTCTTGCCTCAGACACCCTTGAAGGGACGGCTAATAGACCATTATCACCTTTTTCAATATTACCTTTAATTGTATTAATACCCATAACAGGTAAATTTACATCATCCAATGCTTTTTTAATTTGTTGAGAATCATATTGATAAGGAAACTGAAACTCTACTGCATCAAACCCTTTATCTTTAGCTTTATATATAGCATCGATTTGAGACATTTCTGTCCATAAAAGACCTAAATTGGCCGAAAATTTATACATTGTCCTAATCCCATTCTATGTTAAATTTAGACACTATTTTATCTATTTGAGATGTTTTTAATTCTATTGCATCTGACCCTCTTAATATAAGAGCTAGTTTAGCAGTAGCTTCTAATTCTTCAACAGCATTAATCGCTGATTCCAAATCTTTACCAGAAACAACAGGACCATGATTAGCAAGAAGAACGGCAGATCTTTTTCCAGCAAGACCTTTAATTGCATCACCCATAGCAGGATCTCCTGGGACAAAGAACGGAAGTAACTTTACCTTACCTAATAACATAACGGAATAAGGTGTATATGAGGGTAAAACATTATCTTCATTAATTCCTGGCAACATTGATAAAGCGACTGAATACGAGGAATGGAGATGTACTACTGCACCAGATTTCATTCCTCTTGTTTCATAAAAAGCCTGATGAAGTGGTAATTCTTTTGTAGGTGTTGTAGACCCAATGATTTCACCAGATTTAGTAACCTTGACTATTTGCTTTGGATCAAGTCTACCAAAAGAAGATCCAGAAGGAGTAACTAAAATATTATTATCATCCAAACGTACTGAAATATTTCCGGTTGAACCATGTGTTAAGCCTCTATCAAAAATAGAAGTAGCTAAAACACATATTTGCTCTCTTATTTTATTTTCATTCATTTTTAATACTCAATTCGTATATCTTAATTTAGTATCCAAATATCTGATAAAATCCACCAATAGGTGCACCTATAGCAATATGACTTCCAACTGCTAAAGAACAAGCCATAAGTGGTGACGGGGTCTTCATTCCTAAAAAACCTTTACCTAAAGCTGGCATAAAAAAAAACCAAGGAACAATTACACTTAACAAACCAAAAATAATGCCATTCATAAGAGATGCACTACATATTTTATATTCTAATAAAATAAAAAAAAATACTGAATAAAAAATTGCAACGGAATAATGAACCATCCAGCCAATTATTAATTCATTTTTAATTGGATCTTCTTCATCGATAGTAGGATTATGAATTTTTCCTTTAGACATTAATAATAAAAACCATCTTCCAACCACACCCCAGTCAGAGGGATTTATATCATATAATAATTTAAGTAGCCTCTGCCACATATCCATTGCAAGGCAAGATACAATCCCAATAATGACTATGTGAAATATTTCCATCAAACTTCCTATATTTTAAAATTTTTCTAGCAATGGATAGTTGAACGATATAAAACACTATAAGTGTTTATATGAAATATATCTATTGTTAATATATTCTTATAATTCAACCAAATCAAATACAGGGGGTGTTTATGGCTAATTTTAATGGACAAACTGCAGTTATTACTGGTGGAGCTCAAGGGATTGGACTAGCAACTGCAAAAAGATTTATTAGTGATGGCTGTGAAGTTATGATTTGGGATATTGATAAAAAGTTGGGTATGGACGCTGCAAAAGAACTTAATTGCCATTTTTTAGAAGTTGATCAAACTGATAATAAAGTTGTAGAAGAAGCTACGGCTGAAACAATTAATCAGTTAAAAAAAATTGACATTTTAGTTTGTAGTGCAGGTATAGCAGGTCCGACCTTTTCAACATGGGATTATCCAGTTGAAGAATGGTCAAAAGTTTTCAACGTAAATGTTAATGGTGTATTTTATTGCAACAAATATGTTGTTAAAACAATGAGACAAAATGGTTATGGTAGGATTATTAATATAGCATCTATTGCCGGAAAAGAAGGCAACCCTAATGCTCCTGCTTACTCAGCATCAAAGGCTGCTGTTATTGGATTAACTAAATCTCTTGGAAAAGAAACGGCTGATCAAGATATTGCAGTTAATTGTATTACTCCTGCAACGGCAAAAACAAGAATACTTGATCAAGTATCACAAGAATTTATTGATTATATGCTTTCTAAAATACCAAGAAAAAGATTCGTAACCGTTGATGAAGTTGCTTCTTTAATTGCTTTCTTAGCAAGTAGGGAGAATAGTTTTACTACAGCTGGTGTTTATGACATATCAGGAGGGAGAGCTACATATTAAATGGTGAGGATTTTAAGGAGATCCTCTGCACCTAATAAAAAACTAATCACTAGGGAGGAATGTATTAGTTTATTAGTGTAATTAAACGGGGGAGTCTAATTTATAAATAACTTAAGTCGAATCACAATAAAAGTCATCCAAAACAGTAATTGCATTAGTAACTACGACTGTTATTGCTAAAAGTTTGAGCACAAAAAGCAATCAAATTATGCAATGCTTAATATTTAATCGATTATATTTATAAATTTAATTCCATAATCGCAGAAAGAATAACAACTGCAAACAAGGCCAAGCCCATTCCTCTATTTACCCAAATTTGTTTATTAACAGCTAGTGACCATTTCTTTATACTTATTCCTAACCAAAGCCATAATAAATGTATTGGTATCCAAATAGAATTTACAATAATTAATTTTACTATAATTTCAGTGTTATATGATTTCATGCCAAGAGATAAAACTACAAATAAATGACCCTGTACAACATAGGCTTTAGGATTTACAAATTGTAAAAAAATACCTTCATATAATCTAGGTGCTTTCAAACTCTGCTTAAATCCAGTTTTGTTGTCAGACGTAGCTATTCGCCAAGATAGAAAAGATAAATAAGATAAAGAAAGAAGCAAGAAAGTTATTTCAACTCCTTCAATCTCAAATAAAAATTTTTTGAAGCCTAAAACTACTAATAGTGCAACTCCATTAGTTCCAAAAAATAAACCAATGAGATACATCATACCAACTTTCCAACCAAAGCCTGCACCAATACCAGCTAATGATAATACGCCTGGGCCAGGAGTAACCATCATTAAAAAACTAATAATTATGTATGTAATCATCTGAACTTGTAGAAGATTCTCTACACCTTGAACTTAATGAAAAATAAACTGTTAACCATACTATGAATGATGTTAATGCAATATTATAGGAAAAGTTTTCCAGGGTTCATTATTTTATGAGGATCAAAAGCTTCTTTTACACTTTTCATAACATTAACAGCATTACCTAACTCTTTGAGCATATATTTTCTTTTACCTTGGCCAACTCCATGTTCACCTGTGCATGTGCCATCCATTCTTATAGCTCTCTCAGATATTCTTACTAAAAATTCATCTAACTTATCTAACTCAGTTTTGTTGTTTTTATCAATTAAGAGTGCAACGTGGAAATTTCCATCTCCTGCGTGACTTACTATTGGACCTATTAATTCATTTTGTTCCATATCCTCAATAGTTTCTGTGATGCAATCCGATAATTTTGAAATAGGCACGCAGACATCCGTAGAATAAAGTTCTGCCTCCGGCCTTACAGCTCTACATGACCAATACGCATCATGCCTTGCTTTCCATAATTTATTTCTGTCCTCATTGTTAGAAGTCCATTCAAAATCTTTACCTCCAAAATCAGATGATATCTCTCCAAATAACTCCGACTGTTCATCAACAGATGATTGACTTCCATGAAATTCTACCAATAACAATGGAGCTTCAGGAAGATTTGTTTTGGAATAATTATTAACAGCCTTTACCTGTGCTGTATCCATAAATTCTATTCTAGCAACCGGGATACCAGCTTGAATAGTCATAATAACCGCATCAGTTGCATTTTTTACTGTTGGGAAACTTACTCTTCCACCAGCTATAACTTCTGGGATACCATAGAGTTTGAGAGTAATTTCTGTTGTTATACTCAAAGTCCCTTCAGAACCAACCATTAGCCTTGTTAAGTCATATCCAGCAGAACTTTTCCTTGCCTTATTTGCTGTTTTAATTATCTGACCGTCTGGAGTAACAACTTCCAAGGCTATAACATTGTCTTTCATAGTACCATAACGAACCGCATTTGTTCCTGAGGCTCGTGTAGCAGTCATTCCACCTATTGAAGCATTTGCCCCTGGATCAATTGGAAAAAATAAACCTGTGTCTCTCAGGTATGTATTAAGCTGCTCTCTAGTTACACCTGGTTGAACAACAACTAGAAGGTCATCTTGATATACCTTCAATATTTTGTTCATATTATTCATATCAATAGAAATTCCTCCGAAAGGTGCATTGAGATGCCCTTCGAAGGAAGAACCGACTCCAAATGGTATAATTGGGCACTTATATTCTTTACAAATATTTACAGCTTTTTGAACATCCTGTTTTGTTTCAACAAATACAACGCCATTGGGTAATTCAGATTCGTGTATTGTCATAGTATGAGTGTGTTGTTCTAAAATACTCTGGCTATCTGAAAATTGCTGTCCAAATTCTTCTTTTAACTTTTTTACACATAACTTGATACTTACAGGATCATAATTATCTGAAGACCAAAGTGAAGTATTACCATCCATATTTAATGCCTCTAAAATATTCGATTTTATTTCTACAAAATTTTTCCAGGATTCATAATACCTTTGGGGTCTAATTCTTCCTTAATCAATTTCATAAAATTTACCGCAGAACCTAACTCCTCAAGTAGATACTGTTTTTTACCCTGCCCTACACCATGTTCACCAGTACATGTACCATCCATACTAATTGCTCTATGAGCTAATCTTTCTAAGAAACCATTCGCAACATCAATTTCATTCTGGTCTTTGGGATCAATCATAAGTTGAACATGAAAATTGCCGTCTCCAACATGACCAACAATAGGACCAAATAATTTATTTTGCTCCATATCTTCAATGGTTTCTGTAATGCATTCCGAGAGTCTTGAGATAGGTACACACACGTCTGTTGCGATGTAATCTGCCTCTGGTCTACATGCTTTTACAGCATAATAAACATCATGCCTAGCTTTCCATAATTTATTTCTTTCTTCAATATTAGCGTTCCACTCAAAATTATTACCTCCAAAATCTTTAGAAATCTCGTTAAATAATTCTGTCTGCTCTTTAACAGAAGATTTGCTTCCATGAAACTCTAAAAGCAACAAGGGTGATTCTGGTAAACTCAATTTAGAATAATTATTAACTGCTTTAACTTGTGCAATGTCTAAAAGTTCAATTCTAGCTACTGGTATACCAGCTTGTATCGTCATGATAACTGCATCAGTTGCATCTTTAACAGAAGGGAACGTGCACCTACCAGCTCCAATTTCCTCAGGTATACCATAGAGTTTAAGAGTAATTTCAGTAATTACACCCAAAGTTCCTTCAGAACCAACAATTAATCTTGTTAAGTCATATCCAGCTGAACTTTTTCTTGCTCTACTGGCGGTTTTTATTATCTCACCATTTGGCATAACAACTTCAAGAGATAAAACATTGTCTTTCATTGTACCATAACGAACTGCATTTGTTCCAGAGGCTCTAGTAGACGTCATTCCACCAATTGAAGCATTCGCGCCAGGATCAATAGGAAAAAATAAACCTGTATCTCTAAGATATGTATTAAGTTGTTCTCTTGTTACACCAGGTTGCACTACAACAGTAGAATCTTCAGGATGAACTTCTATAATATTATTGAGATTGTTCATATCTATTGAGATCCCACCAAAATTGGCATTTAGGTGCCCCTCCAGAGAAGAACCTGCACCAAAGGGGATAATTGGGCAACCATGTTCGTGACAAATTTTTACAGTTTTTTGAACATCTTCTTTACTATATGCAAAAACAACACCATCAGGTAGTTCGGGTGTATGAATTGTAGTTGTGCTAGTATGTTGTTCACGAACTGATTTAGATATTGAAAATTGTTGACCAAATTCTTTTTTCAATGCCTCTATAGCTCTTTCAATATTATAATCAAATTTATTATAAAATGAGTTGTTGTTTATATCTAAGATTGTCACCAATAAACCTCATATTTTCCTAAGTTACTCTACAATAAATATATTTTAAAATAAAGATTGAGTAAATTATTACATTTAATAATTATAGTAACCATAAAATTTATATCTTAAGGATACTTGTGAAATGCAGAAAAAAGCTATCTTTTTAGGGGAATGTATGATTGAGCTAAACGGTGATATATCCTCTTTAGGAAATTCAAATTCAATGATGGAGATTAATTTTGGAGGTGACACTTATAATTCTGCAGTTTATTTTTCACGATTAACAAATAAGGAAACCAATACTTTTTACTGCACCGCTCTTTCAAAAGATAGTTTTTCAAAGAAAATGATGGAGAGATTCAAAATTGAAAAACTAAATTGTGATCTTATTAGGACAGACGGAAAAAATCCGCCAGGATTATATTCTATTGAAATCAATGAAAAAGGAGAACGAAGCTTTTCCTATTGGAGAGATCAATCACCATCTAAAAATATCTTTTTAGGATTAAAAGGAAAGCATCTCTTAGATAATATCAGTAATTCAGATATTTTTTATTACTCCGGTATTTCTGCTGGCATACTTGATGAAAATCAAAAACAACAACTAATTAAGGTTGGAGCTACAGCTGATGTTTGTGCTTTTGATTTTAATTTTAGACATCAACTACATTATGACAAAAATAGATCGCAATCACTATTTATAGAAATTAATAATTATGTAAATATTAATTTTGTCTCTTATGATGATATTAAAGATCTATTTAAGATTAAAAAACCAAATGAAATCTTTAATCTATTGAATAATGAAAAAAATCTGATTTTATTGAGATATAAAAATTCAATCATATTTAAAAACCTTGATCAAGATATAAAAACCATTACTGTTCCGCATGGTGAGGTTGTAGATACAACTGCTGCAGGAGATGCTTTCAACGGCTCATTCTTGGCATTGATGAACAATGGTAAAAATACTAGTATTGAAGAAATTATATTAAAATCTCATGCTGTCACAAGAGAAGTCATCAAACATAAAGGGGCGATTATCAAAAAAAATCAGATGCCTAAATTAAGTATATAAAGGGATATTTTGAATGAAAAAAAACTTACTAATAATGACCGAAATGCCAGAATATTTTGTTTCGCTTGCTGATCAAAACTTTAACACACATAAGTTATGGAAACAAAAAGATGAAGATAATTATTTATTTGAAGTTAGAGAAGATATTGATGCAATAGCAGTCATGGGAGGTTATAAAATTACCCCTGATTTAATGAAAAGTATGCCTAATCTAAAAATTATAGCGTGTTATGGTGTAGGGTATGATGCTATTGATGTTAATTTTGCTAAAAGTTTAGCAATTAAAGTCACCAATACACCAGAAGTTCTTAATGATGAAGTAGCTGATACAGCTATCGCATTAATGCTATGTGTTTACAAAAAAATCGTTGAAGCTGACAGTTTTGCAAGAAAAAACAAATGGATTGAGGGTGATTTTCCATTAACTAAAAAGTTTACAGGAACCAAGCTAGGAATAGTTGGAATGGGAAGAATTGGTAAAGCGATAGCTAAAAGGGCAGAAGCGTTTAATTGTGAAATTTCGTATCATTCAAGAAATAAAAAAGATGTTAAGTATAGATTTTACAGCGATTTGAAAGAATTAGCAAAGGAAGTTGATACACTTTGTATAATTACACCTGGTGGAAAAGAAACAGAAAAGTTAATTAATAAAGATGTTCTAAATAATCTTGGAGAAAATGGCGTACTTATCAATGTAGCTAGGGGTTCGGTTATCGATCAAGATGAATTAATATATTGTCTAGAAAATAATTTGATATTGGCTGCCGGATTAGATGTTTATACAAATGAACCAAACATCCCTAAAAAATTAATGAAACTGCAAAATACAGTTTTGTTACCTCATATTGCGTCTGGTACAGTTGAGACAAGAAATGCAATGGGTCAGCTTGTATTTGATAACATAATAAATTACTTCGAAGGAAAATCTCTAATTTCAGAAGTAAATTAGGGGGATATTTAATACTTAGTTAATTCAATTCCTGCATTACGAGCATAAATTTTAGCTACAGCAGCATCATCTTCGTGACCCAAACCAGAACCAGCAGCTGCAACAAATTGTTGCATGGCTGTTGCAGTTAGAGGTGCAGAAAAATTTGATTTTTTTGCTATATCCAGAACAATCCCTAGATCTTTTGGCCATATATTTATCGATGATTTTGGAGAATAATCATCATTTATAATATGTGGAGCTCTATTCTCAAGCATCCAGGATGTTCCAGCACATTCAGAGATAACCTCTAAAAATTTCTTAGGGTCTATGCCTTGAGATATTCCAAATGTTATTGCTTCTGCCATTGCTGAAATATGAATACCTGCAAGCATTTGATTAACTGCCTTCATTGCAGACCCAGCTCCGACAGATTGGCCAAATTTAAAAACCTTTTCAGAGGTTGAATCTAAAAGTGGCTTGGCTTTTTCCAGAGCTTTTTGACTTCCAGAAATCATATAAGATAATTTACCTTCTAATGATTTTTTTGATCCACCAGAGATAGGTGCATCTAGATATAAAAGTCCTTTTTTAGTACACTTGTTATCCATTTCTTTTGCAAAATCTGGAGAAACAGTAGTGCATACCATTATCAATGTGTTATTTTTTAATTTATTGGAAATCCCCTCCTCACCAAAAATAATCTCACTAGTTTGCTTTTCATTTAAGACAACTATTACAACTGCTTCTAATTGGTCGTATGGAACTTTACCTTCAAAACCTCCATCTTGAAAAAATTTTTTTTGTTGGTCAGGATTTTTATCTTGACCATAAACTTTATATCCGGTGCGCATCAGCGATTTTGCTATCCCATAACCCATTGATCCTAGACCAATTACTAGAATATTTTTATTTTCTGTCATTATCTTAATGATTATCCCTTGGTAATTTTTTTCTTACCTTCTGAAATTTGACAGCATTCTCTAGTACAGCTCCGTCAGATAGTTCACTTACTAAATTTCTTTGAATTTCTTGCCAAGGAGTTTGACTTTCAGGATAAGGCGGAACACCATCTTTTTTCCTGAGCTCAATCTCTTCATCACTTACAAGCATGTTAGCTGTATAATTATTCAAATCAATAACGACAGTGTCACCTGTCCTCAACCAAGCTAATCCGCCTCCAGTCGCACTCTCAGGTGAAGCATTAAGTATTGATGGACTTCCTGAGGTTCCTGATTGTCTTCCATCACCTATGCATGGTAATTCTGTTATCCCTTGCTTAATTAACTCATCTGATGGTTGCATATTAACAACTTCAGCTGATCCAGGCCAGCCAACTGGTCCTGCACCTCTAATAACTAATATAGAATTTTCATCCATATTTAAACTTTTGTCATTAAGCCTGTCATGATAATCTTCGGATCCTTCGAAAACAATAACTCTACCTTCTAGTACACCTTCTTTGCCCGGACGTGATAAAAATTTATCTTTGAATTCTTTTGAAATAACTGAGGTTTTCATTATTGCAGAGTCAAATAAATTTCCTTTAAGTACTATAAAGCCTGCTTTTTGTTTCATAGGTTTTTTAAAAGGGGTAATGACCTTTTCGTCCTTAATCTTGATTCCTTTTAAATTTTCAGACATTTTTTTTCCTGTGACGGTCATTACATCTCCATGAAGTTTTGAATTTTCAAAGAGATCTGACATTATAGCAGCTGTCCCACCAGCTCTGTGATAACTCTCACATAGGTACTCACCTGCCGGTTGTATGTTAGCCATCAAAGGAATATCATAACCAACATTTTGCCATGCAGCAGTTTCTAATTCTACACCAACATGCCTTGCTATTGCAGTAATGTGCCATTGAGCGTTAGTTGATCCACCAATAGCAGAATTTACAATGATTGCATTCTCAAAAGACTCTCTAGTCATAATCATGGAAGGAGTTAAATCATCCTTAACCATATCCACAATTCTTAAACCCGTCTTATATGCCATTTGCCCTCTTTCTCTGTAAGGTGCAGGAATATTAGCATTTCCAGTTAAGCTCATTCCAAGAGCTTCAGCTAATGAATTCATTGTAGATGCAGTTCCCATAGTGTTACAATGACCGTCAGAAGGAGCTGAACTAGTAACAATATCAATGAATTGTTCATAATCTATTCTGCCAGCCGCTAACTCAACTCTACTATCCCAAACAGCTGTTCCCGAACCAGCAAGCTTTCCATTATGCCATCCATCCAGCATTGGACCTCCGTTTAGTACAATAGCTGGAAGATCTACAGTAGCAGCTGCCATTAAACAAGCTGGAGTTGTTTTGTCACAACCGGTCATTAGGACAACACCATCAATAGGATAACCATGAAGAATTTCAACTAATCCTAAATATGCTAAATTTCTGTCAACAGCAGCGGTAGGTCTCTTTAATGTTTCTTGAATGGGATGAACAGGAAACTCAAAAGCAATACCACCTGATGATCTAATTCCTTCTCTTACTCTTTCTGCCAGTTTAAGATGAACCCTATTACATGGAGATATATCCGATCCAGTTTGTGCTATTCCAATAATTGGTTTGCCAGATCTTAATTCGTCCGGTGTCAGCCCAAAATTCATTGATCTCTCTAAATACAATGCAGTCATGCCAGGGTTAGTTGGATTATCAAACCAATGTTGACTTCTGTATTTTGGATTAAAATTTTTATCTGACATGATTTTCTCCCAAGTAAAATTTAAAAACAACAAATAGAGTTTATAAATTATTTTAAAAATAGTATGAATAGATCTTAATATATTTTAAGATCAATGTAACAATCATACTTGATTTAAAAAAAATCAAAAGATAATTTCAGTTTTTTTGCTTTTTATTAGTTGGGGGATAATAAAAATGAATAATATTGAAAACTTAACAGTTAAACTTAATGAAAATGACAATGTTGCTACAGCATTAAGAGAAATAAATGCTGGTGAAATAACTCAAGATCTTGAGAGTAAAAACATTATTCCGAAAGGTCATAAAATTGCCTTAAGAAAAATAGTAAAAGGTGAGAAAATAATCAAGTATGACCAATTGATAGGTATTGCTAGCAAAGATATTTTACCAGGTGAACATGTACATGTTGAAAATACAAATTTTCAATCAACAGATCATGATTATGAATTTTCAACATCTGTTAAATTACCCAACATGATTGAACCTGAAAAAAGAGCTACTTTCAAAGGATACAAAAGACAAAACGGAAAGGTTGGGACAAGAAATTATATTGGGATACTAACTTCTGTAAATTGTTCAGCTACAGCTGCAAAAAATATTGCAGAAGCATTTGATGAAGAAATATTATCTAAATTCCCAAATGTTGATGGAGTAGTTTCATTTACTCATGGCACTGGATGTGGAATGGCAGATTCAGGAGACGGTTTTGACGCTCTTCAAAGAGTCCTTTTAGGATATATTCAACATCCAAATTTAGCTGGTATATTACTAATTGGATTAGGATGTGAGGCAAATCAAATCAAGTTTTTAATGGATGCTTTTAACTTGAATGAAAATCCATTTTTTAAAACTATGACCCTACAAGACATGGGAGGTCTTAGAAAAACAATTAAAGCTGGAATAAAATGTATTGATGATATGCTTCCTGAAGTTAATTCCATTGAGCGAACTGATCAATCTGTCGAACATTTAAGTGTTGCTCTTCAATGTGGAGGATCCGATGCATGGTCTGGTATAACCTCAAACCCTTCACTTGGTCATGCTGCAGATTTAATTGTAAAAAATGGTGGCACTGCAATTTTGGCAGAAACACCAGAAATTTATGGTGCAGAACACATGCTAACAAGAAGAGCCATTTCTCATGAAGTAGGCAAAAAACTTGTTGATAGAATTCTATGGTGGGAAGATTATGTAACAAGAAATAAGGGAAGTTTAAATAATAACCCTTCCCCAGGTAACAAAGCAGGTGGATTAACTACAATATTAGAAAAGTCTCTAGGTGCTGCTGCTAAAGGTGGAACCACACCGTTAAATGACGTTCTCCTGTATGCACAGCAAGCAGAGAAAAAAGGTTTTTTATTTATGGATAGCCCTGGATACGATCCAGCATCAGTAACGGGTCAAATTGCTAGTGGTTGTAATGTCGTAACTTTTACTACCGGAAGAGGTTCATGTTTTGGATGTAAACCCTCACCTTCAATTAAAATAGCGACCAATACTGAAATGTATAATAATATGGTTGAGGATATGGATGTAAATGCTGGTAAAGTGATTACAGACAATAAAACTATTGAAGATATTGGACAAGAAATATTTGATTTAATTGTACGTGTGGCATCTGGCGAAAAATCTAAATCTGAAATTCAAGGTCTTGGTGACTTGGAGTTTGTTCCTTGGCAAATTGGAGCAACTATGTAAGGAGTTATTATGATTAATCTAAAAAACAAGACCGCACTTTTAACTGCTTCTGGACAGGGAATTGGTAAAGCAACGGCTGAAGCTTTCGCAGAAGCAGGAGCATATGTAATTGCCACAGATATTAATCACAAAAGTTTATCTTTGTTAAAGGATGTAGTTAACGAAACTCATATTCTTGATGTAACAGATTATAATGAAATAAAAAAATTAGTTAGCTCGATAAAAGCTCCAGATATTCTTTTTAACTGTGCAGGTATAGTTCATAATGGAACAATTTTAGAATCTACAGATGATGATTGGGATTTAGCGTTCAACCTAAATAGTAAATCTATGTATCATATGATAAAGGAGATTCTTCCTGTTATGATTAATAAAGGTGGTGGATCAATAATTAATATTGCATCAGTATCATCTTCAACAAAAGGAATACCAAAAAGATTTATATATTCAGCCTCTAAAGCTGCAGTATTGGGAATAACTAAATCGGTAGCAGCTGATTATATCAACCATGGGATTAGATGTAATGCTATTTGTCCAGGAACAATTCAAAGTCCATCATTAGAGCAAAGACTTTTAGATATGGGAGATTATGAATTAGCCAAGAAACAATTTGTTGCAAGGCAACCAATGGGAAGATTTGGTGAGGCAGAAGAAGTCGCTAATCTTGCGGTTTATCTAGCTAGTGATGCATCAGCTTTTACTACAGGTCAATTCCATATAATTGATGGTGGAATATGTATGTAATAAATCAATAATAAAATTTTTAATTATTTTAATTAAAGAAAGGAAGTAAAATGAAATTATTACGCTACGGAGAAATTGGGAAAGAAAAGCCTGGTATTCTTGATCAGGATGGTAAAATAAGAGATTTATCTAATCATATTACGGATATCAATGGAGACAATGTTAGTGAAGAGGGCTTGAATAAAATTTCTATGATTGATGTTTCATCTTTACCAATTATTCCTGAAAATACAAGATTGGGAGCATGTGTTGGTAATATTGGAAAATTTCTTTGTATTGGGTTAAATTATTCGGATCACGCTGCAGAAACTGGAATGCCTGTACCAAGTGAACCAATATTATTTTCAAAGGCAACATCTGCTGTAGTAGGTCCAAATGATAGTGTTGAAATACCAAGAAATTCTAATGAAACTGACTGGGAAGTTGAACTTGGTATTATAATTGGAAAAAAAGCTAAATATATTAATGAAGAAGATGCAGAAGAATATATCGCTGGATATTGTGTAGTTAATGATGTTTCAGAAAGAGAATTTCAACTAAAAAAAGAAGGACAGTGGACTAAAGGCAAATCTTGTGACACTTTTGGGCCAACTGGACCATATTTAGTTACTAAAGATGAAGTGTCTGACGTTCAGAACCTAAAAATGTATCTAGATGTTAATGGTAAAAGAATGCAAGATGGTTCTACAAAAACCATGATATTCTCTGCAAAATACATTGTATATTATTTATCACAATTTATGAGTTTAAATCCTGGCGATATTATTGCTACAGGTACTCCACCTGGAGTTGGTGGTGGAATGAAACCACCTGTTTTTTTAAAAGCGGGCGATAAAATGAAGTTGGGTATAGAAGGTTTGGGTGAACAAAATCAAACATGTTTCCAAGGTTAATTGGATTTTAACTTAGAACTTTTCGTATAAAACTTAATTAATTTTGAACCTTTACTATACAGGGAGTTTCAGTTTTTTGATTAATATCAAAAATTGATCTTCCTGTATGATTGAGATGTTTTCCATATGTATGTATAGAAAGAGCTATCTCACGACCATTATTCCAAACACTATGTATGTCTTCAGGCAAACAACAAGTAGCGTCTCCTGCATATATAGTCTCTTCATTTGTTTTTACTAAATCCGCAAAACCTTCTGTAGTTCCATCATCTATTCTTTTGTAATTAGTTTCATGTTCTTGTCCTTGAATACCAGCAACAACCGCCCATGTTTTGTGATTATGTGGCGCAAGTCCCTCTCCAGGAGCCCACGCAATTGCAAAAACAGCTAAACTATGATCTTTTTCTTCGTGCAGTAAATGCAATCCAAATCCCTGTTCTTTATCTACATTAAAATATTCTGGCTTAACCCAACTTTTGTTTGCTGCTATTTTTTTTGATAATGGTTTTATTCTATCGATTATCTTTCCCTCGTCAGTCTCTTCTTTTACAACTGAACGAATATCAGTTACATAATCCTCAATTGAATATTCAGTCATTGCTTCCCCCAAGTTTTTAAAAACACATAAAACTAATTTCTAAATATAATGATAGACAAATTGAAATATTTTACAAAAAAATTTATTTATTATTTATTTAGAACAAAGAGGAAATTATTTTGACAAACTACTTGCTAATAAAGCTCTTTTTGTAATTTCTTTGTAATCTCTTCTTTCAGGTGGAATTATCCAACTACCGCCTACACATATTACATTCTTTTGACTAAGCCATTCATGAGCGTTATTTTGGTTAATACCACCTGTTGGGCAAAACAAAATTTCAGGAAATGGCCCACTTAAAGATTTAAGATATTCAAGACCACCTGCAGCTTGTGCTGGAAAAAATTTAAAAAATTTATAATCTAAATTCATTAAATTCATAATATCACTGGAGTTTGAAACTCCCGGCAGGAATGGAAATTCTTTTTCTAGTGCATGTGTAGCAAGGGAAATTGTAGAGCCAGGACTAACAGCAAATTTCGCTCCAGCATCTTTTACGGAATTTAAATCTTCATTGTTTAAAACTGTACCTGCTCCAATTTTCAAAGAAGGAAATTTTTTAGACGCAATCTCTATTGCTTTTAGGGCACAATCCGTTCTTAAAGTGATTTCAACTACCTTAAGATTTCCTTTGATTAGAGCCTCAAATAAATATTCAACATTATCAATATTATCAATTGTCAATACAGGCATAACAGGAGACATTGAAAGAGTAGATTTAATATAATTATGCATTAATTTATCAGAAATTTATTTTTTATTTTTACTTTCTATTTTAATATGTTGTTATTCAAAATTCTTCAATCAATAAATTAATAAAGAGGGTTTTATGAAAATATTAATAATGGGCGGAGCTGGGATGATTGGGCAAAAACTGCTTAATCTCTTATTAAAAAAAGAAAAATTAAATAATAAAAAAATCAGTGAAATCACATTGTTTGATATCATAGAAGCCCCCTATCCTAATAATACTAATATTCCAATACAATCAAAGTCAGGTGATATTTCAGATATAGATGTCAGTACAAATCTTATTTTATCTAAGCCAGATATAATTTTTCATTTGGCTGCTATAGTTTCAGGACAAGCTGAACAGGAATTTGATTTAGGTTGGGATATAAATGCAAAAGGAAGCTGGGGTTTATTTGAGGCAATAAGACATCAAGGAGACAATTATTGCCCAAGATTAGTTTTTACAAGCTCAATAGCAGTTTTTGGCGCCCCATTCCCAGATAAGATACCCGATGATTTTTTTACAACCCCTCTTACATCTTATGGAGCCCAAAAAGCTATATCTGAGTTATTATTAGCAGATTACTCAAGAAAGAAAATGATTGATGGTGTATCAATAAGGTTACCTACTATTTGCGTAAGACCTGGTAAACCTAATCTTGCAGCTTCAGGCTTTTTTTCTGGAATTATACGTGAGCCTTTAAATGGTCAAGAAGCAATTCTTCCCGTTAATCCTGATGTAAGACATTGGCATGCAACACCAAGAGCTGCTGCAGGTTTTTTAGTTCATGCTGCAGAGATTGATACATCAAAATTAAATGACAGAATAACATTAAACATGCCTGGTTTATCTGTAACCGTTCAAGAACAAATAGACGCATTAGAGAGAGTTGCTGGCAGTCATGTTATAAAACTTATCAAACATCAACCTGACCCAACAATACAAAAAATAGTAAGTGGATGGGCAAGAAATTTTGATACAAAAAGATCCATTGAACTAGGTTTCAAGGCAGAAACAAATTTTGATGAGATAATCAAAACCTATATTCAAGACGATTTAAAAAAATAATCTTACTTACAAACATAACACTGGCAGAATAATATGTGGCAATTTTGGATAGATAGAGGTGGTACATTCACCGATATAGTAGCAAAAAAACCTGATGGTAAAATAATAATTGATAAGCTTTTATCAGAGAACTCTGGTGCTTACAAAGATGCTGCAGTTGCAGGTATAAGAAGAATTCTTGAGCTCAAAAAAGAAGATAAAATTCCTACAGATATAATTTCTTCAGTGAAAATGGGTACAACTGTTGCAACTAATGCATTACTTGAAAGAAAAGGTGATAGAACTCTACTGCTTATTACAAAAGGCTTTGGAGACTTATTAAGAATTGGTTATCAAAATAGACCACTATTATTTGATCTAAATATCAAATTACCAGAGTTGTTATACGAAAGAGTAGTAGAAGTATCAGAAAGATTAAACGATAAAGGCGATGTAGTTACTGAATTAAATGAGGAAGAAGTACGAAATTCACTAATCAAAGCAAAATCAGATGGTATAAATAGTGTAGCTATTGCTTTTATGCATTCATATATAAATCCTGATCATGAAAATAAAATTGAAAAAATTGCAAAAGAAGAAAATTTTAATCAAATTTCAGTAAGTCATAAAGTATCTCCACTAATTAAATTAGTTGGTAGAGGTGATACCACCGTAGTTGATGCTTATTTATCTCCAATTCTTAGACGGTACGTAAATCAAGTTTCAGAAGAACTTAAAGATACTAAATCTACTCAATTAATGTTTATGCAATCCAATGGAGGCCTAACAGACGCAAATCTTTTCCAAGGTAAAGATGCTTTATTATCTGGCCCAGCTGGAGGAGTTGTGAGTATGACACAAACCGGAAAGCAAGCGGGATTTAATAAATTAATTGGATTTGATATGGGTGGAACCTCTACAGATGTATGCCATTTTGCTGGTGAGTTTGAAAGATCGTTTGAGACAGAATTAGCAGGTGTAAGAATTAGAGCTCCTATGATGCAGATTAATACTGTGGCAGCAGGTGGTGGCTCAATTCTTTCCTATAAAGATGGTAGATTTCAAGTTGGCCCGGAGAGCGCTGGAGCAATTCCTGGCCCAGCATCATATGGTAGAGGTGGACCTTTAACTGTAACTGATTGCAACGTCTTATTAGGTAAATTAAATCCAGATTTTTTCCCAAAAGTTTTTGGGAAAACTGGAGATCAACCTCTAAATTTAGAAATTGTAAAGAAAAAGTTTTTGGATTTGTCAGATATAATTTCTAAAGAAAAAAATGAGCCTATGATGGATATCTTTAAAATGGCTGAAGGTTTTTTAAAAATAGCTGTCGAAAACATGGCTAATGCAATAAAAAAAATATCAATTCAAAAAGGTTATGATGTAACAAATTATATGTTGAATTGTTTTGGAGGTGCAGGCGGGCAACATGCATGTAATGTTGCTGATTCGCTTGGTATTTCAAATGTTATGATACATCCATATGCTGGAGTTTTATCAGCCTACGGAATGGGCCTTGCTGAAATTAGAAGTATTAGGGAAGGTCATTTTGAAAAAAATATCACAAATATTTTAGACGCTGAAAACTTAATTGAAATCTTATCTTCACAAGCAAAAAAAGATCTAAATGATCAAGATATTTCTGACGCTTCAATTATTCTCTTAAAAAATGCTTTTTTGCATTATAAAGGCTCACATCAAAATTTAGAAATCAAATTTGATACACCTGAAAATATGAGAAAATCTTTTGAACAAGAACATAAAAAACGCTTTGGTTTTTTTGTTGAAGATAGAGAAATATTTATTGAAATGCTAACTGTTGAAGCAGTAGGTAAAAAAACAGACAACTATAATTTTTTAAATCCTAACACATCAACTACAAAGGCAAATCCTATTGCATTCAAAAAAATGTATGTAAATGGATCAAAAATTAATACACCAATCTATAAAAGGGATGAATTAATAATTGGACAGAATATTTCAGGTCCAGCTATCATTGTAGAAGCAACAGGTACTAACATAATTGATGCTGGTTGGTCTGGAACATTAGACAAGCATTATAATTTAATATTATCTAGAGTAGATGAAAAGAAACTTCAAAAAGGAATAGGAACATCTGTAGATGTTGTAATGCTTGAAGTATTTAACAATCTTTTTATGAATATTGCTGAACAAATGGGCGCAACGTTAGCAAACACTGCTTATTCAGTGAATATAAAAGAAAGATTAGATTTTTCATGTGCTCTTTTTAATAATGAAGGGTCTCTAGTTGCCAATGCCCCTCATGTTCCAGTTCATTTAGGATCTATGTCAGAGGCAATAAAAACAGTAGTTAGATTAAACAAAGATAATATTTATCCAGATGATGTTTTTGTACTCAACGCACCATTTAATGGTGGAACACATCTTCCAGATGTAACGGTGATAACCCCAGTTTTTGATAAAAATGGAAAAGAAATTATATTTTTTGTTGCCTCTCGTGGCCATCATGCCGACATAGGAGGTAAAACACCAGGTTCTGGTCCACCAGACTCAAAGCATATTGAAGAAGAAGGTGTCTTGATTGATAATTTTAAGTTGTTTGATAAAGGTATATTTCGTGAGCAAGAAATGAGAAAAATCCTATCATCCGGTAAGTATCCATGTCGAAATGTTGAACATAATATGGCAGATCTTGCAGCTCAAGTTGCAGCAAACAAAACAGGTATAAATGAAATTAATTCAATGATTGACCAATTTGGTATTGAAACTGTGCATGCCTACATGAATCATGTACAAGATAATGCAGAAGAAAGTATACGTAATGCCATAGTTAATTTAAAACAAGGTGAATATGAGTATGAACTTGATAATGGTGAGTTCATAAGAGTTAATGTAAAAATTGATAAGAAAAAACGTGAGGCTATAATTGATTTTACAGGCACAGCTCCTAAAAATCCCCTCAACTATAATGCCCCAATGGCAGTATGTTATGCTGTAATATTATATGTATTTAGAACATTAGTTGGAAATAATATTCCACTTAATGAAGGATGTTTTAAACCAATAAAAATCATTATACCAAATAATTCAATGATAAATGCAAAGTACCCTTCTGCAGTCATAGCCGGCAATACAGAAGTAAGTCAATTGACATGCAACGCATTATTTGGAGCACTAGGTGTGATTGCTGGTAGTCAAGCAACCATGAATAATTTTATATGGGGAAATGACTCAATACAAAATTATGAAACCATTTGTGGAGGAACTGGTGCTGGTCCTAACTTTCATGGAACGTCAGCTATTCAAACTCATATGACAAATACTAGAAGCACTGATCCCGAGGTATTAGAAACTCGTTTTCCAGTAAGACTTGAAGAATTTTCAATTAGAGAAAATTCTGGTGGAAAAGGTAAGTTTAATGGAGGAGATGGAGTTACAAGAAAACTTAGATTTTTAGAGCCAATGACAGTAACAACATTATGTTCACATAGGAGAGTAAAACCATTTGGTTTGAATGGAGGTAGTCCAGGAGATTGCGGTAAAGAATGGCTTGAAAGAACTGACGGTAAAATTTTAAACTTGAATGGTAACGATAGTTGTGAAGTTGAACCAAACGACTTATTTGTAATGCAAACACCTGGTGGTGGTGGTTTTGGTGAAAAATAATTTATAGATACTTAAAAACTTTTATTCGCGTGAATAATACCATTTTGAATATGCTCCTCTAATACCATTTGTGCCTTTTTAAAATTTCTTTCAAGACTATAATCCAATAGTTTTTTATGTTCCTCAATCGAACCACTCCCCCTAAAAGTTAATACCAATAATTGATATCTTAAATATTTATCAAAAATTAATTTGTGAAGTTCAATTAAATTCTTTGAATTACAATTTCTTACTAACGTTTGATGAAATTCACTATCATATCTTTTCCAATTGCTTCTTTCTTCAGTTTTGTTTTTTAATAATTTATTTTCATAAAGATTTAATTTGTGGTGTGCTGCAAGTAAAGATCCTTCCCAATCGGGATTTGAGTTTTCTAAGGAATATTTTAATGCGTGACTTTCAATTAAAATTCTTAGATTTGCTATTTCTTTTAAATCAGATTTAGAAACTGGTGAAACATAAAATCCTTTTTGTTCTTCATAAACAACAAAGCCGTCACCAGACAATCTACTTAAAATTTCTCTTAAAGTTGAAATACTAGTTTTATAATTATTTTTTAATTCATTAAGTTTTAATTTTTTTAAAGGTTTTAAATTACCAAAAATGATATCTTTTTTTATCATTTCATAAGTATTTTCACCAACAGTTTTATAACTATCAATCATAAAATAAAACTCAATATAAACTTATTATTGTCAATTCTAAAAATACCATATATATTTAAAAATATCATATATTTTGGTAATTTCAAATGAAAACCTCCATTGCTACAGTTTCAATAAATGGAACATTAAAAGAAAAGATAATAGCTATTGCAAATGCTGGCTTTGACGGTGTAGAAATTTTTGAAAATGATTTCCTAACAAATAATTTATCTCCTAAAGAAGTAAAAAAAATAGTGAAAGATAGTGGTCTTGAAATAACTTTATTTCAACCATTTAGAGACTTTGAAGGAATGCCTGATAATCATAGAATAAGAGCTTTTGATAGAGCTAGAAGAAAATTTGATATAATGCAAGAACTTGAAACAGACCTTGTTTTAATTTGTTCAAATACTTCAAACATATCTTTAGGTGGAATAGATAGAGCAGCAGATGATTTTTATGAATTAGGAGAAATTGCTAAAGAAAGATCAATAAAGATTGGATATGAAGCTTTAGCTTGGGGAAAATATGTAAATGATCATAGAGATGCCTGGGAGATTGTTAGAAGAGCCAATCATGAAAACGTGGGCATAATATTAGACTCTTTTCATACTCTTTCAAAAAAAATTGATTTGAAATCCATCTCATCTATACCAGCAGAGAAGATATTTATAGTGCAATTAGCAGATGCACCCTATTATGAAATGGACTTACTTTACTGGAGCCGACATTTTAGAAATATGCCCGGGCAAGGTGATTTACCAATAAATGATTTTATGACTTATTTAAATCAAACTGGTTACAACGGATATCTTTCTTTAGAAATTTTCAATGATAATTATAGATCAGGTCCAAGAGATTTAATTGCTAAAGATGGCAAAAGATCATTGATTTCTCTTATAAATGAAACTGATAAAAAAAAGAAAAATACTACAATAATTCATAATATAGAATTTATTGAATTTGCTTTAGAAGAAAAAAATTTAGAACTCTTAGAAAATTTTTTAATAACGTTGGGATTCAAGGAAATTGGAAAACATAAATCAAAATCAATAAAGTTATTTATATTTGATGATGTGAAAATAATATTAAATTATGAAAATACAATTCTTGTAAAAGAAGGCAGAAAACAAGGTCCTTCACCATATGCATTTGGAATAAAAGTGAATGATATAAAATCCTTACTACACAATGCAAAATCACTAGATATAGATTTTATTAGAAAAGACAGTAATCAGTCTATGGATGTTATAAATAATATAGATGGTTCAATTTACATAGTTGATCATAATAACTCGAATGTTTGGGAAAAAGACTTTAATCTTCAAGAAAAAAATTTAAGTAATGAATTTGATTTAAAAATTGATCATATTGCTCAAACACTTCACCAAGATGAAATGTCATCAGCTTTACTTTCTTACACAACATTATTTGGAACAAAAAAATCACCTATATTTGATATCATTGATCCATCCGGAATAACTAAAAGTCAAATTGTTGAAAACGAAGAACAAACTTTTCGAATGACAATTAATGGAGCTGACAATAAAAATACAATAGCTGGAAAGTTTTTAGAAAATAAAAAAGGCTCAGGAATTCAACACGTAGCTTTAAGTACAAATAATTTAATTGAACTTGTAAAAAAATTAAAAAATCAAGGACAAGAATTTCTTAAAATTTCTAAAAATTATTATGATGATATTGAAGCAAGATTTGGTTTGGATTATGAATTTTGTAAAGAGCTTGAAAGGCTCAATATTTTATATGATGAAGATGATAGTGGATCTTTTCTACAAATTTATAGTCCAGTATTTAATGATAATTTTTTCTTTGAGTTTGTGCAGAGAATAAATGATTATAAAGGATATGGTGCAATTAACGCTTTATTTAGAATTGCAGCACAAAAATATGCAAATAATAATTAAATTTTTTTAATGAAACTTAATAACTCATTCTTAATAACCTCATCTTGAATATGAAATCTATCTACAGCTTGGTCCCAATCAGTTTTTTCAAACTCACTTTTTAAAACTTTATATTCTTTACTCATTTCTAGATCTTGTTTTAATTGCGACCTTGAATATAGTATTAATGCGATAGATCTTGGGTCCATCACACTTATATCAAAACTTAATTCAACTACTTTATTATAATCCTCTGCAAAAAAATAACCAAGAACTAAGTCTTTTACTCTGTTATCAGATGACGACTGACCTTGAGGAATTGGGTCAAGCTCATATGCCTTATTAAGTAATTCTAAACCTTTATCAACCTTTCCTGTTCTTACTAAAACTTCACCATATCCAGATAGCACTCTTGGATCGTTTGGAACCATATTAAATGCTTTTTTTCCATGATCTTCAGCTAAAACATAATCATGATTACTTAAGTAAACTGCAGATAACATTCTATGACATTCAAAATCATTCTCATTTAATTCTAGAGCTTTATCTATATTTTGTTTAGCTTCTGCAAAAATTTCTTCAGGATTCTGATCTGAAAAACCCCTAAACATTGCTTGGCCCAGAGTACAACATTTCCAAGCATATGCCTGAGCATTATTAGCATCTGCTTCAATGGCCTTATCGAAGTTTTTTAATGCCTCCTGACAAGCTTCTTTTGTAAATTTATGATGATTTTCTTTCCCTCTTAATAAATATTCATATGAACTTATATTCTCAGTAGGCTTTCTTTTTGATCTTTGCAACGAACTAATTTCAATCTCTCCTAGTAGAGCGATTGAAATTTTTCTAACTATTTCGTCCTGTAAATCAAAAATATCTTCAAGAACCCTGTCATATTTGTTACTCCAGATAATACTATCATCTTTCGCATCACTTAATTCGATACTTATTCTTACTCTTTTACCAGAAGCACGGATGCCTCCTGTCACTATAAAATCTAAATCGAATTTCTTTGAAAATTCTTTTATGTCTTGATTTTCATCTTTGAAATTTACGGTTGTTTGTCTTGAAAGGATTTCGAATTCACGCATCATAGAAAATTCTGTAATTAAATCCTCAACAATGCCATCTACCAAGAAACCACTATCCTCATCTTTACTGGTATTCGCAAAAGGTAAAATTGCAAATTTTGGTTTTTTATTAAGATTTTTATTTGAGAAATTTTTTATTTTATTTTTTCCATCACCAAGTAAAGAAAAAACTTCGAAATTATTTGAAATATTTTTCAACTCAATTTTACCTAGAGGATGAATAGTCTCTTCAATTTTATTATAAATTTGCTGCCTTACTACATCTGAAATTAAAATTTCTCCAACTGGTGATTGACTCTCAAGACGAGCAGCTATATTTACACCATTTCCATAAATGTTATCACCTTCAATTATGATATCATCTAAATGGATCCCTACTCTCCAAGATAATTTAGGATTTTTATCCTCTGTTAAATTCCTATCTTTAATAGATTTTTGAAATTCAACACCCGCTTTTGTGGCTCCCACTGGACTATCAAATTCAGCTATTATTGAGTCACCAGCAGTATGGAAAATTCTACCGGAAAATTTATTTATTATTGGATCAATGATATCTCTACACTCTTTTAAACTGCTTAGTGTTTTTTCTTCTTGGAATTCCATATGCTTACTGAAATCAACACAGTCAGTTGCTAAGATAGTTGCTAATCTTCTTTTAACTTCAGACATAAAACTTTACTAAATTATAATTTAATCTCATTTCGTGAATGATAATTAATATAACACTCATCTATTATGTTACGAATTTTTTTTTAACAATAGAAGTAAAACTTTATGAGTAACGATAATAAAATTAATAGTCCATTAATCTGCTTAAAAACTAGATCAAAAGTAAAAATAATTAGTTATTTTGATAAAGAGGTAGTTTCTTATGTCAAAATAAACATGGAAATAAAATTCGAAGATACGAAATTTCAAGTGCTAAAAACAATTCCGGTTACTGTCATTAAAGATTATTTTCTTTTTAACAAACATAAAATTTATGTTTAAAAAAAAGCTTGGATACCGGTTTGCGCTCGACCAAGGATTAATGCGTGAACATCATGAGTACCTTCATAGGTATTAACAGTCTCCAAATTCATCAAATGTCGCATAACCTGATATTCAGCATGAATACCGTTCCCACCATGCATATCTCTTGAAAGTCTTGCAATTTCAAGAGCTTTTCCACAGTTGTTTCTTTTAATGAGTGAAATGGCTTCCGGTGCTAAATTGCCTTGATCAAATAACCTGCCAACTTGAAGTGCAGCACTTAAACCTAATGTGATTTCAGTCTGCATATCAGCTAGTTTTTTTTGAATTAACTGTGTGGCCGCCAATGGTTTACCAAATTGTTTTCTATCTAATGTATACTGGCGAGCTCTGTGCCAACAGTCTTCAGCAGCCCCCATCACTCCCCAAGCTATGCCATATCTAGCTCTATTCAAACAGCCAAATGGACCTTTTAGACCAGTAATATTTGGCAATAGATTTTCATCTGGAACAAAGACATTGTCCATAACTATCTCACCAGTTATAGACGCTCTTAATGATAATTTTCCTTTTATTTTTGGTGCACTTAAACCTTTCATTTGTTTTTCAAGTATAAATCCTTTAATGGCGTCACCATGTTCTTTAGACTTAGCCCAAACAACAAAAACGTCAGCTATTGGAGAATTAGAAATCCACATTTTTGAACCAGATAAAGAGTATCCACCTTTAACTTTTATTGCTGTAGTTTTCATAGAGCTGGGATCTGATCCAGCATCAGGTTCAGTCAATCCAAAACAACCAATAAGATCACCTGAAGCCAAACCTGGTAAATACTTTTGTCTTTGTTCTTCGCTACCGTAAGAGTAAATTGGATGCATCACTAAAGAAGATTGAACAGACATCATTGATCTGTAACCTGAGTCAACTCTTTCTACCTCTTTAGCTACTAATCCATAGGATACGTATGAAGCACCAGCACAACCATACTTTTCTGGAATAGTAATTCCCAACAAACCAAGTTCTCCCATTTCCTTAAAGATTTTTTTATCAGTTTTTTCTTCTAAAAATGCTTCCTCTACTCTTGGTAAAAGTTTGGCTTGAGCATATTCGTGAGCAGTTGATTTAATTAGAGCTTCTTCTTCAGAAATCAAAGAATCTAATAAGAGAGGATCTTCCCAATTGAAATTAGGTTTAACCTTAGACTTTGATTTAAGATCGACCACATTTTTTTGATCTATATCAATACTTGTATCCATGACATATCCTTAATTTTTTTTGCATATTACTCAAATAATTTTTTAAAAACAATACTTATTAGTTCAATTTAGACTTAATAAATGCCTTTCAACAAAATCCAACCTATCTTGTCCCCAATAAATTTGATCATTTATAATATATGTTGGAGCTCCGAAAACATTTTTTTTAATCGCTAGTTGGGTATATTCTTCAAAGATTTTTTTACATTCTTCACTTTTAGCAAACGAAATAATTTTTTTTGAATTTAAGTTCATGAGGTTCAATATGTTTATAAGCACATCTTCATTGTCTACATCTTGATTTCTTACCCACAAACTATTCATAATATTATCGGCAAGCTCAAAATAATTTTCTATTTTTTGAATTTTTGCAGCTATGATTATTAATGATGGAAGAACAGATTTTGATGGGAAAAATTTTGGTTGTGGATTTAATTTTATATTTAAAAATTTAGACCATCTATTCAATTCTTGTAATCTCAAATTTTGTCTTTGAGGTGGTCTCTTTGAAACAGGAAGACCTCCGGAAATTGTGAAAATCTCCCCATAGTTTACTGGATACATATTTAAATTAACATTAAATTTTTTTATCAATACCCCTAAACGACCATGTCCAAGAAATGTCCAAGGACTTCCATGGCTCATAAAATAATCAATTGAAATCATTATGAACCGAATCCAGAACCAGCAGATTTGTAATTTTCTCTAGGAGGGCTAAAAACATCAAGGATTTTTGCACCTTCTGGACCAGCTATAATACCATGTTCAACCCCACCAGGCGTCTGCCAAAAGTCACCCTTTTTAATTTCTATTTCTTCGCCACCTTGAATTCTAATTCCAGAACCTTCAATCAAAAATCCCCATTGCTCTTCTGGATGTGAGTGAATTTTACCTTTAGCATTTGGCTCAATGTCAACCAGAGATAGCATAGCTTGTTCACCACAAAAAATTCTTGTAGAAACTCCTTCTGCAAGTTCTCTTTTTATTCCTGAATCTAAGTCATTTATGTTATTAAAATATTTTTTTTGCGACATTTTTTTCTCCACTTTTTTGCTTATGACGGTTTGTCTCCTGCAAAAGTAATTCTATGCATTAATCGTCTTTGTCCATGGTAATCATTTATAGGATTATGCATTGTACATCTATTATCCCAAATTGCTACAGACCCTGGTTTCCATTGAAATCTACAAGTAAATTCTGATTTGATTTGATGCTTGTATAAGTACTCTAATATTGGTGTACTTTCTTCCTCCGTCATACCAACAAAATTGGTCGTATGAGCTTCATTAACATATAATGATTTTCTTTTAGTTTCTGGGTGTGTTCTTACTACTGGATGAATAGCTTTTAATTCGTCCCCTTTTAGACCAACTGATGCATGTTTCATAATATCCGATCTGGTTTTAGCAACTCGTGATTTACCTGAAATATTTACTGCTTCAAGAGTATCTAAAAATTTTTTCATACCCTCAGATAAACTTTCATAAGCCATGTATTGATTAGACCACTCTGTATCTCCACCATAATCAGGTGTTTCGATACCATACAGCATTGTTCCCATGGGAGGTTCTTCTTGATAGGTAGTATCACTATGCCAAATTCCACCAAAATTGTTTGTGTCAGTTTCCTTTTTCAAAATTGGTGTTATCTCAGGAAAATTTTCTAAACTTTTTACAAAAGGATAAACTATTGGCTTTCCAATTCTTTCTGCGAATGCTTTTTGAGTGTCTGGACTAAACTTTTGGTCTCTAAAAAATATCACTTGATAAGCTAACAGTGCATCATAGATTTCAGATATAATTTCATCAGGCAGATTTTCAGATAAATCAATATTATCTATCTGAGCTCCAAGCGCACCTGCAATAGGATTTACTTTAATTGTCTTAAAATCAATATTCTGATTATTATTAATTTTCATAATATATTTAGGCTCCTTAGGGTAGAACTAGGAAAACATTCAAATTTTATTTGCACTTATTAAGTTAGTGTTAAATAATTTAAATCATAAATAAAAAATAAATTATTTTCAATTTCTACAGAGAAATTTAGATGAAAAAAATCAAATCACCTCACCTTGATGTGAGACCAAATTGGTTAAATAAATTAAAAGAACAACCTTTACTTCCTGATCTGAATATTATTGATCCACATCATCATCTTTGGGATGTTGGATTTGGAAAATATTATGTAGAAGAATTGTTGGAGGACATTGAGTCTTCAGGTCATAATATAAAGGCAACTGTTTATATTATGAGCTCATCTAACACAAAGATATATTTACAAGATGGACTTGAAGAATTCAGAACTCTCAGTGAAATTGAATTTGCTACAAATGAAGGCAAAAGAGCTGATCTAATACCGGATAATAAAGTTAAGGTAAATGCATCTATAGTTGGATCTCTTGATCTAACTTTTGGAAATAAATTGAAACCAGTTATACAAAAAGGTTTAGAAATTAGTGAAGGTCGACTAAAAGGCATAAGAATGCTTTTAGCGGCACATCCAGACCCTAGAATTAAATCTGGTGCTGTAAATTCTGATTTATCCCTTATGTCACATCCAAAATTTGTTGAAGGTGCAAGATGCTTGCAAGAGGCAGGACTTTCACTAGATTTTTGGATATATCACACACAATTAAGTGAAATGGAAAAAATAGCCATGACACTACCAGAACTTAGCATTATTCTTAATCATATTGGAGGACCCATTCATCTTGGTGAATATGAAGGAAAGCAAGCCTTAACTCATAGAGAGTGGCGTAAGGCTATGATGAGATTATCAAGATTACCAAACATTAAAGTTAAATTAGGTGGATTAGGTATGAAAGTTAATGGTGCAAAATTTCATTTAAATCACAATCCACCAAACTCTTCTCAATTAGCTGATATATGGAAGTCATGGATTTATGAAACAATTGACATGTTTGGCGTTGAAAGATGTATGTTTGAAAGTAACTTTCCAGTTGATAAAGGCTCTTGTAGCTATGGTTCGTTATGGAATGCATTCAAAATAATTTCAGAAAACATGTCAGATAATGAAAAAAATAAATTGTTTTATGAAAATGCTGCAAAAACATATAAGATAAAATTATGATAATTATCTTTAGGCAAATTTTATGAAAGTTTCAATTCTTGAACAATCAGTTTCAGTTGAAGGAAAGCCTCAGTCGGTAACAATAAAAGATAGTATAAATTTAGCAAAAAAAGCCGAAAAACTTGGTTACAAAAGATTTTGGGTTTCAGAACACCATAACCATCCTACAATTATTGGGACTGCACCTGAAATATTGATGGCAGCCATAGCATGTAATACATCTTCAATAAGGATTGGAAGCGCAGGCATAATGTTACCTCATTATTCACCACTTAAAGTTGCAGAACAATTTAGAGTTTTAGAAGCAATAGCCCCTAACAGAATTGATTTAGGTTTAGGAAGAGCACCAGGATCTGATGGAAGAACTGCATTAGCATTAAATCCAAACAGCAGGAGTGATAGTGAACATTTTCCAAGTCATGTAAGGGATCTAATAGCATGGGTTTCAAATGAAAAGTTAATCGAAGGTCATCCATTTAGACATTTAATCGCTCAGCCTATTTCAGATACTATTCCAGAAATTTGGATGCTTGGAACATCTAATTATGGTGCTCAGTTAGCAGCTTATTTGGGTATTCCATATTGTTTTGCACATTTCATTACAGATGGACAAGGACTGCAAGAAGCTTTAAGTATTTATAGATCTGAATTTCGTCCGTCAGAAAAATTCTCTAAACCTCTAGTTAATGTATGTATGTGGGCCTTAACTGCAAATACAAATGAAGAGGCAAAATATTTATTTGCATCTAGAGCTGCATGGAAGATTGGTAGAAATTATGGTCAGCTTGGATCTATCACTGATCCTGATAATGCCTTGAGTATTATCAATGATAATGGTTGGACAGAACAATATCAAAATATGTATCAAAACTCATTGGTAGGAGACGCAAATATAACAAAGAATAAAATTTCTAATCTAGTAGAAGAAAATAATATTGATGAGATTGCTATTCTAACCTGGTGTCATAACGAAAATCATCGTATTAAATCTTACGAAATTTTTGCAAATGCTTTTGAATTGTCTGAAAAAAGAGAACCTGAAAAATCTACCATATAAATTGAATTTTAAAAAAAAAATCTTATATCAAACATATAAATTATGGAGTAAAAATTGTTTTCTGTTGGTGAACTTGTATACAAATTAAAAGTTTTTTTTATATTTATATTTATATTATTATTAAGTTCTTGTAGTAAAATTGATATGAAACAATTTGAAAATAATACTCCTAAACTAGATTTATTTTCTTTTTTTGAAGGTAAAACTATAGCTTATGGCATTTTTGAAGATAGATTTGGGAATTTAAAAAGACAATTTAGAGTTAACATTACAGGAAAGGTAGAGAATAATACCTTAACTCTTGACGAAGATTTTTTATATGATGATGGTGAACAAGCAAATCGTATTTGGAAAATAAAAAAAATCACTGATAAAAATAAAGTCCTATATCAAGGACAAGCTGATGATATTGAAGGTAAAGCCTCTGGATCTATTTCAGGTAATACACTTAATTGGTCTTATGATATTTATCTAAATATCAAAGGTTCAAATATTAAAGTTCACTTTAACGATTGGATCTATAAACAAAGTGAAGATTTAGCAATTAATAGAGCTTACGTCAGTAAATTTGGTATTAATATTGGATCAGTTACCTTGGTTTTTTTAAGAGGAAAAACTGCAACTCAAATAGGACCCTTAAATCTCAAAAGCTGGTAATATTTGATGTTTAGTAAATTTTGTTTAATTTTCACCCTAATTTTTCTTTCATATTCTAATTTTGTATACTCAAATCCCAAAAACACAATTGGGGAAGATCAAAACACTGTAAATATATTGAATAATTATTTTTCAAAACAAACTATGGTAGGAAAAGCTAATTTTCAATTTCTTTTTTGGAATATGTATGATGCAAAACTTATAAGTGAAAGCGGCAGCTATCCTTCAAATAAATTTGCTTTAATTTTAAAATATAATAAAGATTTTTCCAAAAAAAGTGTTGTAGATGAAACTATCAATCAACTGAAAAAGCAAAAAACATTCAATGAAAAAGAATTAAAAGAAGTAAATGCTTTATTAAATAAAGCATTTAGAAAAATAAAGAAAAATAATAAATTCATAGGTATCAAAAATAACGATGAAGCAATATTTTATTTTCAAAATGAAAAGGTATTAGAAACTGACAACTCTGAATTTATAAAGATTTTTTTTGATATTTGGTTAAGAAAAAATAGTCAAAACCCAAAATTCACTCAAGAATTATTGGGAAAAACTAAAGGATAGTTACGTGCGATTAAGTGCATTTTTTTTTGAAATTGTACCTTTATCAGGTTTTTTTTTAGGAGCGCAATATTACACTTTAATTGTTGCTGCTATCATATCACTAATTCTTGGTCTTATGGTTATGCTGGTGTTCTATGTTATAGAAAAACGCATTTCCAAATTTCAAATATTTGGAATTTGCATGTCTGCTCTTTTTACTTTTTTTGCATATTCTTTTAATGACGATGAGTTTGTGAAAATTCAACCAACAATTTTTAATGGCTTTTTTAGTGCTGTTTTACTTTTTGGCATATTTTATAAGAAAGCAATGATGAAACAATTTTTTGGATCTCAATTTTCTCTTAATGATGAAACCTGGTATAAACTTAGTTTGAGATGGGGTTTGTTTTTTTTATTTCTTACAATTATAAATGAAATATCTTGGAGGTTTCTTGAAACTGAGGATTGGGTTTTTATCAAAGTTTTTGTATTATCGCCTTTAGTTGGAATTTTTATGTTGTGCCAGTTGCCAATTACATTAAAAGGAAGAATTAAAACCAAATAAAGAAAATTAAAAACAAATATCATGGAGGCATTAAATGAAAATAAAGATAATTGATGTTAAAGTCCATGTTATTAAATCATCATTAGAAATACCTTTTGCATTTTCTCAAGGATGGGTAAATGTGAGGTCTGCGACACTTGTAGAAATAAAAACAAACTCAGGTTTAGTTGGCTGGGGGGAAGCATTTTGTCAAGGATTAGAACCGCCCGAAATCTCAGCAGCTGTCATTGAAAATGCTCTAAAGCCTATTTTATTAGATCAGTCCCCATTAAATATAGAAGTCCTATGGCACAAAATGTACAATTCTACAAGAGATTATGGAAGAAAAGGATCTGTAGTATCTGGCATAAGTGCAGTGGATATAGCATTATGGGATATTGCAGGCAAATATTACGACCAACCTGTATATAAATTATTAGGAGGTGCATTTAGAACAAAAATTAAACCTTATGCAACGGGTTTTTACAGAATAAAAGGTAAAGGTGAAGCAAGCAGATTAGCAGAAGAAGCTTTATCTCACTTCGAAAATGGTTTTGATCATATGAAGGTTAAACTTGGTTTTGGAATAGACGACGACCTGAAGTGTATGGAAAGTGTTGGTCATGCTCTGAAAAATAAAAATGTTACTCTTATGATTGATACTAATCACGCTTATGGAAGATCTGAGGCACTGACATTAGGAAAAAACTTACAGAGTTATAAATTACGCTGGTATGAAGAACCAGTTGTTCCTGAGGATATTAAAGGTTATGCAGAATTGAGATCTAAGTTAGACATTCCTATTGCAGGAGGTGAGAATGAGCATACTCTATTTGGATTTAAATCACTTTTCGAAAATAATGCAATTGACATTGCACAACCTGATATTGGTTCATGTGGCGGTATAACAGGTGCAAAACATATTATTAATTTAGCACATAGTTTTGGTGTAGAGGTTAATCCTCATGTATGGGGTTCAGCAATTGCACAAGCTGCATCTATTCAAGTTATTGCCTCCATTCCAGTAACCCATTTCTCAATTTTTGCTAGAGAGCCTATTTTAGAATATGATCAATCAAGTCATCCCTTTAGAAGAGAATTACTTTCAAAACCCTTTGAGCTTGTGAATGGCATGATAAATATTCCAGACGATAAAGGTTTAGGAATTGAGGTTAATCTAGAAACTGTTAAAAAATACAAAACTAATTGAAACAAATCATGATTGAACTTTTAGACCCAATAATCAAATCACATAATGTAGAAATCTCAAATGGTCTCAATGTTCATTATTTAGAAGCAGATTCAAACAAATCTCAAAAACCAACGGCTCTTCTTCTGCACGGGTTTCCCGAATTAAGTTTTAGTTGGAGAAAAATTATACCTTTTTTAGCTGCTGAAGGTTTTAGAGTTATTGCACCTGATATGAGAGGATATGGCCAAACCTTAGGTGGGGGAAAAGAATTTCATGCCGACATATCTGAATATCGATTATTAAACTTAAGCACAGATATAATAAGTCTTATGAGTTCTTTAAATCTTGATAAAATTGATTTATTGGTTGGACATGATGCAGGTTCATCAGTTGCTGCAGTGTCAGCTATAATCAGACCAGACATCTTTAAATCTTTAGTTATGATGAGTGCTCCATACGCTGGAACTCCAAATATAAATAGTAGTTTGACATATGAAGACCCTATTCACAAAGAATTAGAAAAATTAGACCCTCCCAGAAAACACTACCAATGGTATTATTCTACAATTGAAGCCAACAAAGATATGCACTTAGAAAAAAAAGAACTACATAAATTTTTAAGAGCTTACTATCACATGAAAAGTGCAGACTGGAAAAAGAACGTTCCTTACAAGTTGAATTCTTGGAATGCGGAAAACTTAGCTAAAATGCCAGAGTATTACATTATGCAACTTAACGAGGATATGGTCCAAAGTGTAATGCCGCACTATCCACAGTCAAATTGTTATGAAAATTGGTTAAATGATCAAGAATTAGAAGTTTACACCAACAGCTTTTTAAAAAATAGTTTTCAACCTGCATTAAACTGGTATAGGTGCATGACCTCAAATAATCTTAATAGTGATTTAAGAATTTTTTCTGGTAAAAAGATTGAAGTTCCATCTTGTTTTATTGCAGGTGAAAAAGATTGGGGTATTTACCAAAAACCTGGAGCATTAGAAATAATGGAAAATAATTTATGTTTGCATTATAAGGGCAGACATATTATCCAGAATGCTGGACATTGGGTTCAACAAGAAAATCATGTCGATGTAGCAAAAACTTTAATAGATTTTTTTAAAAATAATAATTTATTTTAGGAATTATTTTGAACTTCTCTTTATCTGGAAATCTTTTTAAGGGAATTGGAATAGCCACTATTGGTGCATTAGTTTTATCTCCAGACACCTTGTTTATGAGATGGTCTGAAATGGACGCATGGTCAATGCTGACGTGGCGAGGTTTTGAAATGGGATTAATGCTTATCTTATTTTCTAGCTGTTTTGGAATTTATAGAAAAAATTTTAAAAAAGTTTTTTCAAGAGTTGGTATCTGGATAATTTTATCTCAGATATTAAGTTCTATATTTTTCACGTATGGTGTTGCTGAAACTTCAGTATCGTTAATTTTATTTTGTCTAGCTACCTCTCCAATATTTGCCTCTATATTTTCAATTTTTATTCTTAAAGAAAAAACAACATCTTCGACATGGATAACTGCATTTTTTTCATTGATTGGAGTTGGGATTTCTGTGGCAAATGGTGAAAATGTTTTAAATGCACCTCAGGGTAGCGTTTTCATTGGAACGGTATGCGGAATAGGAGCTGCAGCCACATTAGGCTTGAGTTTAGTATTTTTGAGAAGCAAACCTGATATACCAGCTATGACTGTTACTGGATTGAGTTCTTTTGGCTATGGCATAATTGGGTTATTTATTGTATCTCCAGATCTTCTTTTTAAAGGGGATATAATAGCAATTTCTTTATCTGGATTAATAATCCTTCCAATATCTTTTGCATGCTTAACTTTTGCAACTAGGTACACTCAGGCTTCAAATATTGGACTTTTAATGCTTTTAGAAACTTCTCTGGGTCCATTTTGGGTATGGCTTGGCACAAATGAAACTCCAAATATCTATATGATAGTTGGTGGAGTTATAGTTATTTTTAGTCTTGCTTGGTATATTTTAGTAGATCAAATAAAAATTTCTTTTTCCAAATAATTTGATTTAAATAAAATTTGGAAAAATTATTTTGAAAATTGGAGTATTAAATTTGATCTATTTGATTTAGATTTTTCATCAAGTTTGTTTTTAAAGTTGTATCCCCAAACAGGACCAGGCCAAGCTGGGTCACTTTTTTTTCTTAAAACCAAATGTAAATGAAGTTGAGATACTACATTTCCTAACATACCAATATTTGTCTTATAGTATCTTCCTTTAGATTTAAGATAGTCACCTAGTTCTACCGCAAAATTAATTAAGATGTTTCTTTTTTCAATATCTAAGTCACTTAACTCAATTAAATTGATTTTTGTTGGAATTAGAATAACCCAAAAAACTTCTCTTACATCCATTATCCTAATTTGAAAATCATTAAATTCTTTAACTAGAAAACTATCCTGTTCTATTCTATTATCTAATTTAAACATTTCTATTTCCTAATAAATTGATTAATTTTTATATTATTACGATTTATTAAGTTAATAAAGATTTCAAATTAAGGGAAAATCCAATGGTTAAAGAAACAAACATATCAATTAATGAGAATAGATTATGGGATAGTTTGATGGAAATGGCAAAAATTGGTCCCGGCATAGCAGGTGGAAATAATAGACAAACTGTTACTTTCGAAGATGGTGAAGCTAGAAAACTTTTACAGAAATGGACTTCGGAAGCAGGAATGTCAATGAAAGTTGATGAACTTGGTTCAATGTTTTTTAAAAGAGACGGAACAGATAAAAATGCTCTTCCTGTAGTAATAGGTAGCCACTTAGACACTCAACCAACAGGTGGAAAGTATGATGGTGTTCTTGGTGTTCTTGCAGGTCTAGAAGTTGTCAGAACTCTTAATGATTTAAATATAAAAACAAAAAGACCTATTTTAGTTGTCAATTGGACAAACGAAGAAGGATCACGTTTTCCTCCCGCAATGATGGCTTCAGCCGGTTATGCTGGTATATATGATACTAAGACTTTGCTAGCAGCAACTGATTATGAAGGAAATATTTTTGGTGAAGAACTTGAAAAAATTGGATGGAAAGGAACTGAACCAGTTGGTAAAGAAAAATTTCATTGTTATTATGAACTTCATATTGAACAAGGTCCAATACTTGAAAGTGAAAATATTGATATTGGGGTAGTTACTCATGGTCAAGGATTAAAATGGTTAGAAGTAAAACTTACCGGAGTTGAACAACATACTGGCACAACTCCAATGAACATAAGGAAAGATACGGCATTAGCATTATCAGAAATTGTTTTAAACGTTAATAAAGTAGCAAATAAAAACCAACCTAATGCACTTGGTAGTGTGGGGCACATTGAAGTCTCACCTAATTCAAGAAACGTGATTGCTGGTCAAACAACATTTACAATAGACATAAGATCTCCTGAAATAAAAAAACTTGATAAAATGGAAAAAGAAATAAAGTTATTTGCTGAGAAAATTTGTAATAAATATAATGTTAACTTTGAAATGGAACAAATCGGTGGTTTTGACCCAGTTGCTTTTGACAAACTTTGTCTTGATAACATAAGAGATAGTTCTAAAAAATTTGGATATTCTTACAAAGATATAGTTTCGGGTGCAGGACATGATGCATGTTGGATTAATACTGTTGTACCGTCTGCTATGATAATGTGTCCCTGCATAGATGGTTTAAGTCACAATGAAGCTGAGGAGATAAAACCTGAATGGGCATACTCAAGTACAAACGTTTTACTTCATTCTGCTATTGCATCTGCTTCGTAAAATCCAAAATTAATTATTAATTAAATTTAAGCCTGCACCATTTTCTGCGCCAGTTGCATTACTTCTTAACAAAGAAAATAAATTTCTACCAAAATTTAAGTTTGTATTCTTTTCTGACGTTGTTATTTTTCTTTTTGAAATATTCTCATTAACGTTAATTTTTCCATTACTTGCATCAATTTCTATTTCGTCTCCATCTTGAATTTTAGCTATTATACCACCGTCAATTGCTTCAGGTGTAATGTGGATTGCAGAAGGAACTTTTCCTGAGGCACCAGACATTCTGCCATCAGTAATCAAAGCTACTTTAAAACCCATATCTTGTATATTAGAAAGAATAGGTGTAAGTGCGTGTAATTCAGGCATTCCGTTAGCTTTTGGTCCTTGAAATTTTACTACAACTATTACATCCCGGTTTAGAATACCTTTATTATAGGCTATTTTAACGTCTTCTTGATTATCGAATACCATAGCAGGTGCAGTAATATTATAATGCTCAGGTTTTACAGCAGATATTTTAATAACCCCTTTACCTAGATTACCTTTCAATATTTTTAATCCACCATTTTTTTGATGTGGATCTTTAACGGTTCTTAAAATATTATCATCATATGATTTTGATTTTTCTTTATTCCAAATTAATTTAGCATCTTTTAAAGTTGCCTCTGAAATATAATCAAATAAATTTTCGCCCCAAATTGTTTTAGCAGATCCATCTAATAAACCTTCATCTAATAGTTCTCCAATTATAAAGCTCATTCCACCAGCTGCATGAAATTGATTTATATCTGCACTACCATTTGGGTATACCTTTGCCAATAAGGGGGTAACTTCTGATAAATCCTCAAAATCTTCCCACAATAATTTTATGCCTGCAGCTGCGGCCATAGCTGGGAGATGTAATGTATGATTTGTTGATCCACCGGTTGCAAGCAAGCCGATAACAGCATTAACAAAACTTCTTTCATCTATCGTTTTTCCTATTGGCCTTACATCATTGCTCTTTCTTGAGATTGAAATTGCTTGTTGCGTTGCGGCAATATTGTATGCATGTCTTAAATCACTATGAGGATGGATAAAAGCGGCACCAGGTAAATGTAAGCCCATAATTTCCATCAGCATTTGATTAGAATTTGCAGTTCCATAAAAAGTACAAGTCCCCTCTCCATGGTATGCTGAAGTTTCTGCTTTAAGTAATTCTGCTCTAGATACCTCACCTTTAGCAAAAGCTTTTCTAACTTTAGCTTTTTCTTCATTAGTTATTCCAGATGACATTGGTCCAGCTGGAATGAAAATAATTGGCAAATGTCCAAAAGAAAGAGCTCCAATAAAAAGTCCAGGTACAATTTTATCACAAACACCTAAACATAATGCTGCATCATAAACCCCGTGACTTAGTGAAACTGCTGTTGACATTGCAATTACATCTCTTGACATAAGAGATAGTTCCATCGCAGGTCTTCCCTGGGTAATTCCATCACACATTGCAGGAACTCCACCTGCCATTTGGGCTGTTGCTCCAAATTGATTTGCAGCAGCTTTAATTATTTTTGGAAAATTTTCTAACGGTTTATGAGCAGAAAGCATATCATTATAAGCTGATACAATGCCGATATTTGGTTTAGTATTAAGTAAAATTGAGTTTTTTTCTGTTGATGGTGAGCCAGCTACCACATGTGCCATGTTAGAACATGCAATTGAACCTCTATCGTTATCATTATCATTTTCCATAGCAACGACATTATCCAAATATCGTTTTCTATAATATTTACTTCTATCTATTATTCTGTTGGTCACTTCAATGATTTTACTATTTAATTTAGTCATTTACCTTCTCTATAAAAAAATCGCTGTTTCTATTTTTAATTAAATGTTGAATTGGTAATTTCTTTTCTTTTTGAGCTTTCTCAAAAATATTTTGCTTAGCTTTTCCTTTAACTAATAAAATTATATTTAAACTTTCCATTATCAAAGATAAATTCATGGTTATTCTTGGTATAAAGGGATTACCTTGAGGTGGTGTTATTAAAATTTTTGGACTTGCATTTAGATCAAAAGCTTCATTTTGGTTTATCATATCAGGAAACAAAGAAGCAAAATGTCCATCTTCACCCATACCAAGTAGAGTTACATCAAAAGGTTTTTTGAATTTTGTATTTGATAAAAAGTTTTCTGTAAGAGGAAAGAAATTAATATTTTTAGCTTTATTTTTTATGAAATGATTATGTAATAATTTTTGGTTACTGTCTCTATGATCAGGATCAACTAATCTATCATCTACTAATGTTAGAAAAACTTTCGACCAGGATATATCAATATTTGATAATTCTTCATAAATACTAATTGGGCTAGTACCACCACATACGACCAAACTGCCAGAACCCATATTCTTTATAGAAGAATTTAATCTATTAATAATTAATTTAACAATACTCATCATTATTCATCTTTTGGATCAAGCCATTGATGCCCTTCCAAAACCAAAATTTTATCTTCTGGGCCCATAGTACCAGTTCTATAGAGTTGAGTTTCTTGATTTTTTGCTATTTCTACAATTGGATCAATAAAATCCCAAGCAGCCAGCACTTCATCAGATCTCATAAAAAGTGTTTGATTACCTCTAACAACATCCATTAAAAGCCTCTCGTAAGCATCGGGTAGTCTATCAGCAAAAGTATCACCAAAGGACAAATTGAGTTCTGAAGGGAAAAAGCGCATACCACCTGGGCCAGGTGCTTTTGAAGTTAATTTTAGTTTAAGGCCTTCTTCGGGCTGTACTCTTATTATAAGTCTATTGGGTTCGTCATGAGCATCTGTTGTAAATTTAGAAAAAATATCATGTGGTTTATTTTTAAAGGTAATAATTATTTCACTTGCTCTAGTAGATAATTTTTTACCAGTTCTGATGTAAAATGGAACTCCAGCCCATCTCCAATTATTTATTACAACTTTTAGAGATACAAAAGTTTCTGTATTTGAGTTTTCTCCTAATTCATCTGAAAAACTTCTATATTGGCCTGTCTGAATTTCTTCTTCTGTAATTGGTTTGAGAGCTTTTAAAACTCTTAATTTCTCGTCTCTAAGTTGATCTGCTTCATAAAATGAAGGCGGTTCCATAGCTATCAAACATACAAGTTGTAAGAGATGATTTTGTAACATATCTCTTATTGCACCATATTCATTATAATAAGAAATTCTATCTTCAACACCAACTGTCTCAGAAACTGTAATTTGAACATTGTCTACATTTTTATTGTTCCATTGATTTTCGAAAAATGTATTTGCAAACCTTAAAGCCATCAAATTTTGAACTGTTTCTTTACCTAAATAGTGATCTATTCTATAAATTTGACTTTCTTTAAAAACACTTGATATTTCATTGTTAATTTGTATGGCTGTTGATTTATTTTTGCCAATTGGTTTTTCAATTACTAGCCTACTTTGAGGAACATTTAAACCAGAGTCTCTAATGAACCTACAACTATTACCAAATAAGCTAGACGCTATTGCTAAGTAAAATATTATGGGTCTATTGGGATCAAATTTTTCTTTTAAAATTTTAACTAATTCAAGATGACCATTACCAGAAACAACATCTAGCTTAACAAATTTTATAATATTTAGAAAATCATCCCAGATTTTTTCATTATCAATAACTTTTTTTATAGCTTCATCACATTTAAATTTTAATGCCGAAAAAAAAACACCCTTGGATTTTATTTCTTTATCGCACAAAATTATATTTGAGTTTTCATCAATCTGCTTATCTAAAAATCTCCAAAATAAAGCTGGTAATATTTTATTTTTAGAGAGATTTCCTGTCCCACCAACGATTATGAATTCACTTGGAACGATGTTAGATTTATCTGATATCATGATACAACTTTTATTTACTCTAAAATAATTAATAAATACCTTAAATATTATAAATAATTGTAAATTAATATTATTTAAGTTTAATGTTGATTAAATAATTAGCAATAAGTTAGGGAGAAGTATTTTATGAGTGAACCGATAGCTTTTATTGGTCTTGGCGCAATGGGAGGACCAATGGCTCTAAATATTATAAAAAAGGGAACGAATTTATCTGTTTATGACATAGAAAAAGAAAAGATGCAGCCCCACATCAAGTCAGGAGCTATTCCAGGAAATAATATTAAAGATACTGTTGAGAATGCAGAAATTATTGTAACAATGTTGCCATCTACAGAAAATGTTAAATCCGTAATTACAGACCCTGATGGTGTTTTGTCATACATTAAGCCTGGATCGATTATATTAGATATGAGTACAATTGCACCAACAGGTACAGATGAAATATATAAAATATGCAAACAAAAAGATATTGATTTTATAGATGCTCCAGTTGGCAGGTTAGTAAGTCACGCAATCTCAGGTGATTCTCTTTTTATGGTAGGATGTGATAACGAGGAAGCTTTTAAAAAAATTGAACCATTACTTAATGCAATGGGAACTACTATTATAAGATGTGGGAAAGTTGGGTCAGGAATAAGAGCAAAAGTTGTTAATAATTTTCAAATACTAAGTATTGCTCAAATAACTGCTGAAGCCCTTACACTTGCTCAAAAAATTGGTTTAGATTTAAATACATTTAAAGAAGTGAATGCTGGAACAACTGCTAATAATGGACAGTTCCATATTAATTTTTTATCAAAAGTACTTAAAAATGATATTGAACCAGGGTTTACAATTGATCTTGCTCACAAAGACATGGGGTTAGCAATTGAGACGGCAAATAGTTTTAGAGTTGGTTTACCAGTTGGTTCATCAGTACAAGCAGTTTATGGTCAAGCTAGATCCGGTAAATTTGCTAAAAAAGATTTTAGCGCATTACTTGATTATGCTTGTGAACTTGCTGAAGTTGATCCACCAAGAATTAAAAAAAGTTAATTGTCTGTCTTTTAAATCTATACTACAGGACACAAACCACCATCTAAATTAATAGCAGTTCCTGTAATATATGAACTTCTTTTAGAAGATAGAAATGCAACTAGGTTGGCGTAGTCAATTTCCTCACCAACCAAACCCATAGGAACTTTTTTTGATAGTTCATTATAAAAGTCCTCAATACTTCCTGATCCAGCTCTACGTTCCCATTGAGCACTTTTAATTAGTCCAATACATATTGTGTTAACTCTTATTTGATCTTTTGCATATTGATTAGCAAGAGATTTTGTCAAGTTTATACCAGCAGCTCTAGTAACAGTAGTTGGTAATGATCCAGCATTAGGGGCTTTTCCGCCTCCAATTGTGGCATTTATTATAACTCCACCATTATTTGATTTCATATAAGGTATTGCTAAACGACACATTCTTATCGTAGACATTAATTTTAGATTTATATCATCTTCCCAGTTTTTATCAGTCACATCCTCAAAAAGTGCAGCAGCCGATGCTCCAGCATTGTTAACTAATACGTCAATTTTCTTGAACCTAGCTATAGTTTCCTCAACTAGTTTTTTACAATCCTCTGCAATACTTACATCAGCTTTAATCGGAATAACTTCATTACCTGTTTTTTCTGTAATTATTTTAGCTTTTTCGTTTAAATAATCCCCTCTTCTTCCACAAATTACAACATGTGCTTCTTCAGATGATAATAATTCAGCTGATGCATAACCCAAACCATCACTTCCACCAGTGATTAATATTACTTTATCTTTTAGGCCTAAATCGTACATGTCATTTCTCCCAATTTATGATCATATCTTAATTATACTACTTAATTTAGCTGACTCAAGAATTGAAAGTGCTACCTTAAGTGTTCTTTTTGCGTCAGAAGCATTTGTAATGGGGTCCACTTTTTTATTAATCACATCAATGAAATGGTTGATTTGGGAAATGTAAGGATCGACTTCATCTAAATCATAATTAAAGCTCTCTAACTCACTTTTCCAATTATCTCCTTCATTTTTGTAACTCCATAGCTTAAGATTTGGAAATTCTAATGAACCTTGTGTGCCAACTATTCTTAGATTATTTTCTTTTAGGTGAGGTAAATTTATATTTTCGCCCGTCCCAGTCTCCCAAGACCAAGGAGAAGTACCACTATCACTTATTAAAAAATTACCTATAAGCCCTTGTTCAAATCTCAAATTTGCAGAAATAATATCTTCTTTTTCAAAATTATTTATATTATTTGACGAGAATGCCGAAACATCTGTAATTTCTCCAAATATAAATCTTAGATAATCAATATCGTGAATAAGATTAGTTATTACAGGACCAGCGCTAATTTTTTTTCTCCATTCAGATAAAAAATAATCATCATCTTTTCGAAGCGCCCAAATTCCAGATATTCCTAAAACATTTCCAATTTTTTTTTCAAGAATAATTTCTTTTGTTTTTAATACTATTGGATTAAATCGTCTTTGATGACCAACTAAAACTGAACAATTATTTTGTCGTGCAATCTTTTCAATTTGCTCAGCTTCAGATGATGTGGCTGAAATAGGTTTTTCAATTAGAATATCTAATCCTAAATTCAGTGCTGATATTGCATTTTCATGGTGCATAATAGTAGGTGTAGAAATAATTACACCATCTACTTTAGTAGATTTTTTTAATTCATTAAGATCATCAAATATTGATATTTTATTATAATTACAAAATGATCTTGCGTCTTCAGTTAAATCAACTATTCCACATAGCTTCACATTATCTATTGTATCGATAGCCATTAAGTGGCGCTTACCAATAGTTCCTATGCCCATAATGGCAAGATTAATCATTTGATTATTTTGCATTATGATTTAAGAGTGCTCATAAATCTATTTATTGAAACCGATCCATCAAATGAATGTGGGAAAACCAAGGGTGTTGCCTTTGCTTGACATTTTGCAACAACAAGTGAAGGACCTTTTTCTTCATAAATGGTTTTTATTAACCTATCATAATCTTTTTCATTTTTTATCGTATAAGAGTTAGAGATCCCTGATCCTTTAGCCACAATTTCAAGATTTGTTTTTCCAGCGGTTGCGGTAGGTTGACTTCCTGTTTCAACATAAGATTCATTGTCCATAACCACAATAGTAAGGTTCGTAACTGGATGGTTTGCGACTGTAGCAATTGAACCAAGGCTCATTAGAGTATCTCCGTCTCCGGTAAACAAAAGAATTCTTAAATCTGGCTGTGCCATAGCTAACCCTAACGCAAAAGGTATTGCCTGCCCCATTGCTCCAATAAAACCAAAATTCGCTTTATCATCGCCGCCAGACATTAAATCCCATGTTGAAGTTCCTAGACCACTAACAACTCTAAGGTTTGATTGTCTATTTTTTAAAATTTTTTGAACAAAAGGTCTTCTTTCAATCATAATATTTATCCATTTTTAAATTGTTTTGCGCCAATCATTTTTTGAGATAACAAAACTGCTACAGAACGATTGGTATTAAATGCAAATCTTGCAGCAGCATCTACTGTTGACCCGACTTCTTCTTTATAATCAGCTCTAAAAACTTTAACGTCCATTGCTTCCAAAACTTTTGGGGTTCCTAATCCCATAGGAACTTGCCATGGAACAAATTCTCCCCATTCACCTCTCATAGAAACTAAAGTTAAGAATGGAATTCTACAAATATTTGGTAAAGCAAGGGCATTTATACAATTTCCTACACCACTTGATTGCATTAGCAGTGCGCTTTTTCTACCTCCAGCAAATGCACCACAAGATAAACCAACTCCGTCTTGTTCAGTTGTAAGTGTTACAACATCAATTTCATTATCTTTTTCACAGAGATTTATTAGAGGTGTATGTCCAGCATCAGGAACATGAGAAACCATTGTAATATCTAATTCTTTGAAAACTTTGTAAATATCATTACGCCAGTCTTTTATCGCACCCTCCATAGTTTAATCCGTTTGTTTGTAATGAGAATGATGTTAAATTGTAATTAAAAAAATTCAAGTTTATACATTAGTGTAGTATGTAAAATTATGTAACTATTTTTTCGTAGAATTTTTAGAAATCGTTTTAACAATTTACTTATAAGGAATAATTTTAAATGACAGTAAATAAAGGAAAAGTTGCTATAGTCACTGGTGCTGCTAAAAATATTGGCAGAGCAACTTGTGATAGTCTTTCGAAGTTAGGCTTTAATGTTTTAGTCCACGCAAACTCTGACAAAGAGGGTGCTATGGAAACACTAGAAATTGTAAAAAAAAATGGAGTTAATGCTGACATTTTCATTGGTGACTTAACGAACGAAGATACATCACGTCATCTTGTAAATGCTGGATCAAAATTAGGTAATGTTTCAATTTTAGTAAATAATGCATCACAAAGAGAGTTCAATAAATTTGATGATATGTCATTTGATCAATGGAGATTTGTATTATCTATTAATTTAGATACATTATTTCATACTTGTAAGGCAGTAATTCCAGAAATGAAAAAAAATAATTGGGGAAGAATTGTAAATCTTGGAGGATTATCAGCACATATCAGTGCAATAGGAAGAGCCCACGTTATAACATCAAAGTCAGCAGTAGTTGGTTTTTCAAGAGCTTTAGCAATGGAATATGCTGAGGTAGGTATTACTATTAATACAGTTGTGCCAGGGTTGATTGATACCGTTAGAGGTCCTTCTGCAGGAAGAAGCCTTGTACATCCATCTCATTCAAATCCTCCTATTGGAAGAAAAGGTTATCCTGTTGAAGTAGCTACTATGATTTCTAATTTATGTGGTCCTAATTCTGATTTTATAACTGGACAAACAATTCATGTTAATGGTGGAAGTTATTTTCCGTAAAATATTAAACAATGAATAATATAAAAAATAGACCAGTTGATTTTCTAGCTGCATCTTTTTTAATAATATTTTCAATTTTATTGGGCTTAAACCAAGTTATGGTTAAGTTAGTTAACGAAGGTATGCATCCAATTTTTCAGGTAGCCTTACGATCCACTTTTGCAATCTTTCCAATTTTAATTTATTGCTACATTTTAAAAAAGAAAATTATCATTAACAACGGTAGTTTAATACCTGGCATTTTTGCAGGGATATTATTTGCAATAGAGTTTATTTTTTTGTTTACAGCCTTAGACTACTCAACAGTCACACGCGTATCATTAATTTTTTACACAATGCCTGTGTGGCTTACTTTAGCTGCACATTTTTTAATAGAAAATGATAAACTCAATTTAAACAAAATATTAGGTTTAATAATTGCATTAGTAGGATTATTTCTAGCTGTTTATGAACCAACTACTGGTTATGATACATCACAATTCTATGGAGATTCATATTCATTATTGGCAAGTCTATGCTGGGCAACAATAGCGATAATGCTAAAAACCACGCGTCTTTCAAATGCGACTCCTGAAACACAACTATTATATCAACTAGTTGTTTCTGGAATTATTTTATTACCTTTATCAATGCAGTTAAATGATTACATTAGAAATATCGATCTAGATTTAATATTAATTTTTTCTTTTCAAGTAATTGTAATTATGTGTATGGGGTTTATTGGATGGTTATGGATAATGTCAAGATACTCTGCAAGTAGCACTAGTTCGTTTGCATTTTTAACACCAATATTTGGCGTGTTATTTGGGTGGTTAATTATGGATGATCCAATAAATGAACAAATTTACTTATCTTTATTTTTTACTTGTCTTGGTATCTATCTAATAAATAAAAGGGGTTCAAAATCAATCTGACATTTTTGATCTTTTGTTCTTAACACTAATTTTTTTGGATCTTTTATTATTTTTTTTATCCTTGCTTAGTTTAGAAGTATCACTCCCAGGCTTGGTTCTTTTTTCTATTTTTTTCCACCTATCAGATTTTCTTTTACCTTTGAAATCAATATTTTTAGGTTTATTCAATACCTCTTCGTCTTTATCTTTTAAAAATAATTTTGAACTTCTTCTTCTTTTATTTTGTGAAGGTTGAGATGTTGCTCTATCAAGTTTTGGCGGATTTTTTAATAATTTTACCATAATATGTCGTTCTATTGGCTTTTTATCATTTACAAACTTAAGCAATGAATTAGAGGTTTGTTCTGAAATTTCAACATAAGTAACTTTTGTTTGTATTTTAATAGAACCAATATCTCTTTTTGAGATATTTCCAGCTTTACAAAGCATTGCTACTAACCATCTTGGTTCAGCTGTATCATCTCGCCCAACCGACAGTTCAAACCATACACTTTTAGTAAAAGAAGAATTTTGTGAGTTTTTATCTCTTTTATCGGAAGGATTTTTTAAATCTTCTGGAACAGATAAATCCTTGCTAACTAGTCTGTAGTAGGCAACCGCAAGCTGATTAATTGTATTTTTTGAAATTAATTCGTCTACAAAACTTTGCTCTTCTGATTCTATTGGATCTTCAAAAATTTTATTTTCTAGAATTCTTTTTTTATCTTCGATTAATATTTCTTCTCTAGATGGAGGAAAAGTCCAATGAGGTTTTATATTTGCTTGACCAAACAAACGTTCAGCAGTTCTATTTCTATTTTGAGGTACAAGAATTACACAAACACCCTTTCTTCCAGCTCTTCCAGTCCTTCCGCTTCTATGAAGTAATGTATCTGATGTTCTTGGTATATCCGCATGAATGACTAAATCAAGATTTGGTAAATCCAGTCCCCTGGCTGCAACATCTGTTGCAACACACACCCTTGCTTTTGAAGATCTCATTGCTTGTAAAGCCATATTTCTTTCGTTTTGACTTAATTCACCTGAAAGAGCTACTGCCGAAATACCTCTATTTGTTAAACGACTAGTCATGTGATTTACGGCTATTCTAGTAGCACAGAAAATTATAGAGTTTGTTGCTTCGTAATATCTAAGGGTGTTAATGATAGCATTTTCTTGATCACTTGATACAATTTTGAATGCTTTATACTCAATATCAACATGTTGCGCATTAGATTTACCAACAGTAATTCTAATGGCATCTTTTTGATAATCTTTTGCAAGTTTAGCAATGGTTTTTGGAACAGTTGCTGAAAACATTAAAGTCTGTTTCTCTTCAGGTGTAGTGTCCAAAATAGCTTCTAAATCTTCTTTGAAACCCATATCTAACATCTCATCAGCTTCATCAAGAACAACAGTTTTAATATTCTTTAGATTTAATT
>CABZWX010000004.1 GCA_902529515.1 uncultured SAR116 cluster alpha proteobacterium | reverse complement strand
TTTAATGAAATTGGTGCATTAGTTCCAATGGTTGTAGAACAAACAAGCCGTGGAGAAAGATCGTATGACATTTATTCAAGGCTCTTAAAAGAAAGGATCATTTTTCTTGTAGGACCAGTTGATGATAATTTAGCTTCATTAGTCTGTGCTCAATTGTTATTTTTAGAGGCTGAAAACCCAAAAAAAGATATATCAATGTATATTAACTCACCAGGTGGTGTGGTTACTTCAGGTTTGTCTATATACGATACAATGGAATATATTCGTCCCGATGTTTCGACAGTATGTATTGGTCAGGCAGCAAGTATGGGATCATTGTTATTAACTGCTGGTGCAAAAAATAAAAGATATTGTTTACCTAACGCAAGGATAATGACCCATCAACCTTCTGGAGGTTTTCAAGGTCAAGCAAGTGATATTGAAATTCATGCCAAAGAAATACTTAATTTAAGATCAAGACTTAATGGAATTTATGTTAAACACTCTGGCAAGAAAATTGCAGAAATTGAAGCCTTAATGGATCGAGATACTTTTTTGTCTCCTGAAGATGCATTAAAAATTGGTTTAATTGATGAAGTTGTTGAAAAAAGACCTAACGTTAAATAGAGATAATATATATTTATATTGATTTTTAAAATAAACTTATAGATTATCAATGAATAACATAAATCTAAAGGTGTAGTCATGGATGAACAAAAAAACGAAGGAAAAAATAAAACAACCTTGTACTGTTCATTTTGTGGCAAAAGTCAACATGAAGTAAAAAAATTAATTGCTGGACCCACAGTATTTATTTGTGATGAATGTGTTGAACTTTGTATGGATATTATTAAAGAAGAACATCAATCATCAATTACAAAAAATAATGAAGGCATCCCTTCACCTGTTGAAATTTGTAAAATACTGGACGATTATGTCATTGGTCAAAAAAAAGCTAAAAAAGTACTTTCAGTAGCCGTTCATAACCATTACAAAAGATTAGCAAATACAACTGATGTAAACGATATTGAAATTTCAAAGTCAAATATTCTTTTAGTAGGTCCAACTGGCTGTGGAAAAACTTTACTAGCCCAGACTTTAGCAAAAATATTAGATGTGCCATTTACAATGGCTGACGCAACAACATTAACTGAAGCTGGTTATGTCGGTGAGGATGTTGAAAATATTATACTAAAATTATTACAGGCCTCAGATTATAATGTTGAAAGAGCTCAAAAGGGCATAGTATACATAGATGAGGTTGATAAGATTTCAAGAAAGTCTGAAAACCCTTCTATTACTAGAGATGTAAGTGGTGAGGGTGTACAGCAAGCTTTACTTAAAATTATGGAAGGTACTATTGCAGCTGTTCCACCTCAAGGTGGGAGAAAACATCCTCAACAAGAATTTCTTCAAGTTGATACTACAAATATTCTTTTTATTTGTGGTGGGGCCTTTGCAGGTTTGGATAAATTAATAGCCAATAGGAATAAAGGTTCTTCTATTGGGTTTGGTGCTGAAATAATTAATTCACAAGAAACCTCAACATCCGAAATGCTGAAAGATGTAGAGCCAGGTGACTTAGTCAAATATGGGCTTATACCTGAATTTGTAGGTAGGTTGCCCGTTCTAGCTTCATTAGAAGATCTTGACGAAGAAGCTTTAATTACAATTTTAACAAAACCTAAAAATGCTCTCCTAAAACAGTATCAAAAACTATTTGAAATGGAAAACACTAGTCTAGAATTTAGAGATAATGCATTAAAAGCAATTGCTCAAAAAGCTATAAGTTTAAAGACAGGTGCAAGAGGTTTACGTTCTATAATTGAAAATATACTGATGGATACCATGTTTGAATTACCTTCTGAACCTGACATCAATGAAGTTGTAATTAATGAAGAAGTTGTCACTAAAGGTACTAAACCTATTTTAGTTCACGAAAAAAAGACAAAAGAAATAAAAAGCTCTATTTAGTATTTTTTGAACTTGAAGTTTAGAAAAAAAATATCATTTAAATATATTATAATCTTAAAATTCTAAAGGACATGAACTTGATAAGTAAAACATACCCAATTTTACCTCTAAGAGATATTGTTATATTTCCATATATGATAGCACCATTATTTGTAGGAAGGCTTAAGTCAATTAATGCTCTTGAGACTGTAATGGAAGAAAATACTGAAATAGTTTTACTTACCCAAAAAAAATCTTCAACCGAAGATCCTGGTTCTAAAGACTTATTTAAAATGGGTACTCTAGGAACAATCCTTCAAATGCTCAAATTGCCGGATGGAACTGTTAAAGTATTAGTTGAAGGAAAGTTTAGATGCGAAATTAAAGAGATCATTTCATCAGATGATTATTTAAGTGCAAAATTAAATGTTTTAAAAAAAGATGTTTCATCAGTTAACAATCATGATAATATAATTAATCATCTCAAAAATTCTTTTGAAAGATTTTCCAAACTTAGCAGTAAAATAAACTCTGATGTTTTATCAACAATATCTAATATTGATAACTCAGACGTTTTATCTGATACAATTGTTAATCATCTTGTTTTTTCCATTGATGAAAAACAATCTTTTCTTGAAATGACTGATGCAGTCGAGAGGATAAAAACTTTGACTACAAAAATTGAGAAAGAGATTGAAATACTTAGCTCTGAAAGAAAAATTAGAAGTAACGTAAAAAAACAGATGGAAAAAACACAAAGAGAGTATTATTTAAACGAACAACTAAAAGCTATACAAAAAGAACTTGGTACATCTGATGATGGCAAAAATGAATTCGATGAATTTGAAGATAAAATTAATAAAGCAAAACTTAGCAAGGAAGCCAAAGAAAAAGCTTTATCAGAATTAAAAAAACTAAGAAATATGAGTCCAATGAGTGCTGAAGCAACTGTCGTTAGGTCATATATTGATTGGTTGATTTCTATTCCTTGGAAGAAGATTAATAAAGTTAAATCTGATATTGTTAACGCAAGAAAAATCTTAGATAATGATCATTATGGTTTGGAAAAAGTTAAGGATAGAATTATTGAATTTCTTGCCGTTCAAAAAAGAACAAATGATGTTAAAGGCCCAATATTGTGTTTAGTTGGTCCACCAGGTGTGGGTAAAACTTCATTGGGAAAATCAATAGCACAAGCAACAGGCAGACAATATATTAGAATGGCGTTAGGTGGCGTTCGTGATGAGGCAGAAATTAGAGGTCATAGAAGAACTTATATAGGATCATTACCAGGTAAAATTATACATGGTATGAAAAAATCATCATCTGTTAATCCACTTTTTTTATTGGATGAAATAGACAAATTAGGAAATGATTACAGAGGTGACCCTTCTTCCGCATTACTTGAGGTTTTAGATCCAGAACAAAACAAAACATTTCAAGATCATTACCTTGAGGTTGATTATGATTTGTCAAAAGTGTTATTTATAACAACTTCAAATACCTTAAATATGCCACAAGCTTTGTTGGATAGGATGGAAGTAATTAGGTTGTCTGGTTACACAGAAGATGAAAAACTAGAAATTGCCAAAAGACATTTATTACAAAAACAAATGGATAGCTGCAAACTTAAAAAATCAGAATTCTCAATCAATGAAGAAGCTCTGAAAATGATTATACAATCATACACTAGAGAAGCAGGGGTTCGAAATTTAGAAAGACAATTAGCTAAATTGACTAGAAAAGTTGTAACTCAAATTGAAAAAAATGAAGCAAAATCAATTTCTGTTAGTAAAAACAATTTACCTGATTTACTGGGTGTTCCTATTTATCAAAGGCTTGAGATAGAAAAAGAGGATTTAGTTGGCATAACAACTGGATTGGCGTGGACTGAGGTTGGAGGAGAATTATTGTCAATTGAGGCTGTAAAAGTGAAAGGTAAAGGCAAGGTTACCGCAACTGGAAAACTAGGTGATGTTATGAAAGAGTCAGTTCAAGCTGCTGAGTTTTTTATAAGGTCAAAGGCGTTTTCTTTTGGTTTAGATCCTTTTGATATTGAAAAACTAGATGTTCACGTGCACGTTCCTGAAGGAGCAACACCAAAGGATGGTCCTTCCGCAGGTGTTGCTATGGTTACTAGTATAGTTTCAGCTTTGACAGACATAAAAGTTAAAAAATCAGTGGGCATGACTGGTGAAATTACTTTAAGGGGAAGAGTTTTACCTATTGGTGGTTTGAAAGAAAAACTTTTAGCCGCTAGAAGAGGTGGTATTAAAACTGTTTTGATACCGAAGGATAACGAAAAAGATCTTATTGAAATTCCTGACAATATCAAAAATAAGTTAGAAATTATACCTGTTAGTTCTATAGATGATGTAATTTCAAATGCTTTAATAGATACTCCACAAGAACTAAGTATACTAGAAGCTAGTAAAATATCAAAAAACGAAAGTAATAATACAGAAAAAACAAGTTTTTCTCATTAATTTCATAATAATTAACTTTATTTTCTAGTGTTATAAGTTAAAATCAGTTAATTTATTATTAAATTAACTCATTAAGGAGGTACGAATGAATAAGAATGAATTAGTTGCAAGTGTTGCTGACGCGTCAGGTCTTTCAAAAGTAGATTCTGCAAAAGCAGTAGATGGAGTTTTTGAGTCAATCACCAATGCTTTAAAATCAGGTGGAGATGTGCGCATAGTTGGTTTTGGAACTTTTTCTGTTGCTAACCGTGCCGCTACAACAGGTAGAAATCCTAGAACAGGTGAAACAATCCAAATTAAAGCATCTAAGCAACCAAAATTTAAGGCTGGAAGTCCTTTAAAGGCTGCTGTAAATTAAATTAGACTTTACTTTTAATAACAAGGCGTCTTTTCAAAGACGCCTTTTTTAAAACTAGCAATTTGTTTTACAGAAATATTTTTGTCGGTAATTTTACCCTCGAAAAAACTTAATGGCAAAAGCTCCTCACCAAAAATATCTAATAACTCTCTATTTTTGAGTAAGAAATTTGGGTTTTTGGGTGAACCATATTTTTCATTGCCTACTGAAAAGGTTTCGTAAAATAAAAAACCATCTTTTTTAAGCAAATTTATTAATTTTTTGATCTTAGGTCTATATAAGTAATTTACAACTATGATCACATCATAATATTCTCTAACCAATGGCCATTCTTCATTAGTTTCAAGATCAAAACATATTGTATTAATGTATTTAAAATTTGAATAATTATCTAATTTTTCTTGATCTATATCAATAGCTGTTACTAAGACATTTTTTTTTGATAGTGGGATACTATTTCTTCCATTTCCAGAAGCAAAATCTAAGAGATTTATTTTTTTCTTAATCTTTAAAGATTCTATCTGATTAAAAATCCATTTAGAGTGCATTGAAATTTTTCCTTATTTCTAAATTTTATTTATCAAATAATAAGTTAATTATTGTCTTCGTTAAAAAAATTACGTATAAAGTCCATCTTAAGGGCGGTTAGCTCAGTTGGTAGAGCATCTCGTTTACACCGAGAGGGTCGGCGGTTCGAGACCGTCACCGCCCACCAAAATTCACACAAAATTTTACATAAGTCTTTTATAGCCATCAAATAGTTTTTGTTGTTTAATCTTAATCATGTGATTTTAGTTATTGGAGTAGAAAAATGTCAATTTCAAAAATGCCAGTTTGTATGATTACTGGTTTAGGTGAGGGTACAGGAGGGTATACTGCCAGACGATTTGCTAAGGCTGGATATAGAGTTGCAATGTTAGCCAGAACTGAAGAAAGATTGAAAAAGTTTGAACAAGAATTACCTGGTTCAAAAGGATATGTATGCGATGTATCTAATTTAAAACATTTGGAGGATATATGTAAAAAAATTAAATATGAAATGTCAGCTCCAGAAGTTCTTATTCATAATGCAGTGAGAGGAAACTTCGAATACTTATTGAAAGGTAAACCAGAGTGGTTAGAGAAGAACTTCAGAATTAATACAACTTCACTAATGTATTTGTCTCACTTTTTGATACCAGACATGTTAAAAAATAAAAAAGGAGTTATAATTATAACAGGTAATACTGCTGCACATAGGGGAGTGGCTATGACACCCTATTTTGCTCCCACCAAAGCTGCCCAAAGAATTCTTGCACAATCATTAGCACGTGATTTTGGACCTCAAGGTATTCATGTTGCATATATAACAATTGATGCATCAATAAACACTCCATGGACTAGAAGTAGAATAGAACACCAAAAAAGTAAAAATGATATTGAATTTGCTCAACCACAGGATATAGCTGAAGAAATTTTTAAAATTTCACAACAAAAACGATCTGCCTGGTCATTTGATGTAGAGCTAAGACCTGACATAGAAAAGTGGTAATTAACCTACAAAAGCTTTTTCTAAGACAAAGTCTCCTGGATGATTATTGGCTCCTTCACGGAAGTTATGTTCTAACATAATTTTTTTAAGATCATTGTTTAATCCTATTGATCCACAAAACATGAATCTATCATCAGACGAGATTGAGTTTATTCTTAGATCATTAAATAATTTGTCTGATGATATAAGTTCTGTAATCCTACCATTGAAAATATAATTATCTCTCGTTGTAGAATGATAGCTTAATAATTTATTATCTATAATTTCTCTAACTAATTCGTCATACTTACATTCTTGAATTATACTTTGACTATAAGATAATTCAGCAACCATTCTACAAGTATGTGTAACAATTATACTTTCAAATCTTTCATAAGTTTCAGGCTCTCTTATAAGTGCTGCAAATGGAGCAAAACCTGTTCCGGAGGAAAGTAAAAACAATCTTTTCCCAGGTTTTAATGCATCTAAAACTAATGTCCCTGTTGATTTAGGCATCATAATAATTTCATCACCATTTTTTATGTTTTTTAATTTTGATGTCAAAGGTCCATTTTTTACAATTATAGAATAAAACTCTAATTCATCAGACCAACTAGGTGAACATATTGAGTACGCTCTTAATATTGGCTTGTCATTACTATCAGGTAAGCCAATCATAACAAACTCGCCTGATCTAAATTTAAAACTTTTTGGTCGGGTAATGCGAAAAGAAAATAAATTTTCAGTCCAATGTTTAACAAATGTAACTTTTTGACAGTTTTTTGAAAACTTTGACAAAATCTTTATCCACGGTGAAGATTAATCACTATTTAATAATGATTTTGTCAAGCCAAGTAAAGCTAATTTGTAATTAGGATATTTGAATTGATAACTTAACTTTTTATCAATGATATTACTTTTCACAGTTCTGTTTACTTCATAGAAAGATTTCAACATTTCAGAGGCCTTCGTAGGATCGTATTTTACAAGTTTTGGTTTTACTAAATTTAGTTTATTACTAACAAATTTTATTGCATCATAATTACTTATTTTTTTTTGATCGCTAATATTTAAAATTTTTTCTTTACTTTTTTTCTTTAAAAAGTGAATTGTTAATAACGACAAATCTTCTACATGTATTCTATTAGAGACATAATCATCTTTAACAATGATTTCATTATCTCCATTTAGATATTTAATCATAGGGTGCCTGTTTGGACCATAAATACCTGAAATTCTAAAAATTGAGGTTAATGAATTCGTTTTAATCCATTCTTTTTCGCAACTAAGTCTAGTTATTCCTCTTTTATATTTTGGTGATGGTTTTGAACTTTCATCCACTATTCCGCTTCCATATACTGATGTAGCAGAATAATAAATAATGATGTTCTCATTTAAAGAAATTGATTTTCTGTATTTTTTTAAAACAGGATCCAAGCCCTCTTCATCAAATGGCACAGTCGAAACAACATTTTCATTAGTTAATTTTTTTGCAACATTATTAGAATCAAAAAAATTTAGGTAATGTATATTTTTTTCAGGATTTGAAATATTTCTAGTAATTATTGAAACTTCATAACCATATCTTAACGCATCTTTAGCTAAAAATTGAGCTGTGTAGCCATTTCCAATAATTGTTAATTTCATAACTAAAATTTTTTTTTTTGTACTTGCATTTTTTGCGTAATTAAACTTAATAATTAAATGTTTATGGTGCTTCGAAGATTTCTTCAAGCTTAAAATGGGAATTTGGTAACTCACATTAGTTATAAGCCAAAGCTGTCCCCGCAACTGTAAATGCTGAGTAAGGGCTATAATGCCACTGGATTTTTCTGGGAAGGCTGCCTTAAACAATGAAGCATAAGCCAGGAGACCTGCCATAAACTGTCGCTTTGTCAGCTTCCGGGTAGAGTAGATGGCACGTGTTTATATCGTCTAGCGACTAAATATGTGAGGGCTTATGCTCTTTAAGTTTAATTTTTTTGCTAGAGGCAATTATGATAACACGTTTTTTAATTACATCTTTTATATTTATATTTTTTTCAGTATCTACTTCATATTCTGATACATCAAAGCCACCTAGAATAACTATCTATCCTTCAAAAATTCAGGAATTTGGATTAGGAAGTAAAAAAATTATTATTTTAAAAGAAGAAATTTCTAAATCAAGTGCTAAGAGTATTCCAGAACTTTTATCGTTGTATTCAGGTATTCAAAATATTTCTCTATATGGGGGTGTCGATGGTTCTAAAAGTTCTTTAGTCATTGACGGATTTGGAGGTGAAAATTTGGCTGCTACAAATGTTGCAATATTTGTTGACGGAAAAAGATTTAACAATATAAGTATGGGTTCAATTAATTTTGGAAACATACCTTTAGAACAAATTGAGAGAATAGAAGTAATTAAAGGTTCTGGTGCCGGACTAATTTTTGGAGATGGGGCAGTTGCTGGAGCAGTTAATATTATTACTAAAAAAGATTTTGTTTTAGAAGAAAAATTTGTTTTGCAACAAGATATCGGAAGTTTTAATCAAAAATCTACTAACTTAAATTTTATAAAAAAAATCGATCAATATTCTTTTCATGTTTCATCTATAAATGTTAGAAGTGACCAATACAGAGATAACAATAAATACAAACTAGAAAATTTTTCTTTAAGAACTTCTAAAAATTTTGATGATGGAGTTACACAATATTTCTCAACGTCGTTTAGTAATGAAGACTTAGAATTGCCTGGGGGTATTACTGAGGCAGTTTTTTTATCTAATCCTAAAACACCTCAATATCCTGGTTCATACATGAATGAAGATAAATTGTCCTATGAGTATGGTTATAATAATTTAAGATTTGGTGACTTTAATTCAAATTTTTCAATTAGCTATAAAGATACCGAAGTTAATGCTTTAAATGATTATGGGTCTTCAATTTATTTTAATATTTATGATTATGAAACTTATCAAATATACAAAGCCTTTTACAATACATCTGAACTTATGGGAAAATACATTTACTCTAGTTTTGGTTTTGATTACTACGATTCAAGTTATTCTAACAAAAGAATATCTCCATCTTTAACAAAGTTTACAGCAGAGCAACTAACCTATGATTTTTGGGGTATTTCTCAAATTTCATATAATCCAACTATAGATTTTGAAATAGGTTATAGAACTCATAATTACGAAGTTGACACCTTTAATGCTCTAACAAATGCTAAATTATTTTCGAAAGATAGCTCCTCAGAAGCATGGTCATTTGGCTTAGAAAAAAAATTAAATGCTAGTTCAATGATTAAGGGAAAATACTCTAAAAGCTTTAGAGCACCAAAAATTGACGAAGTTTTAGAAACCTCTGGTCAAACAGTTGAAATTGAACATCAGGATTCAAATACTTTAGAATTAATTTATGAAAAAATATTTAATAATTTTAGTTATAATCTTCGAGCATATCAAACAAAAGTTGATAACCTTATATATTATGATAGTAGTACTTTTGATAATGATAATTATGATCCATTAACCAACGAGGGTTATGATACTAACTTTAAATACTCATATACAGATTTTATTGCTGATTTAAATTTGTCTTATGTTTCATCTGAGTTTGATAGTGGAACTTACAAAAATAAAAAGGTTCCTATGGTTGCTGAATGGTCATCTAATCTCAAGTTACAATATTTTATTTATCCTGAATTGATACTCTATTTTGATAACCAATTTGTTGGAAGTAGATATAGACTAGGTGATGAAAGTAATATTAAAAAGAAAGCTATGAGTTATGTGGTTTCAGACATTGGTTTGAACTATAACCTAAATAATATTAAAGTTTCTTTTAAAATTGATAACTTGTTTGATAAAAACTATTATCATTATAATTCTTATGGTACATTATATCCATTGCCCGGTATTAATTATTTAGGTGCTGTAAGTTATGAATTCTAAACAAATCAAAAACTTAAATTTAAAAGTAATAATTTTAATTATAGTTCTAATAGCATCTTCAAGGATAATTCCACATCCACCAAATTTCACTCCTGTGATATCTCTTGGTTTATACATTCCAATCATTTTTGGGATGTGGTCAATACCAATCTTTGTTTTATGTTACGCAATTACGGATTTTGTGATTGGATTTCATGAATTGTTAATATGGACATGGGGTAGTTTGGCTATCATAGGCTTAGTATCAAAATTTGGTAAAAGTTTATTTTCAAGATTAGTAATGAGTTTTTGTGCCTCAATTATCTTCTTTATAATTTCTAATTTTGGAGTTTGGTTAACTGGTTCTTTTTATGCCTATAATATTGATGGACTAATCAATTGTTACACAATGGCTATACCTTTTTTTATTAACACCCTTTTAAGTACTATGATGTTTGCAATACTAATTGAATTTTTTGTATTCTCTAAATACTTTAATTTTATACCTATAATCAAAAAAAAGTATTATTAAAAATCTATTTTTTATAGCTTTAAATTTATTATTTTCTGACCTAAAGTTTTTCAACCTCTATCAAGTATGATCCTGCTTGGGGTTATAGCAAAATTGGTTAGATCGCAGGCCTTTAACGCCTGAGCCCTCCAGTTTGTAGCTCTTCAACTTATTTTTTTGAAAACTTTGCAATAATATTGATGTTTGCGTTAGTTTATTTTAAGGTCAATATTTTGAAGCAATCTAATGAATTTGAAAGTGTAGATATGGATAGAATTGAGAAATATGAGTTTGATAAGGACTTCATACTCAGATTAAAAAAATATAAAGCTTCAGAACATTTCTTAGATATTCCAAAAACTTCTAAAAGTGATTATTGGCTGGACAATTCTAGTTTCAGTGACATAAAATTTGATGGAAACATTGTTAGTGTGACTGGAAAGTCTGGGTTTTATATACCCCCTAGAAAAAGTCTTGCCCGATATATTAATATTTTACGCACTGGAATTACAAACCCGACTAATTTCTATAAAAAAATAAAAACCAGGCTTGGATTAGAAAAGAAAAAAATTCAAATGATGAACTATTTTGAAGCTTTTGATTTTTTGATGAGTTCTAAAGCACATCCTTCTCCTTACTACATGAACTTTGAGAAAATCTCATTAAAGAATAAATCTAGTAAAAGCATAAAGGATCTAAAGAAATTTGCTCTGAAAATTGGAAAATATAGATTAAATTCATTCACTATTCTTGCTAATTATTATTTCAATATTTTAAATTGCTACATGCCTCTGGAAAACGTGCAATCTGCTATTGAGATTGGAGCAGGGAATGGCAATTTGCTAGCATTGTTTTTTCAAAAATTGAACAACGTACAACTAATTGATATTGACTTACCAGAAACAATAGCTATTGCCTCAGTATTTTTAGCAGACATGTTTCCAAATGCAAAAATTCTGTTACCTAATGAAGTAAAAAGTGCCAATTTTTCAAACTTTGATTTTGTTTTTTTAACACCTAATCAGATTAATTTGTTGCCAGATAATTCTGCTGATATATGCATAAACACTGACTCTTTTCAAGAAATGACACATGAACAGATTGGTGAATATTTTAAACTCGTGCAACGTGTAGTTAAAAATAATGGTCATTTTTTTACGAGGAATAGAGTTGATAAAATTCCTTGGGGTACGAACTCTTTTCTCCTTAGAGATTCAAGTGGCCCACCACCAAACATATTTTCTGAATACCCTTGGGATGATAATAACGAAATTATACTTCAAGAGAGCTGTAAACTTAAACAACTTACTAGTATCAAAAATTCTATGATAAGACTTGAGAAAGTAATTAAATAAGAGTTTTCTCCAGAATATTTTGAATAGCCAGCTGATTAAAAAAAAATTCAAAATAAGTTAATTTTCAATAATTAATTATTCATTTTTAACTTTACTACTAATTCAAAACTTCAAAAAAATTAGTTTTTCAAGTATAAATCAACTATTCTTTTCTTGACCAAAAGTTCATCTACCTCTATCAAGTATTTAAGTGAATTTTTTGGGGGTGTAGCTCAGTTGGTTAGAGCGCCGGCCTGTCACGCCGGAGGTCGCGAGTTCGAGTCTCGTCACTCTCGCCATTATATTAAATTTATATAAAAATTATAACAGCATTAATTCGTTAGTAAGATTTATTCTTGATAAAATATTGCATTCTGTCTACTGACTTAACATTAAATTTAATTTTTTTGTTATTTCTAATTATTTCAAGTTGTATATTTACTCCTATATCTCCTGAATTCCAAATTGACATATAAAAATTTTTTACAGTATTTACATAATTTCCATTAACTGCGTTTATTATATCATTCTTTCTTATGCCAGATTTATCTGAAGGTCCACCCGCACTTACTCTAGTAACAATAACTTTACCTGAAGAATCATTTGTAGAAATTCCTAAATATGGTTTCATACCTGATTTTGGTTGACCATATTTTAAAAGGTCATTTAAAATTGGCTTCAGAAGGTTTATTGGAACAAACATATTTCCAGGTGTTAAAGTGCCAGGAGAGGCTGCGTCAGCAACAAAAAGTGAGCCTATACCTAATATTTCCCCTTTAGAATTAACAAGAGGTGCACCAGCCCAAGATTGATTCATAGGTAGTGTGTAAATTGGTTTTTCAAGGAAATATTCCCACCAACCTACAAAAGGTCTTCTTGAAACCATTTTAGCCATTGATCCAATTCCTTTGTTAGGTGAGGGAAGAATTAACAAAACATCATCTAATTTTATTTTATTTGAATTTCCAATTTTTAGTGGAATTAATTTGGTTTTAATTATAGGTGAAACTATTCCAAATCCTGATGAGTGGTCATATCCAGTCAATTTGCCAGGTATATTTTTCCCATTAGGCAGTCCTATTTTTATTTCGCTTGCTTCAATAACGATATAACCGATGGTAAGAATATTATTTTGGTCAATTATGACGCCGCTCCCTTGACGAACTGTACCAAGACTTTTTGACGTTTTTGCTTCATCAGGAACTATTGAGTCAATACTTACTACTCCATTATAAAAATTTTGAATTTTATCATTTGTTATAGATGATTGATCTGCACATACAATTGAAGATACAAAAAATAATGATATGAAAATATACTTTTGACTAATACGAAATATATATACCAAATTATATCCCCATTTAGTATGATGTAATACATAATCAAAGAGTGGTTAGTACAATTTGAATCATAAAATATATTTTATAAATAAAGCAAGGATTTTTAAATTTAATAAATTGCTTTTTAACTTGTTTAAATTAAAACTATTAATTTATAAATAACTTAAAACGATGGTAAATATGAAGCTTCAATTACACCACATAAATTTGTCTACTGATAAAGTTGACGAAATGAATGATTTCTATTTAAATGTTTTGAAACTTAAAACAGAAACTGAGGGATTACCTGTTTTAGAGAAGAAAAAGGGTTATTCTGGTGATGTTGCCTTTGTATCAGATGGTAAAATACAAACACATTTAGCTCAAAAAGATTTGGATGTTTGTTTTAAAACTGGTCATACAATAAATCCACTTGAAAAAGGTCATATAGCTTACCGAACAGATGACTTAGAAGCTTTTAAAAAACATTTAAATGAATTAAATATCAATTTTTCAGATTGGGGTGAAACTGCAGTAGCGGGATGGAAACAAATATTTTTTCATGATCCAGATGGAAATATAATTGAAGTTCACGAAATAGAACAAACATAACTTTAAATCAAAATTTTAAAATCACCATCAGAATGGTAGTCAAATTTGGAAAAACCCAATATTAATTTGTTGGCAGTAATAGTAGCTATACCGGTCATTGGGATGACAATTATAGCACCTGCTTTAACTATTATAAAAAATGATCTAAATATATCTTTTGAAAACACACAACTAATTTTAACACTATATTTTACTTTTCTAGCTTTTGGTCAGATATTATTTGGACCATTCTCTGATAAATATGGAAGAAAACCAATTTTACTTTTGGGAGTTTCTATCTATGCAGTTTCTGCCTTTTTTGCATCCTTGTCATCTAATATAGAAATTTTATTGGTACTTAGATGTTTTCAAGGATTTGGCGCTGCAGCATGTTTATCTGTTGGACGAACTATTTTGAGTGATTGTTATGAAATTAAAGAGGCAGCAAAAGAAATGTCTAAAATGACAGCCATAATGGCAGTCATTCCAATTTCTTGTTTCATCTTTGGAGGATTTCTTGCCGAGTTTTTAGGATGGAGAACTAATTTAATTGCTTTAGGTTTAATAAGCTTAATTTTGATAATTGCTATATCGTTGTTTTTAAATGAGACATTAATAAAAAAAGCTAAAAGCATAAGTTTTAAAAATATGTTTGTAGTTTATATAGGATTAATAAAAAATGTTTCTTTTAATTTTTTTACGATTACCACTGCAATGCAAACATCTATGTTCTTTGCAATGAATGGTTTTATGCCATATGAATTTGAAAGAAAAGGAGTTAGCATGTCAGAGTTTGGAATATGGTTTTCATTTACATCTCTAGGATATATTTTTGGGAATATAATCAATAGCAAATTAAGTCCAAAAGTCGGTCTAGAAAGAATGTGTCTTTTAGGAACACTTTGCTCTTTTTGTGCTGTATTAATATTTTTTATAAATAACAATTTATTCCAAAATGGACCTCTTATTTTATCATTAATATGTATGTTATTTGGATGTTCAAATGGCTTTGCAGTAGCAAATAGTATGACTGGTGCAATTAATTCTTCAGAATTAAATAAAGGTGCAGCAAGTGGTTTGATGGGTGCATTTCAAGTAGGATCCGGAGGACTGGCTGGTTTTTTAATTATATTTTTTGGAGGAGCTCAAAATTTTAATATATGTTTATACGCTTTATTTATTATGTCGGGTATTTCAATAATATCCTCTTATTGGATATTAAAAATAAAAAGAATGAGTATTATATAAATGTTTGAAGATCAAAATATAGAAATATTAGATTCTCATCATCATTTCTGGGATTTAGATAAAAATTATTATCCTTTCTTATCCGATAAAATTGATCCAGATTTTTTCTTAGGTAATTATGAAATGATTAGACAAAATTATCTTCCAGTTAATTATGAGAAGGACATAAAAAATCATAATGTTATTGGTACTATTCATTGTGAAGCAGAGTGGGATAGGAATGATCAGGTTGGTGAGACAAAATGGATAGATAATTTAGCTAAGAAAAATAAATATCCAAATGCTATCATAGGTCATGCCTGGTTCCATACAAAAAACAGTGAGACAATAATTGCTGAACAAGCAAGTTTTAATATGGTTAAGAGTATACGCTCAAAACCAAATGTTAAATTTGCAAAAGATACTGTCAATTATTCTCAATATGGTTCTATGGAAGATATAAATTGGAGAAATGGTTTAAAATTGTTAGAAAAATATAATTTAAATTATGATTTAAGGGTTCCAACATGGCATTTAGAAGAAGCAGTTCAAATTGTCCGACTAATACCAAATACTAAAGTTATTATTAACCATTGTGGTTTTCCCTGGGATAGATCTATTGACGGAATGGAATTTTGGAGGAAAGGGATAAAAGCATTATCCTTAGAGCCTAATACATTTATAAAATTATCTGAATTTGGTATCAAAGGTAAGGAGTGGAATTTCAACGAGAATGCGAGTATAATTTACGAATTGATAGATTTTTTTACTCCAAAAAGATGCATGTTTGCAAGTAATTTTCCTGTTAGTAAACTTAAAATAACATTTGATAACTTATTTAATAATTATAAAAAAATTGTAGAAAAATTCTCTGGAGATGAAAAGAAATATTTGTTTTCCGAAACTGCCATTGAAGCATATAATTTAGATAAATCATTGTTAAAGAAAAATTAATTAAATGCATATTCTATAATTTAAATTTTTTTTTAATTATGTTAATTAATCATTACATTACACGTGGAGTTATGATTGAGTATTCAATTTACTGATATTGTTAACAAATTGCCAGCTTCTGTACCTTTTGTAGGTCCAGAAGCCCAAGAAAGAAGTCTTAATCAACTTTTTAAAGCACGTATTGGAGCGAATGAGAGTGTTTTTGGGCCTTCAGAAAAAGCAATTTCAGCTATGAAAAAACAACTAAGTGAAGTTTGGATGTATGGTGATCCAGAAAATTTTGATTTAAAACATGCACTGGCAAAAAAACATAAAGTAAAATTTGAAAATATTGTTATAGGTGAAGGAATTGACGGCTTACTAGGATATCTGGTTAGATTAATAATTAAAAAAGGGGATAATGTTGTTACTACTGATGGCGCGTATCCAACTTTTAATTATCATGTAGAAGGATTTGGAGGAAATCTACATAAAGTACCTTTCTGTAATGATACAGAGGACTTACAGAATTTACTTGAAAAAGTTAGAGAAACATCAGCAAAGATTTTATATGTATCAAATCCTAACAATCCAATGGGAACAATTAATAAACCGTCAGATATTGAAAAATTAATACAGAAACTTCCAGGGACTACATTGTTATGTTTGGATGAGGCTTACATTGATTTTGTTGATGAAAACTTTGTACCTAAGATTTCATTGGATACAAAAAATGTTATTAGAATGAGAACTTTTTCAAAAGCATATGGAATGGCTGGATTGAGGGTTGGGTATGCAATAGGAGAAAAAGATTTAATCTTGAATTTTGAAAAAATAAGAAATCATTTTGGTATGTCAAGAATTTCTCAAGTAGGTGCATTAGCTGCTCTAGAAGATTATGAATTTATCAGTGATGTAATTAATAAAGTAAAATTATCGAGAAATAGAATTGCTGAAATTGCAAATAATAATAATTGCAAATTCATTCCTTCATTTACAAATTTTGTAGCAATTGATTGTTTAAAAGATAGTAATTTTGCAAAAAAAGTGCTTGAAAATTTAATTAATAACGGTGTTTTTGTAAGAATGCCATATTCACATCCTCAAAATAGGTGTATAAGAGTGACAGTAGGATTAGATAAAGATATTGATTTATTTGAAAAATATTTTCCGATAGCATTAAAAGAAAGCTAATTAAAACAATATTTCTCAAATCTTAAACTGAAATGATAAATTTAAATAAATTAGGGAGTTTTTATATGTCAACCAATTATCCAGATACCCATCTTTTTCTTAATGGAGAATGGAGAGAACCAGTAGCAAAAGAGAGTCTTGAAATAATAAATCCAGCAACAGAAGAAGTTATTGGTAAAGTATCACATGCTAGAAAAGAAGATTTAGATATCGCGCTACATGCTGCTGAAAAAGCTTTTGACAGTTGGAAAAATGTTTCTGCTTATGAAAGATCAAAGATATTAAGAAAGGCTGCTGACATAGTTCGTAGTAAGGCGGATCACATCGCAACACTTATGACTATGGAGCAAGGTAAACCTATTATTGAAGCCAAGATGGAAACAATGGGTGCAGCAGACTCAATTGATTGGTATGCAGAAGAGGGAAGAAGAGCATATGGAAGGATAATTCCTTCAAGAGCTCCAGAGGGTGTATACCAATTTGTTTTTAAAGAACCGGTTGGTGTAGTTGCAGCTTTTACTCCTTGGAATTTTCCTTTAAATCAAGTTGTTAAAAAAGTGGCTGCAGCCTTTGCCGCTGGTTGTACCGCGATTGTAAAAGGACCTGAAGAAACTCCTGCAAGTGTAGCTGAATTGATTAGAGCTTTTGACGAAGCTGGAATGCCAAAAGGTTCAATAAATTTAGTATATGGAATACCTGCTGAAATTTCTGAATATTTAATCGCTCACCCTGTCGTGAGAAAAGTTACTTTTACTGGCTCTACAGCAGTTGGTAAATTGTTAGCATCCCAAGCAGGAACACATATGAAAAGAGTTACTATGGAGCTTGGCGGACATTCACCAGCTATTGTTTGTGAAGATGCGGATGTAAAAACAGCTGTAAAGATATTAAGTGCAAATAAGTTTAGAAATGCTGGGCAGGTTTGTATTTCTCCAACTAGATTTTTGGTGCATGACTCAGTTTATGACGAATTTGTTGATGGTTTTGTAAAACAAGCTGAATCCCTTAATGTTGGCAATGGTCTTGAAGAGGGTGTTAAAATGGGACCTTTAGCACATGATAGAAGACTAACCGCAATAGAGGATTTTGTAGCAGATGCCGTTGAAAACGGAGCAAAAATATTAACTGGTGGTAAAAGAAAAGGGAATAAAGGTTACTTTTTTGAACCAACTGTTATGACAAATGTGAGTAAAGAGTCTAGAATTATGAATGAGGAACCATTTGGTCCACTGGCTCCTATAAATTCATTTAGTTCAATTGACGAAGTAGTAGAAGAATCTAACCGTTTAAATTATGGTTTAGCAGCCTACGCTTACACAAATTCTGCAAAAACCGCTCAAGATCTGGGTCAAAAAATTGAGAGTGGCCAGGTATCAATTAACCATCATGGTTTAGGGTTAGTAGACACTCCATTTGGTGGTGTTAAAGATTCTGGATATGGATCAGAAGGTGGTCCAGAAGGCTTAGATGCCTACATGACTACAAAATTAGTTTCACAAACTGGTCTATAAATAAATCAAAAATTAAAAATTTAAGCAGTCTATTATTGGCTGCTTTTTTTTATATCTTTTTTATATAAAATGATATTTAATAAAATAATTTAAAGAGGAAGATTATGGAATGGGTTCCTGCTCCAACACCAATAAATGAAACTAGAAGAGCTCAAGCTACAGAAAAGACTGGTATAATTGGTACAGACCAAGTTCATCTATTCGATATTTATTTGGAAATTGCAAAAGATATATCTGGATACGAGGGAGGAAGTTTTAGTTTATATGATTCTAAATTCCAGTGTGGTATTTCGTCTATTGGCCTGGAGAAAGATCTTCATCAAAAAAATGACAAATCAGATAGCATTTGCTCGTATGTGTTACTAGAAAAAAATCCACTAATTGTATTTGATTTAAAAAAACACGATATTTTTAAATATCATCCAGCTGTAACATCTGGAATGTGTCATAGTTATTGTGGTTTTCCAGTTAGGAATAAAGATGGATATGCATTAGGAACATTTTGCATGCTTAATTTTTCTGAAGCTAAAGAAATGTCACCAGAGAAAATTGAATTAATTGAAAAATTAGTCTCTCGATTAGCTCTTCAAATAGATACACAAACTGAACAAAAAGAAATAACATCCCAAAAAATTTCAAAGTCAATTGATGTTTTTCTAGAAAGTAATTCTGAATTTCAAATCACTGATTATAAAACTTTTATAGATATTTGCAGTGGTCTTGCCTTGCCTAAAGAAAATGCAATCAATCTTATCAAAAATGGTTTGTGTGAACTTAAAAATGAGACTGTTAAACTTTCAAATAAAGGGAATGAATTACAAGAAAAAATGAATATTTTCACCAGAGTTCACAATCAATTAAAGGTCGAAGGTAATGAGGCTAATACACTAATAGACAGTGCCCTTGATAAATTAGGTGAGCTATAATGTTTGCAAAGGTATATCAATATAAATTTGGAACCGTAGCGGAAGCCAAAGTTGCAGCTTCTTTTTGTGCAGATAATTTAGGAAAAAAAATAAGTAAATATAAGTTTCAATCTTTAAATGTAATGATTGGAAAAGAAGGTGATTTATCAATATTTATTAAATTTGATACAATTGATAGATTAAAAAAATATGAATCAGAGTCTGATGCATTTATAAAAGAATTAAAGCAAACATTTGTTTTTAAAGAAAATCAGTTTGCTGGCGTTTTTGTTTACAATTATGAAGCTGAAGCAACTTCTTCAGAAATAAAAATCACAAATCCAGCAGCTTAGTTTTCTAAAATCATTTTTATATTAAAAATTACCCTTAACAACCTTCTAGTTAGGTGTTTAGTTTAATTTCTATTTTACACATATTTCTTAATAAGAAATTAATTTTAATAAAATTTGTTTATATGAAGAAATTTATAATTTAAAATATTTTAAATTATAAAGGTTAATATTTTGGAAAAATGGATTGCTGTTGACTGGGGAACAAGTACTTTTCGTGCTTATTTAGTCCAAAATAATAAAGTTTCTGACACTATAGAAACTAAGGATGGAATGAAATTTGTTAAAAGTCATCTTTTTGAACAGACTTTGCTCAGTTTGATTGATCGATGGTTAAATGATGATGAAATCACAGAAATTTTAGCTAGTGGTATGGTAGGATCCAAACAAGGTTGGGAAGAGGCTCCATATCAACAAACCCCATGTAATCTCAAAAAATTAAACTACATAACACCAACCTTAAAAGATAATAGAATTTCACTTAAAATTTTTTCAGGTATATCTCAAACCCATCAGCCAGATGTTATGCGTGGTGAAGAAACTCAAATTGCTGGATTTTTGAATGAAACCCTAAATTTCAATGGTTCTATTTGTTTACCAGGAACACATAGTAAATGGGTGGAAATAAGAAATAATAATATTATAAAATTTAAAACTTTTATGACAGGTGAATTATTTGAAATAATTTCTAAAAATTCAGTATTAATACACAGTGTTGAGGCAGAAAAAATTGATAAGATGGAACTGCTCAAGTCAGTTGATAAAATTCTTCAAAAACCAGAATTATTTAGTAATGCGTTATTTCAGCTAAGAGCGGATGATCTAATTAACTCCAAAGGTCCTACAATTTATAAATCCAGATTATCTGGATATTTGTTAGCTATTGAATTGCTAGGCAGTGTGGAGTTTTGGGAAAATAACGACATAGTTTTGATAGGTAATCCAGATTTGACAGAAATGTATCAATTCGTATTAAATAAAAAGGTCAAGTCTATCAAAAAATTCTTATCAAGTGATATGGTATTAAAGGGGCTGAAAAATTTTAAAAAAATTTCAATAAGTTTAAAACATGAATAAAAACAACATATTTGAATCTAGAAGACCTTTGATTGCTATATTAAGAGGTATAACACCTTTGGAGGCTGAAAGTGTTTCAGATATTCTAATTGAGGCAGGTATTAGTATAATAGAGGTACCCCTTAATTCACCTCAGCCTTTTGAAACAATAGAAAGGATGGTAAAATTTCACGGTGAAAATGGTATTTTTGGAGCTGGAACAGTTTTAAGAGAATATGACGTTTATAGAGTTCAAGAGGTTGGAGGAAAAATAGTTGTTTCTCCAAATTTGAATACACTTGTTATAAAAAAAACAAAAGAATTAAATATGTATAGTATACCAGGAGTTTTTACTGCAACTGAGTGTTTTGACGCTTTGGATAGTGGAGCTGATGCATTAAAATTTTTTCCAGCCTCTCTATTAAAAGAAGAAAATTTTAGAGCAATACAAGCAGTTTTGCCGGAAAATACTATTTCTATTGCCGTAGGTGGCATTAGTGAAAAAGCATTTGCAAGTTGGTTACAAGTAAATATTAATGGTTTTGGCCTAGGATCTAATCTTTATAAACCTGGAATATTGATTGAAGAAGTAAAGTTAAAAGCGGAAAATATCGTAAAATTTTATGATAATTGTGTTCGGAGTTAAATAAAGTTCTAAAATGTCAGAAGATAAATTCATTAAAGATTTTAAAAGTAAAACTACAACCGAAGATCAAATTTTACTTGAAAAAATTTTATCACCCTTAGATTTAAGACATGATTTATTAATTGAGCATTTACATAAAATCCAAGACTACTTTGGTTTTTTATCAGAAAAAAATTTAGCTCTTTTAGCTAAAATTTTAAAATTAAGCAAAGTTGAGGTATATGAAGTAGCATCTTTTTATGCTCATTTTGACATAGTTAAAGAAGGAGATATTCCTCCACCTAAAACAACTATAAGAGTATGTAACTCTTTATCTTGTCAAATTAATGGATCTACAACATTAAAAAATAAAATAATTAAAAAATTTCAAGATCAAGATATTAGAGTTCTTGATGCTCCTTGTATGGGACGTTGTGCTTTTGCCCCAGCATTAGAGATAGGTCATTTTCATGTTGAAAACGCTAACTTAGAAAAAGTTTCTGAAGCAATTGAAAAGAAATGGATAAGCCCAATTATACCAAATTATCAGTCTTTTTATGATTATATTAATAAAGGTGGATATCAGAAACTTAAAGCAGTTAAAAATCGGAAAGACATTTGGTATGATAATATTATTAAAGCTGATTTAAGAGGTCTTGGAGGTGCAGGTTTTAGAACAGCAAAAAAATGGAAACTGGTTTCTAATGAAAAGGGACCTAGATATTTAGCAGTTAATGGTGATGAAGGAGAACCTGGAACATTTAAAGATAAATATTATCTTGAAAAAGAACCTCACATGTTTTTAGAAGGAATGTTGATGGCAGCAACTTCTATTAATGCTGAAAAATGTTTTATTTATATAAGAGATGAATATCCTGCAGTCTTAAAAATTTTAAAAGATGAAATTATAAAACTAGAAAATGAAAAGATTATTCCTTTAAATTATATTGATTTAAGAAGAGGTGCTGGAGCTTACATATGTGGTGAAGAAAGTGCAATGATAGAAAGTATAGAAGGTAAAAGAGGTTTGCCTAGACATCGTCCACCTTATGTTGGTCAATCTGGTATTTTTGGTAAACCAACATTAGTTCATAATGTTGAAACTCTTTATTGGGTTGCAAGAATAATAAGAGAAGGTCCTGAAATTTTTACAGACTTTACCAAAAATAATTGCATAGGACTAAGAAGTTACTCTGTTTCTGGGAGAGTAAAAAATCCAGGTTTATATTTACTTCCTTCTGGTTCTACTATTTTAGATATAATCGAAGCTTCTGGAGGAATGATTGAAGGACATCATTTTAAAGCTTACCAACCTGGGGGAGCTTCCTCTGGTCTTTTACCTGCAACTATAAATGACGTTCCATTAGATTTTGGTACTCTTGATGAATATAACACATTTATTGGTTCTGCTGCTGTTGTGGTTTTATCTGATAAAGATAAAATAAGAGATGTGGCTTTAAATATGATTGAATTTTTTAAATCTGAAAGTTGTGGTCAATGCACTCCTTGCAGAGTAGGATGTGAAAAGGCTGTTACTATAATGAAACAAAAAGATTGGGATTTCTCTCTTCTTGAGGATTTATGCGAAGTAATGGAAAGCTCATCAATTTGTGGCTTAGGTCAGGCTGCAACAAATCCTATAAAATCAAGTATCTCCTACTTTAGTGAAGAGTTAAAAAATGAATAATAAAATTTCATTTTTTCTTAATACTAAAAAAGTTGAAGCTAATAATAATGAAACAATTTGGGATGTCTCTAAAAGAGAAGGAATAGATATTCCTCATCTTTGCCACAGTAATAAAAATGGCTATAAACCGGATGGTAATTGCAGGGCATGTGTTGTAGAGATTCAAGGAGAAAAAACATTAGCAGCTTCTTGTATAAGAAAACCAAAAGAGGGAATGAAAGTTTCTACTAACACTTCTAAAGTTGAAAATTCTCAAAAATTAATTTTAGAATTACTCTTATCAGATCAACCTAAAATAAAAGATAAAAACTTTCAGAGAAATCATTTTTGGAATATACTCCATAAAAAAAAGATTAATAATTCTAGATTTTTACCAAAAAATAAGGACTATGTTCCAAACATAGATCAAAGTCACCCTGCAATGACTGTTTCATTGGATGCCTGCATACAATGTGGACTATGCATTAGAGCATGTAGAGATGTTCAGGTAAATGATGTGCTAGGAATGTCTGGAAGGGGAGCTGACAGCTATCCTGTTTTTGACATGAATAATCCTATGGGTGAAAGCAGTTGTGTTGGTTGTGGTGAATGCGTCCAAGCTTGTCCAACTGGCGCTCTTATTGAAACTTCTTTATTAGATAAAAATAATGATCAGACAATTTTTCCTGAAAAAAAAATAAAGAGTTTATGTCCCTTTTGTGGTGTTGGTTGCCAGACCTTAGTAAGTGTAAAGGATAATAAAATTTTAACTGTAAATGGTGAAAATGGACCTGCTAATGAAAATAGACTATGTGTTAAAGGACGTTTTGGCTTCGATTATATAAATAGTCCACAAAGATTAACCACCCCACTAATTAGAATTAGCCAAAAAACAAAATCTTGGGACATATCAATTGATGACAAAGATATATATAAATATTTTAGAAAAGCTTCATGGCAAGAAGCTTTGGATTTTGCTTCTAATCGATTTACTAAAATTTTAAAAAATAATGATAAAAGTTCTTTAGCAGGTTTTGGATCAGCAAAAGGTTCGAATGAAGAAGCATATATATTTCAAAAATTGATAAGGACTGGTTTTAAGACAAATAATGTAGATCATTGTACGCGACTTTGTCATGCATCGTCTGTAGCTGCATTGTTACAATCAGTTGGTTCAGCAGCTGTGTCAGCCCCATTTACAGCTGTAAAAGATAGCGAGTGTATAATTTTAATAGGAGCAAGACCTGAACAAAATCATCCTGTTGCGGCTTCATATTTTAAACAAGCAGTCAAAAATGGGACAAAATTAATTATTTTAGATCCAAGAAAGCAAAGCCTATCAAGATACGCGACACATCATTTGCAATTTAACCCAGGTCAGGATTTAGCTTTGTTAAATGCAATGATTTTTACAATTATTGAAGAAAATTTAACAAACAAAAAATATATAGAAAATCATACTGAAGGATTCAAACAAATAGAAAAAGAGATAAAAAAATTTAATCCTGTACTAATGGAAAATTTATGTGGAATACCAAAAGAAATTATTAAAGAAGTTGCAAGAATATATGCAAAGGCAAAAACATCAATCATCTTTTGGGGTATGGGTATTTCTCAACATGTGCATGGAACTCAAAATGCTTTTTCATTAATAAATTTAGCTTTGATCACAGGACATCTAGGAAAACCAGGTACTGGTTTGCACCCTTTAAGAGGACAAAATAATGTACAAGGAGCTTCTGATGCTGGGCTAATACCTATGTCATATCCAGATTATAATTCTGTTAAAATAAAAACAAATAATCAAAAAATGCAAAAGTTTTGGAATTCAAATTTAGACCTGAATGATGGTAAGACAGTTGTAGAAATTATTAAGGATATCGATGCAGGTGTAATTAAAGGGTTGTATGTCCTAGGTGAAAATCCTGCTATGTCAGATCCAGATTTAACACATACTAGAAAAGGTTTAGCAAAGTTAGATCATTTAGTTGTTCAAGATATTTTTATGACTGAAACAGCATGGTTTGCAGATGTAATTTTGCCAGCAACTGCTCATGCTGAAAAATTAGGAACTTACACTAATACTAATAGACAAGTACAAATAGGAAGAAATGTAGTAGAACCTCCAAAAGGTGTAAAACAAGATTGGTGGATTATTCAAGAAATTGCTAAAAGAATAGGATTAAATTGGAATTATACTTCTCCAAAAGAAATCTTTGATGAAATGAAATTAATAATGCCTTCTCTAAATTATATCTCTTGGGAAAGGTTAGAAAAAGAAAATTATGTGACTTACCCAGTAAAAAGTGAGAATATTCTGGGTGAGGATATTATATTTCACGATGGTTTTCCAACGCCAAATAAGTTAGGTAAAATTATGCCGGTAGATTTAATTTATCCTAATGATAAAATAAGCAGTGACTTTCCAATGATATTATCGACAGGTAGATTGTTAGAGCATTGGCATACTGGTACTATGACAAGAAGAGCATTAGTTTTAGATGAACTTGAGCCAGTTCCTATAATTTTCATTAATGAAATAGACAGTAAGTTTTATGATCTTGATTTAACCCGAGAAGTAACAATTGAAACAAGGCGAGGAAAGATAAAAATAAAAATTAGACATGACAATGACCTTCTTCCTGGTATGTTATTTTTGCCATTTTGTTTTAAGGAAGCTGCAGCAAATATTTTGACAAATTCAGATTTAGACCCTGTTGGGAAAATTCCAGAGTTTAAATATAATGCCGCTAGAATCTATCAAATATAAATTCAAACATGTTGAAGTTTGTTAAAAGTTTTATTTCTGATTAAAAAGAGTTTTTTTATGTTTAAGGCTAAAAAAATTAAAGAATTTTTAAAAGGAAATATTAAAATTCCTCAATTCGATCATGTAATTGCTAATAAAGCTAGAGATTTTCAAAAACAACTAACTAAACCTGAAGGAAGTCTTGGGAAATTAGAGGATATTGCTATTTGGATGGCTGGTTGGCAAAAAACTATTAAACCAACTATAAAAAAACCGCATTGTATAATCTTCGCAGGTAATCACGGTATATCAAATAAGGGAGTTTCAGCATATCCATCTGAAGTAACCGCTCAAATGGTAGAAAACTTTAAACAAGGTGGAGCTGCAATAAATCAACTGTGTAAATTAGCAAAAATTAAATTATCAGTAATTCCAATAGATTTGAACAAACCAACAATGGATTTTTCTGAAAGCAAAGCTATGAGCGAAGAAGAAGTATTTTCCTTCATGCAATTGGGTTTTGACTCAATCCCTTCTAGCTGTGATTTACTTATTTTAGGTGAAATGGGAATTTCAAACACGACATCTGCAACTTCGATTTCCTGCGCTCTATTTAACGAACCTGTTGATGTAATGACAGGTATTGGGACGGGTATTAATAAAGTCCAACTATCTAACAAAATAAAAATCATTAAAAAAGCTCTTCAGTTGCACGGAAAAAAATTTAAAGATCCAGTTAGTATATTGTCATGTTATGGAGGTAAAGAAATTGCAGCTATTGCAGGATCGGTAATTTCTGCCAGAATAAAGTCTATTCCAGTACTTTTGGATGGATTTATAACTACAGCTGCAGCCTCTACTTTAATAAGTTTTGAAAAAAATATTTTAGATCATTGTTTAGTTTCTCATTTATCTACTGAACCAGGTCATGCTAGGATATTAAATAATCTTAAAAAAGAACCAATTTTAGATTTGAATTTAAGACTTGGAGAGGGGAGTGGAGCAGCGATAGCTTTACATATATTAAAAGCAGCTTTAGCTACACACAATGGTATGTCTACTTTTGACAATGCAAAAGTTTCTAAAAAAATAACTTCATGAAAACAATTTTAAAAAATAGATTAGTGTTAGATTTTTTTGCTAGTCTAATGTTTTTTACAAGAATACCAGTTAATTGGAAATTTTTTTCAAATAAACCACCAAATCTTACAAACGCAGCATGGAGTTTTCCTTTAATTGGTTATATAATAGGTATTATATCAGGAATTATTGGTGAACTATGTATTAATATTAATTTATCTATATTTTTATCTTGTACGATAGCAATCGCATTTAGTGTTATGATTACTGGGGCTTTTCATGAAGATGGTTTGGCTGATATGGCGGATGGTTTTGGGGCAGGCGGTTCACCAGAAAAAATTAACAAAATAATACATGACAGTCGTCTTGGAACTTACGGAACAACAGCATTAACCTTGGGATTATTAATACGACTAGGGCTAGCAATAAATTTGGTAGAATTAGGTTATTCATTAATATTGATTTTATCTTCTAGTATTGCTTCAGGAAAATTATCGATAATTTTCACAAGAAATTATTTTACTGTCTCAACTTTTTCAAAAACAGGTAGTATTATTGAGACTGTTTCTACTAAAATGCTAGTAATAGCCTCTTTAATCTGGCTAATACCAGTAGTTTGTTTTTTTCCTTTCTGGGGTGTTTTAATAGGAATTTTTTTTATTTCAGGAGTAATTTTTTTTATAGGTAAAATGTCTAAAAAAAAAATAGGTGGTATTACTGGAGATGTACTTGGAGCAATTGCTTTTACAACTGAATTAGTTTTTTTGCTTGGGATAATAATTTATTTAAGGCATTTTTATTGATGAATACTTGTAGATTATATCTTATACGTCATGCTCCAGCTTTAAAAAAAGATGGTTATGTCCCAGAAAATAATCCCAAAGCAATTATAAATTCTGATCATTTAAAAAAGCTTGCCGCATATATTCCAGATAATAGTTTATGTTATGTTAGTCCTTTAAAGAGAGCTATTCAAACTGCTCAAGAATTGTCCAAATATAGAAATTTTAAGGAAATAGTAATTGAAAAAAAATTGAGAGAGCAAAACTTTGGAGAATGGCAAGGAAAAAAAATATCATTAGTTTGGGAAGAAATAAAAAAATTTAAAACTCAACATAACTTTTCATTTCTTTCTCCTGAAAATTGTCCTCCAAAAGGTGAAAGTTTTCTGGATCAATGTAAACGCGTTTCTGAATTTGTTAATAATCTTAATTTTCACGATCATACGTCATTGATTTTTATTTCCCATTCCGGAACAATTAGAGCTTTTTTGTCTCAAATTTTGGACTTGGATCCTAACAAAGCAATAGGAATAGAGATTTCTCATTTAAGTATTACCTCTATAGAGGTTCTTAAGAAAGATAATATCAGAAATAAAGGTGGTAAATATCGGTTATTAAGTGTTAACAACAAATTTATATAAATGATATCTAATAAAGTTTGAGTATGTTAAAAAATTAAAATGAAAAGTTGGCAAAATAAACTTTATAAAACATTAAAAAATGACGGAATCAAACTATTTAGCTATGTCCCTGACGCTGGACATAAGATATTAATAGATAATGCAACAAAAGACAATTCAGTCATAGCTATTCCTTTAACATCTGAAGAAGAGGGTATAGGAATTGCTGCTGGTTCGTACCTTGGAGGCTCTAAATCTGTTTTATTAATGCAGAGTAGTGGTGTCGGAAATTGTATTAATCAATTATCATTAATTAAACACGGTCAATTTCCTTTTTTTACTATCATAACAATGAGAGGTGAATTTGGTGAAGGTAATCCTTGGCAGTTTGCAATGGGTGAAGCAGTAATACCAACTTTAAATTCAATGGGTGTAAGTTGTATTAAAATTGAAAAAGAAGAAGATGTTGAAAGTACAATTAGAGCAGCTTTGACAATGGTATTTAAGTCAGAGAGATCTGTGGCTGTTTTGCTTTCTCAAAAATTAATCAGTGCTAAGGTTTTTTAGTATAAATTAAAAAAATGAATTTATTAGACAGAAAAAAAGCAATTCCAACTTTGATTGGCGATAACAATAGATTTCTTATAATATCGGGTTTAGCAGGGTCAGCAAAGGATATTGGTTTTTTAACTAAAGAAAGTCCAAATACTTTTTTATTTGGAGGTGCTATGGGAGGTGCGTTGCCAACTTCTCTTGGTCTTGCTCTATCAAGACCTAATGATAAAGTTCTATGTGTTTCAGGTGATGGTGATATTTTAATGTCTATGGGTTGTCTGGCTACAATAGCAACTATTAAACCCAAAAACCTTATTATTATTTGTGTAGATAATGCATTATATTTGGAAACAGGGGGGCAAACATCTCATACAGGTTTAGGCGTCAATTTAGATATGATTGCAAAGGGTTGTGGTTTTCCTATTACCAAAACTATTATAACAGAGCAGGAATTATTAGAAGGAAAAAAAATTCTTGATAATTTTAGTGGTCCAGCTTTCATACTATTAAAAGTTAGTGAATCAAGTCCTCCTAAATATTCTAGAAATTGGAATGCTTCTGAAGAAAAATCAAAATTCAGAAAAAATTTAATAAACTAAATATTTATGTTTGATTAAATTAGTAAATATGTTAACTAAATAGTTTCCTAGTAAACTATTTTGTAGGTATTGCTTGAAAGAATCATTTGAAGATAATATAGGTTTGTTAATTCATGATGTAGCTCGATTACTTCGTGTTTTATATGATCGTCAAATGGCTTCTATAGGTCTAACTAGATCTCAATGGTGGCTCTTAACTTATTTATATTTTAAAGATGGCATACAACAATCCGAACTTGCAATACTTATGGATATGGAAAAAGCACCATTAAGTAGACTTATAGACCGCATGGAATTAAAGGGATGGGTTGAAAGAAAAAGTGGAAATAAAGATCGAAGAATAAAAAATATTTATTTATCTAAAAAAATTAAACCTCTTATTAATTCCATGAGGGACAAAGCAGCAACTTATAGAAAAGATTCTTTATCAATATTAAATAATCAAGATCTAAACAAGTTAAGGGACTTACTACAGATTTTAAAAAAAGATTTATCTTCAAAAGTATAATTTAAAGGAACAGAGTTAATGTCAAATGAAGTTGATAAAGAATTAAATCCTAGCAATATAGTAGTTAGATTTTTATTATTAATTCTACTTCCTACTTTAGTTGTGCTCACCACTATGGGTTATTTTTATTCTTTAGGTAGGTTTATATCAACAGAAAATGCATACATAAAAGCTCCTATTATTTCTGTTCAATCTGAGGTTTCTGGAAGAGTAGATATGGTATTTATTAAAGATAATCAAAGGGTAAATAAGGGAGATAAACTTTTTAAAATTGATACCAAAAAACTTGAATTGGATTTAAGTGAACAAAAACAGAATCTTATAAATATAATTAAAGAAATTGAGAATAGAAAATCAAAATATAATGAGGCGAAAGAAGAAGTAAAATTAGCAAAAGAAGAAATTAAATTTTATTCTTCTGAAATTAAGAGAGTGAACTCTCTAGTGAGTGTTGAGATTAAGTTAGCGAATGAAAAAGTTGAATATCAAAAATTAGAGTTTAATAGAATAAAAAATTTGGTTAAAAAAGGAGTTGGTCTTCAAAGTAAACTTGATGAAGCAAAATTTCTTTATAATTCTGCCATAGCTAATTTAAAATATGTAAATCTAAATAATGATTTAGAAAAAATTAAATATTCGTATTTGTCTTCAAAACAAAAACTAAAAATAAATCAAGATAAACTCAAAACAATACTGACCACTTTAAATGGTAATGAAAAAATTTTGCCAAAAAAACATCCATTATATTTAAAACATAAAAGTAAATTAAATAAAATAAACTTTGATATTAAGCAGTCCATTATATTTGCTAAACAAGATGGAATTGTTGCTAAATTGAATCTAGAAAAAGGAGAGTATATAGATGTTGGAAAAATTCTATTTGTAATAGTTGATGAAAAAAAATCTTGGTTAGAAGCTAATTTAAAAGAAACTGACTTAACTAATATAAAAGTTGGTCAATCAGCATATTTTATTCCTGACGCATACCCTGATACAAAATGGAACGCCCAAGTGCAAAGTATAAGTCCTGCCACAGGTGCTGAATTTTCAATTTTACCACCACAAAACTCTTCTGGTAATTGGGTGAAAGTTGTTCAAAGAATTCCTGTAAGAATTTCGATTGGTGATCCGATTAATAAAAATAAAGATAATTTAAATGCTGATAAACAGCTTAGGGTAGGTATGTCTGTGTCGGTCACGATAGACACTAAGTATGAGAGTGAAATTCCAATAATAATCCGACCTTTTGCTTCTATTTTTAAATCACTAAGAGATTAAGTTGTCACCTCTAATATCTGAAACTAATACTTCTTTTAAATGGTTTATTTTAGCTACAGCAACATTTGTAACTATGCTTTATGCGATGAATGTAACAATAGCTTCAATTGCATTATCAGACATGAGAGGAGCTATGGGAGCAACACAAGACCAGATTTCTTGGGTTGTAACTGGAAATATAGTTGCAACAGCAATCTTTACTCCTTTTGCTGGCTGGTTATCTTCGAGAATACAAATTAGAACAATCCTTATTTTAAGCGTAATAGGTTTTATAATTTCTTCCATTTTTTGTGGAATGTCAGATTCTTTAGAAGAAATTGTTATTGCAAGGGTAGCACAAGGCATATTTGGAGCACCACTTCCGCCACTTTCACAAACGCTTGTTTTAGCAGTATTTCCAAAAAGGCAAATTTCTGTGGCTATGGCAGTTTGGGGAATGGGTACAATTCTGGGTCCTGTGATTGCACCAACAATTGGAGGATATCTTGGTGAATTACTAAATTGGAGATGGATTTTTTACACCCTAGTACCATTTGGTTTTTGTGCTTTATTAGCTGTAATTGTTACAGTTCCAAAAAGACCAGTTGAAGGTGGAATGCATTTAGATTGGATTGGTTTTTTTGCTCTTGCATGTAGTGTTGCTGCATTACAAATAATGTTCGATAGAGGAGAAAGAAATAGTTGGTTTGATAGCACAGAGACTATTATTGAGTGTGGAATAGCTATTATTGGCTTTTATATCTTTATTACTCACAGCCTGACTACAAAAAAGCCTTTTATAAATTTAAGTATTTTTAAAGACAGAAATTACACTGTAGGTCTTATTCTAATATTCTTCTTTGGCATGTTAAATTTTGTTCCAATGGTTATCTTTCCACCTCTACTACAAGAATTGAGAGGGTATCCTCAATCTATAATTGGATTAATATTAGGAATGAGGGGAATAGGAACGTTTGTTGGTTTTGCAATAATAGCTTTTACAAGCAGGATTGATCCAAGAATAATTATTTTTTTTGGCTTTGGAATACAAGCTATCTCAGGTCTTTACATGTCAACCTTCGATATAAATATGACCTTTTCACATATAGCCTGGGCTAGTTTAGTTCAGGGTTTAGGTGTTGGTTTGACTTGGCCTCCAGTGAGTGTTATTTGCTTTGCAACCTTGTCAAATAAATTTCACGGAGAAGCTACAGCTATGTTTCATCTAATTAGAAATATTGGATCAAGTTTTTTTATTTCAGTAAGTGTTGCAGTTGTTCTTCATATGGGTCAAATTAACTTTGAAGAAATTGGTTCTGCAGTATCTTTATGGAACCAAGGTATGAACTTTTCAGGTGTCATTAATTCATTAGATGATTTGAATGTTACAAAGCTAACAAATGAATTAAATAGACAAAGTCTTATGGTTGGGTATATAGATGCATTTAAATTATATTCATGGGTAGGTTTTTTATCTATACCATTAATTTTTTTAATAAAAATAACAAAGGCTCAAAATAATTAATTCTGATTTATATGGAAATACATGGATAATAATATAATTCTTATTGATGGCGGTATGGGCCAGGAATTAATACATAGATCAAAAGTTAAACCAGATGGTCTCTGGTCAGCTAGAGTGATGCTTGATAATTATGATTTAGTTGTGGATTTGCACAGAGATTTTATAAAAGCTGGTGCAGAGGCAATAACATTAAATTCTTATAGTGTCACACCACAAAAGTTAAAAAGACATAATCTGGAAGAATTATTCATACCTCTTCAAAAAAGTGCAATTAAAGCGGCCATTGATGCCAAAAAGTCATCGTTAGTTGAAACTGACATAAAAATTATTGGCTGTTTGCCTCCACTAGTTATGAGTTATAAGACAAATATAGGCATGGATAAAAATGAAGCAAAAGATACTTATAAGAAAATAATAGAAATTCAAGAACCACATGTAGAAATACTTTGTTGTGAGACAGTTTGTTCAATTGAAGAAGCTCATATAGCAACTGAAATTGCTTTAACTACTGATAAAAAAGTCTGGTTGAGTTTCTGTGTTAAGGAAGAAGACGGAACCTTATTACGATCTGGAGAGAGTTTAGAAGATGCTTTAAGAGAATTTAATAATTCAAAAATTGATTCCTTTTTAATAAATTGTGCTCCACCTGAAGCTATTCATTCTTCAATTAATGTTATGAAAAATTTTTCCAAGCCATATGGTGCTTTACCTAATGCTTTTGTAACAGTAAATGACCTAGACATTCACAATGATGTATCAATTCTTAAAAAAAGATCTGATTTAAACATTAATAAATTTACAGTTGAAATATTGAGTTACATTAAAAATAATGCTTCTATAATCGGAGGATGTTGTGAGGTAGGTCCAAAATATATAGAAGCACTAAAAAACAAAATTTTTAATCAATAGATAAAGTTTTTGGAGTTAATAAAGAATGAAATTTAATGGAACTCAGAATTATATTTCAACTGAAGATTTGAACGTTGCTGTAAATGCAGCAATTTCACTTGAAAAACCATTATTAATTAAAGGTGAGCCAGGTACTGGAAAAACAGAATTAGGAAGACAAGTATCGGACAGCCTAGGATTAGGTATTATTGAATGGAATATAAAATCCACAACAAAAGCTCAGCAAGGATTATATGAATATGATGCTGTTAGTCGTCTCAGAGATAGCCAAATAGGCGATAAAAAGATAGAAAATATTGGAAATTACATAAAGAAAGGTAAAATTTGGAATGCTTTTGAATCTAAAGAAAGATCAGTACTATTAATTGATGAGATTGATAAAGCAGACATAGAATTTCCAAATGACCTACTTCAAGAGTTAGATAAAATGGAATTTTTTGTTTATGAAACTAATGAAATTGTTAAAGCCAAAAAAAGACCCATAGTAATAATAACATCTAATAATGAAAAAGAACTTCCAGAGGCATTTTTAAGACGATGTTTTTTTCATTACATTCAATTTCCTGAAATTGATATCTTAAAAAAAATTGTTCAAGTACACTTTCCTGAAATAAAAAAATCATTACTAGAAGCAGCATTAAATAGATTTTTTGAAGTTAGAGAAATTCCTGGATTAAAGAAAAAACCATCAACTTCGGAGGCCTTAGATTGGATTAAACTTTTATTACTTGAAGATATTAATCCAATAGATTTAAAAAGTGATGGAAAGGATTTGTTGCCTAAGTTACATGGCGCTCTTATTAAAAATGAACAAGATATTCATTTGTTTGAGAGGTTAGCTTTTATGGCAAGAGGAAATAGATAAGAGAATGTTTCTAAATTTCTTTTTCAAACTAAAAGATGCCAGAATTCCAGTTACATTAAATGAATTTTTTACATTTTTAGATTCAATTAAATTAGACTTTATTCAATTTAATATTGAAAATTTTTATTACATGGCTAGAGCAAGTCTAGTCAAAGACGAAAAATTAATAGATCGATTTGATGTTGTATTTGGTGAATATTTTAAGGGTATTGAAATTTTAAAATTAGAAGACGTACTTGAACATTTAAAAGTCCCAAAAGAATGGCTTCAAAAAATGTTGGACAAGCATTTTACTAAAGAAGAAATTGAGGAAATAAAATCTTTAGGTGGTTTTGATGAACTAATGAAAACACTTGAACAAAGACTAAAAGAACAAAAAAAACGTCATCAAGGTGGCAATAAATGGATAGGTACAGCAGGTAAATCACCTTTTGGAGCTTATGGATACAATCCAGAAGGAATTAGAATTGGACAACATGCAAGAGGGCAGGGAAAAGCTGTTAAAGTATGGGACAAAAGAGTATTTCGAGATTTTGACGATACAAGAGAATTAGATACACGAGGAATGCAAGTTGCATTAAAAAGATTAAGGCAATGGGCGAGAACCGGTATTGATGAAGAGTTAGATATAGATAATACGATATCACATACTGCCAAAAATGGTTATTTAGACATAAAAACTAGAAAAGAAAGAGAAAATGCAATTAAAATATTACTTTTTCTTGATGTAGGTGGTTCTATGGATGACTACATCAAACAAGTAGAAAATTTATTTTCGGCTGCAAAAAATGTTTTCAAAAACCTTAACTTTTTTTACTTTCATAACTGTCTATATGAAGGTGTTTGGAAAAGTAACGTAAGACGATGGAAAGAACAATTTTCTACAACAGAAATTTTCAGAACATATGGAAAAGAATACAAATGTATCTTCGTTGGTGATGCTTCAATGAGTCCATATGAAATTTTAGCAGAGGGTGGTGGTAATGAACATTTTAATCAAGAAACAGGACAAGTTTGGTTAGAAAGAGCTATTGCCCAGTGGCCTTCAAATGTTTGGATTAATCCAACAAAACAGGAGCATTGGAATTATTCTCAGTCTACACATATTATTAAAGAAATATTTTCAAACAGAATGGTACCCTTAAGCATAAAAGGGATAGAAGAAGCAACTAAAATTTTATCCAAAACTAATTAAATTAAATAGGTCGTTTAATAAATGAAAGAAAACAAAATTGGCGGTCATTATTCAACTCCAATTATTCTTCCTGAACAGAAAGTTTTAAAAGAATGGTTGGATTATAATGGCCATATGAATGTTGCTTACTATACACTAGCATTTGATAAATCCTTAGATATTTTCTTAGAAGATTTTCTTGGAATAGGAGAAACTCATGCTTATGAAAATTCCCAGGGTCCGTTTGTTGTTCAGGCTCATTATCATTATTTAAGTGAGATGAAATTAAATGAAAAATTTAACGTACGCTTATTTGTAGTTGATTGTGATAAAAAAAAGATGCACTTATGTTTAGAAATTTTTTCACAGCTTCAAGAAAAAGTAATTGCAGTTGTTGAACAAGTTTTAATAAATGTAAACTTAAAACTACGTAAGTCTGAACAATATCCATCATGGGCTTTTGAAAAACTTCTCAAATTGAAAAATGCTCATAAAAATGCCTCATTACCATCTGCTTTTGGAAAATCCATAGGATTAAAAAAGTAGAAAAAATGATATTAAAATTAATTTTGACATGTTTTTGCTGGATGGCTGTTTTGCCAATAATTTACGGTGCAAATTTAGGAGAAAAGTATATTTTTTTAATAATTTTCATTTATTTTTTATTATTGTCTTGGATGTTTATATTCTCAAAAACTACTACTAAGATAATTATCACCTTATTATTTTTATTTACTTTTTTAATTTTAGACAATTTTCCATCAAAAGAAAATTTTCTTAAAGCTGGAAATTTTTTTATTATTTTTTCTGCTTTCCTTCCAAGTTTATGGCTTTTAAGGGCTACAGCTATCACAATGCCATCAGTTCAAAACACTCAATCACTTCTATCAAAATTAAATGCAAAAAAAATACTTTCAGGTCTTCAAGTTACATCTCATTTTCTTGGAAGTGTAATTAACATTGGTTCTTTTCCGTTGTTGTCGTCTGTACTACCAAAAAATTCAAAAATTAGTCTAAGACAGTCTGCTGGAGAAGCGTCAATTCGTGGGATGAATACTGCGGTTTTATGGTCACCTTTTTTTGTTAGTTTTGCTGTTGGACAAATTTATCTTCCTGAAATGTCAGCATGGATGGGGATTGGATTTGGAATCATTATAGCAACTCTCTTTAATCTTATAACAATAAAATTCATTATTGGGAAATTAACAATAAATTATCTTTTGGATTCTTTATCATGTATTAAACCAATATTTTCAAGATTACTTATTTTAGCAATATCTGTATTATTTGTTGGGCAAATTTTTAACAAAACTGCTTTGAATGCCATAATAATTGTAGTACCTATTTTAGTATTTATTCAAATATTGAGACGACCAGAAACATCAAACTTCATTTTCAAAAATTTAAAAAATTTAATACAAAATTCTGGAGATGAAATGTTACTAATTTCAGTATCTATGTTTTTAGGATCAATATTAACTAATTCCGTTGAAATTCAAAATTTTGTAAGTAGAAATATAAGTGATTATTTCCCATTTTGGATGATGATCATTTCATTACCTTTTATAGTTTGGTGTTTTAGTTTAATTGGTGTGCATCCAATAATTACGTCAGCTCCGATTTTATCCATATTTGGTCCTTTATTATCTGTTTGGGAAGCAGCTTTTTTAATGCAAGCACATCTTATTGGTTGGTGTGCCGGAACAGCAATAAGTTTTACATCTCTTTCTGTCTTGACAAGTGCTGAAAATTTTAAAATATCAATATCAAAATTAGTATTTGGACCTAACTTTTTTGCTACAATTGGACTTGTTTTTTTTGGAGCAATTACCTTAATTATATCAAATTATTTTTTGTAAAGTTTTATTTGAATTAATTTTATCTATTTTGTGTTCTTTGTAAGAAACATAGCAGACACACATCATTATTATTGTGCCTCCTAATATTACAAAAGGATCAAATTTTTCATCAAAGATGAATAAACCAACCATAGATGCCCATACAAGTTGTAAAAATAATATAGGCTGAGTTACAACCATTGGTGCTACTTTTATGGCTTTTGTCATAGTTATATGTCCAATAGTTGCTATTATTGCAGTGACAGTTAGTATTAATAAAGCTTCAATAGAAAGTGGTTCCCAACTATAAATTGCTGAGGGAATTAAAAATATTGTTGTAAAAATAGAGAGCATTGCAACAATTTCAGAAGAAGTTCTTTCTTTCGATACAACTTTAGCAATTAGATATGACATAGTGAAAACTACAGTTGCCAATAACATACTTATTTGGCCACTTTCAACTATCTTAAAACCTGGTCTTAAAATTATAAGAGCGCCAATAAAAGATATTATTATTGCGAATAACCTGTGTTTATGTAAAGTTTCCTTTAGAATAAAACATGCTCCAAAGGACACAAAAATATATGTTAGAAAACCAATTGCTGTCACCTCTGCGACGGGCATAACAGACATAGCATAAAACCATAAAGTAACACCAATAGAGTGAACAAATCCTCTTAAAATAAATTTTTTCATCAAAGGTTTATGAGGTCTGAATTTTGTTAATGAAATCAATGAAGGAATTAATAGAATTGTCCCTATTGCATATCTTAAGAAAGCAGCTTGTGGAGCAGGTACTTCTCCCTCTAAATATCTTACTGTAGCGGTAACGCCAACAAACAAAATTGTAGTGATTACCATCCACAAAATACCAACCAACGATTGATTCAAATCGAAATCCTTTATTTTATTTATCATGTTAATTAAATAATTTAGTTAAGTCTAACTAATTGTTTTAAAATTACATTCCTTGGTAATTAGGACCACCTCCACCTTGTGGTGTTACCCAATTAATATTTTGAGTTGGGTCTTTGATATCACATGTTTTACAGTGGACACAATTTTGAGCGTTGATTTGTAGTTTTGGTTTATTATCTTTTAAAACAATTTCATATACGCCTGCTGGACAATATCTTGTCTCTGGATTGTCATATAATTCAAAATTAGTATTTATAGGTACTTTCTCGTCTTTTAATTGCAAATGGCAAGGTTGATTTTCTTCATGATTTGTCCCTGAAAAAGAAACATTTGTAAGTCTGTCAAAGCTTATTACATTATCAGGTTTTGGATAATTTATTTCCTTGTAATCATGTTTGTTACCAAGACTTTCGTGATCGGTTCCATGGTGATCGATTGTCCAAGGTGCATTTCCACGAAAAATATAAGTATCAATAGCACTATAAAATATTGCTTTCCAGAAACCCCATTTAAAAGAAGGTCTAATATTTCTTACTTTGTATAATTCTTTCCATAACCAACTTTTCTTAATAGAGCTTTCGTACTCTAATATTTCATCATTTTTATCTATGTTTTCAAAAATTGATTCTGCTGCAATCATGCCTGATTTCATTGCTAGATGGGTTCCTTTAATTTTTGGTACGTTAAGAAAACCAGCTTCACATCCTGATAAAATTCCACCAGGAAAAGTCAGTTTTGGTAAAGACTGAACCCCACCTTCATTTAATGCTCTTGCACCGTAATTAATCCTTCTTCCACCCTCAAGTAGTTTCTTTATTGCAGGATGATGTTTGAAACGTTGAAATTCAAGATAGGGAGATAAATAAGGATTTTTATAATCTAAACCTATTACGAAGCCTATAGATACTTTATTATTGTCCAAATGATATAAAAAAGATCCACCGTATGTATCATTATCTAGAGGCCATCCTGTAGTGTGCATAATACTACCCGGTTTACTGTTTTCAGGAGTCACTTCCCATAATTCTTTTATTCCAATGCCGTAAGTTTGTGGAGAGTTGTCTGAATTAAGATTAAATTTTTCCATTAAAACTTTTCCTAAATGCCCTCTGCAACCCTCAGAAAATATTGTTTGTTTTGCTCGTAATTCTATACCTCTCTCAAAGTTAGGTCCCTCAGAACCATCCTTTAATCTTCCCATATCGCAAGTTGCTATACCCAAAACTTTATTATTTTCGTCAAAAAGTACTTCTGATGCGGCAAACCCTGGATAAATTTCTACTTCAAGTTCTTCAGCCTGTTGCGCTAACCATTTAGTAAAATCGCTTAAACTAATTATGTAGTTACCTTTATTATGCATTTGCGGAGGAGTAGGTAGTTGATATGATTTAGTCTCTGTAAGATACAAAAATTTATCATCTTTTGCTTCAGTTTTTAATGGGCTATTTTTCGCTTTCCAGTCTGGTATAAGTTCGTCTAACGCCTTAGTTTCAATAACTGCACCAGACACAATGTGTGCCCCAACCTCTGATCCTTTTTCAATCACACAAACTGATAGCTCTTTATTAGCTTCTTTAGTCAGTTGTTTTAATTTTATAGCAGCACTTAGTCCAGAAGGACCAGCTCCTACAACAACAACGTCATATTCCATTATCTCTTTGTCAGTCATTTATTTGCCTTAAATATTGTTTGAAAAAATTATATTGTTACTGGTAATTTTTACAATTTATTTTATATTACGTATTTAATGATTATTATATAAATTAAAAGGTTTAAAAATGAATCCTGATGTTGGCATTATATTATTAATTCTTTATCCAATCGTACTGGTTGGTGCAATTATTTGGTTTGGGAAACACTCTGTATCTCCTGATTGATAGTTTGATTATATTTTATATCAACAGACTTACAAGTTGCTTCAAACGGCATTGTTATACACCTGTGTCTATTTTTAATTTCTCTGATAGGTTCAAAAACCTCCATTTCAATTGGCAATTTATCTGAGAAACTTTTTTCAGTATTTTCAAGCCAACTTAAAAATTCATCTAAAAATTTTTCATCTGGAACATCTTTATTTTTAAATAATTCAACAACTAATCCAGCAGAAGCCTCACATAGTGCGCATCCTCTTACAACTGCTGAAATATCAATTATTTTAGTTTCAACTAATTTTAGTCGAACTTTTACTTCGTCCCCACACATAGGATTACGCATTTCAAAAGATCGGTTAAAGTCTTCTAAAGCAATAACTTTTTTATTTTTCGCAGCAAGACTTAATATTTTTTCTTGATAAATTGATAGATTATTCAATTATTGATTAACCATTAATAAAACTACACTTGCAACGGCTATTGCATAAAATACATACAGTAAAATATGAGTGTTCTCGTAAACATTCTCTTCAGGAACTCCGTCGGGTAAATCTTTTTTATTTTTCTTCATTTTTTCCTCAATATTCTAAAGAAAACTTTTTTAATTTAACTATTTTACAATTTATAAATAAATTTTCCATACAAAGATGAAAATTAATAAAATTATAAAAAGTTGTATAACTATTAGAGTATCTTGACCAACTTCTCTATCAAAAACTTTGTTTTTTATCATTATATTAGCAAAAAACTTTCTAATATACATAAACATAAATCCAATTAATTGTTCAATTTTTTTATTGATGTTATTTATGAGATTTAAAAGAGGTAGTAAAACACCTGGTATCATTTTTCTATAAATCCAATCGCTATTTAAAACAGTTGAGTTTAGCTCTGGAGGATAGATTTTGAAATGCCATAAACATATAAATGCAAATGCAGCAAATGTTAAAAGCTGCAACTGTCCAACAACGTGGCTAAAGTCATACGGCTGATATTGAATTTGATAGGGTAGAATTTCATAGAAATAAGAAGGAAAAACTCCAATTAATATACAAAGAGTAGATGCCGTAATCATTGCAATTATCATATTTAATGGAGCTTCTTTTGTTTTAATACCACTTTCATGAGCAAAAAAAGCAAAGAATGGGATTTTAATCCCAGAATGATGAAGTACACCAGCAGATGCAAATAAAAGCATAAAGTAGACAAAAACTAGTCCTTCTTTGCCAAGTGCTGACATTATGAGTGATTTTGCAACAAACCCGCTAAATAAAGGAAAAGCTGATATGGAGATAGCACCAATAATAGTGCATATCGCAGTAATCGGCATAAATTTAAATAGCCCTCCTAATTCAGAAGCTTTACATGTTCCTACTCTATAAAGAACTGCTCCCATTCCCATGAATAGTAAACCTTTGTAAAGAATATGAGCAAAGGCATGAGCTACAGCTCCATTAATAGCTAATTCAGTACCAATTCCAATTGCAACTATCATAAAGCCAAGTTGGTTATTAAGGCTGTATGTTAAAACTCTTCGTAGATCATTTTCAATAACTGCAAAGAAGATAGGATAAAAAGTCATAATTGCACCAATTATGATAAGTATTTCAGTACCCGCAAAAGATTTGGCAAAACAAAAAATAGCTAATTTAGTTGTAAATGTTGAAAGAGCAACTGTACCTATCTCTGAGGCTTCTGGATAAGAATCCTGTAACCAGCCATTTAACAATGGAAAAGCTGCTTTTATTCCAAAAGCTATGAAAATTAATTGTCCATAAAGGGAATTAATATCAAAATTTTTAAATTCAGCACTACCAGTTTCAGACATTAATAAAATTGCTCCTGCTAATAAAAACATGCCAGAACCAACTTGAATTAAAATGTATCTAAATGCTGATTTATAAGATCTTTTGGTTTTACTTGCTAAAATCAGAAAAACTGAAGTAAATGCTGTTGCTTCCCACCATATAAATAATGTGAATAAGTCTCCAGCATGAACTGCTGCAATTGCAGCTCCACTGTAACTCATAATTGCTACATGCTGATTCCAGTGTTTTTCGTGAGCGCCATAAATGACATTTAATATAGCTGCGATGTGAAATATTATTGCAAAGGGTAAGGTTAAGGTATCTGATTGAAATATTATGAATTCAATATCCATTACATTAATTTTAGAGTGTATACCAAAACCTAATGTTAATGCGTAGGCTGATAACAGGATTAGAACCATCATATATATCTGTCTAATAATATGAGGTAAAAATGGGATTAATAATGCCCCAATCATCATTATTAAACCTGGAGGAAAGCTACTTATCATAATAATCCTCATCTTTCATAAGGAATGATCGTAAACTAACACCAATTTTAAAAATAACTATGCATGACACATATCCAAAAAAAGCTGGAAAGAATAAAATATCTTCTATTGATGTTTCTCCATGCCTATGTCCAATTAATTCTAAAATTAGAAAAATTATACAGAGAAAAAGCACTGAGGTATTTGTTTTACCAAATTTTTCAATTAAGTACTTCATATCTTACTCGCAATCATAGAAGTTAGATTTTGAAATGGTTCTATAAAAAAGAATAATAAAATAGTTAAAAAAGAAGTTATTAAAGTTGGGATTAAAATAAGTTTTGGTATTTTTATATTGATTTCTCTTTCTTTTTTAAAAAAGAATGCTCTAGCAGGGATTTCCATCAAATAAAATGCATTAAGTATAGTAGATATGCAAAAAACACCAATAACAACTACATAACCACTGTCTGCTGCACCTAACATTAAGAAGAATTTACTCCAAGAGCCTACCATTGGAGGAACTCCAATTATTGAGAGTGAACCAACAAAAAAAGCAAGAAAAATTAGTGGCGCGCTTATGCCATGACCATTCAAATCTGAAATTTTTGTAATTTTTGCTCCAACATACAAAGCTCCTGCTACAAAAAATAAAGTAATTTTACCAGCAGCGTGTGTAATTATGTGTAAAGCTGCGCCTTGTGTTGCCATTGAAGTAGCCAATGCTCCTCCTAACGTTATATAAGAAAGTTGACTAATAGTTGAATATGCCAGTCTTGCTTTTAAATCATCTTTATAAATGGCTATTATACTTGTTGCTAGAAGAGTAAAAGATGCTAACCAGATTAGCCATTCTGATGCACCTGTCTTGGCTAAAAAATCTATTCCAAAAACATTTGTCAGCACTATTAACATTGTAAACACACCCGCTTTTACAACTGCTACAGCATGTAAAAGGGCGGATACAGGTGTTGGTGCAACCATAGCAGCAGGTAGCCACTTATGAATTGGCATAAGTGCTGCCTTTCCAATTCCAAAAACAAACATTGCTAATAATAGTGGTGCATAGGCTGCATCTAATTTTCCTTCTAAAACGCCATTTTGGGACATTTCTAAAGAACCTGTAGCAACCCAAACCCAAATGATTGCTGGAAGAAGTAATATAACAGAAGATCCAACTAATATGGACATATATAATCGACCAGCTTTTTGAGCTGTTTCATTTTGATTATGAGTAACTAGAGGATATGTTGAAAATGTAAGAATTTCGTAAAAGATAAATAATGTTAATAAATCACTAGCATAAGCAATACATATAGCGGCATGAACAGCCATTGCATAAAATGCATAAAATCTTGTTTGATTTTTTTCTTTATTTCCCCTCATGTAGCCAATTGAATAGATAGCTGCAAAAATCCAGAGAAATGATGCAACCAGTCCAAAAATAGCACCTAAGGGTGTGACTTCAAAACCAATTGATACTCCTTCAGCTATCTTAACAATTTCTAGTGTGGTGTTTTGATTATTAAGTGCTGAGTTCATAATATTTAAAGCACCCCAAGAACTAATAATACCGCCAATTGGTCCCAAGAAATCTATCAAAATTGTATTTTTTGAAGTGAATGGAGTTAAAACACAAACGACTAGAGGTGATAAAATTGTTATTAATATAAAATTTTCAATTGTTATCATTTTATATCCCCAATTAATTTATCAGCGGCTTCAAAACTTCCGTTAACAACTAATGAAGCATCTAGACCAAAATAAATATTTAGAAAAGTTATAATGATAAGTGATATATAAATTGTTGGGTTTTCTTTTTTTACAATTTTTTTTCCCTCACGCATCCACATGACTTCTATTATTTTCCACAAATAAACAACTGATAATGCTGAACTAATTAATATGAGTACTGCTAACCATATACCATCTGAGCTGATAGATGCTTTAATTAAATATAATTTTGATATAAATCCAGCTGTAAGTGGCAGGCCTGCTAGGCTTAATGAACATAGGACAAAACAAAAAAAAGTGATAGGCATTTCTCTACCTAGACCAGATAAATTATTTACAGTAACTCTTTTATTAATGTAGAAAGCAATTGACGTTATAGCTATGAACAAACCACCTTTAATAATCGCATGATTGAACATATGTATAAAACCAGCTGCTATACTCGCTTTTGTTCCAATAGCAAATGCTAGAGTTATATATCCTATTTGAGCAACTGAAGAGTGAGCTAGTAACCTTTTAATATCTTTCTCATATATAGCCATAATTGTGCCAGCAAACATAGCTAATAGTGAAAGTGGAAGTATAACAAACAATAAAGTGTTATTTACCAAATCTTCTGAATTTTCAAAAATAGAAAATAGTATCCGAGCTAATATATACAAAGAAGCTTTTGTTGCTGTTGCTGCCAGTAATACAGATACTGCAGATGGAGCATAAGCATATGCTCGTGGTAACCAAATATGTAATGGGAAAACAGCTGCTTTTACCATAATCCCAATTATCATAAAACCAAAACCTGCGATTAATGCTCTGTTATTATTGATATCAGCAATTCTATTTGTTAAGTCTGCCATATTTAAAGTGCCAGTTACCCCGTATAATAATCCTACACCTATTACATATAACGTTGCCCCAACTGCGCCTATGATAAGGTAATTATAAGCGGCAACTAAAGCCTGTTTATCTTTATGAGCACCCATTGCCACAAGAGCAACAGAGGCTAAAGATGATATTTCTAAAAAAACAAAGAGGTTGAATGCATCGCCTGTAGTTACAAGACCTAGTAAGCCTGCTATAGCTAAAAGCCATAAACTATAAACTTTAGATATTGATTTCTTTTCTATTTCCTCAGGCATTATCTTATAAGCAAAGATAGTTGCTAAAAAACTTATACCTGAGATTATTATAATTGGAATTATTGCTACCTTATCAATAATATATTCTATTCCTATTGGTGGCATCCATTTGCCTAAAGCATAAGAAATATGTGAATGAATTTGAATTTCTTGATATAATAAAATCGAAAATAAAAATGTTAAAAAAGTACTTAAAGTTGTCAAAGCCCATGAAAAAAATATATTAGGAATCAGCACAACTAATAAAGACATCATCAATGGACATAAAACTACAATAATTGGAAGATTTTTTATTAAAATGTCTATCATTTCTTAAACTTCAAATCGAAATTTTTGCCAGTTTCAATGTCATCGTGATAATCTACAAGATCTTGTGCAGATACATCATCTTCTTCAATACTGCCGTATTCTGAGTTAATTCTTAACACTAAAGATAATCCCAAAGCTGTTGTTGCCACACCAACAACAATAGCTGTAAGTATCAAAACGTGAGGAAGAGGATTTGAATAAATAGTGTCAATAGATTCATTTAAAATTGGAGGTGTGCCTCCTTTGATTTTTCCAAAAGTTATATATAGTAGAAATACAGATGTTTGAAAGATAGCTAATCCAACAATTTTTTTTAAAAAATTTTTTCTCCCTATTACTAGAAACAAACCAATCATCATTAGACAAAAAACTATCCAGTAATTCCAAATGCCAATTGTTGAAGAAATCATTTTATTTCTCTTTTACTTTATCGTAACTAGCGAAAGCGTTAAAAAGTGCAATCATTACGTTTGAAACTGTTAAACCAACACCAAATTCAACTAACAGTATACCAATGTGCTGACCTGATTGTGGGGAAGAACCAAGTATATTGTACGCTAAAAACTCATCTCCTAATATAATTGAAACAATGCCAACACCACCATAGACTATTCCGCCTAAAGCCAGTAATATCAAATTAACGTTTGTTGGAAACAGTTTTTTGCCTGCCTCAATACCAAATACAAGAGAATATAGGATAAATGCACTAGCTACAATTACTCCAGCTTGGAAGCCTCCTCCAGGACCAAAATCTCCATGAAATTGTACATAAAGTCCAAAAAGTATGATAGGTGCAAAAAGTATTTTAGTAGAAATTCTCAAAATCGGATTATTATGCATTTTTTTTAATCTTTTGTTTAGGTTGAGATTTATTCTTTTTAGTAGTGTTTTTCTTCTCCAGAAGGGCAAGCACAGCTACTCCTGCAGTAAAAACGACTATTGTTTCACCAAAAGTATCGTAACCCCTATAACTTGCCAATACTGAAGTAACTATATTGGGAATACCAATATCCTCTTTAGATCCTTTAATATATTCAGGTGCAATATGTTGGTGTATTGGAGCTGTTAACTGACCAATTTCAGGTAAATCAAAACTACACCAGATTAATATTCCTCCTAGGATTATACAAGAAAGTGCCGGAATAAATTCACTGCTAATGCTCTCTACTTCTTTTTTGGGCAAATAAGCCATAGCTGCTAAAAATAGTATAGTAGAGATTCCTGCGCCAACTGATGCTTCTGTAAACGCAACGTCAACTGCATCTAATGTTATAAACATTAATGCAGCAACAAGAGAATATGCACTTGTCAAAATTACGGTAAATATAACAGTTCTAGTTTTAATTAGAGCTATTGCGATACTAAGCATAATTGTAACTAAAAAAGCATTAATTAATAGTTCAGAAATCATAAAATTTTCCCAATCTTTTTCCCTACTGGAAGTATATTTTTTTGCCTTGCTAAATTTGCTGTTACATGACTTGTTACAGGACTAGTAAAAAAAATGAACACACCAATTAATATCAACTTAACGGTTATTAATGACCAACCAGTTTGAAAAATCATCCCTAAAATAAAAAACGCAGTACCGCCAGTATCAATCATACCAGCGGCATGAATTCTTGAAAATACATCTGGTAGCTTAATAAGTCCACAAGCGCCAATTATAATAGACAGAGAACCAATAAAAAAACAAATGCCTGAGAAAATATCTAATATCAATTCCACTTTTACTTATCTCCTCCCAAGGAGCCAGTGCTAAAAAGTTTTAAAACAGCAACTGTTCCAATAAAATTAATCAATGCATAAACAATTGCAATGTCTAAAAATTCTGGTCTACTTGAATAAAAACCATGAAGAGAAATCCCGATAACTATAACAGTGCCAAGACTATTAACTGCTAAAATTCTATCAAATGTAGTTTTGCCTAAAATAATTCTCACTAAAATGAGAATACCTGTAATTGCGCAGGCAATTAAACCAGCTAAAAACATTAATTCTTACCCTCTAACCAAGTTACTTTGTTGTCCATTTCATTTGTTCGAACATCATTTCCAAAATCAGAATTTAATGCATGTACCTCAAAAACATCCTTCTGCATTTTTGTTGTAACTGTTCCTGGTGTAAGTGTTATCGAGTTGGCATATGTAACTTTTGCAACATCGGTGACCTGAGAAGCTTTGACGGTAAAGGTTTCAGGCTCAACTTTCCCGTTTATAATTACTTTTGCAGTGCTTAAATTTGATTTCAATATTTCCTTAAATAACCATATAATATAATTCAAAAGTCTTGGTATGAAAAATATTGGCAGACCTTCATCATCAATGAGCTTGCCACGTTTAGCAACAAAAACACAAAATGCACATGAAAATATACCTAGACTTATTATGAGTATACTATAGTGTCCTGACATCAATAACCATAAAGTAAGTAGTATGAAAAAAAGGATTAATGATTTCATTAATTTAAACCTTCACTAAATTATTATTAATTTTTAACTAATGTTAGGTTTTATTTCAATAACAGTTTTGATAGCTTTATGGTTTTGCAAAAGTTTCTACTTTTGTGATCTTTTTTATAATTCCTTTTCTTTTAAGGAAATTACTAAAATTTGAATAAGTTTTTAAATCATGTGCTTGTGGTCTTAGAGCAAACCTAGATATAGTATCTTTGTAAGCTCTTTTATTTAATTCATCATTTAAACCTTTTCTAAAAGAAGAAAAGTCTTTCCATGTAGAAACTGGGTCATTTATAATTGTTAAAGTAGCTTTCTGGATTGCACTAAAAAACTTATCGAAAAGTGGGTTGTTTTTATTTTTTTTATTTGCAATGTATATTAGTTCTTCATAAGTAGGTACGCCGTGCTCTTCAGGATAGAAAGCTCTACCTGGGTGATTAACAATGTCCATTTGATTGAGCTCAAAATTCCTAAAAGCTCCAATTACTGCGTCAACTTTCTTTGCAATTAATGAGGGTGATAATGAAAAGTTAATATTCACTAAATTTACATCAGACATATTTAGGTTATATTTTTGAAGCATTCCAGATAGTAGAGCCTCTTCAAATCCACCAACAGAAAATCCAACCTTTTTTCCTTTAAGATCTGAAATTGTTCTAATGGGCCCATTTTTTAAGACAACTAGGGAATTTAAAGGAACACTTACTAATGTTCCTACTCTTACAACTGGCAATCCTTGATCAACTTGAATATGTAGTTGTGGTTGATATGAAATTGCTAAGTCTAATTTACCAGCTGCTACTAATTTTGGAGGATCATTTGGATCAGCTGGCTCGATCATCTCAACTTCAAGGTTAAGGTCTTTAAAAAAATTTCTTTTTTTAGCTATTATTATGGGAGCATGATCAGGGTTTATAAACCAATCAAGTCCTATGGTTAATTTTTCGGATGAAGCATTAACATTACTAGTGAAAGTTAATAGCAAGATACTTAAAAGTATGTTTAAAATTATTTTAATTTGCGTCTCCCTCCGCTGGTTTTAACCAGATCAGGTTATAAGGGTTAATTTCTCAGCAAGATTAATGTCACGCACCCCTGGCAATTATGTTTATTACAAATAATATAGGAATAATCAATGATAATTTATTTCCACCATACGTATCTACTTAGAACGTAATCTGTAATTTTATAGATAGTAATAGTCATAAAAATAAGAATTAATAGAGCGGCAAACATGTTATCAGTTTGTAATCTTGCATTACTGTATATCATAAAAGACCCAAGTCCAGTGCTTCCCCCAATCCATTCTCCAACAACTGCTCCAATTGGAGCAAAACAAGCAGCAACTCTAAGCCCAGAACATAATCCAGGTAAAGAAGAGGGAATTTTGATCTTCCAAAACAATTGAATTTTGGAGAGGTTTAATGTTTTCCCAGCGTCAATTAGTTCTTGAGGAACTCTATTTAAGGCATCTGTGAAATTAGATGTGATTGGAAAAAAAACTATCAAAACACCTATTACTATTTTACTAATCATTCCGTATCCAAGCCACAAAATTAACAATGGAGCTAGAGCAAAAACTGGAATTGCTTGGCTGGCAAGTAATATTGGCATTATCCATCTTTTTAATGTAACGGAAGAAGAAATTATCAAAGCTGTTGATATTCCAATTATAGAGCCAATTGCTATAGACGCCAAAATTTCAATAAGTGTGTAGGATGTATGAAAAATGAGTTCATCCCAGTTAACGTAAATTGATACAAATATTTTTGATGGAGGAGGGAGCATAAAAACAGGTAGCTGAAAAAATAAACAGCTTATTTCCCATATCACAAAAATAGTTGTTGCAATTAATATTCCTCTTATCATTGTAACCTTAGTAAGTAATTTTTATATCAATCATATATATATTAAATATAAAAGAATGCAGAATTTTTTATTTACAAGTGATATTTTTAGAGGCTCTAGATATGAAAAAGGTCATCCTCTCGATATGGATAGAGTATGGCCAAGTGTAGAGCTTATAAGGCTTATGGGATGGGTAAAAGAAGATCAAATTATAAAAAATTCACCTGCGGATATCAGTGAGTTAATTAAATTTCATGATTTAGATTATGTAAAAGCATTAAAAAAGGCTGAAGAAGACCAAAACCTACCAGATAATCTTAAGAAGAAATTTAATATTGGTATTGGAAATAATCCAATATTTAGAGAAGTTTTCTCAAGACCTGCAACTGCTGCTAAAGCCTCCATAAAAGCTGTTGAAATGATAGTGAATAAAAAGGCAAAAAAAATATTAAATATATCTGGTGGAACTCATCATGGAAGAAAGTCACAAGCCTTCGGATTTTGTTTTCTAAATGACTGTGTTTTAGCAATTCTAAGAGCCTTAGAATTTAATTTAAAAAATATCGTTTATGTAGATTTTGATGCTCATCATTGTGACGGAGTACAAGATGTTTTTTCTGAAAATGAGAATGTGTCAATTATATCAATACATGAAAAAAATAGATGGCCTAAAACTGGTAAATTTGAGGATAATAAACTTTTCAATGTAATGAATTTCCCTGTTAATGAGGATTTTAATGATAATGAAATGGACTATATAGTAACCAACGTTATTGTTCCTTTTTTAAAAATAAAGAAAGCTGATCTTTTAATAATTCAAGCTGGGGCTGATATGCTTGATGGTGATCCTCAATCAAGAATTAGTCTGACTAATAATGCATATTGGAAGGCAGTAAGAGATGTTCAGTCTCTCAATGAAAATGTTATAATTTTGGGTGGTGGTGGTTATAATCCATATTTAACAGCAAAGGCTTGGGCAGGTAACTGGGTTTTAATAAACGATAAAGAGAAGTGTTTAGACCAAGAGATGAAGCCACAGTGTTATGATTTTCTTAAATCTCTTACTTGGCATAATAGACGAGTTAAGAAAGGGATTCCTGATAAATGGATTAGTGCTTGGAGAGATGAATATAAAAATGCTGCAGTAGGTGATGAAATTTTATTTTTTGTAGATAAAATGTTAAAAATTAAAAAAATATGCTAAACCAAATCATAATTACTATGTTTGGATTTTTCCTAATAGCTTTTCCAAGTTCTTTATTTTCTGAAATTAATAGTCCAATATTCAAACAAATTGTTTGTAGTGTTAATGTTGGTAATAAAAATGCTAAAGAGTTATCATTAGAACTTGCTGACAATGAACAAAAAAGATCTTATGGATTAATGAATAGAAAAGACATGAAACCTAATACAGGAATGTTGTTTATTTGGAAAAATAGACAAATTCGGAATTTCTGGATGAAAAATACACATTTTAATTTAGATTTGTTCTTTTTGAACAACCAAGGTGAAATAATTGAGATTTATAAGGATGCTAAAGCATTTGATGAAACTAACATTAAAAGTCAAAATGAAGTAAAATTCGTGGTAGAATTAAAATCTGGAGAGTATCCACTCCAAAAAGGAGATAAATTTAACTGTCCATTTAAACAATTATTGAAATAAATTGAATTTCTTTAAAGTAAAGCTTGATTTTGAAGATTTCTAAAGTATAAATCGAATTGTTCGGGGCGTAGCGCAGCCTGGTAGCGCATCTGGTTTGGGACCAGAGGGTCGGGAGTTCGAATCTCTCCGCCCCGACCAAATCTTATTATTTATCTTCGATTTTTAGGCCATCATAGGTTCTTGGTCACCAACTAAGGTAACTCTATGCATAATCCTTTTGATAGTATTGTTATCAAAAGGTTCAACTGAATGCATTGTACATCTATTATCCCACATCACAATGTCATCATTATTCCAAATATGTTTGTAAACATATTTAGATTGAATTGAATGTTCTATTAAGAAATCAAGCAATTCTCTTCCTGCACTATCATCATAATCAACAATTTTTACCATCGTATGTGGCGACAAAAAGAGACTAGATTTCTTAGTTGAAGGATGTTTCCTTACCAAAGGATGAATAACAGGATCAAGTTTATCATAATTGCCTTTGTTTTTTCTTTTGCTAAGTTCGTCAGACAAACTTATTATAAAGTCGTGATCGTGTAACACATTTAAGCTTTTTATTTTCTGTTTCATCGACTCTTCTAGGTCATCATAAGCATTATACATATTTGCAAATAGAGTGTTTCCTCCTTTATTTGTGGTAGAAATACCATGAAGAATAGATCCATTACTTGGTATTTTTCTAAATGAACTATCAGTATGCCAAAGCCAGGATTGTTTCAAATATTGCCAAGAGGTTTCTTTGTTTGCAATAATTTTACCATTTTCATCAACATTTGAAACTCTATAAATTTCAGGATTTCTTGATGATCTATGAGATAAGGAAGGATGAACTTCTAGTTCACCAAATCTTTTCCCAAATTCAATATGAACTTCATCAGAAATATTTTGATTGGGAAATACAATAACCAAATATTCAAGCCATAATTTTTTTATTTTTTGAAAAGTATCGTTATCTAAATTTGAAAGATCAATGCCTTCAATTGAAACTCCTATATTCTCATGTAATTTTTTTACAATCATAATAAAAACTTCTTTGATGTGATCTTAAAATATTTTATTTCAATTTAATTAGTAGATCTGCAGTACGTCTCTGGTTTGCTACAACACGTTCGCGATCTGCTTGTATGCGTTCACGTCGTTTAGCAATGTCATCACCAAGTTCTAAGATGCCCTTTGTGTCGTTCTCGACACGATTTACCAAATCATTAGCGTCTTTCTCTGCTATATTTGCTCTATCTAGCAGTTTGTCTAATCGCTCGGTATTAGATTTTACAAATTGTGCATTTGCATTTGAAGTTGCCTTTCTCATTTGCTTAGCAATAGATCCATCAGCCCAGTCAGCATTTTCAGAAATCATGGTATCACCTTGTTCAACCACTGATTCATTTGCTTCAGTAATCAAACCATTAACTGACTGCAACATCTGATTTACTTCAATCATTTTTGTAGCAATGTCACGTAGAGTATCATTGAGGTCAGTACGGTTTTCAAGTTGTTCAATCCTAACTTGATTTGACATTCTAACCTTGAAATTATTTTGAACATCAGATGAGGGTTCTAGTGCTTCAAGCATTGCCATTCGACAGCCATACAGATCATTGACATTGTCAATTGCTATTGATCGGTTGCCCATAAAAGCAGAAGTAAAATTTCTTTGTAGTAACGAACGATTTTCCTCAATATCAGCCAGTAAAAGCATGAGTTCAGCGTATGTCGTAGACACTTCTGCATCCAGCTCAAAAATCCTACGTCTGTTCTTACGAATATTCGTTTTATTTTCAGATATTAAATCAGTTTTTTTTGCCATGGTTTCACCTATTATTCTGTAATTTCCTCTAACTCTGTGTGATCATTATCCTGGAGTTCATGTTTAGTGGATTTCATTAGTTTATTCATATAGATTATCCCTTTATTTGGCTCTGATAAGTCGCAGAAGCGATAAATAAAATCGAATATATTCTCAGCTTGGTCAGCTGTTACTACAACATGAAATTGTTCTACATCAAAAGAACCTGAAACACCTGAAACAGTTTTCTGCCCGATCATTGTGCCAGCCACGTTGTAAAAGTAAACTTCATTTATATTGCGTTTCATTAGCTCAGGGGTTAACTTGTCAGTACCACCTTCATACAATATACCTGAAATTAACCAAGTGTAATCGAGATAGTTTACCCTAGGATCTGTTTTTATTTCAGGAAAAACCATATTACGAACCAACATATTTAGATAAAATGGAAGGTGGAACGTAGGTGGCAGCCTGCATTAGAGGAGTGGCGTACATGAAACCCATACCAGGCGTATCCAACTTTCCAGCTAAAAACATTCGTTCAAAAACTCTATCTACTTCGTCACTTGAAACCATAACATTGACGACATCTCTTTCGGCATCTACAGCAACACCCAAAGCTCCTAATCTTTCCCGAATTCCCACACCCATTGCGCCATGCACGGTTGATCCTTGAATTCCTACCTCTAGTAAAGCGTCAGTAATAATTTCACCATAACCGTGTTGAACAACTGCAGTAATTAGTGTTGCTTCAGTTAATGTGGTAAATGAACGTTTCATTTTGTTTCTCCTTCAAGAGCAAGCTCACGAGCAACGCGTCGCTCCTCACGTTTCACTTTAAATTGTACATAAATGCCAAGTGTCAAAACTGCGACAATAGGGCAAATTGATGCTGCAGCCAAAATTCCAAATCCATCTGTTGAGCCAAGAGCATTTCCAAATCCTAGACCCATCGCAAGCACTAATGGAACAGTTACAGGCCCAGTAGTCACACCTGCAGAGTCCCAACCAACATTGACAAATTCTTCAGTCGATAAAAGAGTTAATATCAATCCAAGGGTGTAGCCAGGTATTAAAATATACATAATATGAAATCCATATATAAGCTTTAAAACACCTAGCATAATTCCAGTACCTACACCAAATGCGACAGCTATCATTAACATGGATTTTTTAAATGCACCGTTTGTTAAATTCTGCACTGTCATCCCAAGGGCATTCAGAGCAGGCTCTGCAAGAGTGGCTGAAAGACCAAGAACCCAAGCAAACAAACCCGCAATCCCGACACCTACAGTCATGCTATAAAGCGGACTTGCTGTAATTGCATCAATTGATGTAAAAGCACCTGCAATCAATCCGCCTGATTGATCTCCGAGTTTCGCTAAACCGTAGGTTAATCCGATATTAAAAATACACATTCCAACGACTGCTAGTATAATTCCATAGTAGGTGATGAAGGCATTTTTCAACTTTTCTCGCAAAATTACTAATAGTACCACTGCTAAGAAAATCACCAATGGTACAATGGCTCGTACACCTAAAATTACTTCTGTCCAAGGGGTAACTTCATACCATTGTGGCTGAGAGGTTGCAGTCTGAGCGGCTAATTTTATTTCAGCTGCCTTTTCGATAATCAGTTCAGCAGGAACAGTATAAGCAGTATAAAAGCTTAGTATCAACACGCCCAGGATTGGGAACACTGATGCCAATGTCACAATACCAAACCCGGATAAAGAAGAATCTGCACCTTTACCGGCTGCAGCAGCGACACCAATACCAAGTGCAAGGACTAATGGCACTGTTACTGGACCAGTTGTAACTGCCCCACAATCCCAAGCTAAACCAACAATTTTAGTTAGTTCAGGGTCCATGAAAGCAATAATACTCAAAATTAAAGTAGGGGTAACGCTCATAAAAATCATCGGCTTTAAACTCCAGCCACGTAAGAACCTTACTGTCCCCAAAACTGCTGCTAAACCGACGCCAAGTCCAACTAGTAAAACAGTCGCACCAGAACGATCATTTAGTAGTGAAAATAAATAAGGTGCTTGTTCTGGATTTACAATTGATCCAGCTACCTGTAATGCGCCAATTGCTGGCTCAGCAAATGTTACACCTATCCCTAACAGGAATGCGATAAATAGTACGCCAGCCAATGGTAATTTACGAGGTAAAGTGTTACCAATTATCTCACCGAAAGGCATAAGCCCAAGCTTCAGGCCCTCCATAAACATCATCAAGCCAATCATAACAGCAAATAATCCGCCTGCAATTATACTTGCGTCCATAACAGGTGTTTGAAGAACTAAATATTGGAAAAGTGCCAAATAAATTGCCAGTGGAACAACTGCACGTGCCTGATCAATAAATCGTGTAGACAAATATGGTTGCAGAATTTTAAATATATCACCACCGCCCAATTTCATTTTTGGAACAGGCTGTGGATGTTCATTACCATGACGATCAAACAATGGTTCTGGCATTAATTCTTGGTATGGAATTTTTTGACTGTCGATTGACATTGCTTGGATGTAATCACCAAATCTTATGGTTTTGCGTCGTGCCATAATTAATCCTTACAATATATTACTATGTATAAATAACTGTAATAAAGTACTAAATCAATAAATTTTATTTAATAATGTACAAATATAAACTGTAAAACCTACAAATTTTAAATAAATGATTTTTACTTTTATCTACTTAAATCAATTAGTTACTAAAATTAGGATAGATTTTATGTTTTCCATTTAGGTTCTCTTTTTTCTAAAAAGGCTTTCAAACCTTCCTGGGCATCTGGGGTAGTTGCAGCATTACAAAAATCTTCAACTGCATTAGCAACACCTCTTCTGTAATCAAGATCATTAGTTCTTAAAAAGGCTGCCCTTCCTAAATTCATAGATATTGGTGATTTTTTTGATAAGTTTATTGCTATTTCATTAGCTTTTTCTCTAATTTCTCTAGATAAAACTTTTCGACTAATTAATCCTAGCATAAGCGCTTCATCAGAGTAAAATGTTCTACCGCTAAAAAGTAAGTCAAAAGCTTTATATCTTCCGATAATTCTTGGAAGATGTGTAAAATGTATTGCAGGTAACAATCCTAAGTTTATTTCTGGATATCCAAATGAAGCTTTTTCTGAGGCTATAATTATATCACATGATATAGCTAGAGTCATGCCTCCACCCCTTGCAGCTCCGTTGATTGACGCTATTGTAGGCTTTCCCATGTTATATTGAATATCCCAAAGATCTACATAAAGGCGTTTTAAAAACTCTCTAATTTCTAATCCTGACTTATTTATTAAAAGATTTAAATCTAGACCTGCAGAAAATATCCCGTTGACGACACTTTCTAAAATAATAGCTCTTACTTCTTTATCTTTAGAGGCAATTTTAAGTTTGTCTAAAATATCATCTAAAAAATCAATGCTAAATGCATTGGAAGGGTTACGTTTCAGTGTTATCCATGCAATGTGATCTATAACTTTATATTCAATTAATTTGTCCATATTGATATTTAAATTTAACTTTACCTAATTAATTGATTAAAATTTTGACATAAATGAAATTTAAATTGCAAAAATAAATAACAAATAAAATTTGCGATAATTTAGTGTATATAATTAAACATCATTATTTATATTTTTAATCATGCAACAATTAGATTATTTTGAAAAGATATTAAAAAACATTGTTTCTGATAAAGATTTATTAAATTTATCTTTAAAAAATTCTAGTGATAGCTTTTCTAAGCTTTGTAGGGCTTTTATTATCAAGTTTTACAATGAAAATAAAGATTTCAATGAATCTATGTCTTTATTAAATTCACTTAAGGATGAAACTTGCTTGAGGCTTTTTGATAAATTTTTTAATTCACAATCACAAAATATTACTTTTAATTATAATAGAAAATACAAAGATCACATTTGGGATATTTTTTGTCCAGAGGCTCTTGAGTCTAATAATAAACCTGAAGAAATAAAGAATAAAATATTACAAAAAAGAAAACTTACTAATCTCAAAGAGAGTAAAAATCACCTTACAAACCCAGCTAAAGAGATACTTTTTTTAAGCAATGTTTTAATCACAACACCAATTGATTATTTTTCACCAAACATACCAATTGAAATTAAAGATGAATTACAAAAATTTAAGAATGTAAGGCAAAACTATTGGTATGATCATCCAATACCTTTGGATGCGACAATTAATGAAAATGAAATAATTTATGGATTAAAAAATCTTGATGAAGCAATTGCTTACGAAGCACAAAGAAATAACCTAAAAATTTCAGATAAAATCAAACTAGTTCTATCTGTTTCCGTTACACATAATGGTCTGGAAAAAATTGCGCTAGAATACGTTAAATTAATTATTAAGAAATCTTTAAATTTAAAGTTTATTGAAGTTTATCTTTTTGATGAGGATATTTGTAATAAAATTTACTCAACAATATTTCAAAGGAATGACAAATTTAACAATTTATTAGGCGTCAATGGAAATTATGGTCGTCATTATACCTTTTTAAAATACATCTTATTAATTTATAATAAGGTAATTAACTCAGATTTTAGATATAGTTTTAAGATTGATTTAGATCAAGTTTTTGATCAGAAGATGTTATTAAAAAATACTGGTTTTTCAATATTTGAAATTTTTAATAATCAAAAATTTTGGGGAGGTACTGCAACTGATTTCGAAGGAAGAAAAGTTGATTTAGGCTTACTGGCTGGAGCATTAGTAAATAAGAATGATATCTCCAAAGATTTGTTTACACCAGACGTTCAAAGACCAAAGATAAATAATTGTGCATCTGATTTATCATCAAAAAGAATTTTTTGTCCTGAATGGCCACAATCATTGTCAACAGAAGCAGAATTAATGTACAAATCAAACGATATCCAAAGAATACATGTAACTGGTGGCACTACAGGTATAACAGTAGAAAGTTTAAAAAAATGGGCTCCATTTACGCCTAGTTTTGTAAATAGAGCTGAAGATCAAGCTTTTGTTATTTCATCTATTAATAAAAACGAATATTTGAGTCATTGTCACGCCGAAAACTTGGTCATGAGACATGATAAACATGCATTTGCTCAAAAAAGTATAGAAATGTCCAAGTTTGGAAAAGAAATAGGAAATTTAGAGAGAATATTAATATTTAGTAATTATTTTGAAGCGCATGAACTTGATTTTAAAATTTTGAAAGAACACTTCTGGCCATTTACATCAGTCTTTTCTACTAAGCATGCTGAATTTCTTGTGGGATTAATATTTTTAATTGATGGGTGTTTTAATGGTAAAGAATATGTAAGTTTAGGTGCAAAAAGGTTGTTGGATACTCAAAAATTTTGCAAAACAAAACTAAATGCTCAATACAAAACTGAAAAACGATTTTGGCGGGAGTTTGTAGATCGATTAGAGTTTTTTGATGATAAAAATAATGTGTTAAAATCAATAATAAATTCAACTAAAATATTATGATTGATAATACTAGTTTAATTATACCTTAAATAGCAACGTATTTATATCCACTTCCAAATTTATCTAAATATCCAAATTTTGGTTCTAGAATATGGCCTCCAGAACAAATTATTCTATCATTACATACCATATCAAAAGCTTTTTTTCTTGATTTAAGTCCTTGCTCAACATCAATGTCAAATAGTACAGAAATATTTGGATCTGATAACTGTAAATTAGGTGTATGTAAAACATCGCCCATTTGAACAAAACTAATATTATCATCGTCTATTCTAAAGCCACTATGTCCAGGTGTGTGTCCTGGAAGTGGTACAGGGAATACTCCAGAAATTATTTCTTGATTAGTTTTTATTGTTTTCACTCTTTCACCATAGGCTTTAATAACAGATTTGTTTAAATCAGCCATGTTTTTACCATTTACCTCAATATCTTCAAAATCATCCTTACTCCAAAAGTTTAATTCATCTTCTATAATGTTAACGTTTGCATTTGGAAAAATTGCCTCACCATCTTTGTTAATTGATCCTCCTACATGATCAGGATGTAAATGAGTAAAAAAGATGTCGGTTATATCTTCAGGTTTGACATTAGCTTTTGCAATTTCTTCATGAACAAATCCACAGGTTGGTCCAAATAAATCTCTACATCCTGAATCAACTAATAGAATTTTTTCATTTTTGAATATTAGATAAGCATTAATTTGACTGTTTGTGAGTTGATTATTTTCTTCAGAGAGTTTTTTAGTAGTTTCTTCATCTATATTAAGAAGTATTTCCTTAGGTAAAGTTAACTCTCCATCCTTAAGAGCAACTACTCTTGTTGAACCAACCATTAGTTCTTGTAAATCTGACATGTTTTACTCCTATAAAATAATCTACTATTAAATTTTAGAAAATAAAATTTTGTAATTCAATACAATTAATATAAAAAATACTATAAAAAATCTAATTTGAATTCACAAAGTTGTATAACTTCGCTAGTTGGTTTATCTTCTCTAAGCCTCTTAATTCTAGGAAATCTCAACGCAACTCCAGATTTATGTCTTGTGCTAGAGTTAACAGAGTCAAAAGCAACTTCAATAACGAAAGTTTTTTCTACTTCTCTTACAGGACCAAATTTTTTAATCGTGTTGTTACGAACAAATTTATCTAAAATTTTTAATTCATTATCATTGAATCCAAAATATGCTTTCCCAATTGGAGAAAGTTGGTTTCCATCCCATATACCAAAAGTAAAGTCAGAATAATATGAGCTTCTTTTGCCGTGACCTCTCATTGCATACATTAAAATTGCATCAACAGTTTTAGGATCTTTTTTCCATTTATACCAATGTCCTTTTGGACGACCAGAAATATAAGGGCTAGACTTTCTTTTTATCATTAAGCCTTCATGTTGTTCGTCGATAATTTCATTTTTTCTAATTGCAGTTAAATTCTTCCAACTATTAAAATTAATTATTTTTGACAAATCAAAAAATTCATTTTTGTTTTTATAATACCAATTCTCAAGTAAATTTCGTCTTTCTTCCCATTTTTTTTCTCTTAAATCATCATTGTTTATATACAAAATATCATACAGCTTTACAAAAGCAGGGAAGTCATCAATATGCTTCAAACTTACTTTTTTTCTATTCAATCTTTGTTGTAGTGAATTAAAATTCATAGGAATATAATTTCTTCCTACTAATAATTCTCCATCAAGTATAACCATATTTTTTTCAAGAATTTTTATTTCAGGAAATGAAAGACTAATATCATCACCTGTACGAGAAAAAATTTTGATGTTAGAATCATTTATAATAATTTGTACTCTTATCCCATCCCATTTCCATTCTGCAACAAAGTCATTGCAATTAAGATTTTTAAAATCTTTATCTTCTAATGGATTGGCAAGCATCATAGGATTAAATGTATTTTTAAGATCTATCTCTGGGATAGGACCTGAATTACATAACCATTTAAATAAATTTTCATATGGTGGGTTAATTCCGTGCCATATTTTTTCTATATCATCTAATTTTTTTTCTCCAAATTTAGCCAATGCGGTTTTAGCTAGTCTTGATGAAACACCTATTCGCAAACCACCGCTAATTAATTTAATTAAGGCCCATCTTTCAGTCTCATTTGCAATGGAAAGAAAGCTATGAATTTTTCTTGTTAATTCATTTTTATTGATATTTTTTAAAATACCTATCATTTTTGAAATTTGAGGAAGATTACCATTTTCTTTATTAGGCCAGATTAAAGAAATAGTCTCCGCTAGATCTCCAACATAATCGTATGATAAGGCAAATAACTCTTCATCGACGGTTTCTCGAACTATCTCTTTAATTTTTGAAATTGGAATATTTTTTATTTCTAGACTGTTAGTAATAATAGCAAGAGTAAAACCTCTATCTGGATCAGGAGTATTTTTAAAATAATCACATAAAACATCAACTTTTCTATTTCTAGATGTAGTTAACAATAATTTATTAATTAATTCACTAAAACTTCTCACAAATCTTCCTCATCTTCTCTTCCAGATAAGGATAGTGCTAATCCATTGATCTGATTCATTTTGCACCAATGAACTATTGCTTCTTCTCTGCCGTGAGTGACATAAACATTTTCAGCGCCCGTTAATTTTATATATTGAGTTAACTCATTCCAATCTGCATGATCAGAAATTATAAGAGGAAGTTCAACTAGGCTTTGTTTAGCTCTTTGTTTGATTGACATCCATCCAGATGCTTGACAAATAATTGGATCTTCGAATTTTCTAGACCATACATTTTTTATCGCAGATGGTGGAGCAAGAATAATTTCTCCTTGATATTCCTTTTTATCTTTGAGGTTTGTCTTTAAAAAATTTCCTAAAAAAATTTTTTCTTCTACATAATAATTACATAATTTTTCTAATGCTCCATGTATAAAAATTTCTTTATCATATCTTTGTTGTCTTAATAAGCCTATTATTCTTTGTGCCTTTCCAAGAGCATAAACTCCTACTAGATGAGGTCTTTGTGGAAACAATTCAAGTGATCTTAAGAGTTTTTTTATTTCATTATCTTCATTTGGATGTTGAAAAACAGGTAGTCCAAAAGTAGCTTCAGTAACTAAAGTGTGACATTTTACAGGTTCAAAATTTTCACAAGTTTTATCCTTTTTAGTTTTGTAATCACCTGTAAAATTTATTCTTTCGCCCTTATACTCTGCTAATACTTGAACACTTCCTAATATATGTCCAGCTGGATAAAAGGTGATTTTAACATCATCAATTTTTAAAGTTTTATTTAATTTTAACTCTTGAAAATTTTGTGCACAATTTTCACCATACCTTATCTTCATAATATTTATTGTCTCTTTTGTTGCTAAGACATTTTTATGACCTGGTTTGGCATGATCAGCATGTCCATGGGTTATAATTGCATTTTCCACTGGCTTAGACGGATCAATATATGTATTGATTGGAGATATATATAAATTTTCATTAATCCATTTCATTATAGTAATATATAATAATGTCAGATATTTTAAAGATTGAACCTATTGATAATTGGTTGAAAAAAAATAATTGGTCCTTTTACAATCATCAAGTTGAAACCTTAAAATTATCTGAGAATGGTTTTGATGTTTTACTTGTTGCACCTACCGGAGGTGGTAAAACTCTAGCTGGTTTTTTACCATCACTAAATGACTTAATTAATAATAATTCTAAAAAAAATAAGCTGCATACACTATATATATCTCCCCTCAAAGCACTTACAATCGATGTTCATAGAAATTTAACTAGTCCTATCGAAGATCAAGGTTTGGATATAAGAGTTGAAACAAGAACAGGTGACACCTCAGCATACAAAAAAAATAGGCAAAAGATTTTACCTCCTCATATGCTTATGACCACCCCTGAATCATTAGCTTTGTTATTGTCAAATAAGGAATCAAAAAATTATTTTAAGGATCTAAAATATTTAATTATTGATGAAATACATGTTTTGGTTAATTCAAAACGAGGTGACTTACTATCACTAAATTTATCTAGAATTCATTCAATTAGTCCTGATTGTAAAAGAATAGGTCTGTCTGCAACGGTTAAAAATAAAGAAACTGTATTAAAATTTTTAACCTCAAAAAATAAGGCGAAAATTTTAAACGTTAAAGAAACCTCTTTCCCCAAAATAGAAATTTTAGAAACAAAAACTAGAGTTCCTTGGTCTGGTCATATGGCAAGTTATGCAATTAAGGATATATATCAAAAAATACAAAAATCGTCATTAACGATTGTTTTTGTTAACACAAGAGCGCAAGCAGAATTAGTTTTTAATAAACTATGGCAAGAGAATGATAATAATTTAAGAATTGCTATCCATCATGGAAGTTTAGAAAAAGAGATTAGAAGGAAAGTAGAAAACTTAATGTCTCTAGGAAAAATCGACTGTGTAGTAGCAACAAGTTCTCTAGATCTTGGAATTGATTGGGGAGATGTTGATTTAGTTATTCAAATTGGTTCACCAAAAGGGATTTCAAGATTTTTACAACGTATAGGAAGGAGCAATCATAAATTTGATGAACCTTCAAACGCAATTTTAGTGCCATCAAATAGATTTGAATATTTAGAATGTTTATCTGCAATACATTCAATTCAAAATAAGTTATTAGATGAAACAAGAGACAAAAAAGGAAGTTTAGATGTACTTGCCCAGCATGTTTTAGGTGTTGCATGTAGTGAACCATTTCAAGTTGATGATTTGTATAATCAAGTCATAAATGCATGGCCATATAGAAATTTAACAAAAACAAAGTTTCTTGAAGTTGTCGAGTTTGTTAAAAATGGTGGGTATTCTCTAAAACATTATGAACAATATTCTAAGATAGGACTTAACAAAGATAAACTCTACGCAATTAACAATAAAAGTGTACGAAATAGATATAAATTAAATGTAGGTACTATTGTTGAATCTTATATGCTTAAAGTTAAATTAGGAAATAAAACTCTAGGTCAAGTAGAAGAATGGTTTATAGAAGGATTGAATGAAGGAGATACTTTTTTATTTGGTGGTAGAGTTTTAGAATATCAAACTATTTCAAATAATAATATAATTGTAAAATCTACAAGCCATACACATCCAAAAATTCCTTCTTACGCTGGAGGAAGATTACCTCTAAGTACAGAACTTTCAATTGAAGTAAGAAAATTATTGAGTAAAAAACAATTTTGGAAAAATTTCCCAAATCAAATTAATGAATGGTTAAAACTACAATCTAAATTTTCAAATTTACCGTCTTTAAATGGGCTTTTAGTAGAAACTTTTCCTCGTTTAATGAGTGGTAAACAAAGATTTTTTTTGATTTGTTATACTTTCGAGGGAAGGAACGCTAATCAAACACTTGGTTTTTTAATGTCAAAAAAAATGTTACGTATCGGTTATAAACCTATAAGTTTTGTTGCCACAGATTATGCTTTAGCAATATGGTCAATGAATGAGGTAAAAGATGTAAACAGTGTTCTAAATGAAGATCTTATGTTAGATGATTTATATGAATGGTTAGAAGAAACACCATTATTGAAGAAAAATTTTAGAGATGCCGCTATTATTTCAGGATTGATAGAGCGATCAATACCTGGGCAGAAAAAAACTGGTAAACAGGTTTTATTTAACTCTGATTTAATTTTCAATGTTCTTAAAAAACATGAGCCAAAACATCTTTTATTAGAAGTTGCAAGAGAAGATTCTTATCGAGGGCTAATAGATTTAGATAGATTAAGTGAATTTTTGAAAAGAATTGAAAAAAATATTACTCATAAAAAACTTGATAGAATTTCACCATTAGCAGTTCCACTAATTTTAGAAATAAACAGACAAACTATTAATAAATCTGAAATGGAAGAATACTTCCTTGAAGAACTTGAAAATGAAATGTTAAGTGAAGTTGGTTTGAATTGAAGGTAATAAATTTCAATAATCATAAATTTCAAATTAGTAAAGAGGGCATCTTATTTTGGTTTGATAAACAAATTGCAATAATTGCAGATTTACACCTTGAAAAAGGAAGTAGTTTTGGTCATTCTGGTCAATTTTTACCACCTTATGATAGCGAAGAAACTCTAAAAAAAATTTTAAATACAATTAAAGACCATAAGATAAAAAAAATTATCCTTCTAGGTGACACTTTTCATGATAAGAATGCAATTAGTAGAATGTCCAAAAAAGTAATTATTCTTTTTAGGTCACTTATAGAAAAATACGAAGTTATTTTTATTCTTGGCAATCATGAAAGTAAGTTTGAAATTGGCCAAATAAATTTTTTAAATGAATACGTTATTGATGACATACACTTCATTCATGAGGCTTTACAAACAAGTGTATTTCAAATATCTGGACATTTTCATCCAGTAGCTACTGTAAAATCAAATATTAAAAAAATTACAGCGAAATGTTTGTTACATACAAATAACCACATTATTTTGCCCTCATTTGGTCAATACACTGGTGGTTTAAATATAACTAATCCGGTCTTGAAACCATTTTTAAATAATGAATCTAAAATTTACATGCTTACAAAAAAATCTATTTACAAATTTACAAGTAAAGAAATTGAAATTTAGTATTTACGACTTTGGTATCTTTTTTGCATCTTGATATTTAATTTTTTTATGGAGATTTAAAATGTATGGTATCAAGATCTGGTCCTCTGAAAAAGATAATGATTGGTATTTATTAAGAGATATGAATGACGGCATTGTTCATGTTTGGGACAAAAAAGAAGAAGTTGAAAGAGTGCAAAACAATTTAAGTTGTAAAAGGTCAGCTATTACTAAAATTATGTCAAGCGTGATAATTGACAGAGCTTTAAATAAACGTAAAGAGAAAGAAAATTTAAAATACTTTTTAAAATAAAAATTTAATTTTTCTGTTTTAGAGTGTTTTTGTGTTAAGTATTCTTGTATGAATATTATTAGGCAAAACATAATAGGTGCTACTACAATTTTAAGCCTTGTTGTTTTTTCTATTTTATTAAGTCATTTTTTATCATCCAAAAATATATTAATTTCATCTGCATTCTTATGTATTTTTCTTGGTATAATAGTAGGAAATATTTTTTCCTTAAAAAAAATTGAACCATTTGCAAATTTTTGTTTAAAAAGACTTTTAAGAATTGGAATAGCACTACTTGGTTTAAGTTTAAGTATAAATGAGCTTTTTAATTATGGCTTAACAGCATTTTTTTTAATTATCATTAATATTATCATAGCATTTCTGATTATAAAATATCTGTGCAATTTGTTAAAAATACCTAATATCTTGGGTTATTTGATTACTATGGGAACTTGTATCTGTGGTGTGACTGCAGTTATCGCCACCTCTTCAATTATGAAGACTGATAAAGACCAGACTAGCTATGCAGTAGGTGTCGTTACATTATTTGGAATTATTGCTGTTTTTTTCTATCCATACATAGCAAACTATTATTTTAATTTTTCACCAGATCTTGCAGGTATTTTCCTTGGCACAGCAATTCATGACACAGCACAAGTAAGTGCTGCAAGTGTAATATATTCAGATATATATAATAGCGAAGAAGCTCTCAATTCTGCTATAACCACAAAACTTTTAAGGAATTCATTTTTAATCATTTTAATTCCTATGATTGCTTATTTATATAAAAAAGAAAAAAAAGTAGATGTAAAAAATTCAATTAAAGAATTTTTCCCGATTTTTGTTTTAGGATTTATATTATTATCTTTTTTACGAACAATAGGTGACCTTTTATTCTTAGATAATGATATATCTGACTATTGGAAATATTCATTAGTTTTTTTCAAAGAAATTTCAATTTATTGCATTTTATTTTCAATGGTAGCTATTGGATTACAAACAAAACTAAAAAGTATGATCAAACTTGGTTTTAAGCCATTGATTGTTGGATTTATAGCTTCAGCCACAGTTGGTTTTGTAAGTATTGTGTATCTTTATTAAACTGTTTTGCTAAAAAATTTAATATGACAGTAATTTCAATTTTTTGACTATGTATGTTACTAAAATTGGAATAATTAAGGTTAATGCACATACAATAATTAATAAAATGCCAAGCTCTGAATAGTCTGCTGGTGTTTTTATTATTCCCAAGTCATTTTTAACTTCTCTGGTTATTACATATATTTGATTTAAATATTTAGTACCTAAATTACTTGCTGAGAGAGCTAAATTAGTAAAGCTAGCTAAAACAGCAAAGAATGTGGCTTTTAAATGATTAGGAGCTGATTGGGCTATCCAAGCTAGAATGGGTATCATTGATACTTGACCTAATGGACTCTCTAGCGCTGTATTAAAAATAGCGATAAAACGAGCATCTACTAATCCATTTGTAAGCTTTGATGTAAACTCATGAAACCCATAAAACATTGCAATTGATGGTAAAATAAAGAAAGAGCCAGCAATTGAAAGTATAACTATTAATCTAGTAATTGAAGACTTTTCCATTAACGGTCTTAAAACAAATATACCTAAAATAGTAAGGAAAGATGCTATTAATCCAAGTAATGATAAAAACTCTTGATCAAAACCTAAAACATCTATTTCAAACCAACTTACTCCTTGACCGACACCTGGCATTGCTCTGAATACAAATATAATTATGGCAGTTCCAATTAACATTTTTTTGGCATTGGCATCTAATTCATTTGATAACTTAAATAGTAAAAACAAAATTATCATAAATGAACCAACAAAAACGATTTCTTGTGAAAGAGCCATTTTAGAAGTTCCAACAAGTAGAGTAAATATTACAAAAAATATGGAGCCTATTATTATTAATAAATTGGGCTTAGTTACTTCTGGAATATTAAATATTATATTTGCAGCTTTTACAGGATTAATACCATTACTAATAAGTAATTTATATCTTTTTTGCTGATTAAAAAATGATAAAAATATACCTGATACAGATATTATAGGTACTATTAAAGAGTATAAGTAAATATTTCCATATGCCGTGACTTTTTCTAATTCGGTCATATCTGAAGAGTTTGAAAAAACAAATAAATTAATCATTGATACAAGCAAAGTACCAAAAATGATAGATACTCTTCCAAGAAGTTGCATTGAAACATTCATAGATTTCAACTCATTAAAACTTATTTCATTTCCTTGATCATCAGTTTTAGGTACAGCCTCAACTGTCATTGCATCAGCAACAACGTCTTGAAGAACAAATCCAATAGGAGCTAGTAAAGTTGAAATGACAAACCATGTTTCTGCATTAAAAATAGCTATCATTTCAGATTTATATTGAATAAGAAAAAACATAATTATGCTACTAGCTGCCATTACTAGTGCACCTACTATTACAAGAATAGATTTAAACTTCCAAAGAATATCAACTAAATGTCCCAAAGGCATTTTTAACACCCACGGAAGACCAGCCCAAAAACCTAATCCAGCAAGAAAAACTGCAGATAGATCCAAATACTCTTTCACAAAAAACAGACCAACTATATTTGTAATTCCTGAAACACCTGCAGCTAAATAAATCATTAAAGGTGGAATAAATGAAAATTTAAAAGAACCAAAAATTTTATAAAAATTTTTCATTTAATCATCCTTAAAACTTTGTATCATTTCAAGATAAGTGTAATTATATTTATATATTAAGTATACTATTAGAATAATTGGGGTCCCCTAAAAATGTCAAACGAAGAAATTAACCGAAAGATAGCAGTAATATTTGCCACAGATTTAGTTGGCTATAGTAAGCATATGGAAAAAGATGAGAATGCTACTCTACTCGGTCTTAGAGAATGTAACAAGATCATTGAACCTCTTATTAAAAGACAAAAAGGCCGTATATTTAACACAGGAGGGGACTCTGTGTTCGCTGAGTTTCCAAGTGCTGTTGCTGCAGTTGATACGGCCGTAGAGTTTCAGAAGCAGATTAAAGCCCGTAATGATAAAAACACAACAGACGTTAAGCTTGAGTACCGTATAGGTGTCAATATGGGTGATGTTGTTAAGGAAGGTGATAATTTATTAGGTGATGGAGTAAACATTGCTGCAAGATTAGAGGCATTGGCGCAGCCAGGTGGAATAACAATATCTAAGAATGTTTATGATCTTGTTGCTAACAAAACAAAGTATGAGTTCAATGATCTAGGTTTACAAAAAGTTAAACAGAACCAGTTCCATGCTTATGATCTGTTATTAGATCCATCACAAAAGAGAAAGCTTAAGACACAATCATCGAACACGAAGTTAATAGCCATGATAGGGGGTGCCATAGCTGCAGTCTTCATAGGATTGTTCTTTTCAGGTGTGTTGGATACAGAAACTAAATTAGATAAAGATAGTACTGTTTCATCCTTGTCTATTCCTACTATCTTAGTTTATCCATTCGAAGATTTGTCAAATACAGAAAATACCAAAGGTATCAGTCCTGCTTTAACAGAAAGTATGATCTCAAGCCTTTCTAAATATATTGGCATAAGAGTTTTATCTAGAACTACTAGTCAACATGCAAAAAATAATGATTATTCAATAAAACAATTTATAGATGAATATAACGCTGATTATGTAATCAAAGGATCTATACAGACTATTTTAAATCAATCTCGTATAAATCTTCAATTAGTTGATTTAAAGCAGAATAAAGTAGTTTGGTCTGACAAAGAGGAATTTGACTTAAAAGATATTTTCAAAGTTCAAGATAACATAGGAAATAAAATACTAAAACATCTTCAAATAAAAGTAGTTACAGGATCGACTGGTGATTTATATTCTAAAAGATTAAAAAACATTGAAAATTTAACTTTAGTTTTGAACTCTCGTGCTGAGTGGAGAAAATACACAATTGACGGTCATAAAAAATATGTTGAATATCAAGAACAATTAAGAAAAAATTTAGGACCAAAATCACCAGCCATATATAACGGTATGGCATGGGAAATTTATCAAAGAATAAGGCTTGGTTTATCAAAAGATAAAAAAAGTGACATAAAAAAATTAGTAGAATATTCTAAAGCTGACGTTGCTGCTTACGAAGATGCATCTGCATATGCATTGAGAGCTTTGGTTGAATTTCGTTATGGTTCGAAAGATTGTGAAAAAACTAAATCATTTGTGAAGAAAGCTATCGATGCAGGTGGCTCGGTAGATACTTTTTCAATTGCTGGTTCAATATACAAAAGATGTTCTGATTTAAAATCAGCAATTTCTTTTTATAAAAATGCATTACAATTGGCTCCTAATGACAATGGATTTTTTATTACCAAAAGTTTACTTGCTGCTTATTATCAAAATAATGACGTAGATTCAATTGAACGTACAATAGTACCAAAATTGAATGTAAAAGACATAGATCCAGTAATGTTAGGCTTTTATTCGTATGTTCTTTTAACGAAAGGAAAAGATGAAGATGCCCAAAAATTTTTTTTGAAAGCAAAAGAAAAAGGATTAACGCGAAAACGTTTAAGTTTATTTGTTAATTATAAAAAAGTATTAGATGAATTTATTGAAAAGTTAAAACCGCTAGGAAGTTTAGACTAATTACTTAATCACCAATAGCTATTCCCTCTCTTCTATGGTCAGATCCTCCGTATAATTTATTATTAATATGAATTATATTTAAACCAGACGAAAAATTTCTTAACTTAACTTTATATTTCATATCTTCTAATGAAGGCAACAGCTTACTCATAAAAGTATTTTTCTCTAAATAATAAGTTCCAAATTTATTTATTCCATGAGCTACCGATGCAGCTTCCTGAGCATTTTTTTTCCAATCGATCATTGAAATTATAGCATTTACAACATATCCAATTATATTACTTCCTCCAGGACTTCCCAAAATATAAATAGGTTTATTATTTTTTAAGATGATAGTAGGGGCCATAGATGATCTCGGCCTTTTACTAGGTTCAATACTATTAGCTACTTTTTTTCCATTTTTGAATGATTTAAATGAGAAATCAGTTAATTCATTGTTAAGTAAAAACCCACTATCTGTCATTAATCTAGAACCAAATCCGTTTTCAATCGTAGTAGTCATTGATAATGCATTTCCATACTGATCTACTATTGAAATATGGGATGTTGATGGAAGTTCTATCGAATTATCTGGACCCCATTTCATTGATAAATTACTTGCTAAATTACCAGCTTTAATTTTCTTAAGTTTAATTTTTTTGTCTAATAATTTTGAGCGTTTTTTCAAGTAGTTATAGTCTATTAACTTTTTAACTGGGACATCTATAAAATCACTATCAGCTATATAGATAGATCTATCCGCAAAAGCTAATCTTGAGGCATCTCCTATTATTCTCCAAGTTTCAGGATTTTTAGGTCCTAGTTTTGAAATATCAAAATTTTCAATCATTCCTAGAATTTGAGCAATCGTTATAGCTCCTGATGAAGGTGGTCCCATTCCACATACTTGATATCCTCTATAATTTGAACAAATGGGCTTTCTTTCTATAACCTTATAATTAATCATATCATTAATAGATAAAACTCCAGGATTATGATTGGCATTATTCACCGTTGAGACAATATCATTCGCAATATAACCATTATAAAAAACTTTCGATCCATTTTTTTCAAAAGCTTTAAGAGTATTTGCATAATTTTTATTAAAATGAATGTTGCCAGATTCTAGTGGCATACCATTGGGTAAAAAATAGGATTTAGTTTTCAAAAACTTACTCAATGATTTCCTACTTTTTTTTATAGAAGAGCTAAGTTTATTTGAAATTACAAAACCATTATTTGATAAATTAATCGCATCATCGAATAATAAAGACCATTTAGTTTTACCCCATTTTTTATACGCCATTTCAAGTAAAGCTGGAGTACCAGGTGTGCCAACTGATTTTCCTCCTATAACAGCATCAAAAAACTTTAATGAGTTCCCGTTAATATCTTGAAATACATTTTCATTAATTAGTAATGGCGCTGTTTCACGACCATCAAGAGTTGTGACTTTTTTAGTTTTATTATCAAAATAAACTAGAAATGCGCCACCACCAAGACCAGAGGATTCAGGTTCCACTAAACCTAAAACCAATTGAGCTGAAATCATTGCATCTGCAGCTGTCCCCCCATTTTTAAGTATTTTAGCAGCAGCCTCAGAAGCTTGGGTATTTGCTGTGACAACCATCCATTTATCAGAAATTACTGGTTTACCTTCTTTTTTGAATTTCAGATATTTATTTCCTGAGTTTAAATTGTAATATTCTGATTTGTTTAGATCAGATTTTTGATTCCCAGACGCTAAAATTGGTATAAATAAAAATAAAATAGTTAAAATTTTAATAAAATACATAATTAATTTTTTAATTATTCAAATCTAAGAATTTTTGTTTCTATCCATTTTTGCATAATGAAGCCAATTACAACCATTCGTATAACCTTATCTTTTTCGTACACGTAACTTTTAATTACAGAATAAGCCTTTAAAGATAAATCATTTTTAAAATAAACTTTTGCTTCTATTAACAAACCTCTGTCTTGTAAATATTTTTGAGTTTTTAATAGTAATGATTGAAGAACTCTTTCATCAGATAATTTACTGAGCTTTATATACATTATTTCAAGAAAAAAAGGCCAGTGGGCCAAGTGTCTCCATAAAGTTGCTACATGAGAATTTTTTCCATTTGGCGCGCATATACTGTTAACATTACATACTAACTGCCAAATATTGGGTTTAATTTCTTCTTTTTTTTGGAGTTTTTGTAGTACAGGCCAAATTATCTTTTTTTTGTTATTTTTTGGGATTTTTAAACAACTTGGAAAATTTTGTTTGATAATTGAGTGCAATACAACCATATTCATCCCATTTGAACGGTTGTAAGCTTTTAAAATAATCAAAATTTCTTCCCAATCTTTAGGGGTAAGTCTGCATTTTGAAAGTTGATCATCTGTTAATGGTGGCAGTAAAGGAAGTTTAATTTCTTCAATAATTTCTTTTAGTTTTTTTTCAGGATTCTCTGTTTCGTAGATTGGTTTAGCGATAGTCCAAATTTTTTCTAAACTATCGTCTATCTCTGCTAAACCTCTCCAAATAGATGTTATGAGTGGAATGTTCATAGTCTCTCTAATATCTTTGAAAATTTTTGCAGTTTCTCCAATAGCTTCTTTTTCATCTATAACTGAAACTGGATCATAAGAAATATCAGAATTCATTTTAAATCATATAATTTAATTTTAATTATCATTTAATCTTACTTCATTTGAAAATGGACCAAGAACTGGAACTTCTCCCTCAACAGTTCCCCTAATCATTGCTCTTCTATATTTAGCGTAATCATAAGGAATTACCCTATGTAACAACACTCTATTATCCCACATGATAAGATCATTTTTTTGCCACTTATGAGTATAACAAAATTTAGGCTGGCTAATATAATTAACAAGCCATTTATGTAACTCCTTACCTTGTTCCAGGCTCATTCCACCAATTTCAAGGCTTGTATTTGAGGTAAAATAAAGAGATTTTTTAAAGTTTCTATCAGGATGAATCCTTATGACAGGATGAGTGACAGGTGGAAAGTTTGATTTCTCTTTATAAGTAAGTTCTGGAAGGCCAGGTTCTAATCTTCTAATATCATTGTAAGAGTGAACTTGGTGTAGTGGTTCTAAAAGAATTTTTTTATCCTCAGGCAAATGATCATATGCTAACAACATATTTGAAAACTGAGTTTGCCCCCCTTCTGCTTTAGGAGGTAAAGTTTCTTGACCATAGAGGATAGAAAAAATAGATGGTAAATATCTGTAAGAGCTATCTGTATGCCACCTTGAATTATTTTTTTGGAGAATAACTCTTTGATCATCAGGATCTAAATGTTCACCGTCTTCAGAAACATTAGAAACATTAAATATTTCTATTTTCCCCTTTGTTTTATCTTTTTCTGGATAGGCCTCTAATTTACCAAAGTTTTTTGTAAAAGTAGCAAGTGTATCCCCATCTAATTTTTGATTTTTAAAGCA
>CABZWX010000003.1:5000-75724 GCA_902529515.1 uncultured SAR116 cluster alpha proteobacterium | reverse complement strand
CTTTTTAAAATAGGATTTTGAAATAATGTCTAAGGTTGAAATTAATTCTAATTTAGAAGGTAAAACCAACAAAAATACAATTTCTTCTAACGAAATATTTATGACTCAGATAAATGAATGGGAAGAGATTAAAACTTTGATATCCAAGAATTTAAAAGAAATTTTTTGGAAAGCTTGGATTAATCCTCTTAAGTTTGAAAAATATGAGAAAGGCATATTACATCTTTCAGCAAACTCTCAAATAATTTCTGATAGAGCAGAAAATCAATATTACGAAACAATTTTTTTGGAAGCCTCTAATTTTTTTAAGTCTTTAAAAAAAATTCAATTTCATACAGTTTCTCTTAAGAATAAAGAAAATATATCTATAAAAAATAAAGTTAAAAAAGTTAAAATAGATAAAGAAATTAATTATAACGATTTATCATTTATTGACAGTGTGTCAATGAAAACAAACTCAAAATTTAGTTTCGATAACTTTGTGGTGGGTGAAGCGAATCAAATGCCATATGCTGCATCTAAAAGAATATGTGAGAAAAATTCTTTAGCTTATAATCCATTATTTATTCATGGTGATGTAGGAATGGGAAAAACACATCTACTAAACGCAATTGCAATAGATTTAAAAACAAGTATTCCTAATTTAAAGATTGTAATGATGTCTGCCGAGAGGTTTATGTACCAATTTATAAAATCAATTAGGTTAAAAGAGACAATTAAATTTAAAGATCAATTTCGATCTATTGATATTTTATTGATTGATGATATCCAATTTATAGGTGGTAAGGAGTCTACTCAAGAAGAATTTTTTTATACTTTTAACGAACTAATTAACCAAGGAAAACAAATAATAATTTCATCTAATAAATCTCCAGTAGATTTATTATCCTTAGACGAAAGGCTCAAATCCAGATTGTCAGGTGGTCTTGTCGTAGATTTTCTTCCAACTAATTACGAATTGAGATTAGAAATATTGAAAAAAAAAGTAGAGGTATTAAACATCAATATTCCATGTGATGTGCTTCAATTTGTCGCCAGTAAAATAGTAAATAATATTAGAGAATTAGAAGGCGCATTAAATCGTATTTGGGCAAACTATGAATTAACAGGTAAAAAAATTAATATAGAAAATTCTACAAACTTATTATCTGATTTAATTTCTGCACGTGAAAAGACCATTTCTATAGATAATATACAGAAAGAAGTTTCATCTTATTATAATCTTGCTTTGTCTGACATGACTTCTTCTAGAAGATCTATTAATATTGCTAGACCTAGACAAATAGCAATGTATCTTTCTAAGGGGCTAACAAGTTACTCTTACCCTGAAATTGGCAAAGCTTTTGGTGGTAAAGATCATACGACAGTCATACATGCTGTAAAAAAAATTGAGTCTATGCTTGAAATAGATCAAGAATTAAAAAAACAAATTTTTGAGTTAAAAGAAATCATTTTTACACTGTAAATTATACTTTATTAATTAAAGATTTCCTCGATGTAATTGCTTGCTGAAACTGCTTTAAACATGTTATAAATAATTGAATATTTTATTACTTTATAAAGTAGTTGAGGTTCTATGATGAATTTTACTATAGATAGAAACAATCTTTTAAAACCACTAGGTCATGTTTATTCTGTGGTAGAAAGAAGAAACACTATTCCTATTTTATCTAATGTACTAATAGAAACTAATTCATCAAAAGTCTCATTCACTGCTACTGACATGGATATGGATATTGTAGAAGAAACAACTTGTATAGTATCAAATCAAGGAAAAGTAACATTATCTGCTCATACATTATATGATATTATAAGGAAACTTCCTGATGGTGCCGAGGTTAAAGTTGAGCTTAAAGAATTAAATGTAGAAGTTTCGGCAGGCAAGTCTAAATTTATTCTTCCAACTTTACCTGTTGATGATTATCCAATTATGACAAATATTGAAAAAAATCATGAATTCAACGTACAGTCAATAGATCTAGCCAATTTAATTGATAATACAAAATTCGCAATTTCGTTAGAGGAAACAAGATACTATTTAAATGGTATTTTTTTGCATGTTCCTAATTTAGATAATCAAAAATTAAGAGCTGTTGCAACAGATGGACATAGATTAGCTCAAGCAGAGATACCTCTTCCTGAAGGAGCTTCTAACATGCCTGGTATAATCTTGCCAAGAAAAGCTGTAGGTGAGATAAGAAAGTTAACTGACGGTACTGACGGTAAAATTAAAGTTATTATTTCAAACACTAAGGCCCAATTTGTATTTCCAAACTCAATTCTAACAACAAAATTAATTGATGGCTCATTTCCAGATTATCAAAGAGTTATTCCAAAAGAAAATCTTAACAAACTAGTAATTTCAAACCAAGAGTTTTCAAAAGCAATTGATAGAGTTTCTACTGTTTCATTAGAAAAAACAAGGGCTGTAAAACTTTCATTAAGTAATAATTTATTGTCTTTAAATGTAAACAGTCACGATCTTGGAAATGCATCAGAAGATTTAGAAATTGACTATAGCTACGATAATTTAGATATTGGATTTAATTCGAAATACATCTTGGATATAACATCTCAAATACAAGGTAAAGAAATTCAAATTTTATTGTCAGACTCTGCCTCACCAGCATTAATTACAGATCCTGATCAAGATGGGGTCATTTTTGTTTTAATGCCTATGAGAGTTTGATTTTCTGTCAGATTTAAATTAGAAATCTAGGAGAAAAATGAACAATAATATTTTAAGTTTCAAAGAGAATTCTTTTAATCTAAAAGATTATAAAAGTTCTTACATCAAAAAAATAAGTCTTAAAAATTTCCGAAATCACAAAAATTTAAATCTTATTTTAAACAACTCTTCTATATTAATATATGGTGGAAACGGCTCTGGTAAAACAAATATTTTAGAAGCCATTTCTCTGTTAAATCAAGGTAAAGGCTTAAGAAAAGCAAATATAGACAATTTTTTGAACCAAGAAAAAATGTATGATAATTCTGTTAAAACTTGGGGTATTAATGTAGATTATGTAAGTCCAAATGGTAAATTTAATATTGGCACAGGTTTAAAAAAAACGGGAACTAATAAATCAAGAATTGCTAAAGTTAATTCAAATTATACACCATTGAGTTCTTTAGGAGAAATTTTAAATATATCATGGATTACGCCTCAACTTTGTGTTTTGATCTTATCAAGTATGAATGAGAAAAGACGTTTTATTGACAGACTTACTACGTCAATAGACAACTTACATTTAAACAGAGTGTACAAATACGATAAATTATTTAGACAAAGAAATAAAATTTTGATGCAACCAAATAGTAATGAGAAATGGTTGGATACTATAGAATCCCAAATTTCTGAATTATCAGTTTCTATTATTGCTAGAAGATTAGACTTATTAGAAGAACTTGAAAATTTGCATAAAATTGAGTTTAAAAATAATCATTTAACTGAGCATTTTCCTGCTGTTAGAATAATAATTAATGGAAAGATTGAAAAATTACTTGAGGAAAAACCTGCTGTAGAAGTTGAAGATTACGTAAAGTCAGAATTAAAAAAATCAAGAATTGATTACGAATTATCTGTTTCTGGGCCTAATAATTCCATAATAGAAATTTTTAATAGAATCGATAATAAAAATTTGGATACCTCCTCTACTGGAGAACAAAAACTTATATTAATATCAATCATCTTATCCCACGCTAGGTTTCTAAATGAAAAATTTAATATGGCACCAATCTTATTATTAGATGACATTATTGAGCACTTAGACAAGAAGCATAGAACAGCGTTATTTTTAGAGGTGTCGAGGCATAATGCTCAATCATGGTTTACAAGCACTAGCAAGGATGCTTTTTCAGGATATCCAAGTTCTATTGACAAAATAAATCTTCAAAATATTAAGGAAAATTTTGATGGTAACTATCATTTTAAATATGGAGATATTTAAATGTCTGAAAATAATTTAGATTTAAATAATAATGAATATGACGCAGAGTCAATAAAAGTTCTAAAGGGTTTAGATGCTGTAAGAAAAAGACCCGGAATGTATATAGGTGATACTGACGATGGCTCTGGATTACATCATATGGTTTATGAAGTTTTAGACAATTCAATTGACGAATCTCTTGCAGGTCATTGTGACCTTATTCAGGTTAAGTTACTGAGGGATGGATCTGTCACAATTAGCGATAATGGCAGAGGGATTCCAGTTGATATTCATCCTGAAGAAGGAATTTCAGCAGCTGAAGTAATAATGACACAACTACACGCTGGAGGTAAATTTGATAATAACTCATATAAAGTTTCTGGAGGTTTGCATGGAGTGGGTATTTCAGTAGTAAATGCTTTATCAGAAAATTTGAGTCTAAAAATTTACAGAAATGATCAAGTACACGAAATTGTTTTTCAAAATGGGGTAGCAAAAGACCGTTTAAAGGTAACTGGAAAAGAAAAAAACAAAACAGGTACCGAAATTAATTTTAAACCAAGTCAAGAAACTTTTTCAAAATGTATTTTTGATTATTCAACCTTAGAACATAGAATTCGAGAATTAGCGTTTTTAAATAGTGGTGTGCATATTGAACTAATTGATCAAAGAGATAGAGAAGACAAAAAAGTTTCGTTTTTTTACGAAGGTGGCTTGAAAGCATATACTGAGTATCTAAATAGATCTAGAAATGCAATACATGATGTAATAGCCACGACGCATGAAAAAGATGGTATTATAGTTGATATTTCTCTTGAGTGGACAGATGGCTATCATGAAACTACTCTATGCTTCACAAATAACATTCCCCAAAGAGATGGTGGAACGCACTTAGCGGGCTTTAGAGCTGCTTTAACTAGGGTTATTAATAATTATTCTATTAATTCTGGTATTTCAAAAAAAGAAAAGATCCAATTGTCTGGAGAAGATTGCAGAGAAGGTTTAACAACCGTTTTGTCTTTAAAGATACCTGACCCTAAGTTTTCTAGTCAAACAAAAGATAAATTAGTATCAAGTGAAGTACGTCCAGTTGTAGAACAACTCGTTTCAGAATCGTTGAATCAGTGGTTTGATGAACACCCAACAGAAGCTAAGAAAATAGTTGCTAAAGCATATGAGGCAGCAAGTGCACGTGAGGCAGCAAAAAGGGCGCGTGAACTTACTAGAAGGAAAGGTGTTATGGATATTGCTAGTTTACCTGGGAAATTAGCTGACTGTCAGGAAAAAGATCCAGCAAAATCTGAAATATTCTTAGTAGAAGGTGACTCTGCTGGAGGTTCAGCAAAGCAAGGAAGAGATAGATCTAATCAAGCAATTTTACCTTTAAGAGGAAAAATTTTAAATGTAGAACGAGCTAGAATAGACAAAATGTTATCGTCAGCAGAAATTGGTACATTAATTACCGCTATAGGAGCAGGAGTTGGTAACTCTGAGATTGATGTTGAAAAAGCAAGATATCATAAAATAATTATTATGACTGATGCAGATGTTGATGGAAGTCATATAAGAACATTACTTTTGACATTTTTCTTCCGACATATGAGGCCACTTGTAGATGCTGGATATTTATATATAGCTCAACCACCTCTATTTAGAGCTAAACAAGGTAAATCTGAAGTTTATTTGAAAGATCAGCTTGCTTTAGATGATTACCTAATTGAATCAGGTATTAAAGATGTCTCTTTATCAATAGGAAAAAATGAGACAATATATGGTGAAGACTTAAAGATTTCAGTTGAGAAATGCATAAGTATAAAGAGAATCATAGAAAATATTGCAAAAAAATTAGGTTTCCCTCAAATTTTGTCTCAGCTGGCTATTTTAGGAGTTTTAAATCAAAAGTTGTTTGTGGATGAAAATAACTTAACAAAAATTAGCCAAAGATTAAATCAGGTTTTTGCTAACTCAAATAATGTATGGTCTTCAAAATATACCTATAAAAAAAATAGTGAAGAAAAAAAATTAATTGAAATTTCGAGAATCAATAGAGGTGTTAAGGATGTTTTTATCATGAGTGAGGATGATTTGAATTTTGATGAAATAAAAGCTCTAGATAATGTAAAAGATTTTTTAAATAATTACTTTTCTGGAAAGTGTATTTTTACTTCAAATGAAGAAAATTATGAAATAAAAGGTCCACTTGATTTAGCTACTAGGATAACTGATATCGGTAAAAAAGGCTCTCAAGTAAACAGGTACAAAGGATTAGGGGAAATGAATCCAGTTCAACTTTGGGAAACAACACTTGACCCAAATGCAAGATTTTTACTTCAAGTTAAGGTTGAAAACGAGGGTGATGCAGAAGAAACCTTTTCAACTTTGATGGGTGAAGCTGTCGAGCATAGAAAAACATTTATTCAAGATAATGCACTTAAAGTTAGTAATTTAGACATATAATATTAATTTTAGAAATTATCCTTTCTCATTATATGTTCTGAAATTTGTTGAGAAGTAAATGCGCTTAGTGTCCATCCAAGGTGTCCGTGACCTGTGTTATAAAATACACCAGGCAACTTTCCACTTCCAACTTTAGGTACCATACTTGGTGTCATAGGTCTTAAACCAGCCCATGGTATAGCGTGTTCAGTAGATACTTTAGGAAAAAGTTCGTTACACCATTTAATAAGAGGATCAATCCTATCAGCCCTTATGTCTTTATTATAACCATTAAACTCAGCAGTACCAGCAACTCTAAATCTATTTTTTCCTAATCTACTTGAAACAATTTTAGCTTTATCATCTAGTAAAGACACATAGGGGGCATTTTTTATGCTTTCTTTATCGTCAAGCAAAATTGTAATCGAATACCCTTTTACAGGATATATATTGATTTTGTCACCCAAGTGATTTGCTATAAATTTACTGTTAACACCAGCACAAACTACAATCCCGTCATAATTTTGTTTTTGCATTTCATTTGATTGATTAAAGGTAAGTATAGGTTGTTTCTTGTCATGATTGACTTTAATAATTTCTGTTTCATAAAAGAATTTTACACCTTTTCTTTCACAAGCATCAGCAAGTAATTTTGTAAACTTATGAATGTCACCGGACATATCACTTTTTGTATAAAATCCACCAATAAAATTCTTGAGATTTAAAGTTGGTTCAAGAGATAACATTTCATCTATGGAAATTTCTTTTCTTTCTAATCCTGCTTCTAAAAGCCATTTATTAACCTCTCTGCCATGTTCTAATGATCCATCACACTCACATAAATGCATGATACCTTTTTCTTCAAGATCTAGTTCAATATTTTCTTTTTTTAGTATCCTTTTGAACTCATCTCTACTATTAATAGCCATTTTAGCTGTTAAAATTGTATTTTTTTTGTGGTTTGGAATATTACTTATAAAATCCATTATCCAGCTAATTTTATGAAAGTTTAGTTTTGGACTGAATAGCAATGGTGCATCTTTTTTTAACATCCATTGAATACCCTTTCCTATTGTTGACCAACTATTCCATACTTCAGCGTTGCAAGCAGATAATTGGCCACCATTTGCGAAACTTGTTTCCATAGCTGCATAACGATTTTTATCAAAAACAGATACAATATATCCTCTTTCTAAAAGTTGGTAAGCAGTTGTTATCCCAGTTATACCTGCTCCTATGATTGCAATATTTTTCATAATAAATCCAGTGACATAGATTTTGTAAATTAAAAACTACCCCATCTGTCACGGAACCTGAAAGATTGACCAAAATTGGCTTACCCCTTCGGTGGATGATAAATCATCACTCTCCAGATTATCAACTTTTTATGTTTCGGGTGCCTGAAAGTTTCCGGGGTGGTTGCTCCTTCGGCGGTTATAAATAACTCTCTCACACAAAAAGACTATGATAAATTTATATTACCAATGTTTTAAAATAAAAACAATAGTGCAAAATCTTTAAATTTTTGTTTCCTTTTTTGAAACCATAAATACTCCAAGACAAGAAAGAAACAAACCCAAAAAGTCAAAAGAAGTGAATGTTTCTTCTAAAATTAAAAAAGCAAGTAAAGCAGAAACAGGCGGTATTAAAAAAAATAAAGTAGATGTTTCATTCGCTTTGTTATTTTCTAGTAACCACATCAAAATCAAAAATGCACCAAGTGAAATAGCAAATATTTGCCATAACATAGCTAAAATAAAATCATTTGAAAAATTTATAGAAAACTTTTCAAAGCAAAGCGCTAGAATAAGATGAAAAATTGCTGCACTTAATGCTTGTAAAAAATTATTTCCAGCCAAGGATAAATCAGATCCTATTTTTTTCTGCCAAATAATACCTAGTGAAGAAGAGACTAGCCCAACAATTCCAGCAAAAAATGCAACTATAGTTAGGCCATAAACCAGATCAGAAATTATGATTATTATTGCACCACTAAAGCCTAAAATGATTCCTATCCACTGAAATTTACTTAAAGTTTCATTCAAATAAACTTTTGCTAGAAAGGATGTTAATACAGGTTGTAGTGAGACAATTAATGCTATGAGGGTAGCTGATATACCTTTAGATAAAGCAAAAAAAACTCCACCTAAATAAAATCCATGAAATAAAAGCCCGCTAATGGATGCATTTTTAAAAGATTTGAAAGATATATATTTCTGTTTTGAAAAAAAAAATGAAAAATAGGAAAAATAAGAAGGCAACTATTCCAAATCTTAATGAAAGCGAGAGAAAAGGTGGGGCATTATCAACTATTATTTTGCTAGTAATGAATGCTGATGACCATAGTGTAACAAAAATTATTGGTATCGTATTATAAATATGAACAACTCTCTTTAAGTTAGATTTATTATAATAAATTATTTTGGTTTTTCAATTGGCCCTCTTTCTTCTAACCACTTATTAAACCCCCCAACTAGATGAGAGGTATTTAAAAGTCCTATTTCGTTTGCTGAAAGTGTGGCAAGGGCCGAACGCCAATCAGATGCACAATAAAAAATAAAATGATAATTATCATTAAAAAATTTTTTATGATATGGACTTTCAGGATCTATCCAAAACTCTAACATACATCTTGGAACATGTTTTGCTCCTAATATGCGTCCAGATTTTTTGATTTCTCTTACATCCCTAACATCAATAAATAAGTTCGTTTTGTTGGAATGCATATTAATAGCATTACTAACTTCTAAATTATTAATTTGTTTCTTAGCACTTTCTACAAGTTTAATAACTGAGGTTTTTATTTTAATCATATTTTTTCTTTCTTTTTATATGAAATAATCAATTTATTTTAGTCTATTAAAAATTAAATTAGCTGCTTTATTTCCAGAAATAAATGCGGACTCAACATTTGGACCCTCCAAAAAATCTCCTGCAATTGCAACTGAGTATTTAGGATCAATCTGAGGCCCTAGGCACTTTTTTGCTACCTTAGCATATCTCCAAACATGTAAACTATGAAACTTTATTTTTGAACTAAAAAAAAACTGTTTTATTGAAGACATTATTTTTTCTTTCAGGAAATTTTTATCTTTATGATAATTTAAATTCGAAAATTTTTCATTGGTATGAGCAGTCCAAACATTTAGGTTGCTACCAGAGGCCATCCAAGTCAATATTCCCGGTTTTTTATAAAAATCATAATAAGTATTCAGACCTGATGGAATTTCATCAAAAGTGAACATTAGGGCTATACATGCATGATATGATCCTGTTTTGAGAGTTTTTTGTAACAAAGGAAATTGATTTAATAATTCATGATTTTGTGGTGCAGGAAGTGTTGAAATGACACCGTCGTAACTTACCCATTTTTTTATTTTATTATCAAGAATTTTAATTTTATCATTATCTTGTTTAATTCCAATAATTTTAACTTTTTGTTGGATGTGTAATTCATTTGATAGGTTAAGCAAAAAATCTCTCATTGTTTTGTTTCCCCTATATCTTTTAGGATCAAAATTACCAAATTCTTTTACATATTTTCCATTAATTCCAGTACTAATAATTTTTTTAAATTCATGTGTTTTGGCAGTAAAAAATTGAGCACCATGAAAAAAAAAACTTGAACTAGTATCATTTTTTACTTCTCTAGTGCTTACTCTTCCACCTATAAAGTCACCTTTATCTACAATAATTGAATTGATACCATAAGATTTTAGCTTTAATGATGAGGAAATTCCTGCTATTCCTGAACCAATTATTAATACTTTTTTTGACATTTTTATCCTTTCAAAAATAGTTATAATTTAGAGGATTTAAAATAAAAATGGAAAATTTTAATATAAAATCTAAATTTGTATTGGAAAAATTTCAATTTGATCAAAAATTTATAATTCCACCAGTCAAAGATATGAATGCAGACTCTGTCATAAATATTTATGAAAGTATGCGAGATTTTTTTCCAAAATATCAAGAAAACAATCAAGACATAACATTAGCCCCCAAATTAGAGAATATTTTAGATAATTTTGAAGCCTTATTATTAGATGCGTTTGGGGTGTTAAATGTTGGTTCTTCCCTAATTCCTGGTATCATTAAAACACTAGAAAAAGCTAGAAAAAAAGATATTACTCTCCTAGTTGTCACCAATGGTGCAAGTAATAATTCATTTAAAAAAAGAGATCAACTTGCTTCATTAGGATTAGAATTTTCAAATGATGAGATAATTTCAAGCAGAGAAACAGCTGAAATATTTTTGTCATTTAATCAACCTGAGGGTCCTTTGGGTGTTTTGGGTAATGTTGGTAATAATTTCAACATACCCAACCTTAGCAGTTTTGAACTTGAACAAGACCCTGATATGTTTGATGAAATGAATTCATTTATATTACTAGGAACACTCCAATGGGATACGATATGGCAAGAAATTTTGTTTAACTCTTTAAAAGCTAATCCAAGACCTTTATTTGTAGCTAATCCGGATTTAGTAGCTCCACATGAAAAAAATTTTAGTATGGAGCCTGCATATTATGTATCGCATCTAATAAAAAACGGCATTCATCTCCCTTTTTGGTTAGGAAAACCTTTCCCAACAATTTTTGAGCTGGCTATAAATAGACTAAATGAGCTATCAGGAAGACATATTCCTTTATCTAGAATAGGTATGGTTGGAGACAGTCTACATACAGATATTTTGGGTGCCAATAGTTATGGATTGAAATCTATTTTAATGACAAAATATGGTTTATTAAAAAACACAAACTTAGGTAGTATAATTAAAAAAACTAAAATTTCTCCAGATTACATTGTAGAGACTCCATAAGATATGAATAAAGATCAAATAAATGATTTAATTTTAAACAACATATCTTTCTCATATGATGGAAAAAATAATAAAAAAATTATTTTGGATAATTTTAATTGTAAAATTAAAAAAGGTAAATTTACGAGCATTATTGGCCCTTCAGGCACAGGAAAATCAAGCTTGCTAAAGTTAATAGCTGGGTTAATTGAACCTCAAAAAGGAGAAATAAAGTTTGAAAATCAGACTTTGATCAAAGTAATTAACCAAATAACTTTGATTCAACAAAATCCTTCCTTAATGCCTTGGTTAAGTGTTTATGATAATATTATATTAGCCAATTCTAATAATAAAAAAACAAATTATAAAAATATAGATAGACTTATAAAAAATATTGGTTTGGATGAGTTTTCTTCATACTTTCCTCATAAATTATCGGGAGGTTTATTACAAAGGGTTGCAATTGCGAGGGCGTTGCTTTTTTGTCCTAGTTTATTATTGTTAGATGAGCCATTTGCGGCCCTAGATAACTTAAGTAGAGAGGTTATTTCAACTGAGCTTGTTTCAATCATAAAAAAAAATTCCCTTACTGTGTTAATGGTCACACATTCTGTAGAAGAAGCGGCTTTATTAAGTGATGAAGTTTTGGTAACAGGAATGGCGCCACTAAGAGTGATAAATAAATTCAATCCTCCTAAAAGTTCTAATAACCAGTCTTGGCAAAATTTAGGTCTTAGAAAATCATTGCAAGATAAATCTTTTAATGGCTATTTAAAATCAATTAGAGATACTTCATATTCTGTTCTGCAAAAGGAAAAATAAGTTTGGAAATTAAAAACAAAACAATACTCGTTACAGCTTCAGCAAAAAGATTAGGAAAATTTATAGCTATTGATTTAACAAAGAAGGGTTGGAAAATAGCTATTCATTACAATAAATCGAAAACATTGGCTGAAGAAACAGCAGATTATTTATTTAAAATTGGTGGTAATGTAAGCACACATCAAGCTGATTTAACTTGTTTGTCAGACGTTGAAAAATTAGTAAAAGAAATTGAAGCACAAGATTCAAAATGGGTTGGATTAATTAATAATGCCGGTTATTTTAATTATGATAATGGAAATAGTTTTAGAGTGGAAGAGCTTCATCGTCACATGTCAGTAAACTTTATTGCTCCTACACTTTTAACTAAAGCATTAGCAAAATACACTATGAAGATGAAAAAACAGGAAAATAGTTCTCAAGGCTTTGTAATAAATATTCTCGATGCAAAAATTTTTGGATTGAATCCAGATTACTATACTTACACATTATCAAAACAAGCAATGTATGGTCTTACAAAAATGTCAGCACTTACTTATGCCTCTTTTTTAAGAGTGAATGGTATAGCACCTGGAATAACTTTGTCAGCACCAGGACAAGATCAAAAAGCTTTTGAAAAATCTCATAAAAAAAACTTGTTGAAGTCATCCTCTACTGTTGAAGAAATTTTAAATGCAATTCAGCTCATTATAAATACTAAATCTATGACCGGCCATGTAACAGTTCTTGATGGTGGAGCGCATCTTGCTCCTCCAAGAAAAGATGTTGGATTATAATAGGAATATTAGCATGAAGGTAAGAAATAGAAAAATAGTTATAAATAACTTGATTATACAAGCATCAGTAGGTGTTTATGAACACGAAAAACAAAATAAACAAAAATTAATAGTAAATGTAGAATTACTACTTTCAAATGATTCTGAACCAAAACATGATAAACTAGAATCAACACAAGATTATAGTCAATTTAGAAAATGTCTAATTGACATTATTCAAAGTCAACATTTCCAGTTACTAGAGGTGCTGGTAGAAAAGATACATTCAACTTTGATGGTAAATAGTTATGTTATTGGTGCAAAAGTAAACATCTCTAAACCTAATATTTTTAATGATTGTGAAGTTGCTTACGAGTTATCAAATATTTAAAAATTATCCTTTTTAAGCCTAATTTCTCCGAAAGATTCAGGAGCACTATTACTATTTAAACCAACTGATTTTATAAAATTATCGTCGTCTGCTCTTAAAAATGGATTAATTTGTTTTTCTATTCCCAAATTAAATGGAACAGTTGGTAATCCTTTTTCTCTTTTATTTTTAATTTCTAAGCTAATTTTATTTAATAAAGCATTGTTAGTATCAATATAATTAGCAAATTTCATATTAGATAAAGTATATTCGTGACCACAATATACAGATGTATCATCTGGCAAAGATTTAAGTTTCATCAAACTTGACCACATTTGATCCATAGTGCCTTCAAAAACTCGACCACAACCTAAATAAAATAAAGTATCTCCTGAAAATAAACATTTCTCTTCAGGCATATAAAAACATACATGATCCAATGTATGACCTGGTGTATGAAATACTTTCGCAGGTATACCTGTAATATCAATAGTTTCATTATCTGAAACGTGAATATCAATATTTGAAATACGGTCATTTTCATAAGAAGGAGCTATCAACTTTGACTTATATGTATCTAAAAGCTCTGAATTCCCTCCAATATGATCATGATGATAATGAGTATTGATAACTTCATCTAAATGCCATCTTTTATTATTTAAAAAATTTATTACTGGTTCTGCTTCTCCTGGATCTATCACACTTGTTATATTTTTATGTTCATTTCGTAATAAATAAATATAATTATCTGATAGAGCATTAATAATGAAAATTTCTAGCATTTGAGTCCTTTGAAAATTGAAAAATTATTAAATTACTAATAAAAATTATCGTATTATAAAAATTAATTTAATCAAAAAGTTTATTTTATTTTATTAAAGTATATATATGTACATAAAGAAAAGGCTAAATATGAATAATATAGAATTAGATGAACTTAGATCTAGAATTGATGAGATTGACAAGAATTTGTGCCAATTAATAATAGAGAGGCAATCCTTGGCTTCTAAGATTATGGATGCTAAAAAGGGTGACTTCCCCTTTGATCCAAAAAGAGAGGAAAATTTAATTAAGAAATTAGTAAATTTAGGCTTAGATAAATTTTTAGTTGAAAAAGTTTGGCGTCAAATTATTTCCTCTAATTTGTCAATGCAAAAAATCATTAAAATTGGTGTTGCTGGGAATGACGACGAAATTAAATCTGCTTATTTAGCTCATTTCGGAAATTATTTTAAAACTACTTATTTTTCAAGTGTTGTCAGTTTACTTGCTTCATTAGAAAAACAATACATAGAACTTGGATTTATTGATAGTCAAAGTATTGATAAACTAACAAAACAAACAGAAATGAGAGTTAATTTCGATGTTATAGCAAATGTACCACTTTATAAGGATATTAATCAAAAAGATTACAGCATTGTAATATTAAAAAAAGAAGATGCTTAGGATAATTCATGGATTTCCCCTCTCCAAAATCAAATATTGAGAAATTACATACCTACAAACCAAATTTTGGTAAAAGTAAAATAAATAATCTAATTAGATTATCCGCAAATGAAAGTGCCTTGGGTGCATCTTTGAATGCCATTAAAGCTCTTAAAATTTTTTCTAACGATCTAAATAGATATCCGCCACAGGTAAGTGATGAATTAGTAAGCGCAATATCTAAAAGATATTCACTAAATAAGAAAAAAATTATTTTAGGTAATGGTTCCGATGAATTAATATCAATTCTTGCTCAAACTTTTTTGAATTATAATGATGAAGCCATATATACAGAATTTGGTTTTCTTCAATTTCCTCAAGCCATTTCGATATCTGGTGCTATGGGTGTTGTAGCAAATGATGTAAATCATACAGCTAGTGTTGACAACATTCTTTCAAAAATAAGCAAGAAAACTAAGTTAATTTTTTTAGCTAACCCTAATAATCCCACAGGTACATTTATAACTAAGAAAGAAGTTTTTCGACTACACGAATCAATTCCTAAAAATATTCTTTTAGTTTATGACGCCGCTTATTCGGAATTTGTTATTAATGATGATTATATAGATGGTAGTGAACTAGCAGAAAAATATGAAAATGTGATAATGTTAAGAACATTTTCAAAATTACATGGTTTAGCTTCTCTGAGATTAGGCTGGGGTTATGCGTCAGAAAATATAATTGAAAACCTTATGAAAGTACGTGGTCCGTTTAGCGTAAATGCCGCTGCTATTATGGCAGGTGTTGCAGCCTTAGAAGATTTAAGGTTTCAAAAAAAATCTGTTCAACATAATCTCAAATGGATGTCATGGTTAGAAAAAGAATTGAAATTACTTAACTTGGATTTTAAGAGTTCTATTACTAATTTTATATTAATAAAATTTCCTGTTGAGCTTAAGTATAGCGCAGAGAATGCAGAGAGTTTTTTGGCTTCAAAAGGAATATTAGTTAGGGGAATGAAAGTTTATGGTTTATCAAATTATCTAAGAGTTTCAATAGGTACTAAAGAGGAAAATATAAAATTTATTAATGAATTGAAAACTTTTTTTAGAAAATAAAGATGAAATCAGAATTTAAAAAAATTTCCGTTATTGGGTTAGGTTTAATTGGAACTTCTATTTTACATGCAATTAATACAAAACAAAAAGAATTAGTTACAACCTTTGCATTTGATGCAAATTCAAAACACAGAGAGATCGTTTCAGAAATGAAAATAGCCACTTTTGTTTGTGATAAGATTCATGATGCAGTAAAAGATGCTGATTTAGTGATACTTGCGGTGCCAGTTGGTTCTATGAACTCGGTAGCAAAATCAATTACGTCGTCATTAAAAAAAGGTGCCACAGTTACTGATACTGGATCTACAAAAAATTCTGTCATAAACGACGTTAATCCTTATATTCCAACGAGTGTTAATTTTATTCCATCACATCCACTTGCTGGAACAGAATACTCTGGACCAAAATCAGGATTTAGCTCACTATTTGAAAATAGATATTGGTTGATAGTAAATGATAAGGAAACAGATCAAACAAAAAAACTAGCAAACTTTTTTGAAAGTTTAGGCTCAATTGTAGAAACAGTAAGTGCAGAATATCACGACAAAATACTTGCTATTACTTCACACCTACCACATTTGATTGCATTTACTATTGTTGGGACAGCCTCTGATTTGGAAACTGATTTAAAGAATGATGTAATTAAATTTTCTGCTTCAGGCTTTAGAGACTTTACTAGAATCGCTGCTTCAGATCCAATTATGTGGAGGGATGTTTTTTTAAATAATTCTGAGGCTGTTCTTGAAATGTTACAAAGATTTAACGAAGACTTATCAGATCTCCAAAAAGCAATAAGAAAAAAACAAGGTCAAAAATTACATTCTTTTTTTTCTAGAACAAGATCAATTCGTAAAAAAATAATTGAAGCAGGTCAAATATAAGAAATAAATTATTAGCTAAAAAATTTTATCCTCAAACTTGCAACAATATATTTACAATATTCTGTAAAAACTAAACCAAAAGTTTGATATGAATTAAGCCAATTTTCAATTTCATGTTTTTTAGGGGTAATTGCATATGTATGAATATTTAGATTTGGCATAATATTCTTGAACTCAAGGTAAGCTCGAGGCAAATGATAATTACTTGTGATTAGTATGAATTCTTTTATATCGTTTTTCTGTGTCCATTTAAAAGTTTCACTGGCATTTGTAATAGTATTTTTTGAAACGTTGTCAAGGTCAATGCAGCATTGAATTAACTTAGGATCAAAGTTTGATCCTAATTGATTTTTAAGACTATTCTTAGTAAAGCCTATGCCCGTCCCACTTACGAGAATTTTATAACTCCTTTTTTTTGATTTTCTAAAATCTTTTATAATTTTTAAACCATCTTTAATCCTGTTAGTTCCACCAGTTAATATTACAATATTAGGACTTTCTTTTTTATCATATTTTGTGAAAGATAAGATATTTTCCTTGAAATCACTTAATGCGATGAAAAAAAGAATAAACGTTGAAATCATAAAAAAAATAAAAAAGATTTTAAAATTTCTGAATAACATAAAAACTCAATTCAATTTGATTTAAACATGTTGGCAATAAAAGCTATGTTAGTATAGAATAAACGATTATTTCAACAATTTCGTAAGGAATTTTTAAATGCATGAAAAGTGCAAATCATGTGGAACTATATTTGAAGTGAATGAAAGTATTTTAACGAACAATATACAATGGTTAAAATGTGGAGTTTGTAATCAAAAATGGGCTTTATCCTCAACCTTAAAAGAAAATCCAATTGAAACTACAAATAAAACTGAAAAAGTTAAACAAGAATTAGCCTCTATAAAATCAATTGTGGAAGATAAATCAAAAATTTTAGCCAAAACACCTAATCCTGTACTAGATCAAAAAAATAAAAGTGTTGCAGAAATTGCTTCTGAATTATCATTATCTAAACTTAATGAGAATAATAAAAATAAAATAAAAAAAAGTACAAAAGCCAATGATAAAAAGAAAAATAATAAGTTAAACGTTTTACCATTTTTTGTTATTGCTTTATGTTTAATATTATTAATAGCGATATTCTTTCGTTCAACACTATTAGGTTATAGCTTTTTTTATTTCCCAAATTATACACAAACTTATATTGAAAAGATTAACTCTGTTTTTACAAAAATTGATTTACCTATTCTGGCTGATACCAAAAATTTAAACTTGACCAATTTCATTGCTAAAGTTCAAGAACAAGAAATAAGATTTACTGGCGCTATAAAAAACATATCGAAAAGACCAATGTTAGTACCTCGAATTAAAATCTTAGGAGTAAGAGAAGATAGAAAAATTATTATGGAAAAAATATTAACATTAGAAGATAAAATTATCTTTCCAAACTCTGAAATAAGTTTTAGCAAATTAGTAAGAGTCAATATTCAAAATCAAAAAGACAATGTAACTGTTAAAGCAACGCTGTTAAAAAAGATATTTTAATATTAAATAAACTTTATTATCTTTTCTTTCGATATTATATCTAATATAGTATCAGCTTTTTTTAATTTATATGATTTACCATTATATATTAAAATTTCTACTGCATCGACTCTCGCATTATAATTAGACTTCATTACAGATGCATATGCGCCTGTAGTTCTTATTATTAATTTATCATTATTACTAACTTCAGTAATTTTTCTATTAAGAGCAATAAAATCACCAGTTTCACAAATTGGTCCAACAATATCTGCAATAATTTCTTTACCTAGAATTTTTTTAACAGGTTCAATTTTATGGTATGCGTCATATAAAGTTGGTCTAATTAAATTATTCATTGCTACGTCAATCACAATAAAATTTTTGTCTTTATTTCTTTTTTTTCTTATAACTTTTGTGACTAAAATGCCAGCTTCCGCTATTAAGCTTCTTCCTGGTTCAAAGCTGAGCTTATATTCAGAATCTAGAAATAAATCAGAAATAATTTTTTTATAAGTGTCAAAATCAGGATTTTTATTTTCATCATAATATATCCCAATTCCACCTCCTAAATCTAAAGTAGGAACTTTAAATCCATTGCTTTTAAGATTGTCAGCAACAGTTTTAAGATTTAAGTAAGCTTTATGAAAGAAATTGAAATCAAAAATCTGGGATCCAATGTGAACACCTAAACCAACTGGATTTATATATTTTAATTTGTGCAATTTTTCATAGATTAAGAATATATTTTCATTATCAATTCCAAATTTAGTTTCTTTTTCTCCAGTCGAGATTTTTTTATGAGTATCTGGTGCGATGTCAGGATTTATCCTTAAACAAATATTTGCTGTTAGCTTGAGCTTTGAAGCAATTTCATAGATATCATCAAGTTCTTCTTCTGATTCAATATTAAATTGTAAAATATTATTTCTTATTGCTGTTTCAATCTCATTTTTATCTTTCCCAACACCAGAAAATATTATTTTATCTGGAGTAATTCCAGCTGCAATACATTTGTGAAATTCACCTATAGATACAATGTCAGCCCCAGCACCTAAATTTCCAAAGAATTTTATTATGTTCACTGAATCATTTGCTTTAACAGCATAGTGAATATTTCCTTTGACACTTTTAACAGTATTTAGAAAGAGTTCGTATCTTTCTTTCATTAAGCCTGTATCGTATATAAATAAAGGTGTACCATACTTTGCAGTTAGAGCATCTATTTTAATGCCTTGAACATTAAGTTCACCATTTTCATCTCTGTAAAAACCTGAAGGGAACATAATAAATCTAATTTTTTGTAATGATTTGTGAAGGTTTTATAGGTGACTCTTTTCTTCCACAACCATAAAAAGAAATAGACGATAAAAATATAACAACTAGAAGTATGATTTTGAAATTCATTCTTTATTATTCCTCTAAAAATCTTTTTTTAGCATTTTTAATAGCTTTTAAAACATTTTTCGGCGCTGTTCCACCATAAGATGTTCTACTTGATACAGAGTTTTTAATCTTTAAAACTTCTAATATTTTTAAATCTGCATTAGGAACAACACTTTGGATATCCCCTAAAGTTAAATTTTCTAAAGAAGTCATTTTTGTCTCAGCTAACAAAACTATTTTACCTGTTAAACGATGAGCTTCTCGGAAGGGTATTTCAAGATTCTTTACAAGGTAATCTGCTAAGTCTGTAGCAGTTGGAAAACCTTTTTGAAGTGCCTCCATCATTTTTTCAGGAATAGGTTCAATATCTCCAATCATACCTTCCATATTTAAAATGCATAGTTGAATATTTTTAGCAGTATCAATGATTGGCTCTTTATCTTCTTGCATATCTTTGCCGTATGTCATTGGGAGCCCTTTCAGAACTGTCATTAAACTAAGTAAGTTACCAAATATTCTACCAGGTTTAGCTCTTATTAATTCAGCTGCATCTGGATTTCTTTTTTGAGGCATAATACTAGAACCAGTTGTAAAGTTTTCTGGTAATTTTACAAAATTAAACCTGTCAGAAGACCAAATAACTAATTCTTCAGCAAGCCTAGATAAATGTATAGCTATTAGCGATGATGCAGACATAAATTCAATAGCAAAATCCCTATCAGCAACAGCATCCATTGAATTTTCAGTAGGTTTGCTAAAGTCAAGTTTGTTTGCTACAAAGTGTCTATCTATCGGATAACTGGTACCTGCTAAAGCAGCAGAACCCAAAGGTAACTCATTCATTCTCTTTCTACAGTCAAGTAATCTTCCCCTATCTCTACCAAACATCTCCACGTAAGCTAATAGATGATGTCCAAAGGTAACGGGTTGACCTACTTGAAGATGCGTATAGCCAGGCATAAAAAGATCATGATGTATTTCGGATTTTTCAATAAGTGTACGTTGCAAATTTTTCAGACTTAATTCTATTTCATCGATTTTTTTCCTAAGCCATAATTTGATATCAGTTGCGACTTGATCATTCCTTGATCTAGCAGTATGTAATTTTTTACCAGCAACTCCAATTATTTCCACTAATCTATTTTCAATATTCATATGTATATCTTCTAGTTTAGTTGAGAAATTAAACTCTTTGTTGGATATTTCTTTTTTTATTTGTTCTAAACCAGACTTAATAGACAAAAACTCTTTTTTAGAAATAATATTTTGTTTAGATAACATTTCTGAATGTGCAATTGATCCTTCAATATCCTCGATATAAAGAATCTGATCAAATTGTATCGATGAATTAAACTCCTCCATTAACTCGCTAGGAGATGTAGAAAACCTTCCACCCCAAATTTTATTATTTTTTTGTTTATCTAAACTACTTTTTTTCATTTTATTATCTATATTAAATACTAAGAAATTATTAATCTAAAGTAATATTTAACATGCTTATATCAAATTTTAATAAAAAAATAATAATATTATTATTTCTCGCAATTTTGTCTGGGAATGCTTATGCTATCGAATACCTAGATAAAATAAATGATAAAATAAAATTCCCAACTTTGAAGGTTCTGGATAATAAAAAAAGGCCTTTAATATTAAAATTTAATCAGGATTTGAATAAAAAAGGTTATGTAATTAATTTTTGGGCCACCTGGTGTGTTCCATGCAAAGAAGAGCTACCTGATTTAAGTCTATTAAAATCCAAAATTGAAAAATACGATATAGATGTTTTTACTATATCAATAGACAAAAAAAATATTAAAGATCAATTAAAATTTTTATCTAATAATGGTGCTTCAAATTTAGAACACTTCTTTGATAAAGAAATGAAAATTTTTAAAGCATTAAAATTGAGAGGAATTCCCACAACAATAATAGTTAATCAAAATAGTTTCATAATTTCAAAACATGAGGGAATTTTAAAATGGGGAGAAGATGCAATAATTAATAAGATAAAAAGCTTATTTTATTAGTTTCTCCATTTCTGGCACAGTTTTAAATAAATCATCAGCAAGCCCATAGTCGGTTACAGAAAATATAGGAGCCTCTTCATCTTTATTTATCGCTACAATTACCTTACTGTCTTTCATGCCAGCTAAATGCTGTATTGCACCAGAAATTCCAGCAGCTATATATAAATTTGGGGCAACTACTTTTCCAGTTTGGCCTACTTGCCAATCGTTGGGTACATACCCAGCGTCAACTGCTGCTCTACTTGCCCCCATTGCTGCTCCTAGCTTGTCCGCCAATTTTTCTAGAACTTGAAAGTTTTCAGCTGATCCAAGACCTCTTCCCCCTGAAACAACAATATCAGCAGCAGTTAATTCAGGTCTTTCATTTTGTGAAAGTTCTGAATTAATATATTTTGTTAATTCATTATTTTTCTCAGCTTTAATAGATACAGTTTCAACTTTATTTTCACTCAATGAAGCTTTTTCAAATGCAGTAGTCCTTACAGTAATAACCTTACATGTATCTTCGCTCTTGCAAGTGGCTATGGCGTTGCCAGCGTAAATTGGTCTTTTAAAAGTATTTTCATCTATAATTTCAATTATATCTGGAACAATCATAACATCTAGCAAAGCAGCTAGACGAGGAGCTGTATTTTTTCCATTTGCTGTATTTGAAAATAAAATGTGAGAATAATTTTGTGCAATAGATTTAATAAGGACAGATAAATTTTCTGCTATTGAGTTTTTATACATCTCGTCATTGCAATAAAGAACTTGATTTAGACCATCAATTTTTCTTCCATTATCAATAACCTCTTGGCAACTATGACCGACAACTAACAAGTCAGTATCGCCAATTTGTTTAGCTGCGTTTACAGTATGTAAAGTAGCAGGTAAAAGTTCATGGTTATTATGTTCAGCTATAGCGAGTACTTTCATTTTATATTCCTTCAGTTTCTTATATTACTTTTGCTTCATTTTTTAATTTATCTACTAATTCATCTACAGTTTTTAACATAATCCCTGATTGACGTTTAGCAGGTTCTTCGACTTTTAAAATACTTAGATGTTTTTTTATTTCTATGTTTAGATCTTCAATTTTAATTTCACTAATTGGTTTTTTCTTAGCTTTCATAATGTTTGGAAGGCTAGCATATCTGGGTTCATTTAATCTTAAGTCAGTGCTTATAACTGCAGGTAATGAAATTTCAATATTTTCAATTCCACCGTCAACTTCTCGGCTAACCTTGGCTGTTTTTCCTGAAATTTCTACTTTGCTTGCAAAAGTTGCTTGCGGCCAATCTAATAGGGCCGCAATCATCTGACCAGTAGCATTCATATCATCGTCTATTGCTTGCTTACCTAAAATCATCAAATCGATATTTTCTTTTTTAGCAATAGATGAAATGATTTTTGCTATGTTAAGTGGTTCAAGATTATCGTTGGATTCAACAAAAATCCCTGAATCTGCACCCATTGCAAGAGCATTTCTTATAGTTTCTTGAACCTGAGATGCACCGATAGATATAGCAACAACCTCATTCGCTATTCCTTTTTCTTTTAATCTTAAAGCCTCTTCAACAGCTATCTCGTCAAAAGGGTTCATAGACATTTTAACGTTTTCTAATTCAACACCAGAATTATCATTTTTAACCCTGACTTTTACGTTATAGTCTACCACTCTTTTTACAGGCACTAAAATTTTCAAACTAAACTCCCTTCCGTAAATAAATTATTTTTGATTCAAACCTGGTATCCATAATACATCCTTTAATCCATTTTCGTTTAAAATTCTGCATAATACAAATAATAAATCAGACAATCTATTCAAGTAAATTAAAGATTGTATATTTATATCTTCCATGCTTGAAAGTAAACTAATGTCTCTTTCAGCTCTTCTAGCTATTGTTCTTGACTGGTGTAGCAAAGTAGAGGCTTCTGACCCACCTGGTAAAATGAAGGAATTAAGAGGTTTTAATGACTTATTATAATAGTCTATTTTATTTTCTATTTTATCAATTTGTCTCTTTTTAATTCTAAGTGCTGGATACTTTTCTTTTTCTTTCGATATTGGTGTTGCTAAATCTGCACCTAAATCAAATAAATCATTTTGAATTTCTCTGATTAAATTTTTAATTTCAATATGAAGTAAGTTTGAATTTTCTTTGTTTAAGCAAAAGTATACCATTCCCAAGGAGGAATTTAATTCATCAACTGAACCATATGCTTGTGGTCTAGGTGAGTGCTTAGGAACTCTGCTTCCATCGGTTAACCCAGTTGATCCGTCATCGCCCGTTCGGGTATAAATTTTATTTAATTTAACCATTGTAATATCTCTTATATATTAATAAGCATATAAAAATTAATATTGCTATAGCTTGAAAAATTATTCTGTATCTCATTAAAATATTGCTATATGACTTGTTGTATTCTCCACCTCTGGCCATTGTTATTAAGCCCCAAGCGAGAATAACAACTACTAATATCATAGAAAGAAATAAAGTAATATTTAACCAATCCATTATAAAATTCCTTCTAGGACATTAATAAAATCAATTTTTTTACTAATATAGGCGGCTTTAACAGTATTGTGCATTAAGCATGCAATTGTCATTGGCCCAACTCCACCAGGAACAGGGGTAATTTTTTTGGCAATTTTTAAAACTTTTTCAAATTTCACATCACCAACAAGTACTCCCTTATTACTAGAATTATCATTATTTTTAGATTCTAATCTATTAATTCCAACATCTATTACAATCGCGCCTGGTTTAATAAATTTTTCATCAATCATTTCAGGAATACCTACCGCTACAATTAAGATTTCTGCTTTTCTAGTATGTTCTTCAATGTTTTTGCTTTTTGAATGAGTTATTGTCACTGAGCAGTCTGAAGATAGTAACAGTGACGCCATTGGTTTTCCAACAATGTTTGATCTCCCAATTATAACAGCGTTTTTCCCTTTTATATCTTTAATTTCATGCTTCAACATATAAAGACAGCCTAAGGGTGTGCACGGAATAAATTTTGGGTCCCCCATGAAAAGTTTACCAAAATTTTTTGGATGAAATCCATCAACATCTTTTAATGGACTAATCAAATTAATGATCTTTTTTTCTGAAATATGCTTTGGAAGTGGAAGCTGAACAAGAATTCCATCCACATTTTGATCTTTATTTAGTACTGAGATATGCTGTATTAATTCATCTTCTGTAATATCAGAACTAAGTAAGATTTCTTTAGATTCTATATCAATTTTTTTGGCTACTAAGATTTTATTTTTTACATATATTTTACTAGCAGGATTGTCCCCAACTAGTATGACAGTAAGGCATGGCTTACGATTAAAATTATGTAAAAATCCTTTGCTTAGAGGATGAATTTCTCCTAAAAGTTTTTGAGCATACATCTTTCCATCAATTATTTTATTTATAATCGTCATTAATTAATTTATAATCCTAATCTATAATCTTGAATTAAGTTTTTTAAAAAGCTCAATAAAAGAATAACAATTACAGGAGATAAATCTATTCCTGAAAATGATGGAATATACTGTCTAATTTTTCCTAATAAAGGTTCATGCAAAGATATTAAAGCTCTAAAAATTGTATTAATAATTTTGTTATAGCTATTAATCATTTGAAATTGGATTAGAAGACTCATTATAACATATACAAATAATGTATATAAGTAGAGTGTTATAATTTCATTTATCAAGATCAAGAGAGCGTTCATAATTACATAACTATTTCTATGTTGAGTATTTTGAAGATAGTAACTATTATTGATATTAATATATCTAATATCAATATTTGTCTATTCAAGAACAAACTTTGAGGTAAATCTAAATGTATTTAAAAATAGCAGATAATCTAGCTAAAATAGTTTTAAGGTGTTTTTTTATTAGTATTTTTTTTATAATTTGTACTTATACTAATGCCACAGAAAAAAAGAATGATTGGGACATAAAAGCTAACAGAGTTTCTGGGCAAACAATTTTTTTTCATGCATGGGGTGGCGCCAAGAATATTAACTCATATATCAAATGGGCTTCAGATGAAGTTAAAAAAAAATACAACATAACAGTTAAACACGTAAAAGTAACTGATACTGCTAATGTAGTAGCAAGAATTTTATCAGAAAAAAATGTTAAAAAAGACAACAATGGAGCTGTCGACTTAGTATGGATTAATGGAGAAAATTTTTCAGTTATGAAGAAAAATAATATGCTTCTTTCTGAAAATTGGATTAGAGACTTACCAAATTCTAAGTATTTAGATTTTGAAAACAACCCAAGTTTGTTAAATGATTTTGGGGTTCCCACAGAAGGTATGGAAATGCCTTGGGGAGTATCACAATTAAATTTTTATTACGATAGTAAATTCGTTAAATCACCTCCAAGATCAGCATCTGAATTAAAAGATTATATAATCAGAAACAAGGGCAGGTTTACTTTTCCTCAGCCACCAGATTTTACGGGGACTAGTTTTTTAAAACAAATTTTAATTGAGTTGATAGATAATAAAAGCTTGTTGAGATCAGAGTACATTATTCATAAGCATAAAGATGCTCTCAGCCCATTATGGAAATGGTTAGATGAGACAACTCCATATTTGTGGAGAGAAGGCAAAAATTACCCCCCTAATTATTTAGCTTTAACAGAATTAGTTGCAGAAAGAGAAATTGACATTGGAATGGCCTTTAACATAGCACACGCTTCAAATGCAATTTCTGAAGGAAAGTTACCTAACACTACAAGAAGTTTTATACATAAAGATGGAACTCTTGCTAACGTCCATTTTTTAGCAATTCCATATAACTCTGGTAAAAAAACTGCTGCTAAAATCTTTGTCAATTTCCTGATATCACCGGAAGCTCAATTAAAAAAACAAGATAAGACTTTTTGGGGTGACCCAAGTGTTATTTCAGCTGCAAAATTAGATAAAAATTGGAAAAATAAATTTACTTCTCTTCCAAGAGGCGTTGCAACACTCTCAAATGAAGAGTTAACAATGAAACTGGAGGAACCACATCCCTCCTGGGTTAAAATCATAGAAGAAGGATGGATAGAAAAATATGGCTCAAATAATTAGGTCATAAATGGTAAATAAGTTTTGTCGGCTCCTTCCCAAAGTTTCAATAGTCTTTATTGGAATGATCATCACTTTACCTATATTGTTTGGTTTTTTAGGCTTTTTTTTACCATCATTTAATTATTTACCAACTTTAGGAAAAGGTGAACTTAGTTTAAATTATTTTTATATATCAATGAATATTCCAGGGATATATAAGTCAATATTATTGTCGATATTTACTGGTTTAGTTTCAACTGCTTTAGCGTTATTTTTTTCTCAAGTCATTCTTTTATATTTTTTTAGAACTAAATTTTATAATTATCTAAAAATAATCATATCACCTTTAATTGCTCTACCACATATAACAATGGCTATTGGTTTAATTTTTCTTTTGTCTCCAAGTGGATTATTGTTAAGGTCTGTTTCACCTTGGTTAACAGGTTTTGATAGACCTCCAAATTCTTATTTATTTCCAGATGAATATGGTTTTATTTTAATATTAGGTCTTATTTTAAAAGAAATTCCATTCCTAGTCTTGGTGTCTTTATCAGCTTTGAGAGAGTTTTCTTCATCGAGATTTTTTGATATGGGCAAATCACTTCAGCATTCGAGTTTTTCTACTTGGTTTATATTAATATTTCCAATCATTTACAAAAAAATTAGACTTGTTGTATTTATAATCATTGCATTTTCATCATCAGTGGTTGATATGTCTTTACTTTTGGCACCATCAACTCCTTCCACTTTATCAGTACGAATTTTGCAAATTTTTCAATCTTCAGATATGGACTCATTCTTCATAGCTTCAAATTTATCTTTAATTCAATTATTTATAATTATAATTTTACTTATAGTTTGGATTTTTTTTGAGAAAATTATTAAATTAAAATTCTTTTATATTTTTTTTATAAAAATCACTTCATTTAAATCAGAGTTTTTGAAAATTACTATTTTGTGTTTTAGCGTAATTTTATTTTTATTATCTTTTATGGGTATAATTAGTTCTATATTGTGGGGATTTAGTGAAAATTGGTATTTTCCAAATTTTTTTCCAAATGATTTAAACATAGAAAATTTTTTGAACTTTTATTATCAGAATAAATCATTGATTTTAATTTCTATATTTATTCCTTTGATGGTTTCATTACTGTCTATATCGTTAATAATTTTGTGGGTTGAATTACTAGACTATTTAAACATAACAAAAACACAATTTGAATGGATTATATTTACTCCTTTATTTATTCCCCAAATTTCTTTTTTAATTGGAATACAGAGTTTTATGATATTTTTTAATTTTAGTAGTTTTTTAATACCACTTATATTTGTTCAATTATTTTATGTCATACCATATTGTTTTATCATACTTGCTCCAGCTATGAGAGAAGTTAAATCTGATTATATAAAAGTAGCTTCTAGTCTAGGAAAAAACAGAATAGTTAGGTTGTTTAAGATAAAAATTCCACTAGTCTTACCTTCTCTTATGACTTCATTCGCTATAGGCATGATAGTTTCTTTTGCTTTGTATGTACCTGTTTATTTTATAGGAGCGGGGAGAGTTACAACTTTGACGGTCGAGGCTCTAAATTTAGCTTTGAGTGGTTCTAAACAAGACCTGGGTATTGCAACATTTTTCCAAATATTGTTTCCAACTTTATTATTGTTCACTATTGCCGTCATAAATAGAAAAACTGTAAAGTGGCAAATTTAATTTTAACTAGATTACTTGATAAGCTAATCTAAATCTTTTATAGAATTTAAAACAAAAAATTAGGAGTGCATTTTGTCTAATACATCAGCGTTTAAGGGTAAAAAAATTGCTGTGATGGTAGCAAGTGGTTTTAATGAAGAACAATTTTTAATAATACAGAAAACAATTTTAGCTGCAGAAGGTTCTTACACTATAATTTCTCGAGATATTGGTACGACTAATGGTTGGGCATCAGAGAAATGGGGATTATCTTATCCAGTTGATCAACCAGTTTCTGAGACATTGGCTATAGATTTTGATGCTTTAATTGTACCAGGTGGCGCTAATCAAATTGAAACTTTGAGTAACGATCTTCATGTAAGAAGAATTTTAAGGGCTTTTTTGAGAGAAAATGAACCGGTTGCTTTGGCAGGTGTTTCTTCAATTTTACTTACAACAATAGATGCGGCGAAAGGTAGAAAAGTTGCTGCATCAGATGCGGATAGTGCTCTTTTAATTGCTGCTGGTGCAGAAATCATTGATAAACCAACTGTAAGAGACAACAATTTGATAAGTGCAACCAGCGGTGAATCAGGTATTTCTGATCTTTTAGAAATGCTTGCGCAAGCTATTAAAGAAAATAATAAATAAAAGAGGATGTGAAATGGGGCAAATGAATAAAATTAGTCCTTGTATAGGAGTTTGCTCAATTGATCCTAAAAGTAATTTATGTTTAGGATGTTTTCGTTCGTCAGACGAAATCGCTATTTGGCCACATATAGATAATCAAAAAGCTTTAGAGATTATGAAAGAGATCAAAAAAAGATCTTATAAGAAATTTAATTCTAATTTATAGGAATTTTCAAATGCATAAATATAGAACTCATAAATGTAATGAATTAAGAATTGAAAATGTTAACGACCAGGTAAAGTTATCAGGCTGGGTACACAGAAAAAGAGATCATGGACAATTAATATTTGTAGACCTCAGAGATCATTATGGATTAACACAAGTTGTTGTTGATTCATCAAATAAGAATTTTTCTATTTTTGAAAGCCTACCTTTAGAAAGTGTAATAACTGTATCAGGAATAGTTTTGGAAAGATCTGATGAGACTATTAATGATAATTTACCAACAGGTAAAATAGAAATAAATTTGTCTGAATTAGAAATTATTTCCCAATCAAAAGCATTACCTTTGCAAGTTAATTCGGATGAAGATTATGGCGAAGAAACTAGATTAAAATTTAGATATTTAGACTTAAGAAGAAGTAGGCCTCATGAAAATATTGTCTTAAGATCTAATGTTATTCAAACTATTAGAAATAAGATGTTAGAGTTAGGATTTTTAGAATTTCAAACACCGATTTTAACCGCTTCTAGTCCAGAAGGTGCAAGAGATTTTTTAGTTCCCTCTAGACTTAATAAAGGGAAGTTTTATGCTTTGCCTCAAGCTCCTCAGCAATTTAAACAACTCATAATGGTGTCTGGTTTTGATAAATATTTTCAAATAGCGCCATGTTTTAGGGATGAAGATAGTAGAGCTGACAGATCGCCTGGAGAATTTTATCAGCTTGATTTAGAAATGTCATATGTTGAACAAGAAGACGTTTTTCAAGCTGTAGAACCTGTGATTAGAGAAGTTTTTAAAAAATATTCAGACAAAAGCATTGATGAGATTTTCCCAAGAATTACTTATAAAGATTCAATGTTAAAATATGGAAATGACAAACCTGATTTGAGATTTGCTCTTGAGATTCAAGATGTAACAGACATTTTTAGAAATTCTGGTTTTACTATTTTTGCAAAATCAATTAAAAATGGATCTGTAGTAAGAGCTGTTCCTGGTCCGAATTGTGGTTCACGTTCGGTTGCTGATAGAATGAATAGTTGGGCCCAAGGAGAGGGTGCACCTGGAATGGGATATATTATTTTTAGTGAAAACTCTGCTAAAGGACCAATTGCAAATGCATTGGGAATTGAAAAATCTCTTGAAATGAAGACCTTATTTAACCTTAATGATGGAGATGCTCTGTTCTTTTCTTGTGCAGCAGAGATTGAAGCAGCTAATTTAGCAGGAAAAGCCAGAGTTAAAATTGCAACAGACAGAGAACTAATTGAAAAAAACATATTTAAATTTTGTTGGATAGTAGATTACCCTATGTTTGAAAAAGACGAAAATACTGGCAAAATAGAATTTTCTCATAATCCTTTTTCTATGCCACAAGGAGGTTTGGAAGCATTGTTGAATGAAAATCCACTAGATATTCTCGCATATCAATACGACTTAGTTTGTAATGGAATTGAGCTTTCATCAGGTGCTATAAGAAATCATGTCCCTGAAATAATGTATAAAGCTTTCGAAATTGCAGGTCACAAGCCCGAGGTTGTTGACAACAAATTTCCAGCCATGATTAATGCTTTTAAATTTGGTGCACCTCCTCATGGAGGTATAGCTCCAGGTATTGATCGTATTGTAATGTTATTAGCTGATGAACCAAATATAAGAGAAGTCATTTTATTTCCAATGACTGGTAAAGCAGAAGATTTGATGATGAACGCACCAAACGAAATAAATGATCTTCAATTAAAAGAATTAGGTATTAAATCAGACAAAAAAACCAAACTTAATTAATTCTAATTATATTCAATCTATGCATTATAATAGTAAGAAATATGAATAAAATAACTGCTCCAGTTTGATGAAGAGCTCCTAAGTAAATTGGAACCATATTAATTAAAGTAAATATACCTAAGAAAAATTGGAAACATACTATTGCACTCATAAACAGGGAATATTTCTTAACAATTCTATCACTACTTTGTGTATAGTTTCTATAGCAATATATCAGCACACAAATTGTAGTGAATAAAGCTATATGTCTGTGATGAAACTGAGCTGAGGCGGGATTTTCAAATGGATCTAAAAATCCATTTTCACCATAATTTTCTGGGATAAAACTATATCCCATTAAAGGGTATTCGTTGTACATCAAGCCAGCGTCCATTCCAGCAACAAATGCACCAGCGATAATTGTTGTAAATAAAAAACAAAAAATTATGAAACTGTAGTCTAACTTAATTTTAGAGTGACCATTCTTAAATTCTAATAAAGTCCAAATTAAAAGAAATAATATTAACAATGCATTAGATAAATGGACAGCCAAACGATATTGTGAAACGGTAGGATCATTTACAAGACCAGACTTTACCATCCACCAGCCTATTATTGCCTGCAAACTTCCTAAAAACAAAATAGTTAATAATTTTAGTAAAATTGAATTCGGAATTTTATTAAAAAAATAAAAAATAATTAATGGAATAATAAAAACGATTCCAATTAATCTTCCCCATAATCTATGAAAGTATTCCCAAAAAAATATCTTTTTGAATTCTATGATGGTCATCCCTTGATTTTTAAAAATATATTCTGGCGAACTCATATAAAGTGAAAAAACTCTTTTCCACTCTTCATCAGTAATAGGTGGTAAAAACCCCCAAATTGGTCTCCATTCAACCATTGATAAACCAGAATCTGTCAACCTAGTAATACCGCCAATTAGTATCATTAGAACTACCATTACAATAGTAGTGTACAGCCATGTGTTTATATATGTTTGATTTATAATTGAGTTCATTTTAAATTTATGCTTTTTTATGTATATGTGATGTTTTATCTTAAAAGCAATATTTTAAATATTTTTTTTATTTTATCTTGAAAGTTACATTTAATTACACTATTTAAGCTCCATCAATAATGTATTTATTGTTTAACTTTAACATTTTTATAAGGGAGAAAAGGCATGAAGTTTAGGCCACTTCACGACAGAGTTGTTGTTGAGCGCCTCGAAGCAGAGGAGAAAACAGCTAGTGGAATAATTATTCCAGATTCAGCACAAGAAAAGCCAATGCAAGGTAAGATTATTGCAGCGGGTTCCGGAGCACGTGACGAGACTGGAAAGATTCAACCTTTAGATGTGAAAGAAGGTGATGTTGTACTTTTTGGAAAATGGTCCGGTACTGAAGTTAAGCTTGATGGTAAAGATCTTTTGATCATGAAAGAAAGCGATATCATGGGAATAATGGGTTAATTATTCTCTACAAGAAATAATAATTACTTTATAATTTGAAAGGAAAAAAAGATGGCTGCTAAAGAAGTCAAATTTGGTGCTAATGCTAGAGCACAAATGATAGAAGGTGTTGATATACTGGCAGAAGCTGTAAAGGTTACACTTGGTCCGAAAGGTAGGAATGTTGTTATTGATAAATCTTTTGGTGCACCAAGAATAACTAAAGATGGTGTTACTGTTGCTAAAGAAATTGAATTAAAAGAAAAATTTCAAAATATGGGCGCGCAGATGGTTAGAGAAGTTGCTTCAAAAGCCAACGATGTTGCAGGTGATGGTACAACTACTGCAACAGTATTGGCTCAAGCTATTGTCAAAGAAGGTTCTAAAGCAGTTGCTGCTGGTTTAAATCCTATGGATCTTAAAAGAGGTATCGATCTGGCCATAGAAGCTGTTGTAGCTGATTTAGAAGCAAGAACTAGTAAAATTTCTACTAATGAAGAAGTTGCACAAGCTGGCACCATATCAGCAAACGGTGAAACTGAGATTGGTGATATGATAGCCAAGGCTATGGATAAAGTTGGAAATGAAGGTGTTATAACAGTTGAAGAAGGCAAAACACTTGCAACTGAATTAGATGTTGTAGAAGGTATGCAATTTGACAGAGGATATCTATCGCCTTATTTCATTACCGATGCTGATAAAATGAAAGTAGTTATGGATGATCCATACATACTATTGTTTGAAAAGAAATTAGCTAATCTACAGGAAATGTTACCAATATTGGAAAAAGTTGTTCAGTCTGGTAAACCTCTTTTAATTATTGCTGAAGATGTTGAAGGTGAGGCACTAGCAACTCTTGTTGTTAACAAACTTAGAGGTGGTTTAAAAATAGCTGCCGTTAAAGCCCCAGGTTTTGGTGATAGAAGAAAAGCCATGTTAGAAGATATTGCAATTTTAACAAAAGGAGATCTGATATCTGAAGACCTTGGTATAAAGCTTGATAATGTATCACTTGAAATGCTTGGTACAGCAAAACGTGTAGAAGTTACAAAAGAAGAAACTACTATAATTGATGGTGCAGGATCCAAGGATGACATTGGCGCTAGATGTAATCAAATAAGAGCTCAGATCGAAGAGACTACTTCTGATTATGATAAAGAAAAACTTCAAGAAAGATTAGCTAAGCTTGCTGGTGGAGTTGCTGTTATCAAAGTCGGAGGAGCTACTGAAGTTGAAGTAAAAGAGCGTAAGGATCGTGTAGATGATGCGATGCATGCTACAAGAGCCGCTGTTGAAGAAGGTATTGTACCTGGTGGTGGAGTTGTTTTTGTAAAAGCAATTGCAGCATTGGATAAACTTAAAGTCGACAACTCAGACCAAAAAATGGGTGTTGATATTGTAAGAAGAGCTTTAAAAGCTCCTGCAAAACAAATAGCAGACAACGCTGGTCAAGATGGTGCGGTAATAGTCGGTAAATTACTTGAATCAACTGATGCGAACTATGGCTTCAATGCTCAAACTAATGAATTTACAGACTTAGTTAAAGCTGGTGTCATAGATCCAACTAAAGTCGTAAGATCAGCCTTACAAAATGCAGCATCTGTAGCTGGTCTATTGATAACTACAGAAGCCATGGTTGCTGACAAGCCTGAACCACCAGCAGGTGGTGGTGGCGGAATGCCAGACATGGGCGGCATGGGCGGCATGGGCGGCATGGGTGGCATGGGTGGCATGCCAGGCATGATGTAATTCTGCTATACTTTATTATTTTTAACACCTCTAGCTTTATTAGTTAGAGGTGTTTTTTTTGTTAATTATTTGATTATTTGTTGCTTAATATTATTAACTTATATAGCAATAAAAAATATTATATAAAATTAAGCTATGGAAAAATCAGAGATTAAAAAATTTGCAGAGAAATCCAATGCTTGGCCTTTTGTTGAAGCTAGAAATTTGAGGGATAGACTGGATAAAATTGAGAGTTCTACTCCTAAAAATAATAATATCCCTGTTCTATTTGAAACTGGATATGGACCTTCAGGACTTCCTCATATTGGAACATTTGGTGAAGTTGCAAGGACTAACATTGTACGTAAAGCATTTGAAGTTTTAACTGAGAGAAACACAAAGTTAATATGTTTTTCAGACGATATGGACGGCTTTCGTAAAATTCCAGAAAATGTTCCTAACAAAGATTTACTTGAGAAATTTATTGAACATCCTTTAACCAGTGTACCTGATCCTTTTGAAAAATTTAATAGTTTTGGTGATCATAATAACCATAAATTACAGGAATTTTTAGACCACTTTAATTTTGAATATGAATTTATTTCAGCTACAGAATGCTATAAAAGTGGTAAATTTGATGAGGCACTCAAAAAAATTTTATTAAATTACGAAAAAATAAAAAACATAATTTTGCCTACTTTAGGCGAAGATCGTAAAAAAACTTACAGCCCGTTTCTTCCAGTCTGCCCAAAATCTGGTAAAGTTTTGCAAGTTAACATCACTTCAATCAATACTAAAAATAATACTGTAAGTTATATTGACCAAGATACTAAAGAATTAGTTACAGTTTCTATTCTTGGTGGATCATGCAAGTTGCAGTGGAAGTGTGATTGGGCAATGCGCTGGTTTTCCTTAGGTGTAGATTATGAAATGTCAGGAAAAGACTTATCTGAAAGTGTAACTTTATCCAGCAAAATTCTAAGAGTTCTTGGAGGAACACCTCCATCAGGTTTTTCATACGAACTTTTTCTAGATAATAACGGTGAAAAAATTTCTAAATCGAAAGGCAATGGATTATCTATTGAGGAGTGGTTGAGATATGGTTCATCTGAATCTTTGAGCTTGTTTATGTATACAAATCCAAAAAGAGCTAAAAGGCTTTTTTTCGATGTAATACCAAAAACAACTGATGAATATTTTTCACATTTGAAAAAATACAATGAGCAAGATGCTCGTGAAAAAATTGATAACCCAGTATGGCATTTACATAAGGGTTCACCAAAATTTAATAATCTTCCAGTTACATATACTTTATTGATAAATTTAGTGTCTGTATGTTATGCAAGTGATCCAGATATAGTGTGGGGATATGTTAAAACTTACTCACCCAATTCAAAAAGAACTAAAGAATTAGATGATTTAATTGATTTAGCAGTTAATTATTATAAAGAAAAAATTGAACCTCATAAGAAGTATAGGCTACCAAATGAAAAAGAGAGAAAAGGTATTACAGAATTAATTAACACTTTATCAACACTAAATAATGAAACAACTTCTGATGATATTCAAGCTATAGTATTTGCAGTTGGAAAAAAACTTGAATACGAAAATTTACGTGAATGGTTTAAAGGTTTGTATGAGACTGTTTTAGGGCAATCTGAAGGACCTAGAATGGGAAGTTTTATAAAACTTTATGGCATTGAATCAACTATAAAATTATTAGAAAACGTTATATTAGGTAAATTAGTTAAAGAATAGATAAAATGATATGGAAATTTATTGCTTTTTTTGTGAGAAAACTTGATCCAGAAATTGCCCACAAATTAACTATAAAATCTTTGAAGCTTGGTTTGCATCCAAGATTAAATCAAAGTGTAATTCCTATTAACCTTGGTGATTTGATTTGTAAAAATTTACTTGGTATAGCTGCTGGCTTTGATAAAAATGCAGAAGTAATAAACAAAGTTCATTTTTTGAATTTTGGTTTCACTGAAGTTGGTACTATTACACCAATGCCTCAACATGGAAATTCAAAACCAAGAATTTTCAGGTTAGAAAAAGATAAAGCTATAATAAACCGAAATGGTTTTAACAATTTAGGAATGTTAGAGGCTAAAAAAAAATTAGAGAATTATAGAAAAAGTTTTCCTGTAGGAAGTAATTTTCTTGTTGGAGTTAATATTGGTCCCAACAAAGATAGTGAAGATAGGTTTAACGATTATAAAGTTCTTGCTGAAAATTTATCAGATTTTGCCGACTATATTTCTATAAATGTATCTTCACCAAACACACCGAACTTAAGAGAGTTTCAAAATAAGGAGAATTTAGAAAAAGTAATAAATTTTGTTAAAGACGGCATTGCTACATCTAAAACTTTTAATAAAAAATTGCCAATTTTTTTGAAGATCGCTCCAGACATAAATCAGCAAACATTGAATTCTATTATTGAAACAGCCCATTCACAAAAGATTTTTGGATTGATCATTTCTAATACGACATTAGATAGAGACAATAATCTAAAATCAAAAAAATCTGATGAATTAGGAGGCTTGTCTGGGAAACCACTATTTAAAAAATCAACTGAAATTTTATCACAAGCAAACAAAATAATTAAAAATAATAATTATAAATTATTTTTAATTGCAGCTGGTGGTGTCTCAGACAGTAAAACTGCATATGTAAAGATTTTGTGTGGAGCACATTTGGTGCAATTATATTCTTCTCTAACATTTGAAGGACCTTTGGTAGCAAATAAAATAATAAGTGGCATGTTAGAATTAATGAAAAGAGATAATATAAAAAATATTTTTGATATTGTTGGTGTTATTGATAATCCCAAAGAAGCTATGAATGTTGCAATTAATGGTTTTAAAAATCATAAAAATTAGATTCCTCTACCATTTAACTTGACCTTCAAGGCTTGCTATCTTATAAGTCAATAGTTTAATTTTGGGGTATAAAATGTCTAGAGTTTGTGAAATTTCAGGTAAAAGTGTTATGAGTGGCAATAACGTTAGTCATGCAAAAAATAAAACAAAAAGAAAATTTTTACCTAATCTTCAAAATGTTAAGTTCTTCAGTAAGTCCTTAGATAAATTCATTAGCATGAAAGTATCTGTAAGAGCTTTAAAGTCTGTTGAAAAAAATGGCGGTTTAGATGATTATTTATCAAAGACGAGTAATAGAGTTTTAGCACCTCAAGCTTTAGCAATTAAAAAAACTATTCAAAAAAATTTAAAAAAAGAAGTTAGCTCTTCCTAATATCATTCTTCATTGAATAAATCAGCTAGCTGTTCAGTAACAGCTCCACCCAATTGCTCAGCATCAGTAAGTGTTACTGCTTTATCATAATAACGGGTAACGTCGTGACCAATACCAATTGCAACTAATTCTACGGGTGACCTGTTTTCTATAAATGAGATTACCTGTTTCAGATGAAGTTCTAAGTAGTTACCGCTATTAGAAGAAAGTGTAGTATCGTCAACTGGCGCACCATCGCTTATAACCATAAGGATTTTTCTATCTTCAATCCTACTTAATAAACGATCGTGTGCCCAGATTAATGCCTCACCATCAATGTTCTCCTTTAAAATTCCCTCTCTAAGCATTAATCCAAGTGAATTTTTAGCTCTTCTCCATGGTGCGTCTGCTGGTTTATAAATTATATGCCTTAAGTCATTCAATCTTCCAGGATAAGTTGGTTTGCCATCATTTATCCATTGTTCCCTTGATTGGCCACCCTTCCAGGCTTTTGTGGTGAAACCTAAGATTTCAACTTTGACTCCACATCTTTCTAGTGTTCTAGCCATAATGTCAGCGCAAATTGCTGCAATAGTTATAGGGCGCCCTCTCATTGACCCAGAATTATCTATTAGCAAAGTCACTATCGTATCTCTAAATTTCATATCTTTTTCTTGCTTATAAGAAAGTGGAAATAATGGTTGAGTAATTACTCTAGCTAATTTCGATGCATCTAACATTCCTTCTTCAAGATCAAAGTTCCAGGATCTATTCTGTTTGGCTTGTAATTTTCTTTGAAGTTTATTAGCCAATCTAGCTATAGCACCTTGAAGATTTTCAAGTTGCTTATCAAGTGTCCCTCTTAGTCGACTAAGTTCTTCCTCTTCACATAACTCTGTGGCATTGACGATTTCATCGTACTTGGTAGAAAATACTTGATAATTATAATTAATATTATTTTTACCTATGTTATCCCCTGACAAAGGATTAGGAACGATTTCACCTTCACTCTCTCCATCTTCATTATCAGCATCGGCATCTTGAGTTTCACCTTGTATTTCTTGATCATTGTCTTGGGCATCGCTACTACTATCTAATCCGGCATCTTCATCGTTATCACTTTCACTTTCTGCAGATGAATCGTTTTCTTCATTCTCATCAGGATTGTTGTCTTCAGTATCCTCGTTTTCACCATCATTATTAGGATCTCTTTCTCCAATATCCGCATGTAATGCTGATAACAATTGATTTGTATATTTTGCAAAAACTTCTTGATTAGTAGTATTTTCTGCAAGTTGGTTAAGAAGATTGCCAATTTTGTTATTAATCCAAGGTCGCCATTTCTCCAGAGAAACATATGTGTTTGGAGGGGAGTTAGAGCCAGTAATCTTTTCTCTTATTACTAAGTGCAAAGCATTTACTAACGCTTCCTTATCTTCCCCACCCGGAACAGGTAGAATTGTTTCTTTAAATTTTTCAACAACTAAATTTTGTAAATTTTTCTTTATACCAAGAAGATTTTTGGATCCAACAGCTTCAATTCGAGATTCCTCTGCTAATTGAAAAATTTGGGATGATAAATCTGAAGATGGTATATATTTATTATGTAAAACAGGATCATGATACTTAATCTTAAGAGCAATTTTATCTGCTTCACCTCTTAATTTAAATAATTCTGTATCATCCAATTCTTTTGATATTATTGGCAATCTAACTTCTTTAGATGACAAATAAGCTGTAGATCCAGAAAACTTTATTTCTCTTTCTTCAATCATATCACCAGAAATTGCTTTTAAAGTTGAGACAGTAGCATTTTGGAATTGAGTGTTTTCTGAATTCTTGCTCATTTTAATTTTAAGCGTCTATACTTTTTTCAATTTTAATTAATTCTCTTCCAAAACATCTTTGATAATATTCTGACAAAATTGGTCTCTCCATTTCATCACATTTATTAAAAAAAGTTAGCTTGAAAGCTAAATCAATATCTTCAATTATATTTGTGTTTTCTGCCCATGTTATAACTGTCCTAGGAGACATTACAGTAGAAAGATCACCAGACATAAATCCATTTCTTGTTAAATTAGCTATTGAAACCATGGATTTTATAGTCTTTTTTCCATCTTTAATATTAAAATTAGGAACTTTAGATAAAACAATCTCTTCTTCCGCTTCAGTTGGTAAATAATTTAAAGTTGAAACTATAGACCATCTATCCATTTGACCTTGATTTATCTGTTGTGTTCCATGATATAGACCTGTGGTGTCTCCGAGTCCAACTGTATTAGCTGTTGCAAACAATCTAAAATTTTGATGGGGATTTATAACTCTATTGTTATCTAGTAAAGTTAGTTTTCCTGAAACCTCCAATACCCTTTGAATAACAAACATTACGTCAGCTCTACCAGCATCATATTCATCAAATACAATTGCAACAGGATTCTGTAGGGCCCAAGGAAGAACACCTTCTCTAAATTCAGTTACTTGCTTTCCATCTTCTAAAACAATTGCATCTTTGCCTACCAGATCTAAACGGCTTATATGACTATCTAAATTAACTCTTACACATGGCCAATTTAATCTTGCAGCAACTTGTTCAATATGTGTTGATTTGCCAGTACCGTGATAACCTTGTATCATAACTCTTCTATTATAGCAAAATCCAGCAAGTATTGCTTTTGTAGTAGTTTCATCAAACAAATAAGATTCATCGATTTCAGGTACAAATTTAGTTTTTTCATTAAATCCAACAATTTTCATATTTGTTTTGAAACCAAAGGTTTTCTCTGAATCAATAACTAATGTTTGAGAAGATGGAAAAGTTTCAGAATTAAAGTCCATGTTGTTAGTTAAACTAACTTCGTTCATATTATAATCTCCAAAAAAATTTATTTCAGTTTTTTGATGGTTTTGTAAAAGATTCTAAAATAATTTTATAAGCATTTGTTATATCAATAAATTTGTCTTTATTAATTTTTGATTGATTTTCATTTTGTACATCAGGATGCCATTTTTTTGCTAAAAATTTATATTTTGTTTTTACTTCCTTAATACTTGCCTCATTACTTAAGCCTAATAATCTTAGAGAAGCTTCTAACTTTTTATTTAATATTTTTTTATCTCTTATGCTTTTATTTTTTTCAAAAGTATTAAAAGCTTTCTCAAAATCATAATTAATATTTTTTGTCCCAAACTTCCAACTTGGTCGATCCCAAGTAACTGATTTTCTTATCTCAACTTCTAATTCTTGTTCATTTAATCCTTCAAAATAATTCCAAGATTTATTAAATTCCCTAATACAATTTATACAGAAGTATAAATATTCTCTCAGTTGATCCCTTGATTTAGGTGCAGGAAATATCCCTAATTCTTTACATTTCGGACTAGAGCAAATTCTTTCTTGTGTTTTTTTTTTATTAGTATGCAACATAAATTTAAATCTTTATTTTAATTATAGAATTATGTAGTAATCCATGCAAGGTAGGAATTATTTTTTTATAAAATATTAATAAAAGAGATACTATTGAAAAGAAAAACTAATATTGAAAATTTAATCTTAAAAAATTATGAACCAGAATTTTTTTCTGTTACAGACGTCTCTGAACAACATAGGGGCCATCAAAACTTCAAAGAAGATGTAGAAAGTCACTTTGAAATCATAATTGTTTCGAAAAAGTTTAAAAATTTAAACAGGATAGAAAGACATAGAATGGTTAATCAAAGTTTAAGAGAAGAATTTTTATCAGATCTTCATTCAATAATAATTAAAACTTATACTAAAGAAGAATATGAAAATACTTAACTTTTATTTTTATTTATTGCAAGCTCATTCCATAATCTTAATTGAGATATAAAATTTGATTTTTTTTGAAGTATTCTGAATCTAATATCAAAAAATCTAAACTCTTGACCAGGTTCTGGTATTGTTTTGGACTCGTATAAGATTAAACCTGCGATTGTATTTGCATTTTGATCTGGTAGTGACCAACCCAGTGAACGGTTAATATCTCTTATTGTCACTGAACCATCAACGATAAAAGATCCATCTGGCTGAGGTTTTAAGCCTTTAACGTTTAAATCAGTTTCATCATCAATTTCACCCACTATCTCTTCAATAATATCTTCAAGTGTAACGATTCCTCTAAAATCTCCATATTCATCAACAACTACTGCAAAGTGCTCTCTTCTAGTTTTAAAAATTTCTAATTGGTCTAATAATAATGTTGTTTCTGGAGCAAAATATGGCTGTATCATTAATTCAGACAAATTTATGGAATTTATATTTTTAAATTTCCTTCTTCTTAAATTTCTAAACAATTCTTTTGCATGTAAAATACCAATTATATTATCAGGATTACCTGAATAAATTGGTATTCTAGTAAATGGACTTTCCCCTACAACCTTAAAAATTAGCTCAGGATCTTCTTTAGAATCTATCATTGTAACTGCTCCTCTGTGAGTCATAACAGCTTCTATAGTAACTTCATCCATATCAAGCATACTGGACATCATTTTCCCACGCTCTTTGCTACGACTTTCATTTCCAGCATGCAATCTGATCATCCCTCTAAGTTCTTCAGTTTTTGCTTCTTCATCATTAATTACTGGACCAGAAACAAATTTTGCGAAACGTTCTGTAATAAATGTGGCGGGTGTTAATAAAAATATAAAAAAGTTAATTATTGGAGCAACAGTTAAAGCAACTTGATCAGCATGGCTAAAAGCATAAGTTTTAGGAATAACTTCTGCAAAAATAACTAAAACAATTGTTAATAGTATAGTCACAAAAATTAAATCAAATTCTCCAAAATAGATTATAGCAAAGCTTGTTGCATATACTGAGGCTATAATATTTACTAAATTATTACCTATTAATATTGTACTGATCATTTTTTCTTTTTTAGCTAAGATTCTTTCAATGGTTATTGCTTTTTTATTTCCTTGAAGAGCTAACTCATGGATTCTCGCTTCTGATACGGCTGTTAAAGCAGTTTCAGAACTTGAAAAAAAACCCGATAAAATAATTAAAAAAAGTATGTTACATAAAAATATGAATATGTCTGGCATTATATCTCATCATCTAAAAATTTAGTTAGAATTTTTTTATCCATATTATTTTTTATAAAAGATTTTCCGATTTTTTTATTAAGTATAAATGTGAACTGATTATTTTTATTTTTTTTATCATATTTGAATTTTCCTAACATTTTTGATGTTGTAATATTAAGATTACTAAATTCTTGTAAAGAGGTAGGTAGATTTAACTTCTTAAAAAAATTTATTACTCTTTCTGTTTCAATATTAGGGCAATAACCCATTTTACTTGAAAGCTTGAATGCTAAGCAAATTCCTATTGACACTGCCTCACCGTGAATAATTGTTCCATCATATTTGCCAAATGACTCAATAGCATGACCAAAAGTATGTCCAAGATTTAAAAGAGCTCTTTTACCATTTTCCTTTTCATCCTTTTTTATTATGCTAGTTTTTATTTCACAAGATTTTGTAATTATTTCATTTAATCTTAAGTGGTCATAATTTAGAATATCTTTGTAATTTTTTTCTAAAGTGTTATAAAATTCAACGTCGTAAATCAGACCATACTTGATAACTTCAACCAAGCCAGCTAAAAATTCTCTTTTAGGTAATGTCTTAAGTAAATCTATGTCCGCCATAACTGCAATTGGTTGATGGAAAGAACCTATCAAGTTTTTACTTTTACTACTATTAATACCAGTCTTACCGCCTACAGAGCTATCTACTTGTGCTAATAGAGTAGTTGGTATCTGAATAAAATCTATACCTCTTAGAAGTATTGAAGCAGCAAACCCAGCTATATCACCAATGACACCACCGCCAAAAGCAAGAATTAAACTACCTCTGTCTATTTTAAATGATAACGCTTCCTCTACGATATATTCTAATTGAGATATATTTTTGGAATTGTCACCTCCTGGAATGCTAATCAAATTTAATGATTCAGTTAATTTTCTTATTATTTCAACAAATAAAATAAATTGTTTATTATTTTCGTTATTTAAAGAAAAAAAACTATCATGAATTAATATGACTTTTCGTTTAGATAAAAATGTTTTCAGAATTTCTTCACAATGAGGTAACAAATTACTACCAATAAAAATTGGATATGAAATATTATTAAATTTATCGTTTAGCGTAACATTAATAATTTTAGGTTTCATTTTATTGCAATATTACTTTGATTAGATATTAAGTATATTAATTTTTCAATCACTTGATTTTGGTTAAGTTTTTCGGTGTTAATTTGATTGTGACAAAGAGAATAATATTTGGTTCTTATATTCAAAAGTTGCATTATTGACTCTCTAGTTCTTCCTTTTATCATAGGCCTTTTTGATCCATCTCCAACTCTTTGAACTAATAAATCTAAAGGCGTGTTTAGCCAAATTACGTTTGTATTATTTAACAATAACTTTCTAGTTTCTTTGTTGTCAAATCCTCCACCACCAAGACTTATTATTACTTTCTCTTTGTTTTTATTAATTTTCAAAATTAAATTACAAATTGTTTCCTTTTCAATTTTTCTAAAAAAAAGTTCTCCATGTTTTTGAAAAAGTTCTTTAATTGTCATATTGAATTCTTTTTCAACTATATGATCTACATCATAAAAATTGAATTTTAAAATATTTGCTATTTGGCGTCCAAGTTTAGATTTCCCTGTACCCATCATTCCAATCAAAGTAACCTTTTCATGGTAGGGTTTTATTTCTTTAAAATTTAACATATATATTAAATACCATATTAATATTACTCAAACATCATATTTTTAGAAACTTTTCCAATAAATATGGTAATAGATATATTTAGCTATAGTCAAAAACTCGCCACATTTTACAGGTAAGCAACAATAGTAAGGATTATAATGAGAAAATATAAATTTTTTTTAATTGTATCAAGTATTATTGCCCTTGGTGGCTTTCTAGTAGTAACTTACCTAGAAATACCAGCTCCTGATAAATTAGAAACAAAAATTTTAGACGTTAATGATGAAAAAATTAAATAGTAATAATTTATTAAATAAGATTTGTTTACTCTTTTTAAGTCATTGGATTATGTTTTTTTGTCTTCAATTAAAACTTTGTTTTGCCCAGACTAATGATTTTAATAAAGAAGTTTCCTCAAACAATGTTAATGCTGAAATTAAAGTAAGTAAGCTTGCAAAACCATCTTTGGGCTCCCTAGGTGTAAAAACTGAATTAAATAATTTAATGGGTTTAAATATCTGGAAAGATTTGAAAGTAGAAGAAATTATTGAGCATTTGAATTATATTCCTGATAATTTAGCAAGCAAACATTTTCAAATATTTTTGAATGATCTATATATAAGTGCCTCCATCCCACCAGAGGGTGATTCAAATCAAATTTTGAAACTCTTGGAAACTAGATTATTTAAAATTAAAAATAGTGGACAGAGCAACTATTTATATAAATTAGTCTTACAACTACCTAAAGGTAATCGATGGGATATTTGGAGAAAGTGGCAAGTTGAATATGAGTTAATTAATAGAGAAGATAAAAAAGCTTGTAAATTCATTAATGTAGAATCAAAATCTAATTTTAATAATTTTTGGCAAATGGCTCGAATTTTCTGTTTGTCTATTGAAGGGAAAAGAGATCAATCAGAATTTATTCTGGATTTGATAAAATCTAGAGGTTTTAATGATGAAATTTTTGAAGAGTTATTTCAGTCAATTTATAATAAGGTTAACGACACAAACATTGAAAATAATAAAAACAAAATACAACCATTACACATAGTAATGATGGATACTCTAAAGATACCAATAAAAGCAAATTATATTGCACACCTCGGGATTGAATATACAGACTCTTTATTATCACTTAATTATTTAACGCCAAAAGCTAGAGCTTTTCTATTAGATAAGCAATTGAATTATAGCTTTGTCTCAGTCGATCAAGTAATTGAAAATTATAAATCTGTAGCCGATGGAAGTATTGATTTTGAAAAATCTTTTTCTAAATTTTTGAAAGAACCAAATGGTTACAATAGAGCTAATGTTTGGCTAAGTATAATCAATATTAAAGATGAAATTAAAAAAGTACATTCAATCTTTAAAATGATAAAGTCAGAAACCAATAACGGAAGATTCAATGATGTTAAAGGGTTATATTTAAATCTCTTAAATGATATTGACAATTCTTCTTTGCCACAAGAGTTAAATCAATTAATTGAACGACTTAAAATTGCGTCCAATCCAGATTTGTATCCAAACAATAATTTTGCAAATATTATCTCATTAGTTGAAGGTCAAACTTGGGATTTTAATTTAATTTCTAAAGAAAATGCGTGGCCATTAATACCAATCATTGAAAAAGCTGGAATGATAGAACCAAATTCAATTAGCTGGATGAAGCATTTAAGAAACATAAAAGAAATTGATTTAGAAGATGATAAATATCTGAAATGGGAAAGTAATTATAACTTAAAAAGATTTCTTTTGACTAAATCAATAAAAGAATCTGCAAAAAATAATAATAAAACCCTAACTATTTTATTGATTGCAAGATTAATAGGGGATAATCCACTGATTGATTTTGATTTGAATAGTTTAATTACAATAAGAAATTCTCTAAAATCAATTGGATTTGAAAATTTATCTAAAATAATTACACAAGAAATAATGACTTCCAAAATCGTAAATCTTTAAAGTTGAATTATGAGAAAAATAGATCAATCAACACCAGAACTTATCAACAGAATTTTAGGCATTATTTGCCTCGAAAAAGGATTGTCTAAAAACACAAAAACAGCTTATACCAAAGATATTAGTTCAGCTTTTGATTGGTTTAAAAATAAGAATATTAACTATTTTAGAGCAAACGAAAATAACTTTCGTGATTTATTCTTTTTTCTGCAAAGCAAAAATTATAAACCTAGTTCTTTAAGTAGAAAATTATCCTCTTTAAAACAATTTTATGATGTTCTAAAAGCTGAGGGATATATAAAAATAAACCCATTAAGCAATTTAGAAAGTTTCAAAAAGATTAAAAATTTACCAAAATCATTGTCAGAGGAGCATTTGACTTTATTGTTATCAGAGGCCAAAAATAATCTTAAAAATGTTGAACAAAATAATCCTACAAAAAAAATAAAATTTCTGCGTATTTTAACTATTTTAGAAATTCTATATTCTACTGGTATGAGAGTTTCTGAACTAGTATCTTTGCCATTGTCAGATTTTATTAGAATAAAAGATTTACTTCAGATTAAAGGCAAGGGTGGCGTTTACAGATACGTTGCTTTTAATAAAGAATCAAAAAAAATGATAGAGATGTGGTTGTCACAGAGATCCTCCATAAAAAAATTTATAAAAAATAAATACGTTTTCCCAAGTAATAATGGTGTTGGACATATTACTAGACAATCTGTATATATGGACTTTTCTGAATTATCAAAAAGTGTCAATATGAACAGTGAACAGATCTCTCCGCATAAAATTAGGCATAGCTTTGCAACTCATATGTTAAATCGAGGTGCTGATTTAAGGTCTTTACAAAAACTTCTTGGTCATGCTGACATTAGTACAACTGAAATTTATACACAAGTCCAATCGAAAAGACTGTCAGGTCTTGTAAATGATATCCATCCATTAAATAGAATAAACCTTAAGAAAAAAGAAAGCCTATAAACATGATTAAGCATTTTTTAGCATTTGAAAAACAAATTGCAGATCTTGAAGGAAAAATAGAAGAGCTTCGGCATTTGTCTTCTGGTAGTGATATTAATATTGCAGAGGAAATTGGTAAATTACAAGCAAGTGTATCAGAAAAATTAAAATCGACTTATTCACAATTAAGTCCTTGGCAAAAAGTTTTAGTATCAAGACATCCTGAAAGACCACATTTTCAAGATATAATTAATGGTTTACTTCAAGATTATATTTCTTTGTCGGGTGATAGAAATTTCGCTGACGACAATGCTTTAACTGGTGGTATAGCTCGTTTTAGAGGAAAGAGTGTAGTAGCTATAGGTATAGATAAAGGTAAAAACACTCAAGATAGAGTCTATAAAAATTTTGGTATGGCAAGACCTGAAGGTTATAGAAAAGCAGAAAGATTAATGCAATTAGCTAATGATTTTTCAATTCCAGTTTTAATGTTTGTTGATACAGCAGGAGCTTATCCTGGAAAAGGTGCTGAACAAAGAGGTCAAGCTGAAGCTATTGCAAAATGTTTGCAAAAGAGCCTGGAGATTACTGTCCCTTCTATTTCTGTAATTACAGGCGAAGGTGGCTCAGGAGGAGCAGTTGCTTTAGCTGTGGCTAATAACACACTTATGTTAGAACATGCAATTTACTCTGTTATTTCTCCAGAAGGATGCTCTTCAATTTTATGGAGAAGTTCTGATTATGCAGATCAAGCAGCTGAATCTTTGAAGTTGACTGCACAAGATATGGAAAAATTTAAAATTATTGATGAGATAATTCCAGAACCTATTGGCGGCGCACATAGAGATCCAACTGTTACAATAAAAAGTATTGGTGATGTTATAGAAAAAAGATTGAATGAACTGTTAGTTATGAGTAAAGATGAGCTATTTAAACTAAAAGAAAAAAAATATTTAGAAATTGGTTAAATAATCTTTTTTTGAATTTAATGCAGGTATAGCTTTTCTTGCTTTCATTACTTCATCTAAATTAATATTAGCATGAATTATTCCAATTTCCTCTTTTGCATCTTTTAAAATGTCTCCCCATGGAGATACAATCAAAGAATGTCCATAGCTAGTTCTTCCACATTCGTGACAGCCAGTTTGAGCAGGTGCAATAATGAATGTACCAGTTTCTATGGCTCTTGCCTTAAGCAGAGTATGCCAATGAACTGGTCCAGTTAAATTCGAAAAGGCAGATGGTACAACAATTATTTCAGCGCCATTTACTGCTAAATCTTGATATAGATGGGGAAAGCGCAAATCGTAACAAATTGTCAAGCCTATTTTAATTTTATTTTTAATTTCTGCAATGATTGCTTTATTTCCACTTTTGTACGTGTCAGATTCTTTATAAACATCACCATTAGGTAGATTTACGTCATATAAGTGAATTTTATCATATTTGTATAAAACATTTCCTTTGGGTCCAACCAAAAAAGATCTATTCACTAATCTATCATTTACTTTTATTGGTAAAGAACCAATTAAAATAAAGATTGAATTAAGCTTAGCTATTTCTTTTAAAATTTGCAGGCTAAAGTTTTCATCTTCTGTTTTTGCCAATTTTTTAGTTAAAAAAGAATTTTTTTGAAGTGAAGTGGCACATTCGGGTAAAGTGATCAATTCTGTTTCAACATCAAGAGCTTTATCAATTAAATCTTTTATTGTTTCTAGTGTATGCTTTTCACTCTTTGCAGATGAGTATTGGAGACATGCAATTGACAATTTACGATTCATATTATTTAACAAAATTTTCTAGGCCATTATCTATTTCTAACTTATATAAATCATCACATCCACCAATATGATGATTTTTAAAAAATATTTGTGGTACAGAAGTTCTGCCTCCGGATTTTTTTATCATTTCATTTCTCTTGGAATAATCTAAATCAATATTTATTTCTTCAAAAGGAATGTTTTTCTTTTTTAAAAGAGATTTAGCACGATAACAAAATCCACAAAGTGAACTGGTGTAAATTATTATATTTTTATTCATTATAATCCTCAAAAATTTATGAAAATAAGTCTTGTATGCAAAAAATCAGAGCATCATCAGCTGGAGGCATTTTGTATTTTCTTAGCATATTTGGTTTAACCCAGACGATTTCATTATTCTCCATAGATTTTGGCTCGCCCTCCCATCTTCTGCATACATATAAGAGCAAAAGCAACTGAAATTCTTTATAACTAAATTCACTAAAAGACAAAGGAGCAATACATTTGTTGTTTATGTTAATGCCAAGTTCTTCTTTTATTTCTCTTATTAGGGCAATTTCTGGCACCTCATCATTTTCAACTTTTCCACCTGGAAATTCCCAAAAACCTGCTAAATGTTTATTTTTGGGTCTTTTTGATAATAAAATTTCATCAGCATCATTAATTAATGCTAATGAAACTACAATTTTAATATTTTTATGACCTGTAATCGGCATTTATATCTATGTATTTATGGGTTAGGTCACATGTATATACAATAGAATTTGATTTGCCTACTCCAACGTTAATTTCAAGAAAAATATTATCTTGTTTTAAATGTTCTGTTGCTCGTAATTCCGAGTAGTTTTCATAAACCATTCCATTTTGTGTTACTTGTTCATCACCAATATAAATTTTAATTTTATCTCTATTTGCTGGCTGACCTGATTTCCCAACAGCCATAATAATTCTACCCCAATTAGCGTCCTCTCCAGCAATTGCAGTTTTAACCAAAGGTGAATTTGCTATAGAAAATGCTATTATTTTTGCTGATTTTTTTGATTTGGCGCCAGTAACTTTAATAGTTATAAATTTTGATGCACCTTCACCATCCTTAATAATTAATTTAGCAAGCTCTAACATCAAACTAAATAAATTTTCTTTAAACTCAATTAAGCGGGTGTCATTAAAATTATTAATCAGTTTGTGTTTTGCTGTTTTAGTGGCTGCTAATAAAACTGTGTCACTTGTTGATGTGTCGCTATCTACAGTTATAGAATTAAAACTTATCTCATTACTGGATATAATTAATTTTTGAAGAGTATCCGATGATATGTTAGCGTTAGTAAAAATAAAACCTAACATTGTTGACATGTTTGGTGCAATCATACCCGAACCTTTAGCTATTCCTACAATTTCAATTTCAGAATCATCAATTTTACAAACTCTCTTACTTACTTTTGTAAATGTATCCGTGGTTTTGATAGCTGTGGCAGCTTTTATCCAATCTGTATTTTTTAGTGGAGACATTGATTTTATGCCTCTTATCACTACATCAGGATCTAATTGTTCTCCAATGACACCAGTAGAGGCTGTGTAAATTTGATTAATACTACAATTAAATTTTTCTGAGAGATATTTTGAAATTTTTAAAACTGTTTCCTCACCTAGTTTTCCTGTAAATGCATTTGCGTTACCTGAATTTACTAAAATTGCCCTTACTAAAGGTTCTTTGTATTTGGTGAGATTTTTTTTACATTGATTTACAGAAGCACTTGAGGTTAAGGATTGAGTAAAAACTCCAGAAATAGCTGATTTTTTTTTAAGTTCGATTAAAAGAAGATCATCTTCATTATTTTGTGTCTTTTTTATGCCAGAGTATATGGTTGAAATTTTTATGTCTTTCAACAGATGATTCCTTATACTTTCTTTTTTCTGCAATTTTAATTGATACTAGTTATTTATTTCTTGAACAACTTTTTTAAAATCAGAAATTATTATATTTTTATTTTTTCTTAATTTTTTTTCAAGGTTTGATAGAGAATTTATTTTTATTTTCTCAACAATTTGTTGCTTAATATCATTAATTTCTTTTGGTTGAGAATCTCTAATATCATTCAACTTTATTATATGATAACCAAATTTAGTTTTAACTGGTTTTTTTGTTATGTCTCCTTTATTTAATTTTAAGACTGCTTCTTCAAACTCTCTTACCATTTGACCAGATCTAAACCAACCCAATTTCCCTCCATTTTTTTTTGAGGGTCCAATAGAATGAGATTTTGCAAATTTTGAGAATTCTGATTTAATTTTTAGTTTTTCTATTATCTGCAATGCTTCGTCTTCTTCTTTTACCAAGATATGGCTAGCATTAAATTCTTTAAAAGTTATAAAGTTCTCAAGGTATTTTGTATAGAATTCCTGAATTTTTTCTTCAGATGTGTTATTTGCAAGAAAATTATTAAGCCAGTATTTTGCCATTATATGATCTTTATTTTTCTTTAATATATCAATAATTTCTTTTTGTTGATCTAATTTATCTTTGTAAGCTTGTTTAGCGATTAAATGCTGGTTAATTAGTTCATTTACGATGTTTGGGTATATTTCAGAAAGAGGTTTTTCCTTGATTTTTTTTGGCAATCTATTAGTTGCGTTAAGCACATCCTGTGCTGTAATAATATGGTTGTCCACTGTTGCTACAGTTACTTGTCTAGGTTCTTTAGCATTTGCATTAGGTAAAGTTATAACTAAAAAAAAATTTGTAAGAATAAAAATGATTTTTAAGCAAGACATTTTGGTATAATCCAATTATAAGATTAATTTTTTACAGGTTTTTTTTAGCCAACACAAGGAATGATATTTAATATTTATTGTTATTTTAGATTTTATATAAAATTTCTGTGAATAATTGGAGCACTTTTACATGTTAAGTAAACTTACGTCTAGACTTTTTGGTTCTTCTAATGAGAGACAGATAAAGAAATATAAACCTATAATTGATCAAATTAACAACTTAGAAAACGAGTTTTCTGATTTGTCGGATGAACAATTAAAGTTAAAGACAAAAATCTTTAAGGATAGATTATCAAAAAATGAAAATTTAAAAAATATTTTGCCGGAAGCATTTGCAACTGTTAGAGAGGCTTCAAAAAGAACATTGAAACAAAGACACTTTGATGTTCAACTGACTGGTGGAATGGTTCTTCATGAAGGTAAAATAGCTGAAATGAAAACTGGTGAAGGTAAAACCTTAGTTGCCACTTTAGCATGTTATTTAAATGCTCTAGAAGGTAAAGGTGTTCATGTAGTTACTGTGAATGACTATTTAGCTAGAAGAGACTCAGAGTGGATGGGTCAAATATATAATTATTTGGGAATGACTGTTGGTTGTATTATCTCAGAAATGGATGATGAGCAAAGAAGAACTGCCTATAATGCTGATATTACTTATGGAACTAATAATGAGTTTGGATTTGATTATCTTCGCGATAATATGAAATATAATCTAGCTGACATGGTTCAGCGGCCATTTAATTTTGCTATTGTAGATGAAGTTGATTCTATCTTAATTGATGAAGCTAGAACCCCACTTGTTATTTCTGGACAATCAGAAGACTCTTCTATTTTGTATAAATCAATTAATAAATTCATTCCATCATTAAGTGAAAATGATTATGAATTAGATGAGAAGCAAAGAACATGTAATCTAACTGATACTGGTATTGAAAACATAGAAAAAGCATTGAGGGCAGATAATATCATTAAAGATGGAAATCTATTTGATGTTAAAAATATTTCCTTATTACACCATATTAATCAAGCATTGAGAGCTCATAAATTATTCAAAAAAAATACTCATTATATGGTTAAAAACGATAATGTCATTATTATTGATGAATTCACGGGACGTGCTATGGAAGGTAGACGTTTTGGAGAAGGACAGCATCAGGCAATTGAAGCCAAAGAAAATGTTTCTGTACAGCCAGAAAATCAAACCTTAGCCAGCGTAACTTTTCAGAATTATTTTAGAATGTACCCTAAATTAGCAGGAATGACAGGAACTGCCCTGACAGAAGAAGGAGAATTTTCTGAAATTTACAACCTTCAAGTTATTGAAGTCCCTACTAATTTGAAAATAGCTAGAGATGACAAAAATGATGAAATTTATAAGACTAATGAAGAACGAGACGAAGCAGTAATTAAATTAATCGAGCGTTGTCAAAAAAATAATCAGCCAGTTTTAGTAGGAACAGTATCAATTGAAAAGTCAGAAATATTGTCAAAATTGTTAAATGCTAAAAATATTAAACACGAAGTACTAAATGCAAAATTTCATGAACAAGAGGCTCAAATTATTGGTTATGCTGGGATGCCAGGGGCTGTTACAATAGCTACTAATATGGCAGGTAGAGGAACTGATATCCAATTAGGTGGAAATTTGGAAATTAGACAAGCAAAAGAAATTAAATCATTTTCAGTCGAAAACAAGGAAGTTAATGATTTAAAAATTGATATCGAGGAAAAGAAAAAAACAGCTCTTACCGCAGGAGGTTTATATGTAATAGGAACTGAGCGTCACGAAAGTCGAAGGATAGATAATCAATTGAGAGGGAGAACAGGAAGACAAGGTGACCCAGGAAGATCTAAGTTTTTATTATCACTTCAAGATGATTTGATGAGAATATTTGGATCTGAGAGACTTGAAACAATGTTAGGTAAACTTGGATTAGAAAAGGGTGAAGCTATTATTCATCCTTGGATTAACAAGGCAGTTGAAAAAGCTCAAGCTAAAGTGGAGGCTCATAATTTTGAGATAAGAAAGCAGCTTCTTAAGTTTGATGATGTCATGAATGATCAAAGAAAAGTCATTTTTGATCAAAGAAAAGATATAATGAGATCAAATGATATAAGTACAATGATAACGGATATGCGTCATGAGGTTATAGAAACAATTGTTTATCAATCTATACCTGATCAAAGTTATCATGATGAATGGGATGTAGAAAGGTTATCTGCAGATGTTAAAAATTATTTAGGTATTACGGTCCCAATTGATGAGTGGGTTAAAGAAGATGGAATAATTGAAAAAGAATTCATAAGCAGACTTACTGAATTATCTGACAAATATATGTCAGAGAGATCAGTTAAATTTGGGGCTGAAGTTTTTAGACAAGCAGAAAAAACTCTTTTACTACAAGTATTAGATCAAGGATGGAAAGACCATTTGCTTATGTTAGATCAAATGAGGCAATCTATAGGTTTGAGAGCTTATGCTCAAAAGGATCCATTAAACGAATATAAAAGAGAATCTTTTGAATTGTTTGAAGAGATGCTTGATAAATTAAGAAAAACAATTACATCAGTTTTGTCGTTCATAGAAATAAGACAAGAAGAAACTATAGAAAAAGAAGATCAAAAGGATTCAATAGAAATTTCAAATAAGAAAATTCCAAGAAACGCCATATGTCCTTTATGTGATTCTGGAAAAAAGTATAAACATTGTTGTGGGAAATATTAAGAGTAATGATTAAATATAAATTAAAGTGTGGATCTAAAATTTGTTCCGACGAAAAAGAATTTGATGGTTGGTTTCAAAGTATTGAAGTTTATGAAAAACAAAAACTACAAAGACTAATTAATTGCCCAATTTGTGGTAGCGACAAAGTTGAAAAATTATTAACTGCACCCAGTCTAAAAACTAATAAAATCAAAACTGCAGATATTAAAGATGAACAGTTTAAAAGTTCTAAAAATAATGAGACCTTTTTAGGTAATCTAAATTCAGACAATATCTCAACTCTTTTAAGAACTCTAAAAAAAGAAGTACAAAAAAACTCCACCTTTGTAGGCAATGAGTTTGTTTCTAAGGTTCGTTCTATGAAAGAAGGAAAAATTAAAGAGAAGCCAATACATGGCCATGGAACAAATAAAGAAATAAAGGAATTAAGAGATGAAGGAATTGATGTCATTAATATTCCTTGGATATCTGAGGATCATTAATTTATAATTTTATTCCTGCTGCACCATAATTAATCTGCATGTTTGATGAAAGTTTGAAATTTCCAAACTCCTTGTGAATAATATTTTTAAATTCAAATGTTGGGAAAAAACCTGTAAAATTATCCAATATTATACCATGCTTCTCAGCTTCTATTGCTAAATTTTCTGGAGATATAAACTTTTCTACCTCGTGAGTCCCCGCAGGAAGTATTTTTAAAATATCCTCTGCAAAATATTTTCCGAATAATATACCTAAAAAAGAGTTGTTAATTGAAGTAAATATTACCAATCCACCAGGACGACATAAATTAGAAATATCAGATAGAAATGTTTTTCTATCATATACATGTTCAATTACTTCAGAGGCAATTACCAAGTCAAATTTATCTGGAGTTTTTTGTTCTTTAATCTCTAGAAGTTTACTAGTCGTAATACATTTGTAATTTATTTCTAATCGACTTTTTTTTGAATGTTCTTGGGCAATTTCTATTGAGTTTTTTGAAGCGTCAATTCCCGTAACATTTGCACCTAACCTTCTTAATTTCTCAGACAAGATGCCACCGCCACAGCCAACATCTAAACAATTTATACCATTAAGAAAATTGACATTTTTTTTATCTTTTTTAAAAATTCTGGTTGCGTTCTGTTTTATAAACTCAATTCTTGCATTTGACATTTTATGTAATGCTGAAAAAGGACCTGACAAATCCCACCATTTGTTGCTTAATGAAGAAAATTGTTCTATTTCTTTTTTGTCTACGGTATTAGTCATTATAATTTTAATTTTATTAACGTCAATTATACAAGGATAACAGAAATTTGAAACTTGTGGTATTGAAATTTGGGGGAACTTCTGTTGCAGATGTTCCTCAAATAAAAAAAATTGCTTTAAAAGTTAAAGAAGAAGTCAATCAGAGTAACAAAGTTATTGTTGTAGTTTCTGCTATGTCAGGTATCACCAATAATTTAATAGATTTAGTCAAAACTACGTCGGAAACTCCTTCTTACACCGAATATGATGTAGTTTTATCTACAGGTGAACAAGTTACTTCAGCATTGTTAGCATCTGCCCTAAATAATTTGAATATCAAAGCTCGTTCTTGGTTAGGTTGGCAGGTACCAATAATATCTGATAAATCACATGCTAAAGCTTTGATAGAAGAAATTAAAACAGACAACATACTAGAGTTTTTAAAAAAAAATCAAGTTGCAGTAATATCAGGATTTCAAGGCATAACAATTGAAAATAGGATAACAACTTTAGGAAGAGGTGGCTCAGATACTTCAGCAGTTGCGATAGCTGCAGCTTTTTCAGCTGATCGTTGTGATATTTATACTGATGTGGATGGAGTTTATACTACAGATCCAAGAATAGTGAAAAGTGCTAAAAAACTTGATTTAATTACATATGAAGAAATGTTAGAATTAGCCTCTCAGGGAGCTAAAGTTCTTCAAACTAGATCTGTAGCATTAGCTATGAAATATAATGTAAAATTGAGAGTTCTCAGTAGTTTTGAAGATTTGCCTGGAACTTCCATAATTAAAGAGGAAAAGAATATGGAAAAAACTGAAATAAGTGGTATCGCACATAGCTTAAATGAGGCTAAAATAACATTATCGGGTGTTCCAGACCAACCAGGCCAGGCAGCAGAAATTTTTGGTGCTCTCGCAAAACATTCAATTAATGTTGATATGATTGTTCAATCTTCCTCTATAAATCAAGAAGCTACTGATATAACTTTTACAATCCCAGAAACTGACCTGATCATAGCTGAAAGTACAATTAAAAAAATACAAAAAAAGATTGGTTTCAAGAAATTTATTACAGATACAAACGTAGTTAAAATATCAGTTGTAGGGAACGCTATGAGAACTCAGTCAGGCATTGCAAAAACTATGTTTGAAACATTAGCTAATAATCAAATTAACATCCATGTTATCTCTACTAGTGAAATTAAAATCTCAGTTCTTATATCATCAGATTATTATGAACTTGCAATGAGAGCATTACATTCTGCTTTTGGTTTAGATGTTTAATAATTAGTCAGTAAATTTTTTATGATTTATGTCGTTAAAACAAATGTTGATTTAAAAAGTAACTCAATATAAAATATCCCACCGTGAGGAGATTAAATGTCTTTTAAAAATGAAAAAACTAAAAATAATTCATTTTCTGATAAAGATAAAAATGTTGATAAGTTAGTATCAGATGCAATCAATGAAGCATTTGACCATGTTGAATTATCAACTGTGGGTAAGTTGTGTCTTGACGCGAGATTAAATAAAGGCTTAACGCAAGAACAAGCTGGATCTTTGTTAAAAGTTAGAGTTAAAATTATAAAAGATTTTGAAAACGGTGAACATATTGATTTACCTGGACTTGCTTACAAAGTTGGATTTGTAAGATCGTATGCACGTCTATTAGATTTAGATGGTGACTTATTAGTAAATGAATTTAAAGAAAGTTTGGAATTAAATTCGTTCAAGGAAGAATACAAATTTCTTACTCCTGAATTTAATAAAAATAACTTTATTCCTATAGGTGCAGTTGTTTCAGTTTTTGTTGCTATTTTGTCTTACACTGGTTGGTATTATAGTGATAGAAGTAATAAAATAGAACAGGTATCAGATAAAAAAATAACAGAAATGTCTTCAAAGACCTCTGAAATTAATAATAACAGTTATGTTATTATTGAAGAAAATTTTTCTAACAATCTGCTCTCTTCAAAAAGAAATGATGATGAAAAAAAAGTTAAAGAAGCAAACCTCAAAAAAAATTTGATAGACAAAAAAGTTGAGAGCATGACTTCAAAAAATACTGAGTTATCTGCCACTGCTAATGAAAGAGACCCAAGTACAGAAATGGTTCTCAAAGCTACAGGTAATAGTTGGGTGGAAATTGAAGATGTAGATGGTAATGTTCTCATGACGAGGCTAATGAGATCAGGTGAAACATATGTTGTTCCCAACATTAATGGATTGACATTTAATACTGGAAATGCCGGTGCCTTGTCTCTTTCACAAGGAAAAGTTATAGTGCCTAAATTGGGTGAAGTTGGTGAAATTATTACTGCTCGACCATTAAATATCAAAACTTTTTCAAATAAACAAATACTTGATTAAATTCATTCATAAATAGATTTAACTTTTTAAAATTTTAAAGTTTAAGGACATAATAATGAACACTAGGCCTTATAGGCAAATAGAGCGAAGACAATCAAGAAAAATCAGAGTTGGAAATGTTTTTGTTGGAGGTGACGCGCCTATTACAGTTCAAACTATGACGAATACAAAAACGACGGATATCGATGCAACATTAGAGCAAATTAATTCTACTGTTGAAGCAGGTGTTGATATTATTCGTATTTCCTGCCCTGACAAAGAATCTACTCTAGCTCTAAAAGAAATAATAAAATTATCACCTGTTCCTATTGTCGCTGATATCCATTTTCATTACTTGAGGGCAGTTGAAGCTGCGGATGCTGGGGCTGCATGCTTAAGAATTAATCCTGGAAACATAGGTAATTCAGAGAAAATAAAAGAGGTTATCAACGCTGCAAAACAAAATAATACTTCCATTAGAATTGGAGTTAATGCAGGCTCTTTAGAAAAAAATATTTTAGACAAGTATGGTGAGCCAACACCAGAAGCTCTTGTAGAGTCTGCTTTAAATCATGCACTTATTTTAAAAAAATACGATTTTTATGAGTATAAAATTAGCGTAAAAGCTTCTGATGTCTTTCTAGCAGTTGCAGCTTATAATCAATTAGCTGAAATAGAAGATTGTCCTTTGCATATTGGCATTACTGAAGCAGGGAGTCTAAGATCTGGTACTGTAAAATCGTCCATAGGATTAGGAAATTTACTGTGGGCAGGGATTGGAGATACTGTGAGAGTTTCATTATCTGCCCATCCTTCTGAAGAAGTGAAAGTTGGTTATGAGTTGCTAAAATCATTAGGACTTAGAAGAAGAGGTGTGACTGTTATTTCTTGTCCCTCATGCGCAAGACAGCAATTTGATGTAATAAAAACCGTACAAGAGGTTGAACAAAGACTTGAGCATATTTCTGAGTCAATTACAGTTTCAATAATCGGTTGTGTTGTAAATGGACCTGGAGAAGCAAAAGAAACGGATATTGGCTTGACTGGTGGTGGAAAAGGTACTCATCAAATTTATGTAAATGGTATAACAGATCATATAATTAGAAATGAAAATGTTGCTGATTACATAGTAAACTTTGTTCAGAAAGAAATAGAACAAAGAAAAAATAAGATATTTTAGTAATTTTAATCATATAGGCTCATAATGCAAAAATTAAGGACAGTCAGAGGCGTACATGATTTGTTACCTTATGAACTGCATAAACATAACATAGTTGTAAATGCCGGATTAGAAATTTCAGAAAAGTACAATTATTCACAAATAGAGATACCAATATTTGAATTTTCCGAAGTTTTCACAAAGCCACTTGGAAAGTCAAGTGATATTGTTACAAAAGAAAATTATATCTTCAAAGATAGAAGTGAAGATGAACTTATGTTAAGGCCTGAGGGAACTTCGGGGGTTGTAAGAGCGTTTTTAAATGCAGGTTTGATTCAAGATTTACCTCAGCGTTTTTCATATAATGGACCAATGTTTAGGTATGAAAGACCTCAAAAAGGAAGGCTTAGACAATTTAAGCAACTTGGTGTTGAATGTATTGGTTTAAGTAGCCCCATGGCCGATATAGAGGTAATATCTTTAGGATATGATTTTTTAGATAAATTAAATATTTTAGATAAAATTACCTTAAAAATTAATTCCCTTGGTGACTTTGACAGTCGAAAAAACTATCGAGATTATCTTGTTAACTATTTGAGGGATTATCAATCTAAATTGTCCAAAGATAGTCTTAGAAGGCTTTCAATTAATCCGCTAAGAATACTTGATTCTAAAAATGCAGAAGATCAAAAAATAATTCAAAATGCACCTAGAATATTTGAATATCTCAATTTTGATTCTAAAACAAGATTTGAAGATGTTTGCAAAGGTTTGGATCACTTAAATATAAAATATCAAATTGACAAAAATCTTGTTAGAGGTCTGGATTATTATTGTCATACAGCTTTTGAATTTACAACTAATGAACTTGGTGCACAAGGGACTGTGCTAGCTGGAGGAAGGTATGATGGTCTATCAAAAATGTTAGGTGGCCCAGATGTTCCTGGTGTTGGCTGGGCTGCGGGCATAGAAAGATTAGCATTAATGGTGCAAAGTGAATTTGTTAATGAAATTGATGTGGTTCTGATAGGCCAATGCGAAAATTTTAATTATTTATTACTTCCAATTATGAAAAAATTAATTCAAGAAGGTATTAAATCTGAAATAATCTATTCAGGTAATTTTTCAAAAAAATTTAAGAGAGCTAACAAAATTAAAGCCTCATATGCAATAATTTTAGGTAAAGAAGAAATTAATAAAAAAATTTTTAAATTTAAAAATTTAACATCTGGTTTTGAGGAATTGTTAAATTTAGATCAGATAATAAAAAAATTTAAAAATTAAAATATATTTGGAGTAAATTTTGAGTTTAGAAAACAATATCTCTAAAATTATGATAAGAGAAAAAGAAATTGAGAAATTACTTGTCAATTCTTCTAATTTAAAACCATTTGAAATGGCAAATTTATCAAAAGAATTATCTGACATAAAAATAATAACAGATTTAGCTAATAAGAAAGAACAATTAGTAAAAGAAATTTTGGATTTGGGTGAAATTTTAAATGATAAAAATGCTGATGCGGATATTAAAGAGATTGCAACAAATGAGTTTAATTCTTTAAAAGAAACAATTTTCAATCTTGAAAGAGAAATTCAATTTTCCTTATTACCTAAGGATAAGGATGATACAAGAAATGTAATTTTAGAGGTTCGTGCTGGAACGGGAGGAGATGAGGCAGGTTTGTTTGCTTCAAATCTTTTTTCTATGTATGAAAAGTTATCTATTAAGAATAGATGGAAATTTGAGGTTATGGAGGTGTCAGAAACAAGTGTAGGTGGCTATAAAGAGGCGCAAGCAAATATTATAGGAAATGGCGTATTTGGCAGATTGAAATTTGAATCAGGTGTTCATAGGGTCCAAAGAGTTCCAACCACTGAAACAAGTGGAAGAATTCATACATCTGCAGCAACAGTTGCGGTCCTTCCTGAAGCTGAGGATTTGGAAATATTAGTTGAAGAAAAAGATTTAAGAGTAGATGTGTTTAGGTCAAGTGGGCCAGGGGGGCAATCAGTTAATACCACAGATTCAGCTGTTAGAATAACTCATATTCCATCTGGAATTGTTGTAAGTCAACAGGATGAAAAGTCTCAGCATAAAAATAGAGCAAAAGCGATGAAAATTCTTCAATCACGTTTATATGAATTAGAAAGACAAAAACAACAAGATGAGAGATCTTCAGCAAGAAAAGATCAAGTTGGTACCGGTGATAGGTCAGAAAGGATAAGGACTTATAATTTTCCACAAGGAAGAGTCACTGATCACAGAATAAACTTAACATTACATAAATTAGAAAAAATCTTAAGTGGAGAAGCTCTTGATGATTTAATTGATGCTTTGATAGTTGAAGACCGAATGTTAAAGCTAGCCTCAAATGACTTATAAAAATATTGATGTATATACTTTAATTAAGCCTGAGATTTTAAAACTGAGGAATATTGGTATTGAGACTGCAAATTTAGACTGCAGGCTATTGCTTTCTGAGTCTTTAGATAGATATGAAACAATATATAATCACCAAAATATTTACATTTCAAAAGATGAGATTAAAAAATTTAAATATTTAATTCAACAAAGATTAAGCGGAAAACCTGTTTCAAGAATTATTAATAAAAGGAGTTTTTGGAAAAAGGAATTTAAACTTAATGATGCGACATTAGATCCAAGATCTGACTCTGAAACGTTAATTGAATCTGTAATTGAGTATTATCCAGATAAATTAGAATTTTTAAAAATCATTGATCTTGGTTCTGGCACAGGTTGTTTGGGTCTCTCACTTTTAGATGAATATTCTTATTCAGAGGTTTCTTTTTTTGATAAATCTAAAAAGTCTTTAGAAATGGTAAAAATAAATGCACAAAATTTTGATTTGTTAGAAAAATCAAAATATATAAATTTAGACTGGAATGTTAGAGATTGGGATAAAAAATTAATGAAAATTGAAAATAATATGAAATATGATATTGTTATTTCAAATCCCCCTTATATCCCCACTAATGATATTAACATATTGAGAAAAGAGGTAAAAAAATACGACCCGTTTATTGCATTAAATGGTGGGAAAGATGGGCTTGATTCATACAGATCTATTTTGTCCAGTTTGTCAAATATAATTAAATCTAATGGTAAAATCTTCCTTGAAATTGGCAAAGGGCAAGAAAATCATGTCACAAAAATAGCTATAAAACATGGTTTGTTTCCAAAAGAATATAAAAAAGACTTGTCAGGAGTGACTAGGGTAATAATATTTGTTATTAAATAATGTTTTTTGTGCTTGGCTTGGAAGAAAAAACTTTATATAATCATTATATAAATTTTAATTTATTTTCAAACCTTAAATTTTATATTAATTGAGTCCATAGGTTGAAATTAGGACTCTTAACCAATTACAAAAACATTGTGTAAGTAAAAATTAATTAGCGTAAATCTTAGGAAAATTATGAGACAGCAAAATAATGGGCGTCGACGCCAAAATCGTGGATCAAATCGTAGAAATTTTAATAATGGTAACTTAAATGGTAACCTTAATAGAAATACTGTGATTGAGAGTTCCGGACCAGATGGTCGTCAAAGAGGTTCAGTTTCACAGCTAAATGAAAAATATACATCTTTAGCATCAGATGCTTCTTCTTCTGACGATAGAATATTAGCAGAGTCTTTTCTGCAATTCGCTGACCATTATTACAGGCTTCAAAAAGAAATAGAAATAAATAATGAAAATAAAGAAATGAGAATAAAAACGGAACTAAATTTATCGCCAAACAACTCCTCTGATTTAGAATTAGAAGATAATGACAAAATTTCAAAAAAACCCTCAAGACGTAAGAGAGGTTTTCAAATGAGACAAGAAGAACTTTCTTCAGTTGATGATAAAAATGAAGAAAATGACATTAATGATATTAAAAATGATAAAATCGAAGGTAATAACTTATTGATTTAACTCCAAATGTTGCATCCACTTTAGTTCAAAACCTGCCGTAACATTTTTCTTATCTCATATTGAAATAACCTGAAATAATTAACACATATATGTATGTATGTAATTTAAAAACAGGTTTTAAAATTGATAATTTAATTAATGAACTTTCTGATAGATCAAAGATAATATTTAGTTCGGCATTTAGTTTAGCTAATAAATATGAAACAAATGCAACTTCATTTCATGTATTATACATAATATTAGAAGATTCAGAAAAATATATTAATGATATAGTAGGTGCCTTAACTTCTAATGTTCATAAATTGAAGCTACATATATTTGAGTTATTAAATAAGAAAAAGCAAATAAGTCGTACTCACGAAATTGATAAAAGTATTTTATCTTTAATAAATACGTCAAAAATGTTGTTGAAAGAATTTGACGATCAGATAATAACTCAAGAAATATTATTGTTGTCTTTTACTCTTATAAATGACCAAGCAAAAGAAATTTTATCAAAATATAATATCACGTACAACACGCTTTTCGAAGAAATCAAGAAATTTAGGAAGGGTAAAAAAGCTATGAATGATAATTCTGAATCTGGTTTTGATACATTAAATAGATTTGCTATCAATTTAACAACTAAGGCCTCTAAGGGGGAACTAGATCCTGTCATTGGAAGAGATGAAGAAATAAGAAGGTTGATACAAGTTTTATCGAGAAGAACAAAAAATAATCCAGTTTTAATTGGAGAACCTGGTGTTGGAAAAACTGCCGTTGTTGAAGGATTGGCAATAAGGGTAGCAAATAAAGATGTACCTGAGAAACTAAAATCTAAAGAAATATTTTCCCTTGATTTAGCTAGTATTTTAGCAGGTTCTAAATTTAGAGGAGATTTTGAAGAAAGATTAAAATCTTTATTAAACGAAGTTGAAAAGGAAAAAGATAAGATTATTTTATTTATCGATGAACTCCATACCCTTGTTGGAGCTGGTGGTGCAGATGGTTCACTTGATGCTTCTAATATGTTGAAACCTGCTTTAGCAAGAGGTGAACTTCACTGTGTTGGGGCAACTACTTTAGATGAATATAGAAATTACATTGAAAAGGACAAGGCTTTAGAAAGACGTTTTCAGCAAGTATATATAGACGAACCAGATATAGAAAATTCCATATCAATGATGAGAGGTCTTAAAGAAAAATATGAGTTGTTTCATGGTATAACTATTACAGATAAAGCACTGTCAGCATCTGTAACTTTATCCTCAAGATATATTAACGATAGATTTTTACCAGACAAAGCAATTGATCTTATAGATGAGGCAGCTAGTAGAAAAAGAATTGAAATTGACTCTAAGCCTGACTCACTAGATGAGACAGATAGAAGAATTATGCAATTAGAAATAGAGAAAAAAGTTCTAAAGAAGGAAAATAATAAAATATCAGATGATAGATTGGCAAAAGTTGAAGATGAATTAAAAGAACTAAAGTTAATATCTAAAGAGCAAACTGAAAAATGGAAGTTAAGCAAAAGAACTCTTGAAGAAGAGCAACAGAAGAAAATTAATCTAGAAAATGCACGAAACCAATTGGAGATTGAGAAAAGAAATGGAAATTGGGAAAAGGCTGGTGAACTTTCGTATCAGATAATTCCAAATTTAGAAAATAACATTTCTAAAATTGAAAATGCAGATAGTCTCCTAAACACAATAGTCTCGGAAGAAGATGTTGCGTCCGTTGTGTCTAAATGGACAGGAATACCAGTTGAAAAAATGATGGAGTATGAACGCACAAAATTGCTAAAAATAGAAGATGAACTAAAAAAATCTATTGTGGGTCAAGATCATGTACTGTCTGCCATTTCCAAAACAATCATTCGTTCAAGAGCAGGCTTAAGTGATCCATCTAGTCCTTTAGGTACTTTCATGTTTTTAGGATCTACTGGTATTGGTAAAACGGAAACTGCTAAATCGTTAGCTAAATTTTTATTTAATGAAACAGACTCTTTGATAAGAATAGATATGTCTGAATATATGGAAAAACATTCTATATCAAGATTGATTGGTGCTCCCCCTGGTTATATTGGATACGATGAAGGAGGCATTTTAACTGAAGCGGTTAGGCGCAGACCTTATAGAGTAATACTTTTTGATGAGATTGAAAAAGCCCATTTAGACGTTTTAAATATACTCTTACAAGTAATGGATGATGGTAGGTTAACAGATAGTCATGGAAAGACTATTGATTTTACAAACACAATTATAATAATTACAAGTAATATCGGGGCACAACAATTCAAGTCTGATATAGATTTTGGTTTGAAAAATGAAAAAAACAATTTTATAAAAAAAGAAATTATGAGTTCAGTCAAAACAACATTAAGCCCTGAATTCATTAATAGATTAGACGAAATTTTATTTTTCTCAAAATTAGGAAAATCTCATATTGTTAAAATTGTTGAAATACAATTAAATCATCTAAGGCAAAGACTGTCTAATAATGACATTTATGTTAAATGGACTTCAAAAGTTAACGATTTATTAGCCTTAACTGGCTACGATCCAGAATATGGAGCCAGGCAAATTAAAAGAGAAATTAGGAATGTTATTGAGGATAAAATAAGCGAGTTAATAATAACAAATGAAGTAAAAGATGGTGAAACACTATTTGTAGATGTAATTGATAATAAAATTAATATAAGCGTAGAATAATTAATTTATAATTAGTTTTTTTGTTATATCGTGATTGTTTATTGCCATTTTATTATTTCGATTTGATTTTTCAAGAGCAATTTTTAGGTTAAGTATTTTTTCTATGTGGTTTTTATAATTATTAATATCTGCTTTTGAAATATTTTTTCCTGCAGGTAATTTTATTCTCATTGGATTTACTTGAATGTTATTTTTTATCACTTCATAATGTAAATGTGGTCCAGTAGATCTGCCAGTAGTTCCGACATAACCAATTATTTTCCCCTGTAAAACTCTTTTCCCAATCCCTACATTTTTATGAAATCCTGATAAGTGAGCATAGGCAGTTTTATAAGTTCCTGTATGCCTAATTCTAATATATTTGCCATATGACCCATTCCATCCTACTTTTTCTATAACTCCATCGCCAGCAGCAAAAACTGGTGTTCCAGACGGTGCTGCAAAATCAAGTCCTCTATGCATTTTTGTGTATCCTAAAATAGGATGTTTTCTGTTTCCATATCTGCTTGATAATCTAGCGCCATTTATTGGTGTTTTCATTATTGTTCTTTTTGAAGACTTTCCATGTTCGTCATAGTACTGTGGTAAGCCATATTTATCTTTATAATTGAAAAAATTTAACTTATTTCCTGATAAATTTATAGACACATACTTTATTGGCTTTGTCTCTGTAAGTAAATCACTCAAAGTATCAATTTTTTTTGTAAACATAACTTCAAAACTGTCACCTGAACGAATTTCTCTTTGAAAATCAATTGAGAAGCCAAGCAAACTTATCATTTCTAACAAAGTCTTTTCAGGCATTCCTGATTTAAGAGCAGAAATATATAAATTATTCTTAATTACACCTTGTATCAGTGTTTCTTCTATTCTTGAAGGTCTCAAAAATATTTGTGAATTATATCTATCATTTATATCCTGCCAAACAAAAATGTCTTTAGTTTTAGTGTAGTTTAATTTTAGTGCTCCTCCAGTAATACTCGATGGATTTGAGTAATGTATTATCATTCCAACAGGTAGCGAGCTTAGTATTTTATGTCCTTTATTAAGTTTACTAATTGTGTTTATGATTTTACTGACGTTATGATTATCAAAATTAATTCTTTTTAATACTGTGCTAAGATTCTCGTTTTTTTTAAGTCTTGTTTTTTTAATATTAACGACTGGTTTTGCACCAATTTTCTGTACTAAATTGAAAATTGTGTCTGCTGATTCTTCAAGATTAAAGAGGTTTAATGGTCGTTTGACTGGAATGTTTTTTGTATTGTTATTTATTTGTGTTGAATTAGCGTCATTTGCATCAAAACTAATAAGTAATATTACAAATGAACCTATTACAATAAGAAAATGGCCTAACAATATATTTTTAAATACTTTTTTCATAATGTGAGCGATATTGACTTTATATCTGTAAAAAGTCAAGACTACAATTTTGGTATTTGATTTTGAGCAATATTTTTATTAGAAAAATTATTAAAAAAAAAAAGTTAAATTTTTGCGTTATTTTTGTCTTTTAAGTTTGACATATGTTAATATGCTGAGTATAAACCCTATTCGATTAGATTTTAATCGAATACTCCTTTTTAGGAGTTATCTGTTTGATATTGTTAATTCAAGAAGAGATTCATGGACGGTGGTTATACGTTTTGTATAAAAACATATGGTCGTCCACTGAATCGCGCAATTTACCATAATAATATAAACAAATTTATTTGTTTGTCAGTAACTTGAGTGTGAAGGTATGATTACCTTTTCGGTTGAATTTTTAATTCATACCCATCAAACCTAAGAGTTTGATCCTGGCTCAGAATGAACGCTGGCGGCATGCCTAACACATGCAAGTCGAACGAGATTTTCGGATCTAGTGGCGCACGGGTGAGTAACGCGTGGGAACCTACCTTTTAGTATGGGACAACGTTTGGAAACGAACGCTAATACCATATACGCCCTCCGGGGGAAAGGTCAGCCGCTGAAAGAGGGGCCCGCGTCTGATTAGCTTGTTGGTAAGGTAATGGCTTACCAAGGCAACGATCAGTAGCTGGTCTGAGAGGATGATCAGCCACACTGGGACTGAGACACGGCCCAGACTCCTACGGGAGGCAGCAGTGGGGAATATTGGACAATGGAGGCAACTCTGATCCAGCAATGCCGCGTGTGTGATGAAGGCCCTAGGGTTGTAAAGCACTTTCAACGGTGAAGATGATGACGGTAGCCGTAGAAGAAGCCCCGGCTAACTTCGTGCCAGCAGCCGCGGTAATACGAAGGGGGCGAGCGTTATTCGGAATTATTGGGCGTAAAGGGCTCGCAGGCTGCTTGAACAGTTAGACGTGAAATCCCCGGGCTCAACCTGGGAACTGCGTTTAATACTAGCAAGCTAGAGAGATAGAGAGGAAAGTGGAACTCCCAGTGTAGAGGTGAAATTCGTAGATATTGGGAAGAACACCAGTGGCGAAAGCGACTTTCTGGCTATTTTCTGACGCTGAGGAGCGAAAGCGTGGGGAGCAAACAGGATTAGATACCCTGGTAGTCCACGCCGTAAACGATGTGTGCTAGATGTTGGAAGGTTACCTTTCGGTGTCGCAGCTAACGCACTAAGCACACCGCCTGGGAAGTACGGTCGCAAGATTAAAACTCAAAGGAATTGACGGGGGCCCGCACAAGCGGTGGAGCATGTGGTTTAATTCGAAGCAACGCGCAGAACCTTACCAGCCCTTGACATGTGGAGTTTGGTTATCAGAGATGATTTCCTTCAGTTCGGCTGGCTCCAACACAGGTGCTGCATGGCTGTCGTCAGCTCGTGTCGTGAGATGTTGGGTTAAGTCCCGCAACGAGCGCAACCCTCATCTTTAGTTGCCATCAGTTAGGCTGGGCACTCTAGAGAAACTGCCTGGGATGACCAGGAGGAAGGCGAGGATGACGTCAAGTCCTCATGGCCCTTATGGGCTGGGCTACACACGTGCTACAATGGCGGTGACAAAGGGAAGCAATAGGGTAACCTGGAGCAAATCCCAAAAAGCCGTCTCAGTTCGGATTGTTCTCTGCAACTCGAGAGCATGAAGTTGGAATCGCTAGTAATCGTAGATCAGCATGCTACGGTGAATACGTTCCCGGGCCTTGTACACACCGCCCGTCACACCATGGGAGTTGGTTTTACCCGAAGACGGTATCCTAACCTTTATAGGAGGGAGCCGGCCACGGTAGGGTCAGCGACTGGGGTGAAGTCGTAACAAGGTAGCCGTAGGGGAACCTGCGGCTGGATCACCTCCTTTCTAAGGAAAGTACAAGATTGTTTGCCACCGTCTTTGAATCTCTTCTTTATTGAACTTTTATTTACAGTATTGCTACAGCTAAAGGCGCGTAGCTCAGTTGGTTAGAGCGCACGACTGATAATCGTGAGGTCGGCAGTTCAAATCTGCCCGTGCCTACCACTGTCTGTTAAAGTTTAAATATTTAACAAAACAGTCAAAATTAACTCAAAAGTTAATCTGTTTGAAATAGTTGGTGAAAATGATCCCAAATTAAGTGGTAGCATTGTAAAAATGTTATCCAGCTTACGGATTGTACTTTAAAAATTTACAAAATTAATTTTTAGTAGTGGTAATGGTTGTCTGACCGGTTACTACTTTCATGTACGGTCCGATCAAGCGTCTTAAAGAGCATTTGGTGGATGCCTTGGTACAGAGAGGCGATGAAGGACGTGACACGCTGCGATAAGCTGTGGGGAGTCGTGAGTAGGCTTTGATCCGCAGATTTCCGAATGGGGAAACCCAAACCATAATGGTTTATCCCGCAAGGGAGGCAAACCCAGCGAACTGAAATATCTAAGTAGCTGGAGGAAAGGACATCAACCGAGACTCCGTTAGTAGTGACGAGCGAACGCGGACCAGGCCAGTGGCCATTTTGAAAACAACCAGAATGATCTGGAAAGGTCAGCCATAGTAGGTGATAGCCCCGTATGGGTAATGTTTCAATTTGGTCCTTGAGTAGGGCGGGACACGTGAAATCCTGCTTGAATATGGGGGGACCACCCTCCAAGCCTAAGTACTACTCTGTGACCGATAGCGAACAAGTACCGTGAGGGAAAGGTGAAAAGAACCCCTATGAGGGGAGTGAAACAGACCTGAAACCGAATGCTTACAAACAGTAGGAGCTACATTAAGTAGTGACTGCGTACCTTTTGTATAATGGGTCAGCGAGTTAATTTATTGAGCAAGCTTAAGCCGTTAGGTGTAGGCGAAGCGAAAGCGAGTATTAATAGTGCATTTAGTTCGATGGATTAGACCCGAAACCAGGTGATCTAGCTATGGGCAGGTTGAAGGTGCGGTAACACGCACTGGAGGACCGAACCCACGTCTGTTGAAAAAGACGGGGATGACCTGTGGCTAGGGGTGAAAGGCCAATCAAACCTGGAGATAGCTGGTTCTCCGCGAAAACTATTTAGGTAGTGCGTTATATATTACTGCCGGGGGTAGAGCACTGGATGGGCTAGGGGGGCGCGAGCCTTACCAAACCTAACCAAACTCCGAATACCGGTAAGTACAGTATAGCAGACAGTCCATGGGTGCTAAGGTCCTTGGACAAGAGGGAAAGAGCCCAGACCACCAGCTAAGGTCCCTAAGTTATGGCTAAGTGGGAAAGGATGTGGGAAGGCCAAGACAGCCAGGAGGTTGGCTTAGAAGCAGCCATCCTTTAAAGAAAGCGTAACAGCTCACTGGTCTAAAAAAGCCGGCCTGCGCCGAAGATGTAACGGGGCTAAAGCCATACACCGAAGCTGTGGATGCCATATGGCATGGTAGCGGAGCGTTCTGTAAGCTGTTGAAGGTAACACGTGAGTGTTATTGGAGGTATCAGAAGTGAGAATGCTGACATGAGTAGCGATAAAGAGTGTGAGAAACACTCTCGCCGAAAGCCCAAGGGTTCCTGCGCAAGGTTAATCCACGCAGGGTTAGTCGGCCCCTAAGATAAGTGCGAAAGCAGTAGTCGATGGGAACACGGTTAATATTCCGTGACCTGATGGAAGTGACGGATGATATAAATTGTAAATACTTATTGGATTGTATTTGCAGTGAAGTTGTCCCAGGAAATAGCTCCATCGTTAAGACCGTACCCGAAACCGACACAGGTGGGCAGGTAGAGAATACTAAGGCGCTTGGGAGAATGATGTTGAA
>CABZWX010000003.1:0-2500 GCA_902529515.1 uncultured SAR116 cluster alpha proteobacterium | reverse complement strand
AATCCTTTTAGAATTTTAATGTGATTTTCACCATCAGCGTTTAGTTTCATTACTAATTCATTTTTGGCATTTTCAATTGTGTCAGTATGTGTATACACATAAACATTTCTTATTTCTTCAGGATACAGGTCTAAGGCAATAACTCTAAATTTATCCTTTGTTAATTTTTCAATATTTGTCTTATCTTTATCGGAGAAAACTTCATCCAACTCTTTCATTGAGTCAGCAAAAAAATCCTGTAATTTATTTAACATTTTAGTATTTACAGAAATTAATTTATTTTGAGAACTATTTTCAATCTTCTTGATAAAACGATCAAGCTCTTTTCTTGGTTGATCAACAATTTTTCTTATAATTGGATGATTATATTTTATGCCTCTTCTTCTACTAGGGTGAAAAATCCTTTCAGGATTATTTATATGATCTTTTGGCTTGTCTGTGTGCTTAAAGTCTTCAAGTGCTTCATCAAATAATTCACTTTTTAAATAACCTGAGTATTTTCTTAATATGCTATTTGTATTTTTGTCAGGTCTATTCAAAAAACCTAATTCAAAAATTTGTTTACCTCCTTTTATAGCAATTCCATGATTTGAAAACTCATTCAATTCTTCATTAGTATCTTCAATTTCGTTTAAAACAAAATGAACATCGTGATTTGTACCAAAATAATTATTAAGTTCATCAATGGCGTCATTATTTATTTTTTTATCAAAAATATTTTTTATTACTTTAGGTGGAGTATGTTCTAAAATTTTTTCAATTCCTGTGTTGCCATCTATTGCTCTTAAAGACATTGTTTTAGAATTTTTATCAAGCGCTGGCCGTAACATAAAATGTGACTCAATTTGTCTAATTAAGTTTTCAAATAATGTATGCTCAATTGTTGAATTAGCATTAATTGTCCAGGTGACTTTTGTTCCATTTTGATTTGTTTTATTTATACCTAGATCATTCATTTGTTCTTCGTTCGGTATAACATCAGCATAAGGCATAAGTAATTCCAAACTTTCACTTAGATTAAAAATGGCTTCAGAATATTTTTGATCTTTTAGTGTTTGAACTCTTATTGGGCCATGAACAGAGGTTTCGTTTAATCCTGCCCCAACAAAACCTCTGCGAGATCCATCACTATTGTATTCACCAATGTTTAGAGAAGATTTGAGTTTGGTTGCGGTCATACCTTCCGCTTTGTCAAAAATTTCAATATATGAAGGATTTTTTTTACCACCACGAGTATACTTCATTGTACATTTGCCAATGTACTTTCTTTTGTATCCATTTTTTCGTTCGTAAGAATCGTCAACGTTAGTAAATAATTCTATAACTCCATGAATTACTCGTAAGATTGACTCTTTTGCTGTCGCTGCAACATGTCTATGTGAAACACTGACTACTGACTTGTTCATTAAAAAACCTTTCGTATATTTAATATTAATTAAATTTTTAAAGTAACCATTTCTTGTCTATTTCCTCAAAAAGATCCTCAATTAAGTTAAAAAACATTAGTAACTTATCATTATTGTCATCTTCATAATTTGTAAGATATAATTTAGTATCTCTAAATTTTTCATTAAATCTTTTCATGTTGCTTAAAGAGGTCTCTAAAATTTCCGCAACATCATAAATAGTAATATCAGCGATGACAGCTTCTTTATTTTCTTTTAAGTAAAGTTTAAAATAATTATTTTTTTTAATTCTACTTAAATAATTTATTATATGCTTATTTATATTATTATTAGCCTTTTCTTGAGGTTCATCACTAAGAAGATGAATGTATTTCCTGCCTAATTTTAGTCCCTGCTCTGTAAGTGAGTACCCATCTATAGACTGATCTGCGTTTTTTTTTCCATTCATCCACCCATAATCTTTACGAGCATTCTCTAAGGGGCGTCTTAATTTATCCATGCTAGGTAAATGGCTATATTTCTCTAAATTCCAGGAATACTCTGTAGGCCAATTTTCAAAAGCAGCAAATGCTATGTCTTCGCTGTGAAATCTATTTCCTGACTTTCCGCCTGATTCAAGCCAAAGTTTATAAAGAATTATAGTAACATGTGCTTCTCTACTTAAAGATTCTTTGTTTTTAAAAAAAAATTCTTCTATGTTTTTATTTTCAGTCAAGTTTGAATTTCCCATTAGTGTTGGTTGATTTGTTAAATTTTTGTTTTACAGCTTTAAGCTCTTCTTCTAAGGCTTTCAAAATTTTTTTAGCGTCTTCCTCGTCATAATCATAATGACGTTTATTGGAGAGGTTACCAATTAATTTAAGAGTTTGAAGAGCTTTGTTAACTCTGTTATTAGCCAAAGTTTTGAATTTAGCCCTACTATTTCTTTCGTCTTTTGTGTCGTTCATTTTAACATCCTTGAATATAATTTTTTAATGTACGGAAAAAAATTACTTATGTCAATACAAAATAATAATGCATAATTTAATTGACATATATACGCACATAATAATAATGTGACAAAATATACTAATAAAATAAAACAATAAAAATTT
>CABZWX010000002.1 GCA_902529515.1 uncultured SAR116 cluster alpha proteobacterium | reverse complement strand
GAACAACAGGCAACCCAAAAGGAGTTGTTTATCACCATCGTGGCGCATATTTGAATGCCATTGGTAATACGCTTACCTGGGACTTACCAATGCACCCTAAGTATTTATGGACACTTCCTATGTTTCATTGCAATGGATGGTGCTTTCCTTGGACTATTACAGAAAGAGCAGGTACCCATGTTTGTTTAAGACAACCAGCTGGAGAATTAATTGTAGAGGCTTTTCAAAAACACAACATAACTCATTTATGTGGAGCTCCAATTGTAATGCAAATGGTAGCGGATTATCTATTACAAAATAAAATATCTCTTAAATCAAAAATTAAAATGATGACTGCTGGTGCTCCTCCTCCTGAAGCTGTTCTCAGTAAAATGGACAGCTGTGGTATTGACGTCATTCATGTTTATGGTCTTACAGAAATTTATGGCCCTGCAGTTGTATGCGCATGGCATCCAGAATGGAACCAATATGACACTTCTGAACAGGCTAAATTAAAAGCAAGGCAAGGTGTTGTTTACTCTGTACAAGAAAACATGAAAATTGTAGATCCGGAAACTAAAAAAGAACTTCCCAAGGACGGAATATCATTAGGTGAAGTTTTTATAAGAGGTAATATAACTATGAAAGGTTACCTTAAAAACAAAAAAGCGACTGATGAAGCTTTTAAAGATGGTTGGTTTCACACAGGTGACTTAGGTGTTTGGTATGACGATGGATATATACAACTTAAGGATAGATCAAAGGACATAATTATATCTGGAGGAGAAAATATTTCCTCAATTGAGGTAGAGGACGCTATATATAAACACCCTGATGTTATTGCAGTAGCAGTTGTCGCAAAAGAAGATGAAAAATGGGGTGAGACTCCTTGTGCATTTGTAGAATTAAGTGAAGGATCTTTAATTGGTGAAAATGAGTTAAGAGATCATTGTAAATCTCTATTAGCTGGATTTAAAGTGCCAAGATATTTTAATTTTGTTGAGCTTCCGAAAACAAGCACAGGAAAAATACAAAAATTTAAACTAAGAGAACAAGCAAAACTTGTTTGATTTAACTTACTTTTTTTAAATTCTGGTTATTTAGAATTTTATCAAAAGATTTATCCCATTTTTCTTCAGCAATTTTTATATTTTTTTCTTTAACGTGACCATACCCTTTTATGGATAAAGGTATATCAAGAAATTCGATAATTTTTTTATAATTATTATCATTTAAAATTTCAGATATCTTATTAATAGTAGTGATAGTTTTTTTTGCCAAAGCGCGTTCTTTTTTTCTTTCTAAGGTATATCCAAAGAAATCTAATTTTGTTCCTCTTAAAAATTTTAAATAAGACAGTACTTTGAAAACTTTATATACCCAATGACCAAACCTTCTCTTAAGTAAATGCCCTGTTTCAGGATCTTTTTTTGAGAACAAAGGCGGTGCTAAATAGTATTCTAATTTTGCGTTTTTATTTCCATTTAAAAGGGTTTGAGCAAAATCTCCACTACTATGTAACCTAGCAACTTCATATTCATCTTTGTATCTCATAGCCCTAAACAAAGTAAGAGCAACCTTTCTGGATAGAGGTAATTCTTTTTCTGAATTCTTGATTTGGTGTTCTTTTTCAATTACTTTTTTTACATTAGAAAGAAAAATTTTTGAGTACTCACTGTTTTGATATTTTTCAAGGATGCCAGAAAAATTATCTACATATTTGTCTATTGACATATTTTCGGACTTTTTTGAGTTTAAGCCCGCTGCAGTAAATACTGATTGAGGTTGTTCGCACAATAATCGTCCCCAATTGAAAGCCCTTAAGTTTTGTTCAATAGCCACTCCATTCAGCTCTATGGCTTTTTGCAGAGAATCAACTTCTATTGGAAGAAGTCCTTTTTGAGCCGCTATTCCCAACATCATTATATTTGCAGAAACTGTGTCGCCAACCAAAGCTTCAGCTAAGTTTGATATATCAATAAAGTCTATATTTTCATTTTGAAGATGATTTTCTAAATGTTTTTTTTAATAAGCTATCATCGACAACTGTACCAATGTGAACACCAGCAACTCCAACTGGCTCCACTCTTCCATTGATTATAGCATTTGTTTTTAAAGGATTTAATGTTCTAGTAATAGAAGGAGAAACTGACACAACAGCGTCACATCCTAGAAGCACGTCGGCCGTTTCATTTGGAAGTCTTGCAGATCTATCATAAAGTGATTTTTCTTTTCCAATTCTGATTTGACTTGTTACAGCTCCATTTTTTTGGGCTAATCCAGTAAAATTCATTGATTGTGCAAACAGCTTATCAATTCGAGCAGCCATAACTATAATAGCAGCAACAGTTGAAACTCCAGTGCCACCAATGCCTGCCATTATTATATTTTGAATATTATTTAGGCTTTTCTTTGGTTTTTTTAAGTTATTAATTATCTCTGGAATTTCTGGAAAAGTCTTTTTTTCTTTAATTGACATACTACCAGCTTGTACGCCTATGAAACTTGGACAAAATCCTTTTTTACAAGAATAATCCTTATTACAAACACTTTGATCAATCTGTCTTTTAATTCCATCGAAATGCTCAAATGGTTTCACAGCTACGCAATTTGATTTTTCAGCACAGTCTCCACATCCTTCACAAACATCAGGATTAATAAACATTTTAATTTCTCTATCTTTAATATATCCTCTTTTTCTTCTTCTTCGAAGTTCTGTTGCACAAGTTTGAACATAAATTATTGCTGTAACTCCAGAAATTTTTCTTACTTCTTTTTGGATATTTACAAGTTCGTCTCTATGAAATATTCCAACTTTGTCTGCAAATAATTTTAACTCTTTAAACTGTTCTGGTTCATCCGATACAACATAAATTTTTTTAACACCCTCTGCTTCAAGTTGTTTAGATATTGCCCATGGAGTTGAGCCACCAATTGCCTTTTGCCCACCTGTCATTGCCACTGCATCATTGTAAAGAATTTTAAATGTAATATTAACATTTGCTGAAACTGCAGCTCTTATGGCTAAAGAACCAGAGTGAGCATATGTACCGTCACCAATATTTTGAAATGTATGTTTATGATTTGAGAATGGCGCTCTTCCTATCCAATGTCCACCCTCGCCGCCCATTTGGCTAAAATTTGTTAATTTTTCAGGATGAAGAAAATATCCAATAGAGTGGCAACCAATACCAATGCCAACAACTTCTTCGTCAGGTGTCTTAGTTCCTGAATTGTGAGGGCATCCTGCGCAATACCAAGGTGTCCTAGAAGCAACTGGTGGTAAATTACTTCCAATAGCTTCTGATTTTGCTTTAGGTATATCAAAGTTCATTGAAGAATGGATAAATTTTTTTAGCAAACAATCTGCTATAATATCACTAGATAATTCTGATATCTTAGGAATAAGTTCTTCTTTAGATGATGCATCTAACTTTCCAGATAATTGAGGTCTTGATTTGGAGTTAAAAAGAATATGAGCCACTTGTTCCTCAACAATACTAGCTTTTTCTTCTATAACCAAAATTTCATTGAATTTTTCACAAAAATTAATTATTTCTTGGTCTATTAATGGCCAAGGAATTTTGCATGCAAAAATACCAATCCCACTTTTTTCAGGATCTTTGACGCCAATTTTATCCAAAGCATCAATAGTTTCAGTAGTAGCTTTACCTACTGCAATTATACCTAAGGTCTTTTTTGTTGGGTTAAATATCACATTATTGATTTTATTTACTTTTATAAAATCTTTAGATGCGGGTACTCTTCTTTTAATTAGGGCCGCTTCTCTGTCTAAAGCTGGGTCATGTCTATTTACGTGAACATTTATTGGATTCTCTAAGTTATATAAATTAGGTCTTAATTTTCCAAGATCTATTACAGAATTTGAATCTGCTGTGTCACTAGTAATTTTGAGGGCAACACATATGCCTGCATAACGTGACAATGCAAAAGCTTGCAGCCCCATTGGTATGACTTCATCTACATTCGCAGGATAAAAAACTGGAATACCCGCAGAAATTAAGGATTGTTCTGATTGATATGCAATGGTAGAACTTTTCCCAATTGGATCGTCTGCAACTGCTAATACCATCCCACCTTTTTTTGAAACACCACCCATATTGGCATGTCTCAAAGCATCCATAGATCTATCTAAGCCTGGTCCTTTTCCATACCACATGGAAAAAACACCATCTATTTCAGGTTTGTCGTATAGACCAAGCATTTGAGTACCCCAAGCTGCAGTGGCAGCCAATTCCTCATTCACCGCTGGTTGAAAAATTATATTGTGTTTTTCTAGATGTTTTTTTGATCTTCCTAGTTCTAGATCAAGTGTTCCAAGCGGTGAACCTGGATAACCACTTACATAACCTTGAGTTTGTAATCCATTATCTTTGTCAATTTTTGCTTGCTCAATTAGAAGACGGACTAATGCTTGAACGCCATTCATAAGCGCTAAATCATTGTCCTTAGTAAAACAATCGTCTAATCTAATATTATCAATGTAATTCAATTCTAACTCAATTAAGTTTTATTTATGTATAACTTAAATAATTAAAAAGATTTTAACAAGTAGTAAGAATAATTAAAGGAAAGGTGATTATTTTTTATGCTTCAAAAATTGAATAATTTTGAAGAGCTATGTTTATCATTTAAATGGAATATTCCAGAATTTTACAATATAGCGTCTGATACTGTTGACCAAGATATTTATCAAAATAGGATAGCATTAATTAATTTTTTACAAGACAGCAAGATAGAGGAATGGTCTTTTGTTGATATAAAAAGATCTGCAAACAAACTTGCTAATGTTTTTGATCATTTTCATCTTGAGGCCAACGCAAGGGTTGGTATTATTTTAGGTCAATGTCCTGAAACTGCAATTGCACATATGGCTTGCTTTAAGTCTGGAAAAATTTCAATACCTTTATTTAATTTATTTGGAACAGATGCATTACATTATCGTTTGTTGAATTCTAGAGCATCATTGGTGATTTGCGATAATATTGGCTTAAATAAAATTTTTGAAATTAAAGATAAATTACCAGATTTAAAAAAAATAATTTGTATAGATAGTAATGACGAAAGAAGTAATGTTTTTAATTTCAAAAAATTATTAGAACAGGCCTCAGACAGTTATATTACAAAAAAAACAAAAGCATCTGATCCCGCTTTAATAATTTATACTTCTGGAACGACAGGGGGGCCAAAAGGTGCTGTGCTCCCTCATAGATCATTGTTAGGACATATACCAGGAGTAGAAATGCCTCATGAGTTTTTATCTTCATCTGAACCAGTTAAAGATTTGTTTTGGACACCAGCTGACTGGGCATGGATAGGCGGATTGTTTGATGTACTCCTTCCAGCATGGCACTTTGGTATTCCTGTAGTCAGTTACAGATCTCAAAAATTCGATCCTGAAGTTACTTTTGATTTAATATCTAAGCTAGAGATAAAAAATACTTTTTTGCCACCTACTGCACTAAAAATGATGAAATCATTTAATCCCTCTAAAATAATAAAAAACTTGAAATTAAGAACTGTTGGTTCAGGTGGTGAAGCTCTTGGAGAAGATTTGCTAGAGTGGGGTAAGCAAATTCTAGGGGTTAGTATTAATGAGTTTTATGGTCAAACAGAATGTAATTTAACAGTCTCAAATTGTGGTGCAATTATGCCAACTAAACAAGGTTCTATTGGTAAACCCGTTCCCGGTCATGAAGTTAGAATCATTAACGGAAATGGAGAACTCATAAAAGAACCTGGATTAGATGGTGAAATAATAGTCAAATCTGATACCCCTGTATCTTTTTTAAAATACTGGGAAAATGATAAAGCAACAAAACAAAAAGTTAAAGATGGTTGGCTCTATACTGGCGATTTTGCCTATAAGGATGAGGAGGGTTATTTTTATTTTAAAGGTAGAAAAGATGACATTATCAATACCTCAGGTTATAGGGTTGGACCAAGTGAAGTAGAAGATGCTGTGCTTTCTCATCCCAAAGTAAGTATGGTTGCAGTTATTGGCATTCCAGATAAATTAAGAGGTCATGTCATAAAAGCTTTTGTTGTTCCTAGGGATTATAATAATGTTTTAGCTGAAAATGAAATATTAAAAAGATCTATCCAAAATCATGTAAAATTAAAGTTGGCTGCTCATGAATATCCGCGACTTATAGAGTTTGTTCACGAATTACCTTTAACAACTACAGGAAAAATTATCCGTAAAGATTTGAGAGAAAAAAATTAGTAAATTAGAGAATATTTTTTGTTGATTGTACAAATGTTTTCTCTCTAATACTTTTGATTAGGTAAATTTATATTTTTAAGGATTGAGAAATAAGCTATGATAATTAAAACTATTTTAAGGAATTTCAATGAGTGAAAATTATAAATTCGATACCCTCTCTTTACATGCTGGGCATATTCCGGATAAGGAGACTGGCTCTCGTGCTGTACCCATTTATCAGACAACATCCTATGTTTTTAATAGTACAGAAGAAGCCGCTTCTCTATATAATATGGAAGTTGGTGGACATTTATACACTAGAATATCAAATCCTACAGTAGCAGCACTTGAGCAGAGATTGGCTGCTCTCGAAGGCGGAGCAAGTGCTCTTGCTTGTTCAAGTGGAATGGCTGCAATGCATCTTGTAATTTCTGCAATTTGCAGTAGTGGAGATCATATTGTTGCATCAAGTAAAATGTATGGAGCAAATATTAATTTACTTCAGCACACTATGCCTCGTTTTGGTGTTAAAACCGACTTTGTTAATCCCAATGATCCAGAAGCAATCAAGAGAGCAATAAAACCAAATACCAAATTGGTTTTTGGAGAAGTTATTGGAAATCCAGGATTAGATATTATGGATGTTCCAGAAATTGCTAAGATATGTAATTCAAAAAACATCCCTCTAGTACTAGATGCTACTTTCAATACGCCTTATTTAATGCAGCCATTTAAACATGGAGCTAATATTATTGTTCATTCACTTACAAAGTGGTTAGGTGGTCATGGTATTGCGATAGGAGGTGCTATTGTAAATGGTGGTAACTTTGATTGGGGAGATAAAGATAAGTTTCCTACAATTTCAGGAGCACATTTTGCTCTAGGTGGTATAAGTTTTTGGGAAGAATTTGGTCCATCTGCTTTAATAGCAAAAATAAGAGCAGAGGGTATGTATAATTTTGGTCCTTCTTTATCTCCTACTAATGCATTTCATTTAATGCAAGGAATAGAAACGCTCCCTTTGAGGATGAAAAAACATATTGAAAACACTCACTCTATAATAGAATTTTTAGTAAATCATGAAATGGTTGAATGGGTTAAACATCCAGATTTAGAGACACATCCTGATCATGAAGTAGCAAAAAGAATCTTGCCCAAAGGATCCGGATCTATCGTTGCTTTTGGTATTAAAGGTGGACGTGAAGCAGGGAAGGCATTTATTGAATCTGTACAACTAGCTTCACATTTAGCAAATGTTGGTGATGCTAAAACTCTACTTATTCATCCAGGTAGTACAACTCACTCGCATTTGAGTTCAGAGGCTATGAAAGAGGGTGGACTAACAGATGATATGATAAGACTTTCAGTTGGATTAGAAGATATTAATGATATCACAAAAGACTTTGAAAGAGCTTTCAAGGCCGTAAAAAAGCTCAACAAATAGGTATGTCATGATCATTAATTTTAAGGGTGCTAAGACCTATTTAGGTACAGGTGGTAAAAGTTTAGATAGTACTAAAAAGACATTATGTTTTTTACATGGGTCTGGTCAAAATCATTTTAGCTTCGTTCAACAGGCTCGTTTTTTTGCTTACAAAGGGTATTCTGTAATTGTACCCGATATGCCAGCCCATGGATTATCTGATGGTAATCCATGCAAATCAATAAAAGAAAATGCAGAATGGATAAATGACCTATTAGTTGAACTAAAACTTAAAAATGTGGTTGTTATAGGACATTCTCAAGGATGTTTGGTTGCTTTAGAATTGAATAAGATTTTCAAAAACACTTTGGAAGCTATAATATTCGTTGCGGGATCTAATGAAATTCCAGTTAACCAGTACTTATTAGATCTTTCAATAGAAAATCCACAAAAAGCTTCGCAAATGATGGTTACTTGGGGACATGGTATTGACGGAGATATGTCAATTAACAAATGGCCAGGACATTCTCACTATGGAGAAGGTAATAATATAATGTGCATGAATAAACCAAAAGCTTTAAATTGTGATTTAAATTCTTGTAATGATTACTCAGACGGAATAGATGCTGCAAAAAATATCAAAGTTCCAGCATTGGCTGTTTTGGCAAAAAATGATCAAATGACACCATTAAAATCAGGTTTAAAATTCGTAGAACTGATAGAAAATTGTGAAACTCACATTCTTGATTGTGGCCACTTTCTTCCATCTGAAAGGCCCGTGGAATTAAACTCAATAATAAATTCTTTTCTTTTAAAGTTGAAATAATTTTCAAATAGGGATTTTGTAAATTAAATGAACGAAAAAAATTACTTCTTATTTAATTATGATCAAAATCCAGATCATTGGAGAATTTCTGAAATTATTCTAAGTCAATGCAAGAAATATCCAAAAAGAGAAATTATTGAATTTATAAATGGTCCAAAATGGAATTTTCATGACCTTAAAATTAAATCTTTAGAAAAAGCTAAAATTTTAAAAGAATTGGATTTAAATGAAGGTGACAATCTAACAGTTTTAATAGAAGATCCAAAAAAATTCATACTATATTGGATAGCGTGCAGTTTTATAGGAGTTATGTTTGTAGCAATCAATACTGCCATAAAAGGAAATGTATTATTACATCAAATTAAGACATCTAAATCAAAGAATGTTCTTGTTGAAGATCAATTTTTTGATCAAGTAAAAAGCTTGGTTAATCATCATAAATTAGAAGTTAAAATATTAAATTGTAAAAATTTAAAAAACAAAGACCTTTTGAATGAAGACGAGATTATTTTAGGAAAATTAAGTGACAACGTTTGTACTATGTTTACAAGTGGAACATCAGGTCCCTCTAAAGGAGTTATGATGCCCAACGCACATTGCGTTATGTTTGCTATTGGAACAATTGAAAATTATAACTTAAAGAATTATCACACATTTTACATCTCATTACCTTTATTCCATGCTAATGGATTATTTATGCAACTATTAGCGTGTATTATGACTGGTGCAAAAGCGGTTATAAGAACTAAATTCTCAGCCTCAAATTGGCTTAATGATATTAGAAATTATAACATAACTCATACTAATATGTTAGGTGCTATAGCCGCGTTTATTGTTGCACAACCTCCTACTAAATATGATAAAGATCATAATTTAGAAGTAATTGGTTCAGCTCCATTGCCAAGTGAACCTGAAAAAATTTTTAGAAATAGATTTGGTGTAAAATATGTATTACCACTTTATGGTATGACAGAAGTTAATATTCCAATATATGGTTTAAAAAATGAAATGGGTAATGGTAGATGTGGAAAGTTATATGATAAATATTTTGAGGTTGAAATAAGAGATCCTGAGAAAGATACACCTGTTAATAACGGCATGGTTGGTGAAATAGTTGTGAGACCAAAACAACCATATGGTTTTATGTCTGGTTATTTAGGAATGCCAGAGAAAACTGTAGAGAGTTGGAGAAATTTCTGGTTTCATACTGGTGACGCAGGGATTAGAGAAAAGTCTGGTCACTTTGTATTTGTGGATAGAATTAAGGATTGCATTAGGAAAAGAGGCGAAAATATTTCGTCATATGAAGTTGAACAAGCTTTTTTAGAAATTCCATTTATTACAGAAGCAGCTGCATATGCAATTTCAGCTGATGGAGGTGAGGGAATGGAAGATGAAGTAATGGTAGCCTTGATGACTGATAATAAAACCAATATAGATTTTGATGAATTACTTGAAAAAACAAAAATAAACTTAGCCAAGTTTGCCATACCCAAATATATAAGAGTAATGAAAGAGTTTCCAAAAACACAAACAGGTAAGATCCAAAAAAACAAGCTAAGAGAAGAAGGGGTTACGATAGATACTTGGCAAAATAAAAATATTTAATTATCATAATTAAAATAAAAATATGAAGGGGTCAGAATGGCTAATAATAAATTTCAAGGTTGCTGGCCTGTGGCTCCAACACCTTTCAAAGACAATGGTGAGCTCGACATAGAGGGCATGAAAAGAGTTCTAGATTGCATGGTGGATCAAAATGTTGATGGCATTTGTATACTAGCGAATTACTCCGAGCAGTTTTTGTTATCAGATGATGAAAGAGAGATTTTAACTAGACTATGTATTGAACACGTATCTGGTAGAGTTCCTGTAATTACAACTGTGAGTCATTTCTCAACAGATATTGCCCTTTCACGTGCTAAATTAGTGAAAGAACTTGGTGGCGAAATGCTTATGATGATGCCCCCATATCATGGCGCCCTAATGAGGGGAACTTCTCAACAAACATTTCAACAATTTGCAAAAGTAGGTGAAGCAGGCGTAACCATTATGGTTCAAGACGCACCTTTATCGGGAGTTGATTTGCCTGTTCCTCTTTTAATTAAAATGGCTAAAGAAATAGAAACAGTAAAATGTTTTAAAATTGAGTGTGCACAGGCGGCTTCTAAATTACGAAAACTTGTAGTTGAAGGTGGTGATGCTATTGAAGGGCCATTTGACGGTGAAGAAGGAATAACATTGTTTGCTGATTTAGAAGCTGGTGCAACTGGCAATATGAGTTCAGCAATGATACCAGACTTAATTAGACCAGTTGTTTTAGACTATTTGGACGGAAAATTTGATAAATCTGAAGATAAATATAATAATATTTTACCTTTAATTAATTATGAAAATAGGCAATGTGGCTTTAGGGCAACTAAAGTAATTATGAAAGAAGGTGGCGTTATTAATTCAGATTTTTGTAGACATCCAATTCCACCTTTAGAAGCACAAACAAAAGCAGGATTAATAAAATTAATTAAGAAATATGATCCAATAGCTTTAAGCTGGGGAAAATGAAATTTAAAATACTTAAAAAATAATATTGGGGGAACTAATGCCTTACACTTTAGATGATTTAGTCCAAGATATTAGAGAAATAATTAATACTGAAAAAATGCCAGATGGCTCAGACAAAATTTGTTATTTTGTTTCAAAAGCCCTAATGGATCAAAATTTTATAACTGACAATCTTCCTGATAGAACAAATGGTGAATTACCCAGGCAAATACTTTATGAAGATAAAGACACAGGTTTTTGTGTTTGTGGTCATGTCCATGATAATGAAGCGATAGGAAGCCCTCATGACCATGGAACAAGCTGGGCTATTTATGGACAAGCCTCTGGCGAAACAGAAATGACTGATTGGGAAATTGTTGAAAAAAATAATTCAGATGATGTTGTAAATGTTAAACTAAAAAAAACATATATTATGAAAGCTGGTGATGTGCATTTTTATGATGTAGGGCATGTCCATTCACCAGTTAGAAAGCATCCTGTTAGATTATTAAGGATTGAAGGGGCTAACTTAGATAATATAAAAAGATCTAATATTAGAATAATTACCTAAAATATCCCCTTTCTTCTTCATCCATTTTTTTTATTAAATCCGTTTCCCATTTTAAGTAATTTTTTGCGTGTTTTTTGTTTCCTTGATGACGAAGGTATGTATGAAAATTGAAATCAATAAATTTTTCATCCAACTCAACTTCTTTTGTATCAATATAATCTAAATAATTTTCAACGTCTCTTTCATTCCAATGATATACTTGAACCACATATTCTGGATCTTTTTCTTGAAGATCATTTACAATTAGACTTGCTTTAGGTAAATCATTGCCTACTAGAATGATAGATTTGACATTGTGCGGCATCTCGTTTGTTATTATTAATCTATTAGTCCAAACTGACTTCTTTATTCTTTTTTTGCAATAATCAACGCTGTTTCGAATGTCAAATATAGGAATATTTTTTAAAGTTTTTAAATTCTCTAATTTAATTAAATTTATGGGGTTAGTTTTAAAGTTTATATTATGTATGAGATTTAAATTTTTAATTTTTTTAGGGCTTTCATTTATAACATAACAATGATAGTTCATTTTTTTTAACCATAATGCTGTCATACCTGCTCTTACTAGATCACCGTCATCAAACAAAATTACATGTGATTTTAATACGCCTATATATTTATCAGTAGCTTGTACTAATTGACCACCAGGTACGTTTCTTAATTTAGATAATTTATTTTTTTGATTTGAGTTTGTTCTTACATCAAAAACATATGTAGTTATGTTCTTATCTTTAATGAGTTTTTGGGCTTGATTAAAATCAATGATTTCAACTTTATTTTCTAATAAGTTTACTATCTTTTCTCTAAGCTCATAAATTTTTTCATTCTTTGGTGTTTTGTTCAAAAATTTTGTTTTTCTATGATCTAATTTTAAATTAGCTAAAAACCATCCTTGTGTCCCATTCTCTAATGCAAAAACTTTATTTTTGATTCCAAAATTTATAAGTGTCTGAGCGCCAATTATTGATCTTGTTCTACCCGCACAATTAATTATTATTTCAGTATTTGAACTTTTTATTATTTCAGAAATTCTAAAGGGTATTTCAGCATTTGGACAACAGACACTTCCAGGTATACTCATCTTGTTATATTCATCAAACGGTCTACCATCTAATATAATTATATCTTTCTTTTCTTTTTGTTTCTTAGATAACTGAGAAGCTGTTATGGATGGTGTATTATATTTTTGTTCAACTAATTCCCCGAAACTTTTACTAGGCACATTAATTCCGTCAAACAGATGAAAGTTAGACTTTTTCCAACCATCAATCCCATTTTTTAAAATAAAAATATTTATATATTTTAAATTTTTCGCTTGTTTATAAATTATTTCTGAAATTCCGTCGTTATTATCAAACAATACTATTCGTACATTTTTGTTAGGTAATAGTTTTTCAACATTTATCTCAAATTCACTAAATGGAATTGAGATAGAAAACAATGGATGACCTGCAGTGTGTTGAGTTGTCTCTCTAATATCAATAAAAGCTAATTCTTTATCATCTGAAATCCAACTTTTTACTGTTTTAGCTTCTACAAAATTTTTCATCATATAATACAATAATTGATTTAAATTTAATAATTTAAAAAATTAATATATGTTTTTCGATAAAGATAGTCAAAATGGGAGATATTATGAAAGACTACAATGTGGGAGATTTGGTTTCGGAGTTTTTGCATCAAATAGATGTTAAGGACGTTTTTGGTGTGGTCTCTGTGCATAATATACCGATGCTAGATGCAATTGGTAGAAGAAATCATATCAGAATGATCCCTGCAAGAGGTGAAATGGGAGCTGGCCATATGGCTGATGGTTATGCTAGAGCCCATAATGGACTTGGTGTTGTATTTACAAGTACTGGCCCTGGCGCAGCTAATGTTGCAGGTGCAATTGTTGAATCTCGTTTTGCAGGTTCGTCTGTTTTGCACTTTACAGGCCAAACTGCAACAGAAAATTTAGATAAAAATCAAGGTACAGTTCATGATGTCCCTAATCAATTAGGCATGCTTAGTTCAATTTCTAAAGAGGCTATTAGAATTGATGATGAAGATGAGACTCTAGAAAAATTAATCTATGCATGCAAGATTGCTCTTACACCTCCAAAAGGACCTGTTTCAATTGAGATACCTATAGATATTCAAAGAAAAAAAATCAAAAGACCTGCTTTCTTAGACACTATTGGTTTACCTCATATAAATGGAGAATTAGGTGATACAACATCACTAGATAAAATAGAAAATTATATAAAATCTTCAAAGAGAAAAATTATATGGGTAGGAAATGGAGCTAAGTTCGCTACTGAAGAAGTTAATCTTTTCATCAAAATGGGTTTTGCAGTAGTAACAAGCACTCAAGGTAGAGGAGTGGTATCAGAAACAAATAAAATGTGTTTGGGTGCTTTCAACGCTGTCCCTTTAATAGAAGAATTTTATAAAACATTAGATTTAATGCTTATAGTGGGGAGCAGATTAAGAGGTCATGAAACCAGAGATATGTCACTAGAGTTACCAAAGAATTTAGTGCAAATTGATATAGATCCAAGTGCCAAAAACAGAACATACAAAACAAATCAATTTCATTGTGGAGATGCTAAGAAGGTTCTGGCCGAATTAGCTAAAAGATTAGATGGCAAGATTTCTGTAGATAATGAGTGGATAAATGAGGTTAGTGATTTAAAAAAACGAATTTATTTAGATTATAAAAACATGTTAGGTGCGTATAAAGATTTTCCAGAAATAATAAGAAATATTCTCCCAAAAGATGGAAAGTGGGTTAGAGACGTAACTATTTCAAACAGTATGTGGGGCAACCGAATGATGTATGTAAATGATCCTACTGAAAACATTTATCCTGTTGGAGCGGCAATTGGGCCCGGGATGGCTTTGGCTATTGGAGCCTCAATTGCTAGTGAGGGGAAAAAAACAATAGCAATGTGTGGAGATGGGGGCTTTATGCTTAATGTTCCAGATTTGTGGACTGCTTCTGAAACCAATTGTGATGTTGTATTTTTAGTGATGAATGATAATGGTTATGGTGTCATAAAACACATACAAGATAGTATGTATGCTGGAAGAAAATTTTTTGCAGATTTGATGGTACCAAATTTTGAAGATTTAGCAAAAGCAGCTAAAATGAAATATAAGAAAATAGACTTTGCAAAAGATTTAGAAAAGGTACTTAAGGAGGCTGTAAATTTTGATGGCCCGGTACTAGTAGAGGTAAATGTAGCATCAGTTGGTGAAATGCCACGTTACTTTGCTCCACCTCCTCACTCTCTTAAAAAATAAAATGTTTGATTTTCCTGAATCGATTTCAAACTTTACAGCATATTTTTTAATTTTTGCCAGCATGACTACTTCATTCATTACCTCAGCTTTTGGCATTGGTGGAGGAGCAATTTTGTTGGGATTGTTAGCTGTTAAACTACCACCTGTTGCATTATTACCAATACATGGAATTGTTCAAATAGGTTCTAATCTTGGAAGAACAATAATTTTTTTCAAAGACATTAAAAAGGAAACTTTAATTCCGTTTACTACTGGGACTATTATTGGTTCTATAATTGGAGGTTCCATTTTTATTCAAATAGATGCGTGGTTACTTCAATTATCAATATCTATATTTATATTATGGTCAGTATATGGAAGAATTCCAATTATTGGATCAAAACAAATAACAATTGGTGGTGCATTTTCAGGTTTCATGACAATGTTTTTTGGAGCATCAGGAACTCTAGTAGCAGGAATGGTGAAAACACTAAATCTAGAACCTGTAAAACATTTAGCAACACATTCAGCATTAATGTCAATACAACATCTGATTAAGGCAGTTGTATTTGGTATTGTTGGTTTTGCTTACTCAGAATATTTTTTACTTATTTTTTTAATGATAATAAGTGGATTTGCAGGAACTATTTTGGGGAAAAAAATTTTAGTAAAATATGGAAGTAAGTATTTTAAATTTGTTTTAAATGCAACTCTTACAATTATTGCGTTATACCTTCTTTGGAACGCAATTATAATGAGTAAGGCTTTAGATAATTTTAATCTTTTTGCTTAGTTATCCAAGAAAAAATCATAGGTCCACACAAACCTAAAAATGCAAATACTAAAAACATAAGTGCAAGAGGTTGAGTAAGTATCATCCACCACGCTCCATCAAACATTTTAAGTGAATGTTGTAAGTTTGTTTCTACCATTTCTCCTAAAATAAGACCGACAGCAATTGGTGCAACTGAAAAACCATGTCTTCTTGCAAAAAAACCAATAACTCCAAAAATCAATGCTAACCAAACATCTAAAAGTTGTCCTTGAAAAGCATATGCACCAATCACTGATAATGCAAAAACAATAGGCCACAAAATCTGTGTTGGAACTAGTGATACTCTTGCAAACAACTTAGCAGCATAGAGGCCCATCAACATAAACATTACATTTGCAACAAACATTGATCCAAAAATTTGATAAACTTTTTCTACTTGCTCAGTAAACAAATAAACACCTGGTCTCAATCCATGAACCATAAGTCCAACAAGAATTATTGCAGTTGTTCCACTACCAGGTATACCAAGAACCATTGTAGGGACCATAGCTCCACCTGTTGCTGCATTGTTTGCAGCCTCCGCGCCAGCAATGCCTTCAATAGAACCTTTACCGAACTCTTTCTTATTTTTTGACCATCTTCTTGCCTCTGAATAACCGATCATTGATGCAACAGTTGCACCTTCAGCTGGTAAGACACCTATAAATGTTCCAATACCACAAGATCTAAGTATTGTTTTCCAAATCTTTTTATAATCCTCTAAGGTTGGAAGTTTTACAGCTTTCATACTCACTGTCTTGATTATCTTATCAACAGTTTTAGATTGAACTAAAAGTTCAGATATAGCAAAAAGACCAATAAATATTGGAACAAAGTGCAAACCTTCATACAATTCATAATTACCAAACATAAATCTCTCTATTCCGGTAACACGTTCAGCACCTATAGTTGAAAGCCAAACTCCAAATATTCCGCCAATAAGATTTTTCACAGCGCCACCCGCACTTATACTTGCTAGCATTGATAATCCAAAAACTGTTAAAGCAAAATATTCTGGTGATCTAAACTCGTAAGCAACCCTTGCCAATAATGGAGCAGCAAAACATAAAATTAGAACAGAAAATATACCCCCTACTGTACTTGAAATTACCGCAATACCAAGAGCCCTACCTGCTTCACCTTTTTGTGCTAATGGATATCCATCAAAAGTAGTTGCTGCTGCTGCAGAAGTGCCAGGAGTATTGATCAAAATTGCCGTAATTGATCCTGCGAATGTAGCAGAAACATATATAGTAGCTAGAACGGCAATAGCATGAACAGGATCCATAGTTAATGTAAATGGAAGAAGTAAAGCAGCGCCAGTTGTTGCACCTAATCCTGGGAGGACGCCAATTATAACTCCTAATATTGTAGTTGCAAATATTAAACCCAAAAGATATGGATCAACTACAACTGATGCCATCGCAGATATTGCTTGCTCAAACATAAATATTTTTCCTAACCATAGTACAAATTCATTAATATACCCCTTGGAAATCTGATTTTTAAAACATAGTCAAATAATAAAAAAACCAACCCAGGAGTTATTGTGGCTGTCAAAAAAGCAACCCAAATCCTTCTCTCACCCCATAAAATACTCATTAAAAAAATTACAACAAAAATTCCAATAAACATATCTGTATAAACAGTTAACAAATAAAAGAGCAGAAATAAAAACATACTTCCCCAAGTATGATATTTCTCTAAAGCTACTGGCTTTGGATTATTTTTATAAAATTGAAAAGTCAAAATTCCTATTAAAGTCAGTTTCAAAAGCATCAAAAATATTGGGAATGATCTAGCCTGCATGCTATCACCAACAATCATTTCAGGTGACGTATCAAGCTGTAAGGCAATTGCAATAACCGCCAGTGAAAAAATGGATAGTATTAATGGAATTAAATAAATATTTTTCATAATTTTTATTAAAGACCTCTCATATTTGAGAGGTCTTTATCTTCTTTTTCTATTTTTATTTTAATAAGCCCATTTCTTTTAAGGCAGGACCAAACTCACCCACCATAAATGCAATTTGCTTACCCCATGGACCTGAAGGCTGTGGGGATGTGCTATCTAATCCTGAGTTAGCTAGGTAAGCCTGATACATTGAATGTTTCATAGCTTTTTGAATACCTTTTTCCATTTCAGCAACTCTAGCTTTGTCTACACCAGCATGTGTTACAAATCCTCTAGTTGTTGATAAAACAAGGTCAATGCCCAATTCTTTAGCTGTCTTCGCTTTTGGAATTGGAGCCATTCCGTTTTCTGCAAGAATAACAAGTGGGCAAATATCTCCAGCTTCAACAGGTGCTGCAGCTTCTGATAAGTTTAATGTTCCTACATCTACTTCACCAGCAACTAGTCTTGTAGCTAATTCTCCACCACCTTTATAAGGAATGTATTTTGGCATTTTTTGACCAAGTCTCTTAGCCCATAAAAAGACAGTTATATGGTCAATAGTACCAGTGTGTGTTCCACCAAAGGTAATTTTATCGCCTTTTTTCATACCTGCAACAAAATCTTCAGGTGTCTTATATGGACTTTTCTTACAATTAACCATTAAAATTTGTGGATCATTAGTACCTCTTGAAATTGGTGCCATGTCCTCAACTTTTAACTTTGTTTTACCCATTGCCATTGTTATTGCATGACCAACAGTAAATGTTAAAATTGTGTTACCATCGGCAGGTCTTGTCATAAAGTAGTTCATTGCAGCTGCACCACCGCCACCTCTTTTATTAACAACAACCATGTCTTGTTTAAGAGTTCTTCTTGAACGAAGCATCATCATTCTTGAGTTGACGTCGGTTCCTCCGCCAGCTCCCGCATGAGTAACAACTTCAATCGCAGGCTTCTTTGAGGCCAGAGTGGGACTAGTAGTGAAAGCAATAGCTGATACTATAGCAGCCAGACCAGTTCCAACTTTGAAAAGTGTTTTAGATTTAATCATTTATTTTCCTCCGTAATGATTACCCAGCTAATGCTGGCTTGAAATACCATTAAAAATAGTATTGTCTTGAGTAATTAAATACTCAACCCATTCAACATTATAGCAACTTAGAAATTTCAAATTACTTACTAAATGAATAGTTTGATTATTACGAATTAAAATTACGAGTCAAGCACTACAAGAGTTAAATAATGAATTTGTTAATAGTTAAATGATGAATTTAATTATTAGGTTTATCTTGAAAATTTGAGATCATATTATTTCGATACAACTCAATAATTTCTGTTCTTGTAGGATCAGAGTTTTCTTTTTTTATAAAAATTTTATTAATTTCTGGTGTAACTGTAGCTAGTTGAAAAATCACTGAGAATATTGATAAAGGTTCCAAAATTAGCTCCCTACTATTAAATAACACTTGCAAATGATGTGCCATTAAAAATCTTAGATAAAGCAAATTGGCGAAAATATAATTTTTATGCATTGAAAAATTAATAATTATTTTTAAATATATAATTATTCTAATCTAATTGTTAAGTTGGATCTGGATCACGTCTTACATTAAATATTTCAGAGCAATGTTAGGTTATAAATTAATGATAAATTCAGACAAAAATTTGCCAAATGACCCTCTCACCGGCTCATCAATAAAAGAATTAGGTAATAAGTTTAGAAATGGTTTAGTAAGCTGTAAAGAAATTACATCAATATACTATGAAAGAATAAAAATTTTAAATCCATACCTTAACGCATACATTTATACTGACGAAATTCAAGGACTTACTTGGGCAGATGGAATAGACAAACTATTTTCTTGTGGCGTTGATCTAGGACCTCTAATGGGCATACCTGTTGCGATTAAAGACATTTGTTCTGTAAATGAAATGCCAACGACTAATGGTTCACAAATAAGCAGTGATGATATAACGGGACCAGAAGGCAATTTAGTTAAAAGGTTGAAATCACTTGGTTGTGTAATTTTAGGTAAAACACATACTGTTGAATTTGCATTAGGTGCAACTGGATTAAATAAATATAAAGGTACCCCTACAAACCCATGTGATGAAAAAATACATAGGATGCCAGGAGGATCAAGTAGTGGCTCTGCTGTAGCTGTTGCTTCTGGCCTTGCTGCTTTCGCCATTGGCACTGATACTGGCGGGTCAGTAAGAATTCCTGCTTCACTTAATGGTATAGTTGGATTAAAAACAACAAAAAATAGGTGGCCAACCGATGGAATTTTCCCTTTATCACCTACTTTAGATACTCCAGGACCTATAGCAAGAAATGTTAAAGATACAAAATTAATTTTTAATACATATAATGGTACAATTATAGATCAAAAGCCCATAAAGCTTGATTGTATGACTTTTGGAAAACTCAAAGAACCTTTCACATCAAATTTAGATCCGGAAGTTGAAGAGGCTTATGAAATTGTTTGCAGTAAATTACAAGAGTTGGGTGCAAACATAGAAGAAGTCATAATTCCTGAAGCTAACGAGAAGGTAACTTTGTTCCCTTCAATTGTTGGATCAGAAATTATAAGTGCATTTGGCAAAGACAGATTTATCAAGAATGTTAGCAAGATGGATCCTGTTACTGGAAATAGAGCTAAATTGGGTCTAAATGTATCTTCATTTGAATATATTGAAGCCATAAATAGACATTTAGAGTTAAAAGAAATCGCTAGTAGTTATTTTTCAAAATACGATGCTCTTATCTCACCTACAACTGTAATGCAGGCCCTTGAAGTTGACAAATCAACTATAGGTGGAGAACTCCACGAAAGAAGCCTTCTTGCATCAGCGAACACACAACCTGTTAATATTTTTGGATTATGTGGAATTTCTTTTCCCATTCATAATTTATTGAATAATAAAAATAGAAAAACATTACCAATTGGTTTACAAATTATATGTGATAAAAACGAAGATGAGAAAGCAGTTGAAATTGCTCTAGCTTTAGAAAATTATATTGGAGAGCCTCAACTTCCTGACGTCAGTAAGTTTTTATAATTTTAGATTTATTAAGACTAACTCAAAAATAAAAAATAACTTTTTTATCTTGAAATTTATTATTTAAAAAATTAATTAATACAAAAGTAATAATAAGGCATCGTTCTTAATAAGGTAAATATTTTGTCTGATAAACTCATAAACGCAACAAACTTAAAAAAATCTTTTGATCAATTTATTGCAGTAGATAATATTGATTTGTCAGTCTCAAGGGGTGAGGTGGTTGGCTTTCTTGGTCCAAATGGTGCAGGAAAGTCTACAACAATGAAGATGCTGACTGGTTTTTTGGAACCAGATAATGGTCAGATTTTTATCAACAACATTAATCTTAAATCTGATCCATTAAAAGCAAAAGAATTCATAGGGTACCTGCCTGAAGGTGCTCCTTCATATTCAGATATGATAGTTGCAGACTTTTTGTCATTTATTGGAAAAATGAGAGGATTAAATCATAATTCACTAAATAATCGCTTAGAGGAAATGGCTAATCAAATTAACTTAAAAGAAATGTGGAACAGACCTATAGAAACACTTTCAAAGGGTTTTAAAAGGAGGGTTGGTATTGCTCAAGCATTAATACATGACCCTGATATATTGATATTGGATGAACCAACTGATGGCCTAGATCCTAATCAAAAACACGAGATGAGGAACCTTATAAAAAGAATATCTACTAATAAAGCTATTGTTATTTCAACACATATTTTAGAAGAGGTTGAGGCAGTATGTTCACGTGCTGTTATTATTGCAAATGGAAAATTACTTGCAAATGACACCCCTAAAAATTTAGAAAATAAATTTTTAAATAAAAATACTTTATCTATTAAAGTATCTAATAAAATTAATAATGTTATCTCTAAAGATATAAAATCATTAATAAAATATGATGACGTCAAAATTCAAAAAACAGACATCTCAACTCATACAATTTTAGTAAGTGACAACAAGAAAGTTCCAAATCTTATTACAGTTTTAAAACAAATAAGTAAACTCAAGCTTGATGTGACTGAGGCAAATTTTCAAAAGGTAAGTCTTGAAGAAATCTTCAGATCAATAACTTCAGACAATAATTCAAAATAATTGGTAAAAACCTATGAATAATTACTTAAACAAGACATATATCATCTTAGACAGAGAATTAAAGGGATATTTTAGAACTCCTTTAGCATCAATTTTTTTGCTTGTCTTTTTAGCCCTATCCTCAGGTATGACTTTCTTTTTGGGAAGGTTTTTTGAAAGAGATCAGGCTGATTTAACAGCATTTTTTTCATGGCATCCTTGGCTATTCCTTGTATTGATGCCGGCTATCGGTATGAGATTATGGGCTGAAGAAAGAAGATCAGGTACGATAGAGTTGTTAATAACTCTACCTGTTACTAATACACAGTTAGTCGTTGGTAAATTTTTAGCAAGCTGGATTTTTACTCTGATAGCCCTTTTTCTAACAATGCCTATTTGGATAACAGTTAATTATTTGGGTGAACCAGATAATCATGTTATTTTAATATCCTATTTTGGTAGCTGGTTAATGGCTGGTGCTTTTCTAGCTCTTACTTCCTGCCTGTCGGCACTAACCAAAAATCAAGTCATAGCATTTATAATATCATCCATTAGTGGATTTGTGCTTATAATGGCTGGCTTTAATCTAGTTTTATCAGCTGTAAGGTCGTGGTCGCCAAATTGGATTACAGAAACAATCAGCTCAATGTCGTTTTTATCACATTTTAGTAGGATACAAATGGGTGTTTTTGATTTGAGTACGCTAGTCTTCTTTATTTCAATGATAATTTTATGTCTTTGGATAAACGTACAACTTGTACAAGTTAAGAAAGCAGATTGAGGTTAAAATGAACTTTTTAAATAAGATAAGACCTAAAAATCTTGTTAAATTATCAATACTATTTTCCGTTGTTATATTTCTTTGTGTAAATATAATTACGAACAACGTATTTAATTCATCAAAAATAGACTTCACAGAAAAAAAACTTTACTCCTTATCTAATAGTACAACCGATCTTCTTAGAAATTTGAATGAGCCAATACATGTAAGGCTTTTTGTGTCAGGAAATTTAGTTAAAGAAGTACCTCAGCTTTCTACATATGCGAACAGAGTTGAGACTATTCTAAGAGCTTACAGTGATATTTCTAATGGAAAAATAACATTAGAGGTTATTGATCCAAAACCTTTTTCAGATGAAGAAGATAGAGCTGTTGGAATGGGTATAAATTCATTTTCTGCAACAGAAATGTCAGATGCTTTGTATTTTGGACTAGCAGCTACAAATTCAACTACAGGACAAAAAAATATTCCTATTTTTTCTCCAGAAAGAGAAACTTTTCTCGAATATGACCTTTCAAGTTTAATCTCAGAATTAAGTCAGATCCAAAAACCAGTCATAAGTATTCTTGATAACCTTGGACTAATAGCCGACAGTAGAATTGGGAAACCAGAACAACAAATTTTAAAACAAATGAATGAAATGTTTAAAGTTGAAATGGTTAGTGAAAGCGACAATAAACTCAATGAAAACACAAAAGTTCTTATGATTATTCATCCAAAGTTTTTATCGGATGAGACATTATATATGATAGATCAGTGGGTTCTTAAGGGAGGATCAACTCTAATATTTTTAGATCCTTATGCTGAAACAGAGATTAGTAGACAACCAGGCATGCCTCCAATAAACCCAAGATCAGATCTAAAAAAATTATTAGATACATGGGGAATAAAATTCGATAATAAAAAAACAGTCTTAGACTCAGAGTTTGGTTTCAGGATTACTAGGAACATTGATGGGCGCGATATACAAGTCACCAACTATCCTTGGCTAAATATTAGGGGGGATGGCTTGAATAAAAACGAAGGTTCTTTGTCAAATTTGAGCACAATTGTGATGACTACTGCTGGCTCATTAGAAAAAGCCAACAAAGACACAGTTTTTGAACCAATTATTACCACTAGTAGAAAATTTGGTTTAGGTGATGCACAAAAAGCAGGAGATCCTAAAAATGACCCAAGAGATTTTTTATCAAACATAAAATCTAATGACGATAAATTAATTTTAGCAGGATGGATAAAAACAAATCTCAACTCATCATTTAGTAAAAAAGATGGTCAACTTTTAAAATCCCAAAATAAATCAAACATTCTTCTAGTATCTGACGCTGATATGTTAATGGATCGAAATTGGTTAACACAACGAGGCGCTTTTGCTAACAATGGAGACTTTGTTCTTAATGTAGTTGAACAAATGGTTGGTGGTAATGCTTTGTCAGATCTCAGAGGTAAGAGTACATCGTGGCGTCCATTTGATAAAATAATTGAATTAGAAAAAGTAGCTGAGGAAAAATTTCTTTTAGAAGAACAAAGACTAGCTAAACAATTAAAAGAAATGGAAAATAAAATTAGAGATTTAACACAAAATAATGACAACAACTCAGACGTCTTATCTCCTGAAACTATTGAAGCGATTGACGGTTTTAAAGCTGAAATGATGTCAACAAGATCACAGTTAAGGAGTGTTAAATTTGATCTTAGAAGAGATGTTGAAAATTTAAAACGATGGATTATAGCATTAAACGTAGCAATAATTCCCATGATTTTTGCAGGCCTGGCATTAATTATATCTTTAAGAAGAAAAAAATTATTCTACTAATATAAATTTTGGATAAAAAATGACTAAAAAAAGATTTATAAATATATCTATAATAACTACAGCACTAGTTGTTTTAGCAATTATTTCAATAAACCTTAATACAAGTAATTATGGTTTTGAAAATAGAGGTAAGTTATTTTTAGATAACTTCACAAAAAACGTTAATGAAATTACAACAATATCAATTAGATCTTTTGAAAATAATATTAATTTAGTTAAACAAAATAATAGTTATATATCTGAATCAAGCTACCCACTTAAAAAAGGATTGTGGGAAAATTTAGTTACAAGTTTATCTTTATTAAGATTTGAAGAGTTGAAAACGAGTGACCCATCTAGGCATTCACAACTAAATCTGCTTCTTCCTGAGCATAATGAAAGTAAAGATGAGGATGAAGGTTATGGAACAAAAATCACATTAAAGAAAGAAGACGGTACTATTTATTCTTCAATACTTTTTGGAATGGTAGATAGAAGTGTTGGTGGAATAAGTGGAGGTCAGTTTGCTAGATTTCCAAATGAAGATCAGACATACCTTCTTAAAGGTGCAATTAGGATGCCTACAACAAAATCTGATTGGTTTGAAAGTTTGCTTTTATCTATTAAAAAAGATGATGTTCAGAAGATTAACTTAAGTAATAAAAATGGGATAATTGAAATTCAATCCAAAGACGATAAATTGAGTCTGACAATGCCAAAATCTGTAAAATTTAAAATTAACGACACACAACTAAGTGATGCAAGAGATGTAATTAATAGCTTTTATTTTTATGATGTTAAAAAATCCACACAAAAATATTCAAAAAATTTACCTACGTTGTCGTATGAAGTTAAAGACGGATTAATCTTAACAATTTCCTCTATTAACCCTGACGATGAAGGAGAAAGTTGGGTAATTATTAATGCAAAGTCTAATGATAAGAAATCAGAGAAAATGGCTCAAGAAATTACTAAAAAAACTAAAGGCTATGAGTTTTTAGCCAACATAATTACTAGCGATATTTTAAGATGGAAACTTAAAGATCTTGCGGCAAAAGATGAAAAATCTTAATAAGATCTCGGCATTCCTAAAACATGTTCAGCTAAATAAGATAAAATTAAATTGGTTGATATTGGAGCCACCTGATACAACCTAGCCTCTCTAAACTTTCTTTCCACGTCATATTCCTCTGCAAACCCAAATCCCCCATGAGTTTGCACGCATGCTTCTGCTGCTGACCATGACGCATCCGCTGCAAGCAATTTAGCTGTATTAGCCTCTTCTCCTATAGGCTTCCCAGCTTCATAAAGCCTTGCTGCGTGGTATACCATTAATTCAGCTGCTTTCATTTGCGCATATGCCTTTGCTATTGGGAATTGAATACCTTGATTCTGACCAATTGCTCTTCCGAAAATATTTCTATCATTAGCATAATTTGTGGATTTTTTAGTAAACCATTTAGCATCCCCAATACACTCTGCAGCTATGAGGATTCTTTCTGCATTCATACCAGATAAGATATATCTAAAACCTTTATTTTCTTCGCCAACAAGGTTAGAGGCTGGTATTCTTAAATTATCAAAAAATACTTCAGTTGTAGAATGGTTCATCATTGTTCGTATTGGCCTAATTGTAAGCCCATTACCTTTTGCTTTTCTCATATCTAAGAGAAAAACAGAAAGACCTTCCGTTTTCTTTTGAACTTCATTTAAAGGTGTTGTCCTTGCTAAAAGCAACATTAAATCTGAGTGCTCTGCTCTGCTTGTCCAAATTTTTTGACCGTTAATTACAAAGTCATCACCATCACGAACTGCTACTGTACGCAAACTTGTTGTATCTGTGCCACTTGTTGGTTCTGTTACACCAAACGCTTGTAATCTTAAAGATCCATCAGCTATTTTTGGTAAATATTCTTGTTTTTGTTCAGGAGAGCCATGTCTTAGAACGGTTCCCATAGTATACATTTGCGCATGACATGCTGCGGCATTGCATCCTTGATTATGAATTTCTTCTAAAATAACCGAAGCAGCAACCATTCCTAAACCAACACCTCCATATTCTTCTGGTATAAGGGCTCCTAAAAAACCAGCATCAGTTAGTGCTTTGACAAATTCTGTTGGGTAAGCTTGTTCTCTATCAAGTTTTCGCCAATATTCTCCTTGAAAATCTCCACATAATTTAGCTACAGAGTCTCTAACCTCTGTTATCATTTCATCATTAGAAACAGAATTTTCTACTTTAATGGTGGTGTCTGGCATATTGGTCCTCATTAGCAAATGAATATGAATTATATATATATTTATTTATATATTACTAGCTTATTTCTAGTAAATAATATTAATTTAAATAACAAAAAAATTATAATCAATAAATACTTTGGAGAATAAAATGAAGTTAGAATTCCACCACATTAACTTTGTATCTAAAGATGTAGACAAAATGAATGATTTTTATAAAAACATTTTATGTATGGATAGCATTCCTATAGAAAACTTTCCTAGAACAGAAGAAACAGCTGATAGTGGATATAGTGGAAAAATAAATTTTGTTACTGAAGGTAAAATAGAGATGCATTTAGCTGAGAGAGACTTAAATGTTGCTTTTAAAAACAATCAAACAATTAATCCCGTTGATCAGGGGCATATAGCATTTAGAACTAATGATATTAAGTCATTTCTAAAAAAATTAAGGGATAATAATATACCATTTTCAGACTACGGAACTATTTTTGCTAGAGAATGGCACCAAGTTTTCTTTCAAGATCCAGAGGGTAATGTCATTGAAGTCCATCAAAAAATTTCCTAACAACTTAAATGATTAAAGAATGTTTTAAAAATCGAGACTTTAGAGTTCTTTGGGGTGCCGGTGGAATGACTGGCATTGCAAGAGCAATGGAGTTTTTAGCACTAAGTTTATATGCACTTCAAGAGCTCGGACTTCCATATTTAGTTACGATAATTTTTGCAGCAAGAATGTTACCTATGAGCCTCTTAGGAATAATAATAGGTACTATCTCAGAAAGAATATCACCATTATTATTAATTAAAATAATTTATTCTTTATCTAATATTTTCACTGCAACAAGCGTAATATTAGTTATTACGAATAATTTTAATGTTTATTTTGCATTTACTCTTGCATTTATAAATGGAATTACTTGGGTTGTAGATCTTGCTGTTAGAAGACGTGTGTTGGCAGAGAATATTAAAAAAAATCTTTTAAGTTCTTCTCTAGCAATGGAAACTCTTTCTAATAACGCAACACGTTTAATTGGACCTCTTTGCGCTGGATCTTTATATGCTTTTGTGGGTTTATCAGGTATTTTTTGTCTTCAATTATTGATGTATATTTTTGCGCTTGGATTAATATTTAGATTTAAAGATAACACAAATAATAAAAAGTTTTTAAACTCTTCAAACAAAATAGTTTCAAACATCAAAGAGCATTGGGCACATGGACTTTTAGGTGAAATCTTAAAAACCAGTAAAAATGCTTATAGTTTAATTAGTTTAAGGTTCGTATTAATAACCACTCTAATTTTTAATGTTTTTGGGTTTCCATTAGTTTCCTTAATACCTGTATTAGGTAGAGAAAAGCTAATGTTATCTGAATTTAATATTGGCATTCTAGCATCATCAGAAGGTTTAGGAGCACTTATAGGTGCCTTATTCATCGGAAATATTTCACCACAAAAATATCTTTCTTTAATTTTTATTACTGGTGTGGGAGGTTTCTTTTTTGGTATGTATTTGTTTTCTTATTCACCTAACTTATTAATAGCTTTTATAAGTTTAACTTGTGGAGGGATCTTTCTTTCAGGGTTCAGTACAATGCAAGGCGCATTAGTATACCAGGCCTCAACAACTTCTAGGGGTAATAACTTTGGTATATTAGTAACTTGTATTGGAACAGCGCCTCTTGGATTGATTAACTTGTCATGGATAATAACACTGGTTCCAGTTGACCAAACCCTACGAATAAACGTATATCTTGGTTTAATATGTCTTATTGCAACTGGTTTTTATTTTTTATTTAGGAAAAGCTAAATTATCCCATTAGTTAGGTATGGCCTTTAACAAAAATTGGTTCATTATCTTACTAAATTGTGCAGGGTCAGCTGGCATCTTACCTTCCATTAGTCTTGCTTGTTCAAATAAAAGCGTTCCAGCATCACTTACTAAATCATTACTATCTTTTTTACTGAGAAGTGATTTCATATTTTTGATTAAAGAATGATCTCCATTAATTTCTAATATTCTCGGGGCTCCTTTATAGTTAGAGTCTCTTTGAGCCATTAGTTGTTCCATGGCTATATCCATATCACCCTCGTCTGCCACTAGACATACCGGACTATCTGTCAGTTTAGAGGATAACCTAATATCTTTGACTTGATCTCCCAAAACAACTTTTAGTTGAGCAATTAAATCTATATACTCTTTGTCTTGTTTATCTTTATCATCATTAGACTTATTTTTTTTATCTTTATTTTTTGAGCCTAATTCATCTAAATTTATCTTACCTTGAGTGATTGATGTAAATTTCTTTTCTTTAAAAGATCCAACCATTGGTAACCAAAATTGATCTATTGCATCTGTCATTATTAGCACTGATATGTTTTTTGATTTAAAACCTTCTAGATGTGGACTAGCTAATGCTTGAGTGCTTGTTTCAGCTGAAATGTAATAAATTTCATTTTGTGTATCAGGCATTTTTTCTAAATATTGTGATAGAGATATTGGGTCTTCACTTTCATTAGTCGAAAACCTACATAAATCTAACAACGTTTCTTTTCTTTCTGCATCCTCATATAAACCCTCTTTAAGAACGGCTCCATATTCTTTCCAGAAGTTCTTATAACCATCCAAATCTTTTTCACTAACTTTTTTAAGCTCTCTTAAGATTTTACCTATTAAAGATTTGCTGATTTTTGCAACAGCAGGATTATTTTGAAGCATTTCTCTACTAACATTCAAATCTATGTCTTGTGTATCAACAAGTCCTTTTATAAATCTTAGATAACTAGGTATCAATGCATCGCATTTGTCAGTTATGAAAACTCTATTAATATATAATTTTAAAGATGATTTTCTATCAGGATTGAATAAATCAAAAGGTCTAGTAGATGGTATACAAATAAGATTAGTATAACTAATTGTTCCTTCTGTATTATTATGCATTGTTAAGAGTGGCTTTCCAAATCCCGCACCTATATGAGAGAAAAATTCTTGATATTGTTCATCTTTAATTTCTTTAGCAGGACGAGTCCATAGGGCAGATGCTTCATTTAATGTTTTAATTTCAGTGTCTTTTTTATCTTTTTGATTTAACTTTACAGGATAAGAAATATGATCTGAATACTTCCTTACAATGAATTGAAGTCTAGTTTCTTCTAGAAACTCTTTTGCATCTTTTTTAAGTTTTAATAATATAGATGTTCCAAATTTATCTTTGTCAGCTTTAACTAAATTAAAACCAGTTTTTCCATCAGAAGACCACCTCCAAGCTTGGCTGTCACCAGCTTTCTTTGATAACACTTCAACTTGATCAGCTACCATAAATGATGCATAAAATCCTACACCAAATTGACCAATCATAGACATATCAGTTTTTTCATCTTTACTGTTTTTTGAAACTTGTTCTAAAAAAGCCTTTGTGCCTGACCTAGCTATTGTTCCTAATGATGACTTAAGATCTTCCTCATTCATGCCGATGCCATTATCAGAGATAGTTAGAATTTTTTCTTTATTATCGACTTCAATAATTATTTCTGGGATTTCTGATGAATTAGCAATTTTTTTATCAGTTAAACTAAGGTATTTTTTTTTGTCTAGCGCGTCCGAAGCGTTTGAGATCAACTCACGTAAAAATATTTCTCTTTCTGAATATAGTGAATTAATAACTATATCTAATATTTTCCCGGTATCAGCTTCAAATTTATTGTTCATATTAGTCATCAGAATTACCCTAATAATTGTTGTTTATTATAACTGTAAATTGGTAATTCTTGATTATTTTTCAAGAGTTAAAATTATATTTTTAATTATATTGTTAGGTCTAAAATTTATTTGAAAAATTCAATCAAAATAATTTCTCTTAATTTAATTTTTTATTGACAATAATCAGAGTTTTCTTGATCAAGAATTAGTTTAATCTCTCTTAAAAAAGCAGTTCCAGCAGGGTTGGGGAGCTCTTCATTTTCTAATTCCTGAGCAGTTTTCTCAGCAATGACGTCATCTAAAATGCTTAATTTTTTTCCAGTTTGAAGAGCTTTCACATATATTTTAGCTGCTCTTTCAAAATAAAATAGTCTATTGAAAGTTTCAGCAACATTTTGCCCAAATATTAATATTCCATGATTGCCCATTATAAAGGTATGTTTTTTTGGATCAGAGAGTAAATCTGCACATCTTTTACCCTCCTCTTCAAAAGCCAACCCTCCATAGTTTTTGTCTACTACTTGTCTGTTGAAAAAAATAGATGCAACTTGATTAATTGGAGGTAAAATACATTCATCAATAGAAGCTAAAGTCGTTGCATAAACAGAATGAACATGCATTATGCATTTTGCATGTGGACATAATTTATGAATAGCTCCATGTAATCCCCATGCTGTTGCATCTGGTGGATTATCTCCTAAAAGAACTGACTTATCATCAACATCTAATAATAGTAAATCAGAAGCCTTAATCCTTGAAAAATGCCACATATTTGGATTCATTAAAAATTGAGTACCTTCTGGATTTACTGCAAGACTGAAGTGATTAGCCACTGCTTCATGCAAATTACTTCTTTCTGCCCATCTAAATGCAGCTGCCAAGTCTTTTCTTTCTTCAAGATAATTATCATTTAATAAATTATTTTCTTTTAGTTTTATTTCATCCATTTTATTACACCATAAAATTTTAATTCTCTCATATTGTATTTAAAAAAGTCAAATAGTATAAACAAAACAAAGTGAGGGAATACATATGGGATATATTTATCTTTTAATCGCAATTATTGGTGAGGTAATTGGCACCACTCATCTTAAGAGTACAAATAATTTCACAGAGTTGTTACCTACCACTTATGTTGTATTAGGTTTTGGGACAGCTTTTTATTTTATGATGCTTGCTATGAAAACCATACCTATTGCTATAGCATATTCAATTTGGGCAGCTATTGGAATTTCTGCAATAACAATTTTAGGCGCATTAAAATATAAAGAAATACCTGATTTATTAGCTATATTAGGTTTAGGCCTTATTATTCTTGGCGTAATATTATTGGTTTTTTATAGTAAAATGGGTGCTAATTAAAAATGTATCGCTTTGGAGTAGGTTGCTAAAGCCGCTTCTTTGACTGCCTCATTTACCGTTGGATGTCCGTGACAAATTCTAGCCACGTCCTCAGATGATGCACCAAATCCCATTGCAATAGATAACTCGTGTATTACAGTTCCTGCTTCGTGACCAATCATGTGAGCCCCTAATATCTTATCTGTAGATTTATCTGATAGGATCTTTACCATGCCATCTGTATGTCTAATAGCTTTAGCTCTACTATTAGCCATTAGAGGAAATGTTCCTTTATTATAAGCAATACCTTCTGCTTTCAATTCTTCTTCTGTCTTACCAATAACAGCCACTTCAGGTGAAGTATATATAATACCTGGCACAAGATTGTAATCAACGTGGCCAGCTTCCCCATTCATTATCTCTACAGCAGCCACACCGTCTTCTTCTGCTTTGTGAGCTAACATTGGTCCCTTAATTACATCACCAATTGCATAAATGTTTGATATTGAAGTTTGAAAATTTTCGTTTGTTTCTATAAATCCGTGCTTATCTATTTTCAAATTTAACTTTTCTAAACCCAATCCATTAGTATTTGGTTTTCTTCCAACGGATACCAGCGCTATATCTGCATCTAATTCACTATTGGTATTGTTATTAATATCTTTAACGGAGAGCAATACTTTATCATTAACGATTTTCGCTTCTTCAACCGAATGAGATAATTTAAATTTAACACCTTGTTTTTGGAGTATTTTCATAAAATTATTAGCTATTTCGTCATCTATTCCTGGCAAAATTCTAGGAAGATATTCTACCACCTCAACTTCCGCTCCTAATCTTCTCCAGACAGTGCCCATTTCAAGTCCAATTATTCCAGCACCAATGACTATCATCTTTTGTGGAACCTTATCCAATTCTAGAGCACCTGTTGATGTTACAATTTTTTTCTCATCTACATTTATATTTGGAAGATTTGTAGATTCAGATCCTGTAGCAATAATAATCTTATCTGCATTTATCACTTCTGTTTTTTCATTATTAATAATTTCAATTTCGTTAGGAGATAAAATTTTTGCAGCACCAATGTATTTAGTAACTTCATTTTTTTTAAACAGGAAATCTATTCCTTTTGTTAGCTCGTCTACAATACCCAATTTCTTTTTGAGTAATTTTGGTAAGTCAAGGCTTACTTCCTTGTATTTTATACCCCATTCATCATTACCATTGGATTTGACTGAATTTTCATATTGTTCTGAAGCATGTAACAATGCTTTAGATGGAATACAACCAACATTCAAACAAGTTCCACCTAGAGTTTTTCGTTTTTCAATACAGGCTACTTTCATACCTTTTTGAGATGCGACAATAGCGGAAACATAACCTCCAGGGCCTGCGCCAATTACAACAAGATCAAATTTTTTATCAGACATTAAACACCTTCAACTCAAAAACTATGCGCCTACAACAAGACGTCTAGGATCTTCTATTATTTCTTTTATCCTAACTAAAAAAGAGACGGCTTCACGACCATCAATTATTCTATGATCATATGAAAGCGCTAGATACATCATTGGTCTTATCTCAATATTATCACCTATTGCAACTGGTCTTTTTTGGATTTTGTGCATTCCTAAAATACCAGATTGCGGTGGATTTAATATTGGTGAAGACATTAATGATCCATAGACACCACCATTAGAAATAGTAAAAGTTCCACCTGCCATGTCAGACATAGCTAAATTACCTTCTTTTGCTCTTTTACCAAATTCAGCGATTGTTGCTTCAGTTTCACCAAAAGACATTTTGTCTGCATTTTTTAGAACAGGAACGACCAAACCTTGAGATGTACCAACAGCAACACCAATATTATAATAATTCTTATAGATAATATCATTACCATCTATTTCCGCATTTACAGCTGGATATTCACTTAAAGCGTCTATCGATGCCTTAACAAAAAAGCTCATATAACCCAGTCTTACACCATTCTTCTTTTCAAAACTTTCTTGATAATTTTTGCGCATTTCCATTAGCGCTGACATGTCAACTTCATTGTATGTTGTTAACATGGCTGCAGTGTTTTGAGCCTCTTTTAATCTCCTTGCAATAGCTTGACGAAGACGAGACATTGGGATTCTCTCTTCAAGGTTAACATTATCTTTATTACGACTGTCTTCTACTACTTGGTCATTAGATTTAGGTTCAAGGTTATTTGTAGTTGGTTTTTCTTTTTCTACATCTTTAGCTTTTACTTCCTCAGAGATTTTTTCTTTTTTATCTTGTTTTTCTCCAGCAATTATTGTTCCTAATAAAGCTCCAACTTCTACTGTGTCTCCCTCAGAAACAACAGTATTTTCTAATATTCCCGTAATAGATGCAGGAACTTCTAGAGTAACCTTATCTGTTTCTAATTCTACAATTGGATCATCAACTTCAACATAGTCGCCTTGTTTCTTTATCCACTTTGAAACAGTTGCCTCAACAACAGATTCTCCTAAAACTGGAACTATGACATCCATACCATTTTCCTTTCCTTTAAGAATATTTTTTTGGGGTTTAGAAGTTTTCTCTTCTAACTTATTATTTTTAATTAAGTTTAAATGAAGAAGGACATCCCCTTTTGTCACTCTTCCATCAACACCCGTACCAATAATAGTATTTATATCTATTTTTTTTTCTTCTATAAGTTTTGCAGCAGAGGGCATTGCAAACTTTTGAAAAATTTTGTTTTTACTATTCATTAAATCATCTACTCTGCTGCATGCTTGCTAGCTTTTTTTGCAGATAATTCTAGAGCATCATTAACTAAATCGTTTTGCTCTTTGTTATGTCTAGAAAAAGATCCTGTAGCTGGAGAAGCAGCTTCTGATCTACCTGCATAGGTTGGTCTTGTTAACTTAGCTTTAATATCAACTAATACTTGCTCGATTCTTCTATCGACAAAAAACCATGCACCCATATTCTTTGGCTCTTCCTGACACCAAACGACTTCAGCATTTGGAGTTTTTGATAATATTTCTTTTAAAGTCTTCGAAGGAAAAGGATAGATTTGTTCTAGTCTAAGTATTCGAATGTTATTAATTTTTCTCTTTTCTCTTTCTTCAAATAAATTATAAAATACTTTACCTGAACATATTACAACTCTTTTTATTTCAGTATCCTTAAGCTTTACATTTGGATCTCTGATGACTCTTCTAAAAGCCGTTTGTTCTGCCATGTCTGACAAACTAGACACACACATTTTATGTCTAAGTAAGCTCTTAGGAGTCATAATTATCAGAGGTTTTCGAAAATCTCGTTTTAGTTGCCTTCGCAATGCATGAAAATAATTTGCAGGTGTACTACAATTCAATACCTGCATATTGTCTTCACCACAGAGCTGTAAATATCTTTCTAATCTAGCTGATGAATGCTCTGGTCCTTGACCTTCGTAACCATGTGGTAAAAGCATAACCAAACCTGACATTCTTAACCATTTGGCCTCACCACTTGAAATGAATTGATCGACTATGACTTGAGCACCATTTGCAAAGTCTCCGAATTGTGCCTCCCACATTACTAGTGCAGTCGGTTCAGTCAACGAGTAACCATACTCAAATCCAAGTACTGAAGCTTCTGACAAAGGAGAATCAATTACTTCAAATGTTTCTTGTTTATCTTTTATATTATTTAGAGGAGTATATCTGTTTTCAGAAATTTGATCTATGAAAACAGAATGTCTTTGAGAAAAAGTTCCTCTACCACTATCCTGACCAGAAAGTCTTACTGGATGACCCTCTAAAAGCAATGATCCAAACGCGAGGTGTTCTGAAGTAGACCAGTCAATTCCTTCTCCACTTTCGATGGTTTTTTTTCGAGCATCTATAACTCTTGATAATTTTTTATTTATTTGAAAACCTTCAGGAACAGTGGTAATTGCCTTACCAATTTCTTTTAGCATTTCAGTTGAAACAGAAGTTTCACCTCTTCTTGCATCACCATGAGCAGACCTTAGATTTGACCATTGTCCTTCTAACCAGTCAGCTTTATTTGGTTTGTAACTTGAGCCAGCTATAAATTCTTTTTCTAAAAACTTGTTGTGATTTTCAACTTCGTCCTTAGCTTCCTTTTGGGTTATTATTCCTTGATTAATGAGCTTTTGTGCATAAATTTTACTAATACTATCATGAGAACCTATTGTTTTATACATTACTGGTTGAGTAAAAGCCGGTTCATCACCTTCATTGTGACCATAACGTCTATAACTTATAATATCTAGTACAACGTCACATGCAAATTTTTGCCTGAATTCAGTTGCAATTCTGGAAGCATGAACAACAGCCTCTGGGTCATCTCCATTTATATGCATTATAGGAGCCATTACCATTTTAGCGACATCAGTACAATAAGGACTTGAGCGAGAATAATTTGGACTAGTTGTGAAACCAATTTGATTATTCACCACTATATGTATTGTTCCACCAGTTCTGTAACCTCTAAGACCTGAGAAATCAAAAGTTTCAGCGACTATTCCCTGGCCTGCAAAAGCAGCATCACCGTGTAGAACTATTCCTAAAACAGATAATCTGTCATTCGTATCATTGTGTTGGTTTTGTTTTGCTCTTACTCTGCCTATTACAACTGGTGCAACAACCTCTAGATGTGAAGGATTGGCTTGCAAAGATAAGTGAACTGTTTTTCCATCAAACTCTCTATCAGCTGAAGCTCCCATGTGGTACTTAACATCTCCAGAACCTCCAGCATCTTCTGGATTTGCTTGGTTACCTAAAAATTCAGAAATAATTGCTCGAAAAGGTTTGTTTAAAATATTGTACAACAGGTTCAGTCTCCCTCTGTGAGCCATTGCTATGACAACTTCTTTCATACCTAATTGGCTGCCCCGTTTCAATATTTGCTCTATAGCAGGTACAACTGACTCTGATCCATCTAGTCCAAATCTTTTAGTTCCTGCGTATTTTTTATGAAGAAATTGTTCAAAAGTTTCTGCTCCAACTAAACGTTCGTATATAGCTTTTTTACCTCTTTTGGTAAATTCTGTAGCATTACGAATAGACTCAATTCTTTCTTGTATCCATCCTTTCTGAGCCGGATCCTGAACATGCATAAATTCAATTCCTATTGAACCACAATAGGTTTCTTTGACTATTTCCATAATTTGTCTGAGGGTGGCCGATTCCATACCTAATACATTATCTATAAATATAGGTCTGTCCCAGTCATCATCAGTAAATCCATAAGTTTTAGGATCTAGTTCAGGATGAATGTTCTGTTCTTGTAAATTAAGGGGGTCTAATTTAGCTAAAAGATGTCCGTTTATTCTATATGCTCTAATAAGCATAATTGCTCTGATAGAGTCAGTCGTTGCAGCTCTCAAATCCGTTGCAGATAAATTACCTTTTCCTGCTATTCCTCGAGCAACAGCTTTTACACTCTCAACAGTATCTACAGCTCCAATAACTTTACTATTCTTTTTAGCCCAGCTAGGCCCCTCATCAAGTAATTTGTCATCTGCGTTCGTTTTAAACCATAAATCCCATTCTTTTGGAACTGCATTTGAGTTAGCTTTCCATTCTTTATACAAATCATTTATGAAGGTAGCATTGGCACCAGAAAGAAAGCTTTGATCAGAGCTTTGGTCGTTCATGCTTTGATAGTCCTTTTAAAATGTAATATGCCTAAATTACAATAAACAAAAACTTAACGATTAAATCAAGTTATTTCCATTCTTCGATTGCTTTTAAAACTGCTTCACCCAAACCCGATGGAGATTCTGACATTATAAAACCACAGTCACTCATGACTTTAACTTTGGCATCTGCGCCTCCGCTTCCACCACTTACTATTGCGCCGGCATGACCCATTGTTCTTCCTGGAGGAGCAGTTTTCCCAGCAATGAAACCCGCAATTGGTTTTTTAATTTTATGATTTTTATAAAAATTTGCCGCTTCTTCTTCTGCATTTCCACCAATTTCACCAATCATTAATATTGCTTCTGTCTGGTCGTCATTTAAAAACATATCTAAGCAATCTATAAAATTTGTTCCATTAATTGGATCGCCACCTATGCCAATACACGTTGATTGACCTAAACCAGCAGCTGTGGTTTGTGCAACTGCTTCATAAGTTAGCGTACCAGACCTAGAAACAATTCCTATTTTGCCGGGAGCATGAATATGTCCTGGCATAATTCCAATTTTACATTGGTCAGGGGTGATTACACCTGGGCAGTTAGGACCTATAAGTCTAGAGTTTGACTGTTTTAAAAATTGCTTAACCTTGATCATATCTTGAACTGGTATACCTTCCGTGATACAAATTATTAAAGGTACTTTCGATGCTATCGCTTCTAATATTGAATCAGCCGCAAAAGGAGGAGGGACATATATAACTGTTGCATCAGGACTTACTTCGTCAACACATTCTTGGACAGTATTAAAAACAGGGAGATTTAAATGTTTAGTGCCACCCTTACCGGGAGTAACTCCTCCAACCATTTTAGTACCGTATGCAATTGCTTGTTCTGAGTGAAAAGTTCCTTGGCCTCCTGTAAACCCCTGGCAAATAACTTTTGTATCTTTGTTTATCAATACAGACATCTAGCTAATCTCCTTTAACAGCACTAACAATTTTCATTGCCGCTTCATCTAAGTCATCCGCAGGTATAATTTTCAATCCAGATTCTCTAAGGATCTGTTTTCCTTCTTCTACATTTGTACCAGCCAATCTTACAACCAAAGGTTTTGATAATGAGAGTGTTTTAGCAGCAGCAACCACGCCACTAGCAATAATATCACAACGCATTATACCTCCAAAAATATTTACCAAAATACCTTCTACAGCCTCATCTGATAAAATAATTTTAAAAGCTTCCGTAACTTTTTCTTTAGTAGCACTGCCTCCAACATCTAAAAAGTTTGCTGGAGACGCTCCTTTTAGTTTAATGATATCCATTGTAGCCATGGCAAGACCTGCGCCATTCACTAAACAGCCTATTGTTCCATCAAGTTTTATATAGGCCAAATCAAATTTGCTTGCTAAAATTTCAGCAGGATCTTCTTCAGTTTCGTCTCTCAAGGATATAATATCAGAGTGTTTAAATAAGGCGTTATTGTCAAAAGACATTTTTGCATCTAAAGCAATTAAATTATTTTCAGAAGTTAATACAAGTGGGTTAATCTCTAACAAACTAGCATCTTTTTCAGTAAAAAGTTTATATAATTGATTAAAAAATTTACCTGCTTGTTTAAAACTAGATCCTTCTAATTTGAGTTCATTCGCTATTAATCTTGCATGAAAAGGTTGAAAACCAATTGTAGGATCTATGTTAAATGATAAAATTTTCTCAGGAGTTTCTTTAGCTACTTGTTCAATATCGATACCACCTTCAGTAGATGCTATTACTGAAACTCTACTAGTAACTCGGTCTACAACCATAGAAAAATAATATTCAGCACTTATATCACATCCATCCTCAATATAGAGTCTTTGAACTAATTTTCCCTCAGAACCGGTTTGATGAGTAATTAATTTTTTTCCTATAATTGTGTCCGCTGAGTTTTTAACTTCATCTAAATTTTTTACAACTTTTACACCACCAGCTTTACCTCTTCCGCCAGCATGTATTTGAGCTTTAACCACAATAACTGGTCCAGGTAATTTTTTAGCTGCTTTAATAGCTTCTTCAGTTGAAAATGCTACGTATCCAGTGGGCGTAGGAATATTATATTGTCTTAATAATTCTTTTGCCTGATGTTCATGAATATCCAAAACTTTTACCTTTCTATACTGAGCTTATGATGCTTCAAACTTCGAAGCAACCTCATTTAATTGCTTCACAGCTGAAACGGAATGATTGAACATGTCCTTTTCTTCAGAAGTAAAACTTATTTCAACAATCCTTTCCACACCATTTTTACCAATGATGACTGGAACGCCTACATACAATCCATTTAAATTGTAGTGTCCATCAACATAAGCTGCACATGGCAATAATTTTTTCTTATCTTTTAAATATGAATCAGCCATCTCAATGGCTGATGATGCGGGCGCGTAGAAGGCAGAGCCTGTCTTTAGTAATCCAACTATTTCGGCTCCTCCATCTCGGGTTCTCTGTACAATCTGATCTATTTTTTCTTGAGTGCTCCATCCCATTTTCACTAAATCTGGCACAGGAATTCCTGCAACTGCAGAATATCTTGCTAAGGGAACCATTGTGTCCCCATGCCCCCCTAGTACAAAGGCCGTTACGTCACTTACGGAGACATCAAATTCTTCTGCTAAAAAATGTCTAAATCTAGCAGAATCTAATACACCTGCCATGCCAACTACCATATCAGTAGGTAAACCAGATGCCCTTTGTAAAACTCCAACCATAGCATCTAGCGGATTAGTTATACAAATTACAAATGCTTTAGGACAATTGTCTTTTATTCCTTTACCAACTTGTTTCATAACTTTAGTGTTGATCTCAACTAAATCATCTCTGCTCATACCCGGCTTCCTTGCAACACCAGCAGTTACAATTACTACATCACTATCCTTGAGATCTTTATAATCATTTGAACCAATCATTTTACTGTCAAAATTCTCAACTGGTCCTGATTGGGCAAGATCTAAAGATTTTCCCTGAGGAATACCCTCTGCGATATCAAATAGAGTTACATCCCCAAGCTCTTTAATTGCAGCTAAGTGTGCAAGAGTTCCTCCAATGTTTCCTGATCCAACCAAGGCTATTTTGTTTCGCATATCGCTTTCCATTAATTTTTTATTGAGTTAATTTATTAATCTAAATTTAAATTGTTATTATTGTCTAATCTTTTAGACTTTTTTTTAAAGTGCATCAAGGTCAGAATACATGTTATTAACTTTTAAAGTTGTGACATTTCAGTTATTCTTGAAATAGTTCTTTGAAATTCAAACTTCCAATGTTCCCCTGTATATATATCAGAAAAATCAGCTTTTGCATTGGCAATAAGGAAACAATTTTTATCATAAAGAGCATCTATTAACCATATAAATCTTCTAGTTTCATTTCGAAGATTATCATTCAAGTTTGGTATCTTATCTATAATAATACCTTTATATCTTAGTGCTATTTCAATATAATCAGCAGCAGCCAATGGTTTATTACATAAATCATCAAAACTGATTCTTGCAACACCTGCAGCAACTTCCGGAATATTTATTTTTCTTCCAGACACCTCAACATTTTCAGATATTATCTCAAAACCTATAGATAAGGTTTTAAATATATCGTTAATTTTTTCTTTATTTGTTTTATTAACTGGACTTAACCAATATTTTTGCCCACTAAGAGATCTCTTTCTCCAATCTTCACCATCTGGAATTTTAACAATATCAGTTTTTAGTTTTAAATTTTCTATAAATGGTAAAATTCTATCTCTATGCAATCCATCTTTGTATAGACCGTCCGGTGATTGGTTTGATGTCGTAACTAATATTGTGCCCTGTGCAAACATAACTTCAAATAAACGAGATAAAATCATCGCATCTGCAATATCTTTTACCTCCATTTCATCAAAACAAAGTAATTTTGCTTTTTTGGCCAAATCTTGCCCTACTAATAGAACTGTGTCTTTATTTTTTTCTATTTTTCTTTTTTCAAGAATTCTTTGATGAACTTCCTTCATAAAATCATGAAAGTGTAAGCGTCTTTTTTCTTTTATTTGAACTTGGTGAAAAAATAAATCCATCATCATTGATTTACCTCTACCAACACCACCATAGAGATAAAGTCCTTTAATATCTTTGGTATTATTTTTTGTAAAAATTTTAGAGATAAAATTTTCAGTTTGAAATTTGGCGAATTTTTTTAGTAAATTATCAAAAAATTTCGCTACAAATGTCTGACCGGGATCAAATATTATTGATTTGTTTGAAGCAATTAGACTTTGTGACTTTTCTTCATTTATTTTCAAAATATTAGCCGTACAAAAAGCCTTGAAACTTACCTTCTTTCAAGTTGAAGTTTCTTAATTTCGCCTATCGCTTTAGCTGGATTCAAACCCTTGGGACAAGTCTTAGTACAATTCATGATAGTATGACAACGATAAAGCTTAAAAGAATCTTCGAGCTCTTCAAGTCTTTGTTCAGTGTTTTCATCTCTACTATCAGCTATCCATCTATATGCCTGTAATAAAACAGCTGGACCTAAATATTTGTCCCCATTCCACCAATAAGAAGGGCAAGAGGTTGAACATGAAAAACAAAGAACACATTCCCACAATCCATCAATTTTTTCACGTTCTTTTGGTGATTGTTTTCTAGATTTCCCCTTTTCCGGATCAGATTTACTTTGCAACCATGGTTTGACTGATGTTAATTGTTCATATGCTTTAGACAAGTCGGGTACTAAATCCTTAATAACTTCCATATGAGGTAGAGGATATATATTTATGTCCCCTTTAACATCATCAATTGACTTCAAACAAGCTAGTGTGTTAGTGCCATCTATATTCATAGAACAAGAACCACAAATACCTTCTCTACAAGATCTTCTAAAAGTTAAGCTTGAGTCTATTTCCTGTTTAATCTTTATTAAGGCATCTAAAACCATAGGACCACAATGGTCTAAATCAATAGTATAGCTGTCTATTCTTGGATTTTCATCATCATCTGGTGACCATCTATATACATTAATTTTTTTTGTGTTTTCAGCTTCGCTATTTATCGGGTAGTCAATACCTTTAACAATTTTGGAATGCTTCGGTAGGGCAAATTCAGCCACAAAATTCTCCTCTTAATTAGTAAACTCTTGCGGCTGGAGGTATTGATGCCACTTCGTTTGTTAATGTGTTTAGGTGGACGTCTCTATAATCAAGCTTAGTTTTGTTCTTCTCATTAAGCCACATAATTGTATGTTTCATCCAATTATTATCATCTCTTTCAGGATAGTCTTCGTGAGAATGTGCGCCACGCGATTCTTTTCTTTGGTCTGCTGACTTCATAGTAACAATAGCTTGTTGCATTAAGTTTTCTAACTCAAGAGCTTCAACTAGGTCCGTATTAAAAATCATTGATCTATCTTTTATACCAATATTATCCATACCTTTTGAGATAGAGTCAACTTTTTGGACACCTTCCTTCATTGAAGTATTTGATCTAAAAACTGCTGCATGTTTTTGCATTGCATTTTGCATTGAGTTTCTAACTTCACCTACAGAAACATCTCCGTTTGAATGTCTTACTTTATCAAGTCTCGCTAAAATTTTATCTGTGACTCTTTTGGGTAAGGGTGCATGAGTACTTCCTTTTTCAACTGTTTTTAAAGCTCTTTGTGCCGCAGCACGACCAAAAACAACAATATCTAATAAAGAATTGGTTCCCAATCTGTTAGCTCCATGTACTGAAACACATGCAGCTTCTCCAATAGCCATTAGTCCTGAGACAACCGCATCTTGATCATTACCTTTTCTTGTTACTACTTCACCGTGATAGTTAGTTGGGATTCCTCCCATATTGTAATGAACTGTAGGTAAAACTGGAATTGGTTCCTTAGTTACATCAACACCACAGAAAATTTTAGCGGTTTCACTGATGCCTGGCAATCTCATCTGTAAGGTGGCTGGATCAATATGTTCTAAATGCATAAATATATGATCTTTATTTGGACCAACACCTCTACCTTCATTAATTTCAATGGTCATAGATCGTGATACTACATCTCTACTAGCAAGGTCTTTTGCAGTAGGTGCATATCTTTCCATAAATCTCTCACCTTCAGAATTTGTAAGATATCCACCTTCGCCTCTTGATCCCTCTGTTATAAGAACACCTGCACCATAAACACCTGTTGGGTGAAACTGAACAAACTCCATATCTTGAAGAGGCAAGCCTGCTCGTAAAACCATTGCATTTCCATCACCTGTACAAGTATGAGCAGAAGTACAAGAAAAATATACTCTACCATAACCACCAGTAGCGAGAACTGTTTGATGTCCTCTAAATCTGTGAATCTTACCATCATCCATACATAAAGCTAGCACACCAACACACTTCCCATTATCATCCATAAGAAGATCAAGCGCGATGTACTCTACAAAAAATTCAGCTTGATATTTTAGACACTGTTGGTAGAGAGTGTGTAAAATTGCGTGCCCAGTCCTATCTGCAGCCGCACAAGCTCTTCTTGCCATTTTCTTTCCATAATCTAATGTATGACCACCAAATGGTCTTTGATAAACTTCTCCATCTTCAGTTCTAGAAAAAGGAACGCCAAAATTCTCTAATTCAGTCACTGAAGGAATAGCTTCTTTACACATATACTCAATAGCATCTTGGTCGCCAAGCCAATCAGATCCCTTCACTGTATCATACATATGAAACTGCCAGCTATCATTTTCACCCATGTTATTAAGCGCAGCTCCAATACCCCCTTGAGCTGCAACAGTATGACTTCTTGTAGGAAAAACTTTTGTAATACAGGCAGTTTTTAACCCACCAGACACCATGCCTAAGGTTGCTCTTAATCCAGCACCTCCTGCACCAACTACTACGACATCATGTTCATGATCTACAATTTCATATTCAGACATAAAACAACTTTCTAATTATAAATAAATTTTCAAAACGCAAAGGATTGATAAAACACCTAAGAGGACAGATAATAATTTTATAAGTATTAAAGACATTATTTTCAACCCCTCATTATGCACATAATCTTCGACTACAACTTGCAGTCCTGATGCTGCATGAAAGTATAAGGTCCCAAATAAAAGAACCATTCCTGTTGCATTAAGAGGACTCTGTAACCAATTAATAGATTGGTCATAGCCATTAATTAAGCTAAAAACAAGCGAAGAGACAAACCAAATTATAAGAGGTATCATTGCAATTGCTGAAATCCTTTGTAACTTCCAGTGAACTACACCATGAGATTTAGATTGCATTTTCATCACTTTCTTTAAACAACTCTGAGATAGACTATGATCCATGTCATAAAAGTCAATAATAACGAGGAAATTATTACAGATATGCCAGAAATATATGCATGATTTAGGTCATATCCGTAACCTGCATCCCAAAAAAGATGCCGGATACCATTACTAAGATGATAAAACAAAGCAAAGGTGAAACCAAAAATTATCAATTTGCCGAACCAGTTATTAATTATACTTGAATACATTAAATAAGTGCTTTCACCTAAAGTAAGAGTAACAATCCATAACACTAAAATTATACTTCCTATTGATAATACAATACCCGTTCCTCTGTGAAGAATTGACAAGACAGAGGTTATTTGTGGTTTATATATTTGAAGATGTGGTGAAAGCGGTCTTTGTCTACTCATATTAATCTCATTCTTTGTTATTTAAATAAATGAACTAAATAAATAATTCAAATCTTAAATTCAAAATTTTAAATTTTCTTCAAAAATAATAATTAAGATTGATAAACCAAGTAAAATTATACCTGTAAGTTCAGTTATTTTAATCTTTTCCTTAAAAAAAATCACTGATATTAAAATTGAGAAAATTAATTCTATTTGCCCCACTGCCCTAACTTCAGCAGCTGTCGTTAACCCAAATGCTACAAACCAGCCAAATGTAGCTCCTGTCCCGGATAAGCCTGCTGGCAAACTAGGTTTCCAATATTTAATAACAGCTAAAAATTGATCTTTTTTATTTATGACGAGATACAAGCCTACCAATGTAGTTTGAAAAACAATCGCTATAAAAGAAATGAAAATTGATTTATCTAATAGGGGACCCTCTACTGATATAATAGACATTCTAAATGCAACTACAGAGCCAGCTAAAAGTAATCCAGATAAAAGACCAACAAGAGTACCTACAGATAAAGTTGAGTTAATTAGAAGTTTAATAGTTTTTAAAATGCTATCTGCTTTTTTGGCATAAGATAATAATAATACAGATATAACACCTAGTATTATACCTAACATTATAGATGTAGAGAAAGTAACACTTAGAATTATGATCTCCAAAAAAGCGATAAGAATTACTTCTGTTTTAGAAAATGCAATTCCTGTAGCAAAGTTTTTATGTGCAAAAACTTTCATAAGAACGTAAGTAAATAAAACTTGAAAAATTGATCCCAATAAACATAAAAATAAAGAATATAAAGAAAGGTCGGGAATATTATTTCCTGGAATGCTTATCCAAATTAGCCAAATAAGTGAGGTAAAAGGTAAAGCATAACAAAATCTAATATATGCGGCTCCATATTCTCCTAATTTGGAGATCATATTTTTTTGAAATGCAGAACGAGCAGTTTGACAGGCTGCGGCAAATATTGCTGCAAAAATCCAGATGAATTCCATAATAATTATTTTGAAATTTTAAACATTAAAGAGGAACACCTTTTATTTTTTTGTTTGCCAACAATTCAGCTATCTGGACGGTATTTAATGCCGCACCTTTTCTTAAATTATCTCCAACACACCAAAAAACAATACCATTTTTTACTGAAGGATCTTTTCTAATTCTGCTAATATAAACTTCGTCTTCACCAGCCACTTCTTCGGGAGTTACGTATCCTTCATCTGCTCGGTGATCTACCACTGTTACACCATTAGCATCTCTTAATAAGCTTCTAACATTTTTTTCATCGATGTCTTTTTTGCATTCTATAAAAACCGCTTCACTATGACCAATAAATACTGGAACCCTTACGCAATGAGCAACCAAATCAATATTAGGATCTAATATTTTTTTTGTCTCAACCCTCATTTTCCACTCTTCTTTCGTAAAACCATCATCCATAAAAATATCAATATGAGGGATTACATTAAATGCTATTTTTTTGGTAAATTGTTCTGGTTTAGATTGATCATGAACAAAAACACCCTTTGTTTGATTGAAAAGTTCGTCCATAGCTGGTTTCCCAGCTCCAGAAACTGCTTGATATGTTGAGACAACAACTCTTGATATTTCATATTTTTTATGTATTGGCTTTAAAGCAACAACTAGCTGGATAGTTGAACAATTAGGATTTGCAATTATGTTTTTATTTTTATAACCATTAATCGCTTCAGGATTAACTTCAGGAACAATTAAAGGTACTTTATCATCCATCCTAAAGGAGGAAGAATTGTCAATAACAATACAACCCTTAACTCCCGCCTTTAGACCAAATTTTTTTGCTATATCTGAACCAGCTGAAAAAAGAGCTATATCTGCTTTTTCAAAGTTAAAATCATCAACTGAACTAACTTTTAGTATTTTGTCGTCACCAAATGATACCTCCTTACCAACAGAGGATGTTGAAGCAAGAGCAAAAATATTTTTTACTGGAAATTTTCTTTCAAACAAAGTTTGAAGCATTTCTCGACCAACGGCACCTGTAGCACCAACAACAGCAATATTATAAGACATTTATTTTGTTAATTCCTCTAATTTGTTGATAACTGAATCCATCATTCCTTTTGTACCAACTTTGACTCTTCCTGAAGCCATTATATCTTGCGTTCTTGGTCCAGCATCTAAAGCTCTTGAAACAGCCTCATCAATTAAATCTGCCTCTTCTTTCATTTCAAATGAATAACGAAATAACATTGATAAACTTAAAAGTTCTGCCAATGGATTTGCTAACTCTTTTCCAGCAATATCTGGAGCTGATCCATGAACTGGCTCATACATAGCATGTCTCTTGCCAGTATTTTGGTCTACAGATCCTAAACTGGCAGAAGGAAGCATTCCGAGTGAACCAGTTAACATAGCTGCGCAGTCCGATAAAATATCACCAAATAAATTGTCTGTAACAATAACATCAAATTGCTTAGGATCTCTTACTAATTGCATTGCGCAATTATCAGCATACATATGGTTAATTAATATATCTGAGCCTTCTTTTTTATGAAGATTGGTCATCACCTCTCTCCACAAAACACCTGACATCATTACATTAGCTTTTTCTACAGAAGTAACTTTCCCATTTCTGGCTCTTGCCATATCAAATGCAACTCTGCCAATTCTTTCAATCTCTGGGGTAGTATAAAGATTAGTGTCATAACCTTTTTTTATTTGAGTATCAATTTCTTCTATTCCGCGAGGCTCTGCAAAATAAATACCTCCTGTTAACTCTCTTAATATTAAAATGTCTAAGCCTGAGATAATATTAGGTTTAAGGGAAGAGGCATCAACAAGTGCAGGAAACACCATGGCAGGCCTAAGATTAGCAAACAAATCCATTTCTTTTCTTAGTCTCAGAAGACCATTTTCAGGTCTCTTCTCAAATTCAACTCCATCGTATTTTGGACTTCCTACTGCACCAAATAAAATTGCATCAGCATCAACTGCATCTGATAAAGTTTCTTCTGAAAGAGGCGTACCATATTTATCAAAAGAAGCACCTCCTACTAAACCTTCTTTTATGTTAAAACTTATACTTTTATTTTTTGCAAACCAATCAACAACTCTTAAAGTTTCTTTAATAACCTCTGGCCCAACTCCATCTCCAGGAAGAACCATTAACGTACGATTAGATGGCATTTTATAAACTCACTTTTTAATTATAACCAGGGTCTTTCATTAGACATTTTGGTTTCAAATTCTTTGATATCACCGGATTGTTGCATTGTTATGCCTATATCATCCAATCCTTCAAGTAAGCATTTTTTTCTAAAAGGGTCGATTTCAAATTTGATAACTGCTCCATTAGGCCTTCTAATTTCCTGAGATGGAAGATCAATTTCTAGTTCAGGATTTTCCAAATCATTTGAATCTGCCAATAAAGCATCTCTTTCATCAGATGAAACTTTAATAGGTAAGAGGCCATTTTTAAAAGAATTATTATAAAAAATATCCGCAAAAGATGTTGAAATAATACATTTTATTCCAAAATCAGATAAAGCCCAAGGCGCATGTTCTCTACTTGAACCACATCCAAAGTTATCACCTGCAACAAGAATATTACATTTTCTATATGGCTCTCTATTTAACACAAATTCTTCTTTTTCAGAACCGTCATCATTAAATCTCATCTCATCAAAAAGATGTTTACCTAAACCTGTTCTTTTAATTGTCTTTAAAAATTGTTTAGGGATTATTTTGTCTGTATCTACATTTATAAAATTAAATGGAGCAGCTATACCTCTAATATTTTTAAATTTTTCCATAGTTAAACCTCTAAAACTACGTGATTAAAGTATAATCAGTTAATCTGCCTGTAATTGCAGAGGCAGCAGCTATTTCAGGACTAACTAGATGTGTTCTTCCACCTTTCCCTTGTCTACCTTCAAAATTTCGATTAGATGTACTTGCGCACCTTTCACCAGGTTGAAGTTTGTCTTCATTCATTGCTAAACACATTGAACAACCGGGCTCTCTCCACTCAAAACCTGCTTCAGTAAATAATAAATTTAGACCCTCTTCTTCAGCCTGACTTTTTACCAATCCAGAACCTGGAACTACCATGGCCCTAATACCTTTTTTAACTTTTTTTCCATCTATTACTTTTGCAGCTGACCTTAAATCTTCTATTCTGGAATTTGTACATGAACCTATGAATACAGTATTTATTTCAACTTCAGATATCTTTTGACCACCTACTAATCCCATATAATCTAGTGATCTTTGTACCTTAGCTCTAGCGTCCTCATCTTTAATCTTTGAGGGATCAGGTATATAACCATCAATTGAAACAACATCTTCTGGACTAGTACCCCATGTTACGGTTGGTTTGATTTTATTACCGTTAATGGTAATTTTTTTGTCATAAAATGCATTTTCATCTGAAGGTAATGATTGCCACCATTCTAAAGCTAAATCCCAATCTTTACCTTTTGGAGACATGGGTTTATCTCTTAAGTAATCAAATGTTACTTTGTCAGGAGCTATCATTCCTGCTCTTGCACCAGCTTCTATTGACATATTACAAACAGTCATTCTACCTTCCATAGAAAGTTGCTCTATTGCTTTACCTGAATACTCGATAACATGACCAGTACCGCCTGCAGTGCCGATTTCTCCAATAATAGCAAGAACTAAATCTTTAGGAGACACGCCTGGTTGAAGCTCACCTTCAACATTGATGAGCATGTTTTTAGCTGGCTTTTGAATTAAAGTTTGAGTAGCCAAAACATGTTCAACTTCTGAAGTGCCAATACCAAACGCCAGAGCTCCAAATGCACCGTGGGTTGCGGTATGGCTGTCACCACAAACTATTGTCATACCCGGTTGGGTAAAGCCTTGTTCTGGCCCTATCACGTGAACAATTCCTTGTCTTTTGTCCATCATATTAAAATATGGTATTCCGAAATCTTCTACATTCTTGTCTAGAGCTTCAACTTGGATCCGAGATTCTTCTTCTTGAATTCCGTCAGCTCTATCAGTTGTTGGTACGTTATGATCAGCCACAGCTAGAGTTCGGTTAGGAGAATTTACATCTCTACCAGACATTCTTAACCCCTCAAATGCTTGTGGGCTTGTTACTTCATGAACTAAATGCCTATCAATATATATTAATGACGCACCATCTTCTTGTGTACTAATAAGATGGTAATCCCAAATTTTATCAAACAATGTTCTGGGTTTCATTTTTAGAACTCCATTAAGTTGTATCAAAATACTAAAATATTATTTGTTTTATAAAGTTAAAAACTTTTATGAAGTTGTGTCTTCAGCAACTTCTTTGGAAACAGGTTGATCAACTTGAGATTTAGTATCTTGTTTAGAAACCATGATTTTTTCAGCGATTCGTGCTGATTTACCTCTTCTATCTCTTAGATAATATAACTTAGCTCTTCTTACTTTACCTTTTTTAAGAACAGTTATTCCAGCAATTTTAGGAGAAAATATTGGAAAAATTCTCTCAACACCCTCACCATATGAAATTTTTCTAACGGTAAAGCTTTCGTTCAACCCACCTCCACTTCGAGCAATACATAATCCCTCAAATGCTTGAATCCTTTCTTTATCACCTTCGACAATTTTTACATCAACTTTTATTGTATCACCTGCGCTAAAATCAGGTATAGATCTTTCAGCAACAATCTTGTCCATTTGATCTTTTTGAATTTTATCAATAACGTTCATCTGTCTACCCTTTCGTGAAAATACTCATAGCAAATTAATAAATATTTTTCTAGTTAAGATTTAATATATTTTGACCATAAATCTGGTCTCCTAAATTTGGTAAGCTTTTCAGACATCTTTAATTTCCACATTTGGATTTTTTTATGATTTCCAGATAATAGTACCTCTGGCACTTCCATATCTTTCCATACTCTTGGATGAGTATATAATGGATATTCTAACAAATGTCTTTCAAAACTTTCATCCACCAACCCTGCAGCATTTCCAATTACCTCAGGAATAAGTCTTATAGTCGCGTCCATGATTAATTGAGCACCAATTTCTCCACCAGATAAAACGAAATCTCCAACACTTACCTCTTCTATTTCATTACGAATTAGAAACCTTTCATCGACGCCTTCGTATCTCCCACATATAAAAACAGCACCTTTTTCTTGTGATAATTTCTTTGCAAATTCTTGATCAAATTTTTTTCCTCTTGGTGTAAGGTAAATTCTACGTCCAACAGATTTAGCAACAGATTTAAGGGCTTTATCTAAAACTTCGGGATTAATAACCATTCCTGGCCCACCACCAAATGGAACTTCATCTACTTTACCATTTTTGTTATTTGAAAATTGTCTAATATTAACAGTTTTTAGAGACCACAAATTTTTTCTAAGGGCTTTGCCTGCTATTGAAAAATCTAGAGTGCCGGGAAACATTTCTGGGAATAATGACAAAACAGTTGAATTCCACACAAAAAATCTCCTTTTTAATTTTCGATTAAATCTTTCTCAAGATCTAAAATTATTTGTTTATCTTTATAATCAATTTTTTTTAGAAAATCTTTTCCCATTGGCAAATAAAAGGTCTTATTATTTTTTTTAACCTCAACCAACAACCCTGCTCCAAAATCCTCTAAAGATATTACTTTGCCAAAGCTTTCTTTATTTAAATTATAAACTGCAAAGTTCAACAAATCAGAATGGTAAAACTCATTATTTGTAAGTTTTGGTAAACTTTTTCTGGATATAAATAACTTTAATCCTTTAAAATTCTCAGCGTCAGTTCTTGTTTCAACATTTTCGATTTTGCAAATAAATATTTGTTTTAACTGTCTAATTAACTTTAATTTTATTGGATTTTCAGAATTCTCTATAAAAATTTCATTGAAAGAAAAAATATTTTCTGGAATTTCTGTAAAGCTTTTAAGCTTTACTTCTCCTTTAATGCCATGGACACCTACAAAGCATCCTATTTCAATTAAATTTTTTTTTAACAAAGTTATTTATTCTTTTTTGTCCTCTTCTTTTGCTGCTTCTTCTGCTGGAGCTTCTACCGCAGGTGCCTCTTCTTTTGCTGCTTCTTCCACTGGAGCTTCTACCGCAGGTGCCTCTTCTTTTGCTGCCTCCTCCACTGGAGCTTCTGATGGAACTGATGACTTTTCTGCCACTTCTGCTTCTCTTTCTTGCCTTTTCTTACCTGGGGCACTTTTAATTGGTTGATCTCTAATCACTGGTGCTTTTACCAAACCATCTGATGAGAGCATTTTTGCAACTCTTAGTGTTGGTTGTGCACCTTGTGATAACCAGTATTTTGCTCTTTCAGTGTCAAGAACTAATCTTTCAGCATGGTCCTTAGCTACCATTGGGTTATATGAGCCTAATCTTTCAATAAACTTTCCATCTCTTGGTGATAATGCTTCTGCAACTACTATCTTGTAAAAAGGTCGTTTCTTTGCTCCACCTCTAGACAATCTTATTTTTAACGCCATTTTTTTTCCTTATAATTATGTTATTGTTAAATAAATTTATCTTCTTTTTTTGGACGGCTTTCCGCCTAACCCTGGTAACCCCATACCTCCAAATCGATTTGCCATATTACCTAAGTTAGGCATATTACCACCCATCATTTTTTGTAACTCGGCCATCTTATTGGCATCAATAACTGAATTTTGACCATCCTCTAAACCAGGATTTGGACTTGCTCCACCAAGTGAAGACATCATATTTTTTAATCCGCCAAGACCACCCATTTTACCCATTTTTTTCATCATACGTGCCATGTCTTGTTGTTGTTTTACAAGTCTATTTACATCTGAGACAGCTGTTCCCGAACCTGAAGCAATTCTTTTTCTACGAGAAGCATTTAAGAGAGAAACATTTACTCTCTCTTTTTTTGTCATGGAGTGTATAATAGCTTCTTGTTTTGAAATTGCTTTGTCATTAAAATTATTGGCAGCCATTTGTTTCTGAATCTTGCCAATACCTGGAAGCATGGACATTATTCCACCTAAACCTCCCATTTTTTTTAATTGTCCAATTTGTTTTAACATATCATTCATATCAAAACTGCCTTGTGACATTCTTTTCATCATTTGAGCAGCATCTTCTTCTGCAATAGTTTCTGCAGCTTTTTCTACAAGTGAGACAACGTCCCCCATATCTAAGATTCTTCCAGCAGCTCTGTCTGGATAAAATGGTTCTAATCCCTCTAGTTTTTCAGAAATACCAACAAATTTTATAGGACATCCAGTCACCGATCTCATTGATAATGCAGCACCACCTCTTGCGTCACCATCAGACCTCGTTAAAACAACACCTGATATTTTAATTAACTCTGAAAATGCTTTTGCTGTCTGAACAGCATCTTGACCAGTCATTGCATCAGCAACTAATAAAGTTTCAGATGGTTTGGATAATTTAAAAACCTCTTTTGCCTCAGACATCATGGCTGTATCGAGTGTTGTTCTTCCAGCAGTATCAAGTATTAAAACATCTATTGCCTGTACTTTAGATGCAGCCATTGCTCTTTTTGTTATTTTTTCTGGGCTTTCTCCATCAATTTCTGGAAGCACCAAGACTTCTGCTTGTTCACCTAATATTCTAAGTTGTTCTCTAGCTGCAGGCCTGTAAATATCAAGCGATGCAAGCATAACTTTCTTTCTTTTTTTAGATTTTAAATGAAAAGCCAACTTACCTGCAGTTGTAGTTTTACCAGAACCCTGAAGACCCACTAACAATATAATTGCAGGAGGAGCATGATCTATTAATAATTCTGATTCTGTAGAGCCAAGTACTTCTATTAAAACGTCATTAACAATCTTGATAACTTGCTGACCAGGTGTAACCGATCTTAAAACTTCTTCACCAACTGCCCTTTCTTTAACCTTTTCAATAAATTCTCTGACGACTGATAATGCAACATCGGCTTCTAGAAGAGCTGTTCGCACTTCTTTAAGTGCTTTTTCAACATCACTCTCAGAAAGAGCTCCCCTTTTTGTGAGTCCTTTAAAAACATTTCCAAGCTTATCAGTTAAGTTTTCAAACATTTTAAAACCAATTTGTTATTATAACCACAATTACGCCCGTGCTTGAAACTCAAGGACGCGCGTTTACGAATTTTTAAAATAATTTGTTGTTTCAGTATAGAAATTTATCGATCAAGTCAAGCCTAACTGAAAGAAATCACTAATCCAAACCAGCTAATGCCTTTGAAAATGATGAGGCTTCAAAAATTTGAAGATCATCTAATCCTTCACCAACACCAACTGCATGAATAGGAATTTCGAACTTTTCAGCTAAAGATACGACAACTCCACCTTTTGCACTTCCATCTAACTTTGTAATTATCATACCTGTTAAACCAATAGATTCGTCGAAACTTTTTAATTGAGAGTGTGCATTTTGTCCAACAGTACCGTCTAAAACTACAACTTTTTGATGTGGGGCATCGTTATCTAATTTTGATACAACTCGACAAGTTTTTGTCAGTTCTTCCATTAAATCTTTTTTATTTTGTAATCTTCCAGCTGTGTCGATAATAACAATGTCAATATCTTCTTTTTTTGCTAATTCAAAAGCTCTAAAAGCCACAGCGGCTGAGTCTCCTCCTTCTTCTCCAGATACAACTTGTGCGCCAACTCTTTTCCCCCAAGTCTCTAACTGTTCTACAGCAGCTGCCCTAAAAGTGTCTGATGCAGCTAAAACAACTGATTTTTGTTCAAGTCTAAATTTTTCTGCTATTTTAGCAGCGGTAGTTGTTTTTCCAGAACCATTAACCCCTGCTAGAAGCAAAACATGTGGTTTAGAGTTAACTTTTTTATAAAGATTTTGTTCACGAGGCAGTAAGATTTGTTCAATTTCTTCAGCCAACGTTTTTGCAATTTGTGTCTTTTCTATTTCTTTATTTTTATTTAATTCGAATTTCTGATCTTTGATCTTTTTCGCTATTCTACCAGCAACTTCCACACCAAGATCGGCTAGTATTAATTGATCTTCAATATCATGAAGTGTTTCTTGATCAATTGTTTTTTTCCCAGTTATAGAGGCTATCGCACCCTCTACCTTAGATGCCGATTTGCTTAATCCAGTCTTTAATTTTTTAAACCAATTTAATGCCATTAAATTTGACTCTTTTTTTGTCCATTTCAAATATGAATAGTTCCTATCAACCCATCAGAGTTAATTTCTAAAATTTTTGTAGAAACAATTGTGCACGCTTCAACATTTTCTTTTAATTTTATTTTTGAAAAATTTGTAGCATGACCAACTGAATTATTTTCTACCAAAACTTTTTGAATGGTTCCAATTTGACTAACTAAAAAATTATTATGTTGTCTTTCAGCTAAATCTCTAAGTTCTCTAGCTCTTTTTTGAATTATTTTTTTTTGTACTTGTGGCATATTTGATGCTGGAGTATTTTTTCTGATAGAGTATGGAAAGACATGAATGTATGTAATGTTAGCTTCTTTAATTAGTTGCATACTTTTTTTGGTGAGCTTTTTCATTTTCAGTTGGGAAACCAGCTATAAAATCACCTCCGAACACAATATCATTTCTTCGTCTTTTTGCTTCTTTTACAAAATTAATTACGTCTCTATAAAGATGTCTTCTTTTCATTCTTTTCAAAATAATATCATCACCGTGTTGAATAGATAAATGAATATGAGGCATTAGTCTTTCTTCATACTCAAATACATCCATCAAGTCAAAATCAACTTCAGATGGATCAATGGATGACAATCTTAGTCTATGTAAATTTGGGATATTTTTTAAAATTTTTTTTACCAACAATCCTAAACTTGGCTTCCCAAAAATATCAATACCCCAAGATGTTAAATCCACACCAGTGAGAACAATTTCTTTAACACCATTTTTTAATAAAGAATTTATAGAGTTAATAACATTTTGAGTTGATACTGACCTGCTAGGGCCCCTTCCGAATGGAATAATACAAAATGTACACCTATGGTCACATCCATTTTGAACTTGAACAAAACCGCGTGTGTGTTTGTTAAAAGATTCAATTAAATGCTCAGATGTGCTTTTAACTTCCATAATATTTTGAACAAATACATTTTGATTATAAAGTATGTTATGTTCTGCTGCAAATTTCTTCCAAAAATTTTCATCAAGCTTTTCCTTGTTACCTATAACAAAATCCACTTCCGGCATGATATTCCATCTTTGAGGATCTATTTGAGCAGCACAACCTGTAACCAAAATTTTAGCATTTGGTCTATTTTTTTTAGACGATCTTATTGCCTGTCTTGCTTGACGTTCAGCTTCACTGGTTACAGCACATGTATTGAAAATTATTAAATCACTTTGACCATTCTTGCTAGCAAGGTCACTAATAACCTGACTTTCCCAAATATTTAGCCTGCATCCAAAAGTCTTAATGTCAGGTAATGAGTTTTTATTTTTTGAGGTGATGTTCATTTATTCACCTATGAAACCTTCAAATACTTTTTCAGTATCGCCAGAAAGAGTTACAGATCCGTTATCAAGCCATTTGATAAACAAATCACCACCGTCTAAAGCAACTTTATTTTCTTTAGCACTTTTGTCTAATGAATAAGCTGCAACTAAAGTTGCACACGCTCCAGATCCACATGCTGAAGTGATGCCCGCCCCTCTTTCCCAGACTCTCATTCTTAAAGATTTATCTTCTAAAACAGATACAAATTCAATATTTGCAAATTCTGGAAAAATGGAATGCTTTTCTAAACGAGGACCAATAGAATTTATGTTCAAATTCTCAAGCTCTTCTAAATTATTTATAAAAATAACTGCGTGCGGATTTCCCATAGATAAACAAAAAGCTCTAAACTCATCTAATTTGACATGTTGTGTATCTTGCTTCTTTGATAATGGTATTTCATTCCATCTAAACTTAGGCACACCCATATTTACAGTAACTAAATTGTTAGTTTTAGTACAATACAAGTCATTACTAACGCTTTTAATAGTTAAAGATTTTAGGTCATTCTTTTTCATTAAATAATCAGCTACACATCTTGTACCATTTCCACACGCACCAGTTTCCGAACCGTCAGAATTGTACATTTTAATTTTGAAATTTTCAGGAGTAATTGTATTTTCAATTATCAAAACTTGATCACATCCAATTCCTATGCGTCTGTTACTTATTTTATTAATAAATTTTGAGTCATGAATGATAGGATTCTTTATGTTATCAAAAATGATAAAATCATTTCCTAAACCATGCATTTTTACAAATGGAATTTCCAAAATCTTAGCCTTCAATTTTATTCTTAAATATCAATATCAACTATAATCGGTACATGGTCAGATGGTTTTTTCCATGACCTACTGTCCTTATAAATAACACCTGATTTTACTAATGAAAATAAATTTTTTGATATCCAAAAGTGATCAAGTCTTCTACCTCTGTTTGAAATCTCCCAATTTCTATTTCTATATGACCACCAAGAATAAAGTTTTTCATTATGTGGAATAAATTCCCTCATTATGTCTATCCAATTACCATTCTGAATTATATCTAATAAAGTTTCTGTTTCTACTGGTGTATGTGATACTACATTAAGTAATTGTTTATGTGACCAGACATCATGTTCTAATGGAGCAATATTCAAATCACCAACTAAAATTTTATTTGTTTTTGTCTCTGATGAAAAAAAATTTTTCATTTCATTAATGAAAGAAATTTTATGCTCGAACTTTGGATTAGTTGAAATGTCAGGCTCATCTCCACCAGCAGGTACATAAAAATTATGAATTTCGATATAATTCTTTAATTTTACATAAACGTGCCGAGTATCGTCTTTTTTACACCAATTGATATATCCAGTGTCTGTAAACTCAACCTTCGATATTATAGCAACTCCATTGTAGGATTTTTCTCCTCTAAAATATTGATGAACATATCCAATTTTCTCAAGCTCTTTACTTGGGAAAAATTCATTTGGTGTTTTAGTCTCTTGCAGACACATAACATCTATGTTCTGTTCTTTTATAAATCTTAAAACATGATGTATCCTCAGCCTTACTGAGTTTATATTCCAAGTTGCAATCCTCATCGAAAAACTCGTACTCCAAAAATATTCCAAATATTTAATCTTTTTCTATACACTTAAATGCACACATTACTAATCTATCAACAATAATACCTATCGGCAAAATACAGATTATAATTAGAAAGGCAACGAAAATAGAAATTAACAAATCTATTATATTAAACCTTTAATTTGTTTCAGATAATCTTTTACTGCATCTTGTAATTCTTCAGGTTGAATTATTTTAACTTCGCTCTTTTCCTGACGTTCAAACCACTCACTCATTTAAAGCTAAATGTTGCAAAACATTACCTAACTGTGAACTAAATACAAGTTTCCTTCCAATATAGATTGCTCCATACCGAGTTAAGTGTATCCTATCTGAGCTGATAAGATGTCCAAATTCATCTGTAACAATCACACCTTCTTTGTTGGTAAGCGGCTGCATTAATGAGATATAGTTTGCTAAAGGGATTACTTCAGACGCAGTTAAATCTGCAACCATAGTATCCTCAAGTACAGGGTTACGAAGCAGCTGCCTTTCATTTCTTTTGGTTCGAGCAATCCAGTTGAGATTAAAGCCAAAATGTTTGGTACCAACAAAAAAAAGACTTGCACCAATTTTATTCGAAAGTCTTAGGGCATTGTCAATGCACTGCGTATTTCTAATATCATAATTCGAAGCAAAGATTATAATATCAGCTTCTGTAAAGAGAACCTTACCACTTTGGGTTTGAAAGAGGCTGCAGACATCAAAGTCATCCCTATATACAAGCTCGAGATTTGTAAAATCATACGTTTCTCTTAAAACGTTTATAAAATCACGCCCAAATGAGTCGCCGATTACAAGTATCTTTGGTTCAAGCTCAGTTCTAAAGTTATCTGTCTTGTAAGCAAAATTCCTCTGATTATAGCTAATAGATATGTCTGCAGAGGAAACAGACTCATCAAATACTCTCTCAACAAATCCATGGCTTTTGTGTGCTGTGTACCCAAATCCAAGCAATCCTAATGATGATATAGCTACGGTGACTATAAACACATTTAGGTTTATCGTTGACATGTTTCTGAAGGGTTTTTCAATATATTTCCAACTTACATATGATAGAATGAATGTCGCAACGATCAGCATCATATTTATAAGATATGAAGGTTCTGTTTGCTGATAGATCTTTGAAAACGCGAACAATGGCTGATGCCAAAGGTAAGCAGAATAACTAACTAAACCTATTCCAACAAATACTTTGATACTTAGCAATTTAGCCACAACAGTTTCTTTTTCTGCATACAAAACTAAAAGCACCACACCTAGCACTGGAACTAAGGTGTATACACTAGGGAACGGGGTAGTTTCATCGTAAAAAAAATTTGAAAAGAAAATTGCTGATATGCCAACAAAAGCTAACAAATTATTCTTTTTCACGCCTTGCTTCTGAACTACAAATGCAACTATTGAACCAACAAATAGCTCCCAAGCCCTTGTGTGGATTAGGAAAAAAGCTGCTTCAGAATTTTGACGTGACAGCCATTCACTAAGAGAAAAACTTAAAACAGATAAAGCAATAATTGATAATAGGAAAATGCCTTTCCCAAGCTGCCAAGTTAGTAGAAGTAGCAAAGGGAAAACTAAGTAATACTGTTCTTCTACTCCTAAACTCCATGTGTGTAGCAGTGGCTTAAATTCAGAAGCAAGATCCTGATATCCAGAAGTTAAATAGAGCAATACGTTATTAGCTGACAGTGTAGCTGCAATAATTGATTGACCAAAATTTTCTAAAGGATATGGTAACATCCACATCCAAGCAAATGGAATGCACACAGTCATAACAAAGAAAAGTGCTGGAAGTATTCGTCTGGCACGTCGTTCGTAGAAGTTAACAATACTGAAACGTTTTTTTTCAATGTCTTCAATAAGTATTGTAGTTATTAAGTAGCCACTGATTACAAAGAACACATCAACGCCAACGAATCCTCCACTAAATAATTCAAATCCAGCGTGAAAAAAAATTACGGCTACCACAGCAAGTGCTCGCAAGCCGTCAATTTCATGACGATACTTCAATTTTTAACTCTTTTAACTTAAGATTTTGATAAATTACAAAACATAATAGCATTAATTAATAAAAAAGATAAAATTTATCAATTAGTTGGATCAGGAAAATCTGCTGGAAAAAATAATAAATGTGAAAGTTTCTTATTATACTTTGCATTTTGAATTAATACAGTTGTGTTTTCTCCCAAAGAGTCTTGGATTACCCATTTTTTTAAGCTGAATGGATTTTCTGAAAATTCTAAAACTAAACTTTCTTGATTATCGTTATTTTGGTTTTTTAATTTTAATGAAATTATACCTGCTTCAATAATATATTCTGTTTTAATATTTTGATTATTTAAAAATGGTTTGTTTTCTAATAAAATGGCAAATGGAGAATTTTTAACAGGAATATTGTTTGTGGTTTTTGCTTCTCTATCTTGGATCACAATCCAAAATCCTTTACAAGTTATCAACAAATTTTTAGGGTTTTCATAATCAATTCTTAATTTCCCTGGCAAGTCTAAATATATTTTACCATTACTAACGTTTCCTGAGGGACTTACCTGTATAAAATTGGCTTCTAATGTAATAAGATTTTGAAAAAATTTTTTAATTTGAATTTTTGCTGATTTGTTTTTTTCAATTGCATAGGATGAATGACAACTTAAAATTATTAAGAAAACGTATAGAAAAAATTTTGACGTGGTTTCTAATTGCTTCAATTAACTATCCTCAATCAAAATGTCTCTTTTCCCAGCTCTACCTGGCTTGGATACAACATTATTGTCTTCCATTTTTTCAATTATTGTAGCTGCTCTATTATAGCCTATTTTTAAATGTCTTTGAATAAATGAAGTACTTGCCCTTCCTTCTCTAACTACTAAAGCTACAGCTTCGTCATACAACTCATCCCTCGAATTTTTATTATTATTAAAACTATTTATATCATTTGGAGAAAAGTTCTCAGGTTCTTCAGTAATACTTTCATCATAATCTGGAATAGATTGATCAGATAAAAATTTTGTGACTTTCTCAACTTCGTTATCTTCTACAAAAGGACCATGTACTCGTGTTACTTTACCACCACCTGCCATATACAGCATGTCTCCCCTTCCAAGCAATTGTTCAGCACCTTGCTCTCCTAGTATTGTTCTACTGTCAATTTTACTTGTAACTTGAAATGAAATTCTGGTTGGAAAATTTGCCTTAATTGTTCCTGTTATAACATCTACGGATGGTCTTTGCGTAGCCATAACAACGTGAATTCCAGCGGCTCTAGCCATTTGAGCTAATCTTTGAACTGCTGCCTCTATATCTTTTCCAGCAACTAACATTAAATCTGCAACTTCATCAATTATTACTACAATATAAGGTAAAGGTGTTAAACTTATTTGTTGATCTTCAAAAATTGGTTGGCCAGTTTCTGGATCGAAACCAACTTGAATATTTTTTGAGAGAATTTCACCCTTCTTCCTTGCTTGAACTAATCTTTCATTGTAGTTGTCGATATTTCGGACACCAAGTTTACTCATCGACATATATCTAGTTTCCATTTCCCTTACAGCCCATTTTAGAGCAATAATTGCTTTATTTGGATCAGTTACAACAGGTGTTAATAAATGGGGAATACCGTCATAAACTGATAATTCTAACATTTTAGGATCAATCATAATAAGCCTACAAGTTTCTGGAGTATGTTTATATAATAAAGATAAAATCATTGCATTTATTCCGACCGATTTTCCTGAACCTGTTGTTCCAGCTACAAGTAAATGTGGCATTCTTGCTAAATCAGCGACAACTGGGTATCCTGCTATATTTTTACCAAGACAGACTGGCAGACTAAAATTTGATTTTGTAAATTCCTCATGTTCTAAGATGTTTCTCAATATTACTGTTTCTCGAAATTTGTTAGGTAACTCAATACCAATAACATTTTGACCTGGAACCATTGCCACCCTTACAGCCTCAACTGACATTGATCTGGCAATATCATCAGCCAGAGATATGACTCTTTGACTTCTTAAACCTGGTGCTGGTTGTAGGTCATACCTAGTTACAACTGGACCATACCTAACAGACTCAATATTTCCATTAATTGAATAATCTGATAAAACTCCTTCGAGAACTTTTGCATTCATATCGAGGGTTTCTTTGCTGGGAGGTTTTATATCTTCTGTAAACTCTTTTAGCAAACTTACAGATGGTAAAATAAATCCACTCTCAGACCCTAATGGTAAGTCATCTTGGTATGAATTGTAATTTTCTGTCTTGGTATTTAAACTTAATTCTTTATGGATATTTTTAATTAAAATTGGAGTTTTTCTAACTTTTGGTTTTTTTCTGCCGATCGAATTACCTTTAAATTTAAAAAATCTATCTTTAAGATTCTTAAAAAAGGCAAGTTCATATTTATCCTCTTCTAATTCACTTTCAACTTTTTTATAGTTGTAAAAAAACAAATTTGAAAACATTGTTAATATCCAAATTAAAGGCAAGAATATAGGCCTAAAAATAAATTTAAAAAATTTTATTTCTTTTTCACCTGTGGATAGTATCCAAAAAAATAACAACAAAGAGATGCTTAGGGATGTCAGGCCTAAAATTGTTTGAGATAAAGCAATGTCGAAGGCTATTAGATCAGAGATTTTCTTAGAGCAGGTTAATAATAACCATTCAGATAAACCATTTTGACTAAATATTGGGAAATTAAAACTTAGTTTTTGAATTATATTAGTCTCAAGATAAGTCCCTCCTATAGAACTAAAGAATATCATAAAGATAATTGTGAAAATCTTTGTTTTAAAAAATTTTATATGGGTTTCATTAAATAACTTTAAAGACCATATAAATAAAATTGAAGATAGCAATAATCCAGGCAAAACACCAAATTCTCTTATAATTAAACCAGAAAAAAATGACCCCATTTCACCCAAAAAATTTTTGGGTATATTCTCGGAAACAATACCCCAGCCAGGATCTTCAGGATGAAATGAAATTAAAAATAAAAAAAACGATACAGAACTAAAAAATAAAATTAAAGATAATATTTTATTTGTTATTTTAATATAAAAATTACTTTTTTCCATAATTTGATCTTAATTATTATTCAAAAAACTTATTCTTGAGCAATATCCATCTTTAAAAATAAACAAATACGCCTCATTGTTTCCTCAATAATTTCTTTCTTGTCAACTAAGGATATTCTTAAGTATCCTCTTCCTGGATTTATACCATTAATATCTTTTGCCATAAAACTTCCCGGCATAACTCTTAAAGAAAATTTTTCCCACAAAATTTTGGCTGCTTTCTTGTCGTCATTGACCTTTAACCAAAGAAAAAAACCTGCATCTGGAATTTTGAAATCTTTATAAAAAGGTTTTAAATATTTTTCTGCAAGTTCAAAGTTTTGGTCATAATGTATACAACCTTCTATTTGATGATTATCGTCATTATACAATGCGCTTGCAACTTCTTGAATAGGGATAGGAACTGGTGAAGCACCATTTGAGACCAACAACTTATATTTTTCAATTATAGTTTCGTCACCAGCTATAAACCCAGCTCTCATTCCACAAGTATTATTTCTTTTTGACAAGGAATTAAAAATAATTAAATTTTCTAAACTATTACCTAAATGTAAAGCCGCCTCTAATCCTCCTGGTGGTTTAGACCTGTTAATTCTATAGATGTCACTATAACATTCATCAATAGCCAAAATGAATTTATATTTTCTAGCAAGTAATATGGCATTCTTTAAATAATCAATGCTAGCAACGCTACCATGAGGATTAGATGGTGAACAAATATACATAATTACAGAAGATTTTAATAAATTTTCTGGTAAATTAAATATATCTGGCAAATAGTTATTTTCTGGCAAAGAGTTCAACCAATGTACTTTTGATCCACTTGATATACTACCTGCAAGCCAAGCATGATAAAATGGATTAGTTACAAGGGCTGTTGTTTTTCCAACTTTAAAGTCTTTAGCTAGCAAACCTATGAGATGTAAGGGTTCTCTTGTTCCCGGAACAGGAACTATATTCTTATTTAATTTTATAAGTTTGTCTGTACCTGGGTATCTTCTTTTTATATAATTTAATATGCTATTACCAAAACTTGGTATTGCTTCACTTGGAGGATATTTTGCCCAATCTTTATAATTCGAATCTAAAATTTTTTTTGTAAAATCTGGTAAACCCAATGTAGGTTCACCTAGCGACATCTTTACAATTGGATATTTAGGATTGGGCTCAGTATTTTCTAAAAGAGATGCGAGTTTTCCAAACATCCAGTCTTTTAAAATATTATAATCTGAGTGTAACATTTTAAAACCTCAAACAATTTTCACATTTATTTATTTATATTATACTGGTAAATTTTGAAACTAATATAATTGTGTTATTTAACTTAATGAGAGCATAAATGGCTAGTAACGACATATCGCAAGAAAATTTTCATAAAATTTGTGTTATTGGTGGAGGAATAACAGGGGCTATGATGGTTTTATTGTTAAAAAATTCAAAAATGTTCAAGTTAAGTGATATAGGTTGGATTAAACCAAGTTTAAAATTAAAAAATGATTTGAGGACGACGTTTTACAACAAAACTAGTTTGGAATTGCTAAGTAATTTAAATATTTTAAATAAATTAAAAAAAAATGATTTTACACCAGTCAAAAGTATTCAAGTATTTGGTCCAAATTATAGTTTACCGTTGGAGTGGGATTATGTTGACAAAAAAAGAGAATTTGGTGCGGTGATAAAAAATGATATTGTTTTGAATATTATAGAAGAAGAACTTAAAGACGTAAAACAATATGAAAGTTTTGTAAATAATACTAAATGTACCCAATTTGAAAGAACTTTATATTTAGAAAATAAAAAATCTATAAATACACATTTAGTTTTGTCGGCAGATGGAAAAAATTCTTACTTTAGAAAATTGCTTTCTATAAATACAATAAACAAAAAAACTAAACACATTGCAATTTCTGGATTTTTTAAACAATCAAAAAATCATAATTCGAATGCTATTCAAGCATTTACGAATATAGGACCAGTTGGAATACTTCCATATGAAAATAAAAATCTAGTGAACTTTGTTCAAAGTATTGAAAAAGTTGAGTGTGAAAAAATTTTATCAAAAAAAGATCCAGAATATTTTATTTGCAGTGAGTTAAATAAATTTTTTTCACATATTGATCTTAATTTTAGTCCTATAAGAAAAATTAATAAAATAGAAAACAAATTATCATATTGGGATCTAAACTTAAACCTTGTGTTAAATCCAACATCCTCAAGAGCAATTTTACTAGGTGATGCTGCTCATTCGATCCATCCTTTAGCGGGACAGGGACTAAACCTATCTTTAAGAGATTGTGTTTCTACATTAAATGCAATAAAAAATTGTTTGAAATTTGGAAGTGATCTTGGTGATAAATCTATTTTAAAATTTTACAAGAACGAAAGACTGTCGCGAACTATTTCTATGACAGCTTTTACAGACTTTATGTTTTTTGGATTTACTTCAACTTCAGAAAAAACACAGTCATTGCTTACAAAAGGCATGGAAAATTTAAATAAAACAAAACTAAAAAATATATTTAGAGATTTAGCATCTATTTGATTTATAAAGAATTATAATATTCTTGTAGATATTTATCATGATTTTTTCCATAATCATATAAAAATCCCCAGCTATATATTCCCGACGAGTGATTATCAGAAAAAATGATTCTAATAGCATAATTACCAACGGGTTCAATTTGATCAATCAGAATATTTTGTTTATTTCTCACAATAATCTTAGGTCCACCGTGACCTTGTACGTCAGCAGAGGGACTTTCTACTCTCAGTAATTCTGATGAAATATTAAACTTAGTGTTATCATCAAAATGAATTGACAAACATTTACCATTATCTTTTTTTTTAATTAAAATTGGAGTAGCTTCCATATAATTATCCTTTGATTAACTTATAAATTAATATTTAAAATCTATTTAATGCTTAATTGTATTAGAAATATTTTCTTCGCTAATGTAACTATCTAATATAGTTTGTAGTAACTTTTCTCTTTTTGAAATAGAAGTTGTTTCTAGCAAAAGTTGTTTTTCATTATTCGCTAAAGGACATATCATTGTTATTTGATCAACAAGATTATAGTCATTAAATGTATCAATTGCATCCATATTTGCTCTAATGTTTTTTGATTTAAAATATTTTTTCAAGATTTTCTTTAAAGTACTAAAGTCTGAGGACTTTGAGTTTATTTTCAAATCCTTACTAAAATTTTCCCAATCAATATTTGCTTCTTTGTAATCTTTTTCATTGGTTTTTTCTGAAATTAAATTAAATCTACTTAAACCTTTAAGAGTAATTAAATATCTATTATCATCAGTTTCTTCAAATTTTATAATTTTACCAGCACATCCAACTCTGTAGAATGCGGATTTTTCATCAATATTATTTGATTTTTTTGGCTGTATCATACCAATTAATCTATTTTCATTTGAAATTGCGTTATCTATCATTTTTAAATAACGAGTTTCAAAAATATTTAATGGAAGATAAGTATCTGGAAACATTACAACACCTTCCAATGGAAATATCGGAATGATATTTGGTAAATTTATTTCTTTTTCAAAATCGTCAACCATTATATTTGTCCTCATTAAGAAAATAATAATGTTGCTAGCTTTTTTCTAGCACTAATTGTCTCTTTTGCTTCGATGCCTGCTGATGAAAAAAATTCTAACAGCTGCTTTCTGGCTGCTTGTTCATTCCATTCTTTGTCTATTTTAATAGATTTCAATAGCATTTCAAAAGAATCTTCAATATTACCTATACCAAATAAAGCAATTGCCATTTGTAATAAATAATCTAAGTTGTCTGGTTCTTTTTGTAATTTTTTTTCTAAATCTTTGATACTTCCTTTTGCAATATAAGCCTTTTCAGAAGTTTCAAGCAATGAAATTGCTTCTTCAACTGGCTTAGAATTTTTTATTTCTGGGGCTAAATTATCAATTAATTCTTTTGTTTCGTTAAACTTATCTAACCCAATCATTGATCTAACAAGATTTCCAAAACCAGTGTGATTTTCAGGATCTAAAGCTAAAATCTTTTGAGAAATTTCAAAAGAACTATTCCAATCTCTTTTTTTTATGCATTCTTGCACACTTGAAATTAAATCTTCTACTTCTTGTCCAGGACCAGATAAGCTTGCTGATTTTTTTACAAATTCTATTATTTCACTATTTGATTTAGCTCCTTGAAATCCATCAACGACTTTACCTTCAAAAAAAGTATAGACTGTAGGAATAGATTGAATTCTTAATTGTCCAGCAATATTTTGATTTTGATCAATATCAATTTTAGCTAGAATTATCTCTTGTTTATAACCTTTAACTGCATCTTCTAATAAAGGTGTAAGGGTTTTACAAGGTTCACACCATGGAGCCCAAAAATCAACTATGACTGGCTTTGTCTTGGAAACTTCTACAACTTCACTCATAAATGTTTCTTCATTTACATTTATGATATTGCTGCTCGTTGAGATTAAATCATTATTTTCCATTATTAAGACTCCTAAAATTGAGTTATTGATATGGTTGTCAGCAAATAATATTTCAACAATTTATTACAAAATACTACAATTGACCAATTACTAAAGTGTATATATCTAAATAGTAGATAATGATTGAATTCAAAATGAAAATTATAATGTAAAATGATAAGAGAATTAAAAATTGCTCTAATTGGTTGTGGTAACTGGGGAAAAAATATAGCTAGAAATTTACATCAAATGGGGGTTCTGGCATGTATATATGACTTAAATATCAAATTATCAGAAAAACTCAGTTATGAATATTCACTACCAACTTTAGAATTAAATAAAATTTTTAAAGATCAAAACATCAATGCAATAGTAATTGCTTCACCTGCAATAACACATAAAGATTTAGCAACTGAAGCTCTAAAAAATGATAAAGATGTATTTATAGAAAAACCATATTGTTTGTCATTGCCCGATGCTCAAAAACTCTCAGAGTTAGCTGCAAATAAAAATAAAGTTTTGATGGTTGGCCATTTACTAAATTATCATAATGCATTTGTAAAAATGAAAGAACTTGTCAAAAATGGTAAAATAGGTATTTTACAAAACATTCGAGCTAATCGACTTGCTCTAGGTGCTATTAGAAAAGAAGAATCTGTGGTTTATGATTTATCCGCTCACGACATTTCCATGATACTTTCTATTGTAAAAGAATTACCTCTAGGCGTAAATGTTCAATCAATTCATCACCATGATAATATTGGGCCAGATGCAGTCAGTATAAAATTATCATTTTCAAAAGGTGTTACTGCTTTGATTAATTCTGATTGGATGTGTCCGTATAAAGAACATAAATTTTCTATAATTGGATCAAAAGGCTCCCTCATTTTTGACGATACAAAAAATTGGTCAGAAAAATTGCTATATAATCCATCATTTATAACAACTAAAAATACAATTAAAACTTTACCAATTGAAAAAATTGAAGTCCAAGAAAACGAGCCACTTAAAAGTGAATTAAAAGAATTTATAGACTGTGTATATTCAAGAAAAAGCCCTCTAACAGACCATAAAGAAGCTGTAAAAGTTCAAACTGTTATAGATATGATAGACAAAAAAATTTAAGGAAATAAGATAAACTTATGATACCATTTATTGATCTAACTGCTCAACAAAAATTAATTCGAGATAAAATTGATAAACGTATTAATCAAGTTCTTGATCATGGACAATATATTTTAGGTCCAGAAGTAAAAGAACTTGAAGATAAACTTAGTTCATTTACTGGTTCTAAGTATGTGTTATGTTGCTCTAGTGGAACAGATGCATTGTTATTATCTTTGCTTGGTTTAAAAATTAAACCTGGTGAAGGTGTAATTGTTCCTGCTTTCACTTTCGCTTCGTCTGCCGAGGTTATGCCTTTGCTTGGTGCTATTCCAATTTTCGTCGATGTTAAGCGTGATACCTTTAATATAGATCCAGCTAAACTACCTGACACTCTAAATACTGCCAAAGACTTAGGTATTGATGTAAAGGGTATAATGCCTGTAGGTTTGTTCGGACAACCAGCAGAGATAGATTTAATTAATGATTTTGCAAAAAATAATAATTTATGGGTTCTTGATGATGCTGCACAATCTTTTGGAGGAATACATAAAGATAAAGTTGTAGGCAATTTATCTGAAGCAGCTGCAACATCTTTCTTTCCTGCAAAACCACTAGGTTGTTACGGAGATGGAGGGGCTGTTTTTACAAATGATAAAAAAATATATGAAATAGCAAATTCTTCTCACATACATGGTATGGGAAAAAAAAGGTATGAATACGATAGGATAGGAATGAATGCTCGTATGTCTACAATTCAAGCCGCCATTTTATTAGAAAAACTTGAAATATTTCCAGATGAGTTGCAAAAAAGGCAGATAGTAGCAGATAACTATAATAAAAACTTAAACTCCCTAAATCTCAAAATTGAATTGCCAGAAATTCACAAAAATTTCAAAAGTAGTTGGGCCCAATACACAATCATACTTCCAGAAAACATCAATAGAGACAAATTACAAGAATATTTAAAATCAAAAAACATTCCTACTGCAGTTTATTATCCAATACCTTTGAATAAACATAAACCTTATATTAAATATCCCGTATCTAAAAGTGGCCTAGATGTGACATACTATTTATGTAAAAATGTTTTGTCTTTACCTATGCACCCGTATTTAAAAGAAGATGAGATTATATATATATGTGAGAACATAAATAATTTTATAAAAAACCACTAAGATAAATTATTTTTTATTTTTCCTTGATACTATGAATTAGAATGCTATATTTCATCAAAATTAGGCGGGCGTAGCTCAGTGGTAGAGCATCTCGTTGCCAACGAGAATGTCGAGAGTTCGAATCTCTTCGCCCGCTCCAATCCGCTTCGCTGAGATACTCAGTCTTACTCAAATATTCAACCTTCTAGAAGGGTGGGCTTTAAATGGATGGACAATATAGTAGATAAAAGATGAGAATTTTTTCACTGTTAATCGGTCTAATTAATTAATCCCATCACTTCAAAAGTCTTTTGAACATAATCAACTAATTCAGCTTTCTTCTCAATTATTTCAATGTCATAATTTGTTTTTTCTGTAAATTCAAAAAATTGTTTTTCATCTTTTTTATCAAATTTGAATTTAATTTTTTTAGCAATTTCATTAATTCTTCTATTAACTAAACTATCTATTTTTTTCAGATCACTCTTATTTAAACTCTCTTCATTTTTAAAATTTTTAATAGCATCAAATAATCTTTCTTCTTCAGCTATTTCATAATTTTTACTAAATTTATAGCCATTTATTTTATTTGCAAATTTATTATTTCTATCATAATTATCGTCTGACGAATTGTTGTTATTGTCATATGAATATGATTGTTCGCTAGAGTTGTCTTGAACAGATAGTGTTTCTGCAGTTTTACTAGTAGGTGCATTATCTTTGCTTGAGTTGGTAATATTTTCTATACTTTTACTTGCTGAAGCCTCAGTTTTAACTCCTGCACTTGTATCATCTGATTTATCTGCTTTACTTACAGAAACAGTTACACTTACTTTTCCAGAATTTTTGCTGTAAGAAAATGCTTTGTTTTGGATAAGTAATGTAGAAAGTATAAGTATAAATATTTTAAATAAGATTTTCATTTTTTTTTTGTGTTTCAAATCATGAATTGAATATTGAATGTATATAATAAATTGGATTAAAATTGAAAGAAATAAAATCGTTTATTTGCATTCATACTAATGTTTTTGCATATTTAATTTTCATACTAACAGGTGACATATATGGTAAAACCAATAACCAAAGAAACTTTATTCATGAATTGTATGGAGCTAGATTTTGCAACAAAGGTTGAATTAGAGCACTGGATGGCAACTTTTGAAGAAAAAGTATGGACAGAAGATATAATGAAAGAACTATCTAAAGCAGGATTAGTAAGAAGAACTGTTGCCCAAGTCTGGAACAAACAAAATCATAGATTAACAAGTACATTTGAATATGAAGATGAGAATGCTTACAAGGCTTGTCAAAAGATAATTGAAGAAAAAGTTATGCCTAAAGCACTAGCAAGTTATACCATAAAGTCTAGGAATAATAGGGGGTAATTTTTTATGATTATAGAAGTTGATTTGGATCCTTATATCTAATTCTTAATGATAATTGTTCTTGATAAAGCTACCCAGTTTTTTTAATTAAAACCTCAGAAGGTGAGATAAATGGTAAAACCTATAACTAAAGAAACTCTATTTATGAATGTTATGGAGTTAGATTTTCCTTCAAAGATTGAATTAGAGCATTGGCTTGAAACCTTTCAAGATAGAATATGGACTGATGATTTAATGGCAGAGCTTTCTAAAGCTGGGTTGATTAGAGTAACAGTCTCCCAAGTTTGGAACAAAGAAAATCACAGGCTTACAAGGGTTTTTGAATATGAGTCTGAGAAAGCATATAAAGACTGTCAAAAAATAATTGAAGAGAAAGTAGTTCCAAAAGTAGGAAAAAATTATAACACTAAATATAGGAACAATAGAGGAATTGTTCTTCATGATTATAGAAGTTGATTTATAAGTTTTAAATTTATTTTTGAAAATATACAGGAATTGTCAGTCTACCAAGTTTTAAATAACTTCTAAAATTCTCAACGCAACAAACCTGAATTTTTGGATAATATTTAGTGATATTGAATATTATTTAAAAAAAGATTAAATAATTACTATGTCAACAATACAAAAAATCATAGTTATACCAATATTGAGATCTCAAGCTAGACTTTATGTTTTCTTTGGTATTCTTTTTGGTTTTTATCAATTTATTTCATGGATAGAAAATTAGGAGTTTAAAATGTTTGGATTAGGAATAATCAAAGGCACTATTATAGGTATGGGCGTAGGAGTAATGGCTGGTCTAGCTCTAAAAGAAGTTTGCAAAATGAAAAAAAAGAAAGATCAAATTAGTAAAACTGAAAATGATAGTGTTGATCCGGAAAATAGTTAATGCAAATTAATGAATAATGGATTTAACGAAATACAAATGGAAATGTAGAATACTCTTGCTATGTACGACTTGCTACAGAGATAATAACTACAAAAAATCCAAAGAACTTTATCAAAAGCATATAAAAGAATTTCATAAAAGGCATGTCAAATTAATGTCTTTCAGAAAAAAGGGTCTTAAGTTTTCTATTAAATTAATAGGTTACGATGGTACTTTAAAAAAAGAATATTCAACTTTAGAACCTAATATTATTTTTGATCTTATAGATTCTATGCCAATAAGTAAGCAAAACTATCAGGGAAAGTTAAAACCTCTTAATCTATCTCTATATTCAGATTACAAGCCTGAGACAACTCTAAAAGGACTTGGATTTAAGAACAAAGAAAAAGCAACCTATACAATAGATGCAATAAAAGACAGAGATAAAAAATATCAGGTTAATGTTGTATCCACCATGTTAGGTAGAGCAAAAAAACATCCAAACAAAACTGCTGATATGAATGAAGCAATATTAGTTTTTGAAAAATGGATGGTAAACTATAAAAAGAGCAAGTTTTTAGTATAATTAAATTATTATTCTACTTTGGTATATTTTTGTAATATGTAAGGATCAGAATATATAACTTCGGTATCACCACCGACAATAACTATATTAACTCCCATTTCTTTAACTTGTTTTACAAAATCAGTATATTGTGAATGAGCTTTGTCTGAGGTTTTTTCATCTTTCCATGTGTTGATTATATAGAGGTTTGTGTCATTAACATCAACAAAGGTTGAACTATATAGTCCTTTTTTTAGTAATTTATCATTTATTAACCTACAGGTATTTTTTAAGCTGTCTTTTGCAACTTTGTTTTGAAATTTCAAAACATGAATTCTTGTAAACATGATAAATTTAAACCTATATAATTAAAATTTATAAAACTTTAACATAAATTAAAACTAACTGAAAAAATTAACCAAATTGCCAAATTGATAGTTATGATTTTTGTATCTTGAAAATGTCACCATTTGGTGTACTTAGTCTAATTTAGAATTCTGATTATTTCTAAATATATATAAAAATCTTTTGTTAATCAATACGCGTTGCACCACTCTCTGTCTTTACAATTTTGCCATTTGATAATGTCTACAAATACCCACACTAAGAACTATTATTTTATTGTAGACAAAAGGCAGACAAAATGAGCACATTGACGATGTTTTCGTATAATTATATAATTGAAATTGTTGCACATTATGTGAAATTGAAGCATGGAATAGGCTATATTAAGTACTTTGACTGCCTCTAAAATTCAATAAAAACGCTCAGGAAACACTTAATAAATCAAATTTGACTTTATCTAAGATGTAATAATCATTGAGGTTGTTCGTTATATTTTTTGATGCAATTAAAAAACCTATATATTTCGAATATTTAGGTGACCAAACAATTGAAGTTGCTTTTCCAATTTCTACATCTTTTTTAAAAATTGAGATATTATTAAAAAAAATTGGTTTATCTTCTATTTCAAAATTAAATTGAATTTTAAATATATCTCTTTTAAAGCCAAGCTGTTTTTGTTTCAATAAAGAAGACTTTCCAATAAATTCATAATCTAAGTCAAGATCACAAAAATTTCCTAACCCACAATCAAAGGGCGTGTCATTAACTGTCATCTCATTTCCGTAACTAAGAAGATTATTCTCTACTCTCTCAATCATATTTGGACACCCAACCCGAATTTTAAATTCCTTGCCTTTTTCCATTATTAGATCCCACAACATAATTGCTTTATTTGGATTACTTAGTAAAATTTCGTAACCAGATTGTTTGCTGTAACCTGTTTTCGAAATCATAATTTCTTCTTCATTGAATAGAAATTTTATGAAATTAAAATATTTCAAGTTTTGTATTTCTTTACCAAAGATTTTTTGAGCTAATTTTTCAGATTTTGGTCCTTGAATAGCAATTGTAAATATATCGGTTTCTCTTACTTCAGAATAAAATTCTTTTGAATTATTAATTGCAGAGACCCAATTAAACAAATCTGAATCAGATAAAGAAATCAAGAAATGATTATCAGCGATGCAAAAAACAACTGGATCATTTAATAATCCGCCTTCAAAGTTAACTATTGGTGCATAATATGCTTTACCAGAAGAAATATTAGAAAAATCTCTACAAAAAAGATATTGCATTAATGACAAAGATTTTCTGCCTTTAACTTCAATAACTCTTTGGGCACAAACATCCCATAACTGAACATTTTTTATTAGATGATAATAATCTTCATTTAATGATTTAAATATTGTAGGTAATAATGTGTTATTATAGACAGTATAATTTTTAACACCTGCTAACTCATTTCTAGAAGTAAATGGTGTTCTTCTAATTCTATTAGATGTGTTAATTAAAAAACTATTAGACATTTGTTTGTACCCCAATTAAACAATATCTATAAATTACTTTGGACATATTTTATGAAAAGTAAATTAAGAAAATTACTTAATGAAAATAAATTTGTTTTTACGGCCGAAACTTCTCCACCAGATTCTGGCAATAAAGATGTTATTATAGATGAAGTAAAATGTTTAAACGGTTTAGCTGATGCGATTAACGTTACTGATGGAGCAGGCGCAAAATCTCATATGTCAGCTCTTGCGACAGCAGCTATTCTTGCTCAAAATGGAATTGAACCAATTTTACAATTTACCACCAGAGATAGAAATAGGATTGCAATACAAGGTGATCTTCTTGGGGGGTGGGCATTGGATATTCCAAACATTCTTTGTTTGTATGGTGATGAAGTTAAAGGCGGAGATCAACCAGATACCAAAGAAGTTAGAGATCTAGATACAATTGGTATATTGAAAACTGCTCACGAAATTAAAACAAAAAAAATGTATCCTTCTGGAAGAAAAATTAATGATGCACCAGAATTTTTCATTGGTGGAGCAGATACACCATTTAAAATTAACAATGATTTTGATGGTTTAAACTTAGTAAAAAAAATTGAAGCTGGTGTCGAATTTTTTCAAACACAATACGTTTTCGAGGAAGATATTCTAAAAAATTATATGCTAAAGTTAAATGAATTAAATATTACTGACAAAGCTTATTTCATAATTGGATTAGGAGTAATTAAATCTGCAAAAAGTGCTAGATGGATGAACAAAAATCTTTTTGGTATCAATATTCCTGAGGAAATAATCAATAGAATTGAACAATCTAATGACGAAAGCCACGAAGGTATTAAAATTTGTATTGAATTAATAGAAAAATATAAATCTATTGAAGGCGTTAGTGGAATTCATTTAATGGGATATAAACAAGAAAAAGAAATAGCCTCTGTTATTTCAAATTTTAAATAAACAATAATCATAATTTATATAACTAAATTTCTTTAACAAAAATTTTATTAGCTGCCTTTTTCGCCTTCTCTAAAGTTGGAGCTAAAACAACACCCATTCGACGATATGATTTTAAAAATGGTTTTCCAAAAATTCTGTAATCTACATTTTTATCTTCAAGTGCATCTTCAACACCATCAATGATATAGTTACCCGAAGCATTTTCTTCTGCCAGAATCACATGGCTAGCACCAGATTGATTTATTTTAATTTCTGGTAATGGAATTCCCAACAAAACTCTGGCGTGAATATCAAACTGACTAAAATTTTGAGTAAACATTGTTACCATTCCTGTATCATGTGGACGAGGACTTAGTTCACTAAAAATTACCTCTTCTTTTTTATCAATAAAAAATTCTACCCCGAATATACCTGACCCACCTAAGTCTATGACCATTTTTTTAGCAGCCTCTTGTGCCTTTCTAATTACGTCCTGTGAGCATTCGGCTGGCTGCCAGCTATACTGATAATCACCTCTTTTTTGAAAATGTCCAATAGGTTCACAAAACGTAACCATCCCAGATTTTTCTAAAATTGTTAAAAGGGTAATTTCATACTCAAAATCTATAAACTCTTCGACTATTACACGTTTCCTGTTTCCTCTCATATTTTCGAGTGCAAATTTCCAAGATGCTTTTAATTCATCCTCAGAATTTGCATAACTCTGGCCCTTTCCAGAAGAGCTCATAACTGGTTTAACCGCCACTTTTGTACCAATTTTCTTTGCCTCTAAAATTAATTCTTCTTCTGCTTCTGCATAAGCAAAATTAGCGGTTTTCAATCCTAAATGTTTCGCTCTATCTCTAATTCTATCTCTATTCATAGTTAAATTTACAGCTTTTGCTGACGGTATTACATTATAACCATTTTGCTCAGCATCAATTAGAACTTTTGTTTCAATAGCCTCAACTTCTGGTACGATGAAATCTGGTTTATGTTTATCAATTACTGCTTTTAGCTTTTCTTCATCAAGCATATTAAATACTTCATTTTTATCACTAACTTGCATAGCAGGAGCGTTTTCATAAGCATCACATGCTATTACATTACATCCAACTCTTTTTAGGCTAATGGTTAATTCTTTACCTAACTCACCACTACCTAACAATAAAATTTTTTTCATGTAATAACCCTTTTTAGTTTAAGTTGACTTAGTTCTAGCTTAACGTGATTAGATGATATTTATAAAAACACTTATTTATAAGTTACTAAACAAACAAATATCTAAAATTTATAGTAAACGTTTTGATAATTATAATAATACCCCTAAAGGAGTATTTTGGAATAGTAAATTATCACAAGACCTTAGATTAAACATAATTTTAGATAAAATATTACAAAACACAAAAAATGAAAAGTGTTCAATTGCAGATATTGGTTGTGGATATGGTAGATTATACGAAATTATCAAAGAGAGGAACTTGGATAATAAATTTCAATATTATGGGTTTGATATAAATCAGAATTTAATTAATTTTTGCAAAAATAATAAAGATTTTGAAAATGTTGAATTTGCAATAAGTCCATTTCCTTTTAAAAATACTGATTATGTCGTTATGTCAGGCACGTATAATCTTACACCAACAAACAATATACCTTTGTGGGAAGATTATATAATTAAAAATCTTACAAGTAATTGGAAATTAGTAAAAGAAGCTATGATTTTTAACTGCTTAATAAAAGAAAAAAAGGAAATAAATAAAGCATTATATTATACAGAGTTATCTTGGATAAAAAGGGTTTGTGAGAATAACTTTGGAAAAATAAAAATTTTCAAAAATCAGCTTTTAAAAGATGATATTACAATTGTTATAATAAAATCATCTTAACTTTTTCGCAAATTGATTTAGATGCATAGCAAACTCATTTGGATTTTCTAAGGGTATTAAATGTCCACAATCAGGAAATTCTAACCTTTGGACATTTTTCATAGAGTTTGCGATCTGATCAATATCATCAGGAATTCTAAAAACTTTATCATGATGACCCGTCATAATTAAAACTGGTAATTCAATTTTAGACCAGTCAATATCCCAGTTAGCTGTTAAGGATCCCTTCATAATTTTGAAAATACCAGAGGTTTCTTCTAATCCTTTATAAATATTAGGATTGAGTGCACTTGGTTTCATTTTGTCTAAAAACGATGGTGAAGCAATTACAGGCATATTCATATCCATTAATAATGATGTACCTCCATAGCGTGCGACATTAACCATAGTCTCGTTAATCCATTTTAACCTAGAGTTATTTTTCCTAAGTGTGTTTATTAAAACTAAACCATTAGACTTAACTCCCTTTTCAAGAGCAAGTGACGCGTACAATCCACCAATGGACAAACCTACTAAAATTATATCTTTAAAATTTAATTTTTCTATCAAAAGACACAAATCAGAAACTATTAAATCTGTGTCTAAATTAAGTTCTTCACTAAATTTACTTTTATCCTGTCCTCTAAAATTATAGGTAAGAAAACCATTCCCATCTTCAGTAATTTTATCTCCAATGATACCGTTCCACGCGGTTGTGTTACCTGTTAAAGCATTTACAAAAACAAATGTATGTCCATTACCCTTTGGTTCAGTAAACTCGTAATAAATTTCATTTTGATCATTAATTTTAAAGATGGACATATTTATTTCCTATTCTTCAGTAGTTTCAATTTTTAAATGTTGAAAATGCGTTTCTAATTCTTGGTCTCTTAAAACAGAATATCTTTGAAATTCTTCTTCACTTAAAATATTTATGTCAGATGAATCAGGTGTATTGGTTGTATTTTCTTCAGAGTTAGATATTGCTAGATTTTTTTCTATTTCTGACATTTCCTTTTTGATAGGTAACTCACCAACTCTTTCCTGAAATCTAACAATGGCTCTAAGACCTCTCTCAATAGCTGATTTCTCATCATCATTTTCACTTTCATCAAAACCAACGTAAAGAGCATGTATTATATGTTGTTTTGGATCTGGTAAAAGTTCAATATCAAAAATCATTTCTTCTTCAGGATTTAAATTCATAAAAAACTCACTAAACCGCGCAAGAATTTCTCTAGTTCTAGACGGACCTGGTTCTATTGGAGGTGCTTTTTCGGGAGGTTGGGGAGCATTTAAACCATTCCATATAGCAACACATATCATAAAACTGAATGTTACAACTAAAGCTATTATAAATGGTGTAAAATCTTCAAACATTTATTACATATAATAATAATAATAACGAAATGTAAGTAACTAAATAATAAATTTCAATAAAAATTTATAGATATAATCACAAATTTTTTTAAAAAATATTATCTATATATATCAGATACTTACAGTGTGTTAACAGTTGTTTTCAATTATAGTGATTTGCAATTAGTGCAGTTTTTTTGTTATGATGATTCCTGAATTTATAATTCAATTTACTTTAATTTAATTAAACAAGGTTTGTATTTATTACGAGCGGAAACAGGAGATTAAAATGAAAAGGGTATTCGGAGCTGCATTTACTATGGCAGCAACCGTAGCCGTAGGCCTTAGTTGGGCTACAATAGGTAATGCTGCATGTGGAAAAGTAACTATTGCAGAAATGAATTGGGCATCTGCTGAATTAATGGCCAATGTAGATAAAATAATATTAGAAAAAGGTTATGGATGCGAAGTTGAACTGGTTTCAGGCGCTACAATGCCTACTTTTACCTCAATGAACGAAAAAGGATCACCTGATGTAGCTCCAGAATTGTGGGCTAATGCAGTTGCTGTTCCATTAAACAAAGCTGTTGGTGAAAATAGATTAATTGTTGCCAACAAAGGTCCAATTACTGGTTTAGGTGAAGGTTGGTGGCTTCCACCTCACACTATCAAAAAACACCCAGAGCTAAAAACAGCTTTAGATGTTTTAAATAGACCTGATCTTTTTCCATATTCTGAAGATAAATCTAAGGGGGCTTTCGTTGGGTGTCCTGCAGGTTGGGGTTGCCAATTAGCTAATGCTAACCTTTTTAGAGCTTTTGAAATGGAGAAAAAAGGATGGGTTCTTGTTGATCCAGGAAGTGCTGCTGGTTTAGATGGTTCAATGGCGAAAGCTGTTGAGAGGGGTGAAAATTGGTTTGGTTATTACTGGTCACCAACATCTATGATTGGAAAATATAAAATGCACAAGTTAGACTTTGGTGTACCTTTTGGAGGCAAAGATAACTGGGATAACTGTATTGTTAAGCCAGAGAAAGAATGTGCAAATCCACAAAAATCTTCTTGGGTTAAGTCTGAAGTTAATAGTGTAGTGTCAGCAAACTTTAAAAAGAATGCTAGTGTTGCTATGAATTACATTACAAACAGAGTTTATCCAGGTGAAATAATGAATGGAATGCTTGTTTTTATGACTGAACAAAAAGCATCTGGAAAAGATGCTGCTTTCGAGTTTCTAGAAAAGCACGGAAGCGTTTGGGAAAAATGGGTTTCTGCAGACGTAGCTAAAAAAGTTAAAGCTGGTCTTTAAGTAATACCAAATTTTATAATCACCATCTTAAGTAAATTTGAGGTGGTGATTATTTTTTTTACAAAAAAGGAATGTAAAAATGGATTGGTTTTTTAATTTCCCAGACATGAGCAGATCTGATTTAAGAGAATTTAAGAAAACTGTAGATTTTGCATTCACTGATTTTTCAAGAACTTATGGTCAAGGCATTGAAGAATTTTTTGAACCATTACTAATGTTCTTAGTCTGGTTCGAGAAGCTTTTTATTAATACCCCTTGGCCTGTTATAATATTTAGTATTCTTTTACTTGCTTGGATAGGCTCAAGATCTATTTTAATAGTTGTTGGAACTTTTTTGAGTTTTATGTTGATTGGATATTTTGGTATGTGGGAAGACACAATGTCAACATTAGCCATTATACTTGTAGCCACATTCCTATGCATAGCAATTGGTATACCACTAGGTATTGCTATGGCAAGAAATAATAAAGTCCAAGCAGCAATAGTTCCTATTTTAGACGTCATGCAAACAATCCCTAGTTTTGTGTATTTAATACCCGTTGTAATGCTTTTGGGTATTGGAAAGGTTCCTGGATTAATTGCAGTATGTATTTATGCTATTCCACCAATTGTTCGTTTAACGAATTTAGGCATAAGGTTAGTAGATAAAGACGTGTTAGAGGCAGCAGACTCATTTGGAGCAAATTATTGGCAGAAATTGTTTGGAGTTCAAATGCCATTAGCCTTACCAACTATATTTGCTGGTGTAAATCAAACAATAATGATGGCCTTGGCAATGGTGGTAATAGCATCTATGATTGGAGTTAAAGGTCTCGGCCTTCCAGTTTTAAGAGCAATTTCAAATCAGTATTTAGCTCTAGGATTAATGAATGGTCTCGCTATAGTTATACTAGCAATTATTTTTGATAGAGTTACACAAAAATTCGGACTTAGAATGCAAAAATATAGGAACGAAGGTAAGGATTAATATAATGAATTCAAAAAATATATTAATCAAAGTAAATCAACTTTATAAGATTTTTGGAGATGGTGATAAAAGTGCACTTGATCTGGTGAAAAATGGAATGGGTAAAGACGAACTCCTTGAGAAGTCTAACTGTGTTCTTGGATTAAATAATATAAATTTAAATATTAATAGAGGAAAGATACAAGTTGTTATGGGTCTTTCTGGTTCAGGCAAATCAACTCTGATAAGACATTTAAATAGATTGATAGAACCAACAAGTGGTGAAATACTGTTTAATGATACAAATATCCTAAATTTAACTTCAAAAGAACTCATTCAGTTCAGACAAAATAATATGTCTATGGTTTTTCAAAAATTTGCTTTATTTCCACACAAAACAGTTTTACAAAATGTTGGTTACGGACTAGCAATTCAAAATATTGCTAAAGATGAATGGTCAGAAAAAGCTCAAAAATGGATTAAGAGAGTTGGATTAGATGGTTACGAAACATATTATCCAGGACAACTGTCAGGTGGTATGCAACAAAGAGTGGGACTTGCAAGAGCACTTGCAACAGATGCAGAAATACTTCTAATGGATGAAGCTTTTTCTGCTTTAGATCCATTAATTCGTTCAGAAATGCAAAATATACTTTTAGATCTTCAGAGTGAATTACATAAAACTATAATATTTATTACACATGATCTTGATGAAGCTCTTAAAATTGGAGATAGAATAGCTATTCTTCGCGATGGAAGCATGGTTCAAGACAGTGATCCTCAAGAAATAATAATGAATCCTGCAGATGAATACGTCTCTGATTTTATAAAAGATATTAATAGAGCAAGGGTCATTCAAGCAAAATCAATTATGACACCAACAAACACAAAAAGCTCTGGTGCTACTGTCAAAGAAGATATGGTGTTAGAAGATATACTTCAAATAATGTCAGATGCACCTTCAAAGCCAGTTACAATTGAAAACTCAAAAGGTAAAATAACTGGTAAGATAGAAATGGTAAATTTAATTGAGGGAATGAAAAGACCTAAATCACTTGGGACAAATATTACTGGCTAGGAGTTAGTCTTCCTATTTGGGTGAGATTGAATCCACTTTTACGAAAATTGTCTGGGTTAAGTGCGTTTCTTAAATCAATTAAAACATTTCCTTTCATATGTTTTTTTAATCTTTCCGGTGACAAACTCCTGAATTCATTCCACTCAGTCAAAATTACAAGTGCATCACTATTGTTAATGCAATCTTCAATACTTTCGGTAAGTTGGACATTTTGTAATAATTTTTTTGCTTCATCAATGGCTACTGGATCATATGCAGAGATTTGTAAATTTTTTTCTTGAAGTTTGGGGATAATATCAAGACATGGACTTTCTCTCATATCATCAGTTTCTGGTTTGAATGCTAATCCTAGAATAGATATTTTCTTATTCTTATAATTTTTTCCTAAGGCAGAAATTATTTTTTCTGCCATATCTATTTTTCTTTGAGAATTGTAATTGATCACATTTTCTACAATAGAAATATTAGAGTTATAATAATTAGCTGTTTTTACGAGTGCTTGAGTATCTTTTGGAAAACAAGATCCACCATAACCTGGTCCAGGATGCAGGAATTTACTACCAATTCTTTTGTCAAGACCGATTCCTCGTGAAACATCATGAACATCCGCTCCAACTTTTTCACATAAATCTGCCATCTGATTAATATAAGAAATTTTAACAGCCAAGAATGCATTACCAGCATACTTAATCAACTCGGCTGTTTTTAAATCAGTAAATAAAATTGGAGTTTCAATTAGATATAAAGGTTTATATATTTTTGAAATTACTTCTTTGGCTTTTTCAGTTTCGTAACCAACAACTACTCTATCTGGTCTCATAAAATCCTCAATAGCATTACCTTCTCTTAAAAATTCTGGATTTGAAACCACATCAAATTTAGCTTTGGGATTTGTTTTGCTAATAATTTTTTTAATTTCATTTCCTGTTCCAACTGGTACCGTAGATTTAGTGACAACAACTGTATAGCCAACTAAATATTTTGCTATTTCTTCTGCAGCTTCATAAACATATGATAAATCAGCATGACCATCACCACGTCTCGCAGGTGTTCCCACAGCAATAAAAACAATGTCTGCGTTTGTTATATTTTTTTTTATATCATTGCTAAAAGTGAGCCGGTTAGCATCTTTGTTCTTTTTAACTAAGTTCTCAAGACCAGGTTCATAGATAGGTATAATGTTTTTTTTTAGGTTAGTAATTTTGTCTTTATCTTTATCTACACAACATACATCAAAACCAAACTCTGAAAAACAAGTTCCAGATACTAATCCAACATAGCCAGTTCCTAACATTGTTATTTTCATGACATATCCTCTTACATTTGAGAAACATAAAGTTTTTAACTGATTGAAAATAAAAAAATAATAACCATATCAACTACTATACTAGTTTATAGGATTTGTGAATGAAAATTAAGAAAGCAATATTTCCAGTGGGTGGATTAGGTACAAGATTTCTTCCTGCTACCAAGTCAATGCCTAAAGAAATGCTTCCAATTGTTGACAAACCCCTTATACAATATGCAGTTGAAGAAGCGGCTAATGCAGGTATTGACCAATTTATTTTTGTTACTAGTCGAGGAAAATCTGCCATAGAAAATCATTTTGATCATTCTTTTGAACTAGAAAATAACTTACTTTCAAAAGGAAAAAGACAAACCCTTAAAACTGCTCAAGAAATGCTTAAAATCCCCGGATCATTTGCTTATGTAAGACAACAAGAACCAGCTGGTCTCGGTCATGCTGTTTGGTGTGCTAGACATTTAATTGGAGATGAACCAGTTGCAATAATTCTTGCGGATGACTTAATTTATGGTGGAAATACAATTAAAGAAATGATTGCTAAATATAATTCCGGTAACATGCTTGCTGTAATGGATGTAGACAGAAAAGACGTATCCTCATATGGAGTGATTTCTCCTGGAAAATCGATAGACAAAAATGTTACTGAAATTTTAGGCCTTATAGAAAAACCATCCACAGAAAATGCACCTAGCAATATGGCTGTTGTCGGGAGATATATTATAGAACCAGCCGTTTTTGAAGTCTTAGAACAACAAAATAGAGGTGCTAGCAATGAAATTCAACTTACTGACGCTATAGCAAGTAGAATAGGAGCGTCAAATTGTATGGGATATAAATTTTCAGAGGAACGATTTGATTGTGGGTCTAAATTAGGATTTATACAAGCAAATATTCGTTTTTCTATTGAAAGGCCAGAGATGAAGCAGAACCTTAAAAGTTGGCTAAAACGTGAAATAGTTAGTTAAAATTGATGTTTAAGCATACTTTTAACAACACAATTCTTCGATCATACGACATTAGGGGTATTTATGAAAAAACCTTAACAGAAAAAGACGCCTTCATGCTTGGTTTTTTCTTTGGCATTACAGTTAGAGAAAAATATCCAGAAAAAAAACATCCATTAATTGTTGTTGGAATGGACGGAAGGATATCTAGCCCATTATTAGAAGAAAAACTGACTGAAGGACTTGAGAATTCTGGTTGCGAAATTTACAGAATTGGAATGGGTCCTACGCCAATGCTTTATTTTGCAAGTAATTATTATAATGCAGATGGAGCGATACAAGTCACTGGAAGTCATAATCCAAAGGATTATAATGGTTTTAAAATAGTTTTAAATCAAAACTCTTTCTTTGGTAAAGATATTCAAAAACTAGGTCATTTTGCAAGTAAAGGTTATTCAAGAACATTTAATGGTTTTTCTAAATCTGTCGCAATAAATACTCATTATATTGATGAAATTATTAAACCTCTCCAATATATTAAACGACAACTTGATGATAAAACTATTGTTTGGGATTGTGGTAATGGCGCATCCGGTCCTTCACTTGAGATGATAACCTCAAAAATTCCAGGAAAACACGTTATCTTATATTCTAAAGTTGATGGCAATTTTCCAAATCATCATCCTGACCCTACTGATGAGTCTACTCTAAAAATTTTGAAAAATAAAATGAAAGAGGTTGATGCTGAACTTGGAATAGCATTTGATGGAGATGGTGACAGAATTGGTGTTGTTGACAAGCAAGGAAGGCCGATTCCTGGTGATTTATTAACTGCATTTCTTGCAAATTCAATAGCTCCAAATGATAAAAATATCAAAACAATAATTTTAGATATTAAGTCAAGTTATGTTGCATATGAAAATATTATATCTCTAGGTTTTAAAGCAGAAATTGGAAAAACAGGACATTCAAACATCAAAAAGAGAATTAAAGAGATAAAATCCCCATTAGCAGGTGAAATGTCTGGCCATATTTTTTTTAGTGACACCTATTTTGGTTATGATGATGCACTTTATGCAGCTATAAGATTACTTACCTTAACGGCAAATAATTTTGAATTAGATAAATTTATATCAACTTTGCCTGAAACATTTGTTTCACCTGAAATTAAAGTTTTTTGTTCTGATGAAATTAAATTTTTAACTATTGATAGTATATCTAAAAAAGTGTTTGAAAAATATAATTCCAATGATGTAATTACATTAGACGGCTTAAGAGTTAAAAATAATCATGGTTGGTGGTTAATACGCGCAAGTAACACTGAAGAAGCACTGGTAGTTAGATTTGAAGGTAAATCTGAAAAAGATAAGAAAGAATTGTATTTTGAAGTTAAAAATCTTCTCAAAAATGAAGGATTAACTTTAGATAATTTTTAAAAAATGATATTAATTTTTTGAATAATACTCACATTGGGGATAAAAATGATTAAACGATTAAGACGTGGTAATTTACAAGTATCAGAAGCTCTTGCTAATTTTATCGAAAATGAGGCACTTACTGATACAAAAATTTCTTCTGATATGTTTTGGGAAAAATTAGAAATAATCTTAAATCAATTTGTTCCTAGAAATAAAGAATTACTTCAAATTAGAAGTGAAATAAAAAGTAAAATAGACAAATTCTATTTAGAAAACTCTAGCAAAGATATTGATCATGAAGAATATAAAAACTTTCTAAAGAACATAAATTATATTGTACCCGAAGGTGCAAATTTTCAAATCAAGACAAAAAATGTAGATGATGAATTAGCTTTTAAAGCTGGGCCTCAGTTGGTCGTCCCGGTAACTAATGCGAGATACGCACTTAACGCTGCAAATGCAAGATGGGGAAGTTTATATGACGCATTGTATGGAACTGATGCCATTTCTGAGAGTGACAACGCAGAAAGATCTACTTCTTATAATCCTATAAGAGGAAATAAAGTAATATCATATGCGAAAGAGTTTTTAGATAAAAATTTTCCATTACAAAATTGTTCACATAAAGATGTAAATTCATATAAAATTGATGATAATTCCCTTTTAGTTGAAACCTTAGATGGTACTAATTCATATTTAAAGATAAAAAGCCAATATATTGGATATCAAGGTAATGCTAAAAATCCAAGTTGTATTCTTCTTAAAAATAATAATCTTCATATAGAAATATTAGTGAATAAAGAAGGTAACATTGGGGCTGGAGATAATGCAGGTGTTGACGATATTATAATTGAGTCAGCTTTAACTACAATACAAGACTGTGAAGATTCAGTAGCAACAGTAGACGCAGAGGATAAAGTATTAGCCTACAGAAACTGGTTAGGTCTTATGAAAGGTAATCTTGAAGATACTTTTGAAAAAAATGGTAAGACAATAACAAGAAGATTAAATCCAGATAAAACGTACATTACCTCCTCTGGAGAATATAAACTTTCAGGTAGATCTGTTATGTTAATCCGTAATGTTGGACACCTAATGACAAACCCAGCTATTTTGTTAAAAAATGGGGAAGAAATACCAGAAGGTATTATGGATGCAATGATTACGTCATTAATTGCAATTCATGATATTAAGATCCATAAAATGAACTCTAGAACTGGATCCGTATATATTGTTAAACCAAAAATGCACGGACCAGAGGAAGTCAAATTTGCATGTGATATCTTTGGTGCCGTAGAAGATGCTCTTCAACTAGAAAGAAATACTCTCAAGATTGGTATTATGGATGAAGAAAGAAGGACAACTGTTAATTTAAAAGAGTGTATCAGAATGGCAAGTGAAAGAACTGTATTTATTAATACTGGTTTCTTAGATAGAACAGGCGACGAGATACACACTGCAATGGAGATGGGTCCAATTATACCAAAAGGTGAAATAAAAAATGCTAAATGGATTTCAGCATATGAAAATAATAATGTAAAAATTGGGCTTGAATGTGGACTTTCTGGTAAGGCTCAAATAGGTAAAGGAATGTGGGCAATGCCTGATCTTATGCATGAAATGTTGCAACAAAAAATTAATCATCCAAAAAGCGGCGCAAATACTGCTTGGGTACCTAGTCCAACAGCAGCTACGCTTCATGCTTTGCATTATCACGAGATAAATGTATTTGATATCCAAAAAGATAAGTCTAATGATAATAACAATTACTTAAACGATATACTTTCTGTCCCAGTTTCAAAAGGTCACAACTGGTCTCAAGAAGAAATACAAAAAGAAATGGACAATAACGCACAAGGTATTCTTGGATATGTAGTAAGATGGGTTGATCAAGGTGTTGGATGCTCTAAGGTTCCAGATATTAATAATATTGGTTTAATGGAAGATCGTGCAACTTGCAGAATTTCTAGTCAACACCTTTGCAATTGGCTCAAACATGGTATTTTTACTAAAAAACAATTGGTTGATACAATGAAAAAGATGGCCAAGGTTGTTGATGAACAAAATAAAAATGATAGCAATTATATCCCAATGTCAAAAAACTTTGATAAATCAATTGCTTTTAAGGCATCTCTGGATTTGGTTTTAGAAGGAGATGTTAGTCCTTCTGGTTATACTGAGCCAATCTTACACAAAAGTAGACTAGAATTAAAGTCTATACTTGGTTGACTGCCCTTACTGCATGTCTCAAACTATCAATTGGGATAAGCTTTCCAGATCGCTTTATATGCCAAAATGTCCATCCGTTGCAGGCCTGCAGCCCTTGTAAGTCAGCACCTACTGAATGTATTGAACCTTTCTTATCTTTAGAAATCAAACTGCCGTCTGCTCTAATTTTAGCAGTCCATCTGCTTCGAGAATCTTGTAATAACTCACCTGGATTTAATAGCCCTTGTTCTAATAATTGTCCAAATGGTATTCTTGGTTCGGCATTTTTTCTGGGTGTCTGAATAAGATCTTTCGTTCCAATTTCTTCTACTTTATTAATTCTTTTTTCAGCCTCTAATGCATATTTTGCATTTTGCTCAATTCCAATAAAATTCCTACGCAGTTTTTTTGCTACAGCTCCAGTAGTTCCAGTGCCAAAAAATGGATCTAAAACTACATCACCAATATTACTACTTGACATTATAACTCTATTTAAAAGATTTTCAGGCTTTTGTGTTGGGTGTATCTTTTTACCATCTTTATTTTTTAACCTTTCATCACCAGTACAAATTGGAAGGGACCAATCCGAACGCATTTGTAAATCACCATTTAATGACTTCATAGCTTCGTAATTAAATGTATACTTTGATTCTTTTGTTTTTGACGCCCAAATAAGTGTCTCGTGAGCATTAGTGAACCTTCTACCACGAAAATTTGGCATTGGGTTAACTTTTCTCCAAACCACATCATTTAATAACCAAAATCCTAAATCTTGTAAAATATACCCTAATCTAAAAATATTATGGTAAGAACCAATAACCCAAATACTACCATTAGGTTTTAATGTTCTCCTAGCAGAACTCATCCATTCCTTAGTATAATTATCATAATCAGAAATAGATTTAAATTTATCCCAAGTTTCTTTAACACCGTCAACTTTAGTTTGATCAGGTCTTTCAAGTTCTCCATTAAGTTGAAGATTATATGGAGGATCTGCAAAAATTAAATCCACACTTTCAGGAGGCAATTTGTTCATCTTCTCGATACAGTCGCCAACAACAACTCTATTTAAATAACTTTTTAATAACATAATTAATCTTTTATATATTTAATATATTGTTAATATATTGTGGATAAAATTATAATTATTCAATAAAGTCAATTACTTAGTTAAATTTATTTAATATCTACAATATGTGTATAATTATAATTTTATTTTACTATATATAGTAGCAATAGGTTTGAAAGATTTTCTATGTAAATCTAAAATACCATTTTTTAAAATAGCATTTTTATGATTTTTTGTCCCATATCCAAAATTACTGTCAAACAAGTAAAGTGGATGTTTTTTTGACCATTGCCTCATTACAGTATCTCTTGTTTCTTTAGAAATAATGCTTGCTAAAGCAATGGTTTTGCAAAGACAATCACCCTTAACAATAGCTTCAATTGAATAGTTATCTAAATGTAATTTGTTAAGTTGTAAAAAATTATCCAAATTTTCAAAATCTGGTTTAAATTTACCATCAACAGAAATACAAATATCTTTATTTCTATATATTTGTGGGTGTTTTTTTAATTCTTGAGTTAGTGAAAAGATAGACCTCTTCATAGCAATTGCATTTGCATATGAAAGGCCATACTTATCAATTTCAGATACGCTGGAAATAGAAGAAGAATATTTAACAAAATTATTTAATGATAATATTATTTCTCTTCGCTTAGACGATTTTAATTTCTTGCTATCATTAATCTCTGAATGCAAAGATTTATATTTGGTAAAATCAAACCAACATGCAGTCGACACTAAGGGACCAGCCCATGAACCCCTTCCAGCTTCATCAACTCCTATCATAATTATATTTTTGTTATATAAGTCTCTTTCTACATCAAAACTTATCATTAATTTTTAGAACGAAAAAATTTATGTTCTTGGAGTCTAGGCATAATTTCTACAAAGTTACATGGTTTATGTCTTATATCTAATTGATATTTCAATATTTCATCCCATCCATCTTTACATGCAGAAGGCGAGCCTGGTAAACAGAAAATATATTTACCACATGCAACTCCAGCAAGTGCTCGTGATTGTAATGCTGATGTATTAATTTTTTTTAAATGATAACCAACGAAACATTTCTCCAAAACCATCTATAGTTTTTTCAAAAAGTGTTTCCATTACTTCAGGTGTAATATCTCTTCCTGTAAGTCCAGTACCACCTGTAGAAATTATTACATCTATATCTTTATTTTTGAGTAACTTTTTAAATAAATCAGAAATTTTATTAAAATCGTCTTTTACTATTTCTCTTACAGTTACATTGTGCCCAAATTGTGTAATTCTATTTTGTAAAGTATCGCCTGACTTGTCGTTTTTTAATTCCCTAGTGTCAGAAATAGTCACAACTGCAATATTTATAGAAATAAATTCATTTTTATCCATTATTAATTTTAACTTCCTGTATTTTTAAAAAACATTTTTGAATTTATAGATTTTCCAGATGCAAGTGAATGCAATACTGTGTTATTTTGATTAAATCTGGCTTTGTATACCCATAAATTTGTGAGCACTAACTTTATATAATTTCTAGTTTCTCTCGCAGGCAAACTTTCTAACATTAATAGACTGTCTTTGTATTTGTATTTTCTATATTTTGTCCATTTTTCAAAATTTCCTGGGCCTGCGTTGTAGCTTGCTAACATCCACATTAAATCATAATTTACGATAGGTAAACTAAAGAGGAATTTAATATATTTAGAACCAATTGAAATATTGTGAAGGGGATTATAAAGCAAGTGGTTTTTGCTTCTTCTAAGTCTATATTCTCTATTTTTCATTATAAATGCTGCTGTCGAAGGAATTATTTGAAGGACACCCATAGCCTTTGATGAACTTTTAGCCCTTGGATTAAAACCTGATTCTTGTCGAGCTATAGCATACAGAAGTGCCTTATCTTTTAAATCTGATGTATCTATCTTCCAGCTTGGCACAGGATACAAACCTCCTAATAATATTTTATTATGATCATTTCTTAAAATAGCAGCTAACCTAAAAGTTAATCCTGGCATATTGTTTTTTGATGTGAATGATAATAATTGAGGATAGTCTTTTACATCAAATTTTGGAATAATTTTTCTGAATTCTCTTGCTGCTTTGTGGAATTCATTTACCTCTATTAATGCTAAAGCCCTAATACCACCCTTGTGTTTTAAAATTTTGTTTATAAAATTATTATCATAGCTGGGCAAATCGAAATTAGGCTTATATTTATACCCTAAAGAAGCCATTGCTAATGACCCATAAAAAGTACGTTCTTTTGTGGCTGCTTTTTTCAAAAAATAATTTGCCTCTTTAGCATTTCCCAACAAAAATGAAATTCTCGATGACCAATAAGCTCCACCAGCAATTATTCCTTCTGGCCCCTTAATTTTTGATAATTTATTAAAGAAATATTTCGATAATTTAATATCTTTTATTCTCCATGATGCCAATCCACCAGCCCATAAAGCCAGAGGGTTTGGTTTTTCTGATAAACTTACTGAAAGTCTGGCTTGTCTGATAGATTCATAATCCTCTTCAAAAATAAATAGTGCATGTGATAATTCTGATCTTAGTTGTGATAATTCATTTATAGTAAGATACCTTTTTGTTTTTTTACTATTTAATAAATTTTCAGCATATAAAGTTTTTCTTTTATTAATTGCTCTTCTAAATTTAATTGAAGTAGAATAAGAAAATCTTTTATATTTTTTATTATCTATAGGAAATCTTGGTTTTAATATATTTTCTTTGAATGTACCGTACCCATTCAAAAAACCAGGTGTTGGTTTTTTTGGACTCTTATAATTACTTGGTTTTCTCTTTAAAGCTATCCTAGTAATTCTAGTAGCATCAGGATGGTCATTATAATTATCAAGCCATTTTTTTAAATCCATATATGAACTTCTCCATCCAGTAGGATGTAAAAATCTTTCAGCATATACATTTCCTAATAATATTTTATTATTTAAATCCTTGATTAAATCATCAACTTTTCTCCACTCCTTAGATTTTTTACTTTTAATTGGAAGTTTGTGAATTTCAAAAATTTTTTTATAAATTTTTATATCGTCTAAAGATAATATTTTTTTAATATTGTCATTATTTGCAAATGAAATATTAGAAAAGATTAGGGAACTAAAAAAAATAAGTGGAAAAAATATTTTTGTATTTTTTAGAATTATCATAACGCAACTAAATTTCTTTGATACTGTCTCTTAGTAATTTCATATCCTCCCAAGCATATTTTTTTAAATCTGGTCTATTTAACAAATGTGAAATACTAAAAGTTGGAAGAACAGAGAATTTACAATTAGATTGATTAGATTTTAATGTTCGCCATTTTCCCCTTGTTTTTATGATACTCTCATTCAATTCTAATATTTGGTAGGTGGGAACTTCGCCTAAACATAAAATAATTTTAGGATTTAATATATTTATCAAATTCAGAATAAAGGGTCTACAAATTTTTATTTCATCATTACTTGGGTATCTGTTACCTGGTGGTCTCCAAGGTATCCCTTTTACTATGAAAGTTTCATCTATCGTCAATTCTATAGCATTAAGCATTTTTTCAAATAATAATCCTTTACTTGAAACAAAAGATAGACCATTTTTATCTTCTTCCTCATCTGGCGGTCCGTCAATAATTAATATTTTTGAATTTGTATTTCCGTAAAATTTGACAAAATTTGTAGATGTTTTTTTTAATTTGCAACCTTCAAAGTTTTTGAATAAATGTTCCAATTCTCTAATTTTAATATCTTTATTTTTTTGTATGTCATAATTTTTATTAATTTTTATGTTTTTTTTGTAACCTTTTAATAAAGCAGGGTCTTTATAAAAAAATTTGTTAGAAACTGTAATATCGATTCCAATTTCTCTATAAAAATTTAAAATATTTGTAATTATTTTTTGGTTTTTAGTATCAGTCTGATCCAATTAAAATTTCCTATTAAATTTTATTTAATAATATAAGATAGGTTGTATTGATTTTATATTAAAGAAAATAATAACTTTTGGTAAATTTTATGATTAAAAGTGCACTAATTCTTTTGATTTCAGTGAATTTGATAAGTTGTAACATCAAAACAAAGCTTTCAGATATACCCAAAGATCATTATAATCAAAAAAACAATACGTCATATTTAGGAAACTATCTTACTGCTAATTATTCAATAAAAAAAGGGGATGCTTATACTGCTAGTCGGATACTAAATAGAAAACTCACTAATCTAAAACTTTTGGAATTCAAATTTTTTTCTAATCTAGTAAGTGGAAATTTTAATACCGCAGATAATGTTTCCCGTAAATTGAAAGTTAATGGTAAAATTAACACCTTATACAATTTACCCAGATATATTTTAAAAATTAAAAATAATGATTTAAGAGGCAGTCTTGAGGTTTTTAAAAATCAAAAATTGTTTTTTAATATTGATGATTTAAATAGTTTAGTTAAATTTTGGATTAAGGAAACAGAAAACCCACAAAAAGATTTATCAGGAAACTATTATAATAAGTCATCTATTCACGAGTTACTAATATTAGAAAATTTTTATGATTCCAAAGAACTAATTAAAATTGCTAACATAATTTATAAAAACAATGATTTAAATAGCCATGAATTATTGTTATTAGCAGGATTTTACTTCAGAGTAGATAATTTCGAAAAATCAAAAGAAATTATAAAACTAAAACTACCAAGCCAGTTTGATAAAATTAACATAATTAATAATTTTTCTAAAAAAAATAATATATTTAAAAAAGTTCAAGAATTAAATGTTATTTTAGGATCTAAAATTTATAATTTGATAAATGAAGATAACTTAAAAGTAAATAACTCTTATTTTCATCAAAAAATATTGTTAGAGTTTAGTATTTTTCTGGAGCCTAAATTGGACATTTCTAAATATGCTTTAGCAGAAATCTATACCTTTGAAAAAACCTATGAAACAGCATTTAGAATTTTAGATACTATACCTGAAAAATCAGTTTTTTCTTTACCAGCAAATCTAAAAAAATTAGACATTATAAAATCTTCTAGTATGAATATAGAATATAAAACATTACTCTTCAAAATTACTAACGTCTGGCCTGATAATAAATTTGTTTTATATAGGCTTGCAAATTACTATAAATCAAAATTATTATATCATAAGTCTTTGAAAATTTATAAAAAGATTTTAGATGATTATGATTCGAATGACAGAGATTTATTTTTATATGCTTCTAACTTAGATAAACTAGGAAGATGGAAAGAAGCAAAAGTTTTATTCTTAGAACTTTTGAAAAAAAATCCACATGATACTTTTACATTAAATTATGTCTCTTATAAATTAGCTATAAAAAATCAAGAATTAGAACTTGCTTTAAATTTAATAAAAAAAGCTTTAACTATAGATCCAAATAATGGCTACTTTTTAGACACTCTTGGTTGGGTAGAATATAAGAGGAATAATTTTAATTCTGCAGTTTACTTTTTAGAAAAATCTGTTTCTATCCTACCAAGAAGTGCTGAAGTTATAGATCACCTTGGTGATTGTTATTTTATGTTAAATAGAAGAAATGAAGCTATTTTTGAGTGGAAAAAAGCTCTTAAATATGAAACTAACAAGAATAAAATTAAAAAAATAAAAGAAAAAATAAGACATCATGACCGTCTATTATAGTATTTCTGCACCTGCAAAACTTAATTTAAATTTATTTGTTAAAGATAAATCTGAATCTGGTCTTCACTTTTTAGAGAGTGATATCTGCTTTTTAGAATTATTTGATGAAATTTATTTAAAATTCAGTCAAAATGATACTTTTTATCAAAATAAAGAAAATTCATTTCTTATCGACCCAAAAAAAAATTTAATTTTGCAAGCTATCAACCAATTCAGATTTTACACAAATTGGGACAAAAAATTTGAAATTTACCTAGATAAAAATATTCCAATTGGTTCAGGATTAGGTGGAGGTTCGGCAGATGCCGCAGCAACTCTCGTACTTCTACGAACACTTTTTAACAAAGATAAGAAGAATAATAAAATACCTATATCTAAAATATTACAAATTGGAAGTGAATTAGGATCTGACGTGCCATCATGTATTATCAGTAAAGATTTACGGTTAAGTGGTTATGGCAAAGAAATAAAAAGAAAAAAATTTCCAAGTAATTATTATTTTCTTATAATTTACCCAAATGTCGAACTATCAACTAAATCTGTATTCCAACATTACTCTGATTTTAAAAATTTAAATTATAAATCAAAAAAAATGTTTTTTGAAAACGTAATAATTCATAATTCTCTTTTACTTTCAGCAACTAGTCTGGCACCGAAAATTAAGGATGTTTTAGTTAATTTAAAAAAAATTCCTAATATTGTTGCTTATGGTATGACGGGAAGTGGGTCTACATGCTTTGGTATAATAAAAAGTTTAAAAGATATACCTAATTTAGTTAAGTTCTTTAATAATAAATATTTTATTTGGTTTGGACAAAAAGCTGATTTCAACTTGAATAGGGTAAGTTTCTCTAAAGTTCTTGAAATTAAATTTTAAATAATGTAATCCAGTTAACGATGGGGCGTAGCCAAGTGGTAAGGCATCGGGTTTTGATCTCGTGTACCGTAGGTTCGAATCCTACCGCCCCAGCCATAATCTAAATAGATAAATACTTCTTTTGTTTCGCGTGAGAAACAAAAATTACTTTAGCACTTTCATATTAATTAGATTTTCTATACAATCTGTAATAATTTCTTTCGACGTATTCTTAAATTCTGTAAAAATAAGTCTATCTGTTACAAATTCTCTATCAAGAATGTATTGTGTCAAATCACAATATTGTTTTGGAACTTCTACAAAATTTTTACCACTTATTAAAAACGATTTGTTGTCTTTTTTCTCAAATCTGACTGATTTGTCAACATCATATCTAATACCTTCTAAAACTAAACTTTTTATAGAATATTCTCTAATTTTATAAGGCCAATTATTAATATTAGTATTTAAAATTTCAAGTGTCTCTTCAGAAGTTATAATATCAGCTATTTCTTTTGAAAATTTATCCAATATTACTCTTAAATCATTTTTATTCGGGTTTAGCTGGATATCTTGTCTCATAAAATCGTTTAAAATGAATTTCTCCCATAAACTTGACATCAAATCTATTGGCTTAAAATAAGTTAGTCCAAATGCTACATGAATTGCCCCATTTTTTGAAGCTAAAGCGTCATGATATTGGCCCCTAGGAATATACAATAGATCGCCAGGTTTTAATGTAACTTGATCAACAAGTTTTCCGGCTTTTTTTATTCTTTCTTCTGAACTGTTCTTAAAAACAGGATGATTAATAGGAGAGTCTTCAATGTTTTCATAAATATTCCATACTTTTTCACCTTCAAAATGAAATGCAAAAACATCGTGTAAATCAAAATGTGGACCAAATGCTTTATGGCTGGCCATTGAAAAGTATAAGTTTCCTTGACATCTACCTTGAGTTAATCTTTGAAGTTCATTTGATATCTTCAAAAGGTTTGTATTATACTTTTCAATATCATTTAAGATTATAGAAGCTCCTTTGGAAACTAATCTTTGTACTTTATCTACATCAGGTCTATTATTACTTCCTGTAATATCAATACTCAAAGATGAATAATCGTTAGAATTTATTGTTTTTTGATCCAACATCATTTTAAAATTTTGATTATTCCAAATATTGGATTTTGAAAGCATGTCATCAAGAATTTCAAGACTAACAACGCTGTTAGCGTCATTTATAAATTCTCTTATATGTATATATTTCTTTCCAAAGTTATTTGAAAAAAAATTATTATCCAATGGTTCTTTGAAAATTTCTTTACTCAATTAACACTCCAACTTTTTAAAAATTAATTTTAATCTTTATATTTCATACAGTATAGACCATTTTTATTGACTAGTGAAAAAGATAAGTTTGATTCTAATTTCAATAATTTTTGCTTTAATCTATAAATGTGAGTTTCAAGTGTGTGTGTGTTAATCTCATTCGAAACTCCCCATATATTTGTTAATAAATCTCTTTTTAATAATTCAATATTTCTTTTATTGAAGAAATAAATTAATAAATTATTTTCTTTTTCAGTTAAATGTTCTGTAATACCTGTTTGTATGTTAGAAATAATTTTTTTAGACGGCGAAAAAATTATATGATTCATTAAATATTTATTTGTGTTATCTAATGTGTCATTTTTTTTAACATTATCTAAATGATCTAAAAGAGAAGTTAATCTGAAAGGTTTTTTTAGCAAAAAAATTTTATCTTTAGCAAAAAATGAATTGTCAAAATTATGTTCGTAATAGCCAATGATATTATTATGATTGATGTTAGTTTCAAAAAAATCATAAAATTTTTTTAAATCTTCATTTAAAAAATTTAAATTTATAATGTAGGTATCAAATTTTTTTTTATTTAAAACTTCAAACATTTCTAAATTATTGTCTGCAACAGAAACTTTAAAATTATTGTGATTAGATAATTGATAATAAAGAATTGAGTTTAAAAGTTTTTCTTTTTCATATATTAATATTGAAAATTCTTTTTTCAATGAAGTCACCATTAATTAAAAAATAGAAAAAAATATTTCATGAATAATATAACTTTAACAGTTAAAATAGAAAGAGCAATATCTGAACTTAGAAGAGGTGGGAAGCTTGTGGTTTCTGATAATTATTCTGGGATTTCTATTTTACTTTTTGCTGCTGAATTAATTGATAATAAAACAATTGAACAATTAAGTAACTTAGCTTTATCAAGACCAAATATTATAATATCCAGAAATCGATGTAATGCTATTGGGATTAAAAATGCAACTGGTCCTTGTTCAATTTTAATAAACAATACTTGGACTTTAAATGACATTTTATCGCTTTGTATGCCACTCACCGGTCACTTTATACCAAAGATTGAAGGAGCATTAATCGAAAGTAATGAAGGAATTGTTTCGTCTTGTATTTTATTATTAAGACAATCAAGACTTCTCCCAGCAGGCTTAATGACAGTAATCTCAAATGTTTCAATAGAAAATATTAATAAATGGGCTTTTAATAAAAATCTAATTAATGTGGATGTGTCTGATATAAGATCCTACGAAAAAATAAAAGCTAATAATTTAAATATGGCTGTCAAAGTAAAAGTACCTCTTTCATATACTGAAAATTGTGAAATTATCATTTTCAGACCTAAAGATGGTGGAAACGAACATTTTTGTTTAGTTTTTGGAAAAAACAGGACATTAAAAAAAAATAATGCTTTGCTAAGAATTCATAGTCAATGTATTACAGGTGATGTGCTTGATAGTCTTAAGTGTGATTGTGGCCAACAATTAAAAGAATCTATTAAAATTATGGCTGAAGCTGATGAAGGTGTTTTGATTTATTTAGCTCAAGAAGGAAGAGATATTGGACTATTAAATAAACTTCGAGCCTACTCCTTACAAGATAAAGGAATGGATACTGTTGAAGCTAATCAAGATTTAGGATTTAACGACGATGAAAGATTATATTATCCTGCCAAAGAAATTTTATCTCAACTTAATATTAAGGATGTTGAACTAATTACAAATAATCCAAAAAAAGTTGAACATTTAAAAAATTTAGGAATTAATGTGACTAAGCGAATACCTATAAAGATTAATCCTAATAAACATAATGAAAAATATCTTGAGACTAAGAGGAAAAAATCTGGTCATATGCTCTAGTCAAACTTGTCTTTCACCAAATAATAGTGAGCCAATTCTAACTGAGGTTGCTCCAAATTTAATTGCGTCTTCATAATCACTACTCATTCCCATAGATAATTCTGACAAATTATTCCTATATGCTATTTTTTGCAGTAAAAGGAAGTGCATCGATGGTTCTTCAATTATAGGTGGTATACACATTAATCCGACTATAGGTAAATTTAAGTCTTTAATACAATAATTTATAAATGTGTCTGCTTGCAAGGGATCTATTCCACTTTTTTGCGGTTCATTGCCCGTATTTACTTGAATATAAAAACTTTTAGTTTTTACTTTAGGATGAAAGTTTTTGGCTATTTCTATTGCTATTTTTTCTCTGTCGATTGTTTCAATAACATCAAAGAAGTTGAGAGATTGTTTGACCTTATTAGTTTGAAGTGGTCCTATTAGCCTTAATTCTAGCTCTAAATTAGTATCTAGCCTTTTTTGCCATCGAGTAATCGCTTCTTGCACTCTATTTTCACCAAAAATTTTTTGGCCACATGCTAGTGCTTCGTCAATCTTGAAATTATCCTGTTTTTTTGAAACCGCTACCAGTTTAGGTGTTTTGTGTTTTGAAAATAAGCTAGCTTTGTGTATGTCGTTTATTTTAGTTAATATTAACTCATATTTTTTTTTTATATTTTCCAAGATGATAAATCCCTAAATTATAATTTTGATAATATTTAAATGTTATAGATTACATAATGTTGTATAAATGTCACATTAAAACAAAAAAGTGACATATTTGTCATTACACACTAGTTTTAATAGTAACTTTAGTATAATTATTAACCATTAGACATTCCTGTGGTAGGAATGTT
>CABZWX010000001.1 GCA_902529515.1 uncultured SAR116 cluster alpha proteobacterium | reverse complement strand
ATGAAACTCTTTTATGATTGAAATTACTGAATCCCTTAATATTGAAAGTTCTGTTCCTGCTGTAGTTAAATCAAACCCTTGTGAAAATACATCTTTCCAATCATAATTTCCATAAGGCATCATTCCAGAAAACTTATTAGAATTCATTATTTTTTCTTTTGCTAAATTAATTGTTTCTACAAATACTGGATCGTTAAATTGTCCAAACTTACCAATACTAGTAGAGAGATCCATAGGACCAATAAACAACATATCAATACCATCAACTTCTGATATTTCTTCAATATTAGAAACGCCTTCAGAAGTTTCAATTTGACAAACTATCAGCAAATTTTTTTCAATAGTTTCATAATATTTCTTTATGTTCATCCCATAATTTGAAGCTCTGCTGATATACATTCCTCTATAACCTTTAGGCGCATATCTACACATTTCTACAATATTTTCAGCCTCTTTTTTATTATTTACTAATGGAAACATCAGACTATTTACCCCAGTATCTAAAGTTTTCTTTACATACACCTCGTCATCTTTAGGCATTCTTACCAAAGGGGAACATTCAGTTTCTTTGAGCGATTGTATTTGTCTAGTTATGCCTTTTACATCACCATAACCATGTTCATGGTCAATCAACAAAAAATCAAATCCAACTAGAGCAAGTAATTCTGAAGTTATCTCATTATCTAGGCTTGTCCAGCAACCGAGAACCTTTTTTTTATTTAATAGTTTCTCTTTTAATTTATTTTCTAACTTCATTGGAATTATAGTTTAATTTATTTATTAATTTTTTGATAATTATCTTATGGTACTAAAATATATAAATAAATCCAATATTGATATTGCTTTATGCCTTATATCCCAGAATGTGCAGTCAAGTAAATTAGCCCCATTACTAATCCTTTCCATGCTTCTAATGCACGTAGTTGACGACAGTGAACAAAAATTAATCAATAGCTGACTTATTTAATGTTTGCTCCAGCCAAAGTTACATTGCCTGAAGCTGGTATCATTATTCTTAACTGTAATCCCCATTTGCCATTTTTTTTTGTTGAAGTAAATATACCTACTGCTTTTGCATAACTTTTCTTATTCTTATCCCTTCTATTAAACTCAACACTGCATTGAACAGCATTTTTAGAACTATGAATGATTTCAGCTTTGTCTAATGTTGAATGATCCCAATTTTCCTCGGTTTCTAACTTTTTATAGAGAAAACTTAGATAACTCCATATTTCTTCTTTACTTTTATAAATTACAGGGTCGTTATTTTCAGATTGGGCCATATGTGGAAAATGGAGACAATCTAAAATTTTGTTCTTATTTTTTTCATTAAATAAACTCACATAATTGTATAAACTTTGAACAGCTAATTTATCATCATCATTTTTTTCATTCATATTGAGCTCCATTATTAAAATTTAATTTATATAAAAAACAAATTAAGAACAACTCCAGCGAATATAAAAATGATTAAATTTATACTTTATACCAACCACTGTACCAACCAGAATAAAGTTAGAAAAATCGTACCAACCACTATACCAACCACCTTTAATAAATGGCAGAACTCTGCGGAAAAGAGTCAGGCTCATAACCTAGCATTAACTTGAACATACCTAAATAATTGACTAGCTGTCTTGTGACCACTGATAGATGCAACCTCTGGTACATTCAATCCTTTCTCAAACATCCTTGATATGGCTTCATGTCTTGAATCATAGAATGTAAATTATAAACACAATTACTAACAACATTTCCGCTAACCCATCATTGAACCCTGGTCCGAGTTCTATGGACTACGGTCAATGGGCAGACCACCCCCTGACCATTGACCATTGTTGATTAGGAAAAGGGTGCAGTAACCCCGGACCCATGGGCTGTGTCTACTGTAGACAAGGTTGTAGACAAGCTTTTTATGATTGACGGACTCACTGTATTTGCTAAGCTATTAATATTGTTGGAGTTTAGATAAAACCATTGCTCTGGTTAGGCATCACACCTCATCTCGAGCGCACCAATTCTTTCTTATTAATATCAATTAATTAAAAGAAAAGAAACTAAATACACCTCAGAGAATACTCAGTTTTGACACAGATTTGACACAGTGAGGCAGTAAAATGTATATTGATTAGGGGTAAAAATATGATACAAAATTATATTAACTGGGAAAAAAAACAAATAGATTGGTGGAAAGAAAAACTTGGTGTTTCCGACCATGGAGTTGCCTGGATATCATTTATCAAGGGTATTTTAGTAGGATTGTTAGTTTATCACTTTTTTATAGTTTAAGATTTAAAAGGTAGTTAAATATTATGAGTAAAGATTTTAAAGTTTTTTTGGGAGTTGCAGGTTTTTTAGTTTTGTTAAAAGGTTATATATTTTTAAATATAAATTCTGCTATGTACCTCTACCCTATAATAAATTAGTATTGGTAAATTTACCCCTACTCCAAAAAATTCAAAAGTATATTAGGTATAGTTGTTATTTTATTATTTTTTTATTGTTGATTTTTATTTGGATTAGATTTTCTTATATGAGTCATTTTTAGAAAAAATATAAAGTTCCAACAATTAACAAAACCCAGAAAAGAGTTTCAATGCTGACAACTTTATAAAATGTTTTAAGTCCTTTTCTCATTTAAAATTTTCTTCTCTCTATTTTATCAAATATAAAATATTTATAATAAAAGGTACTAAAATTGCATTTATTATAGAAGTAATTTTCCTCCCTTGAATTGTAAGAGAGTCTTCAGACTCTTTATATTTTACTTATCTTTTTTGGTTTGTTCTAAAACGACACCATATAAGAACCATGAGAGTCAGAACTAAGGATTGTTTTAAATGTGATGAACCAAAGGAAGTTCTTTATCGATGTAGATATAAAGAACTAAAGGGTTGGGTATTTCTATGCGGAAGGTGTTTGCAAGAAGTCAAAACTGCATTTGTAGAAAGTTATCAATATGGTGGCACTTGGAAGAGTAAGAAGAAATAAACTATTTATTCTGTGCAGCAGTTAACTGACTCACTACAGCATCCATCACTGCAACAACTACTACTACACTCACCAGTGTTGCAACCATCACTACAACAACCATCTGCACAACAAGTATCTTTGCAACAAGTATCTATTTTATCTGACAATTCATTCATTACAGAACTCCCATGTTAATAGTTACGACTATAAAGTTATATTATATAGTTATAATTCTAAATTAGAAAGTTTTAATCTGCATCCTATAATTCTTTTGGTGTTTTCAATCTGACTAATAAATCTAATTCTTACACTTCTGATATTTCTAATACAGTTATAACAAATAGAAACCAACTCTTTATGGTGTCCATATTTACACTTCCATAAAGTCTTGAATGGGTATTCACATTTACTACAGAAATAACTCATTTTTAAATACCTATCCCCTAATTTTCTAATCACTAATCATAATCTATAGATGTAATAAGTATCAATTCAAAAAAAAACCACTTAAAAATGACATGCTAAACCTAATCTATAAACCACCATACTATTTAGAGAAAAATAGCAATTACTCTTTACCTTCAAAGAATATTTTGATTAGACTGTAATTATGGATAAAAAAAATAAAATTTCTTGTTCATGTGGTTCATGCCAATTATTTCTAAATGACCCATTACCTAAATATTCTGTAATGTGTGCATGTGAAGATTGTAGGCAGGCATTGCGATGGGCAGAGATAAATGGGGGTAAAAAACCTAAAGATATACTCTATTCTGTATATTTCCGTTCAGATATTCAAAGTTATAATGGAATTGAGAATATGATTGCAACTCAACTCAGAGGGGATGCAAGTTCAACGAGGATATATTGTAAGAATTGTTTTTCTTGTTTTGCCGTTGACCATGTCAACTATCAAAATAATGTGTTTATGATTCAACCTGATTATTGTAGTCAGAACTTTAACGTACAAATACCACCATTAGCTGTCCTTAATTTACAAGATTATCCGGGAGAATTTGCTGAACTAGACTCTGATACTATTCCTGTTTTTCATTCAAGAAAATATCCTCAAGAGAGAAAAAGATTTTTATCCATTGAACCAATATCTGAGTATCTTACCCCACCAAAAATTCCTGCCGAAGGAATAACAATAAGAGAACTTATCACAAAAATTGGAAAAATTAGAGTATTGGATTTAATTAGAGGTGATAATCTAGAGGAACTGCAGAATGAATAAGTTAATTCTTAAGCAGGAGGTTTTGGATGCGTATGATGGTTATGTTAAGGCATTTGTAAAAGGAGATACAAAAGAAGTTGAAAACTATTTAAGTTTTCCTAACTATAGATTTCTCGATGGTGAAATAAAAGAATTTAATGAGTTTCATTCCAACCTAGATGAATTAAAAAACAGAGGTTACAAAGATACAATTGCACTTAGTATTGATGTTGTAGAAATTAATGAAGAAAAAGCACATTTAGTTTTAAAAGAGGCATTGAGAGTTAAGGATAAAAATGAACCACTTGAAGAAATAAGTTCATTTTATATTTTTATTAAAGAAGATGATAAATGGAAAATAAAATTCAGTTCTGCTTTCTTTTTTCCTAAGTAATAATTAAATACCCTCAGATTTTGTCACAGATTTAACACAGTAACGCTTTAAAATGTATACCAATTCAATAATAAATCTGTCAAAAGTAAGTGGTTAAAGAGGACAACTAAAAGAACTAGAAACATGATAAAGTTTCTAAATTGTTTGAAAGAGTTTTTATCTAACCAAATATTAGCAAGATCTTTATTAATTAAAGATTTAACCTCCCATAGGTAAAGTCATCGAAGTGGTGAGAATACTAGTTGAGGATAAGATAAGTAACGCAATGTACATTTCAATGCGAATGGATTTTTTTAGTTGAATCGAGCCGACTGTAGGCTCGTTTTTTATTAATGGAACATTTTTAAATTTATTTAGAGCACCAAATAAAAGTAATAAAGAAACTAAGGACATTTTAATTAAAAATGCGTTACCATAAGAAGTGTCAAATAATAGACTAATGTCATTCATCAAAATGTATGCAAATGAACCTCCAGATATTATTAAAACAACTAAATAAAAAACAGCTAGAATACCAAATCTGTGGGCTATTACATGAAGATTACTTGTATTAGTAGAGGAGCACATATTGTATAATGGGATAAAAGATCCAAGCCAAAACGCCACACAAATGAGATGAAATAATAGTAATATCTGTGCCAAAATACCAGATTTTTGGGAATGACCTGTATAAATAAATGATAAAAGAACAAAACCAATACCTAGCCACCCAAGGGCCTTTAGAGAGACTAATTCATATCTTGCGCTAATTAAAATTAGTATAAAACCAATTAATGCAAAAATCGCTGCATATCCACCCCTTGATGTTAAAGCAAGCTCTAAAATAATTGGGTCTAAAATACTCAAAAATTCTCCACCTAAATTACCTGCTATGGAAAATATCATCCCAACTGATATTATAAGGCCATACAAACAACTCTTTTGAGATAAAAAGTTACACTGTTCCATGTTGTCTATTGTTTGATACTTTCTAAAATGAAGATCAAACAATTTAGTTCCAACTACTACTAATCCAACTATATAAAGTAGAACTTTCAAAACAGGAGTGAAAACTATCCATACATCCATCAACTATACCTTTTAACATCCTTAGATATATTTACTAACTTTTCCTATAATTTGGTTTAACAGCTGTAAATTGGGTTGTTTTTATCTTAGGTTTTGAAGACATAAGTGGATTGCCTGTTCCATTTATTTTTGACATTTTTGGCAATTTACCTTTATACTCATAAGCCTGTTTTCCTATAGGATTTTTAAACCAACCGGGATCAGTGTAATCGCCTGGGGCTTGATCAGCTCTGACCTTAAGTATACTAAACATCCCTCCCATTTCAACAGAACCATAAGGACCATCTCCTGTCATCATTGGGATTGTATTATCTGGTAATGGCATGGTCATTTCAGTCATATCAGCCATTCCTCGTTCACCCATAACCATATAATCTGGCACTAACTTCTTAATCTTTTCTGATACTCCTCTATGGTCAACGCCAATCATAGTAGGCACATTATGGCCCATAGCATTCATTGAATGATGGCTTTTGTGACAGTGCATTGCCCAGTCTCCTTCTTCGTCAGCAATAAACTCTATTTGCCTCATTTGGCCAACCGCTATATCACTAGTTACTTCTTTCCATCGACTCTCTGGTCGAGTTGGTCCACCATCTGTACCTGTTACCTCAAACTCTATTCCATGGACATGAATAGGATGATTTGTCATTGTTAAGTTTCCAATTCTTACTCTAACACGGTCATTTTTTCTTGCTATAAGGGGTGAAATTCCAGGAAAAATTCTGCTGTTCCAAGCCCATAAATTGAAATCAAGCATAGTCATTATTTTTGGTGTCTCTGAGCCAGGGACAATATCAAATGCATTTAGTAAAATACAATAGTCTCTATCTACTTTGCTAATCCAGGGATGCTCTTTTTTTGGATGAGTAACCCAAAATCCCATCATACCCATTGCCATTTGTGTCATTTCGTCAGCATGAGGATGGTACATAAAGGTACCTGGTCGTTTTGCTTTAAATTCATACACGAAAGTTTTTCCTGGACTTACAGCTAATTGGTTTAGCCCAGCTACTCCGTCCATTCCATTTGGTAGTCTTTGGCCGTGCCAATGTATACTTGTATGTTCTGGCAATTTATTTGTAAGGAAAATTCTAACATTATCACCCTCAACAACTTCAATTGTAGGGCCAGGACTTTGTCCATTATATCCCCAAAGATTAGCATTCATTCCAGGTGCTAGTTCACGAACAACAGGTTCAGCAACTAAATGAAATTCTTTAAAGTTACCATTCATCCTGTAGGGCAGTGTCCAACCATTAAGTGTAACAACGGGATTATATTCAGAAGTTTCTTTTAACTTATTTGGACTGATTGTTTCTGCAGACGTTTGTATTACCGGCTCGGGCAAACCTGCAAGTGAAGAGGTTGCAACCGATGCACCAGCTATTGCTGTACCTGCTAAGGCAGACATCTTTATAAATTCGCGTCTTGATTTCATTTAAGTCTCCTTTTTTTTAAAACTATCTCTGACTAATGCCCTTTTTTTGCTTTATTTGAGGCAATTGGAATGGTTCTTGATCTTGCCCCAAATTTTCTTCCTACTGCAACACTATTTAAGTTAAGTTCTGCAGTGAATAAGTTTTGTAATGCATCTATAGCTTTTATTTCAGCTGTTGATTTCTCAAGCCCGCTTTGCATCAATTCAAATACTCCAATTATCATTCCATTATAATTATAAGTTGCTTCTTCTAAGAGTGTTTCATGCATTGGAATAATTTGATCATAATAATGTTTTGCAATATCAAAAGCTGTTCTGTAATTTTGGTAAGCTTCACGAAATTCAGAAGCTGCAGTTAGTATGACATTTTCATAAATCTTTTGCTTAGCAATTAGTTCTGCTTGAATTGTATCTCTTTGAAGATTACCCCAATCGAAGATTGGAATTTTAATTTCAAGTTCATAGCCTTTTTTGTTTGAGATAATCCCATCATCTTTTATTCTATCATTTCTATATCCAAATTCGATATCTGTGTAAGAATTAATTTTTTCAACTCCTAACTGTTCCAATAACAACTCATATTCAATACGAGCAGTTTTTACGTCAAATCTATCACTAATTTTATTAGCAATTTTCTCAATTGCTATTGGTGCTTTTGGTAACTCTGGTAGTTGTTTAGGTATTGTTAAATTTTTGGCTTCACTTTTTGTTAGACCTATTTTACGTATCAAGTTTTCTCTACTAGATATTTTTCTCATTTTTGCCTTAGCAAGTGCTATAGTAGATTCTGAATAGATCAATTGTTGACGAATTCGATCACTAGTTGTCATATTACCAGTCTTTTTCATTCGTTTAGCAAGTTCAGCATTTGCAGAAAGAGCAATAAAGGCATTATCATAAAGTGTTAGTTGTTGTTCTGAAGCAACCGCTTCAAACCAAGACATTCTTACATCATTTATTGCTCCATAAATTTCAGAGGCAAAATTTATATCATTCAAATCAATGGCAAGTTTAGAGGATTTTTGTTTAGTTGGTAGTGAGAGCAAGTCAAGTAGCCCAAAACTTAAAAACCTTCCATATTCTATTTCAGAACCCTTAACCATTCGTTCAAAAGAAAAAACTGGATTAGAAATCCTTCCCTTTTGAGCTGCAGCTGATCCACTCCCGCGATATTTAAATAAAAGCGATTGAAAACTAGGACTTTTAGAAAGCATTAATTCTACGGCTTCTTTTTCACCAACTTCTGATTTTAGAAGAGCTTTTGAATTATTTAATAATTCATTTTGTTGTTCCTGGTTAATAGCTGCTGTTATTTTACCAGCAATAACTATATTTTTGTTACTGTTAATTTTAGTTAAACTATCTTCAAATTTATAAGACGTACAACCAGATAATATCAATATTAAGCTGAAATAAAATAGTCTAAATCTCATTGTTAACCTATTTTTTTTCCTCACTTTTTTCACGAGAGTAATATTGCCACCCTCCAATTTCATCAACTGTGTTATTTGAAATGATCCAGTTTGATGTGTCCTCCCATTCCCAATTTTCATAAGAGTCAAAAATTGATTTATATATGTTTTTATTTGATAAATTCTCCTCACTTTTAGCGGCAACTGAAGTAGAAATGGTACTTGCAATCAGAACGAAAACTAGGCTTTTGAACGCTAATAAAAAATTTTGAAAATTAAAATGGTAAGCTGACATTAAAGTGTTAAAAAAATTAATTTTTGTGATTGATTCTTTTTTTATCTTCATCTTTTTTATAGCTATCTATTTTGATTCAATTTTAATAAGTTCTAATTCTTTATTAACTTGAAACTTGACTTTGTCTCCCCTTTTAAGGTTTGAGATTATTTTTTTATCTGAGACATTAAATTCCATTGTCATTGCTGGCATTAACTCACCTAATGGCCCATGTTTTATTGTTATTTTTGTCCCTCTTACGCGTTTAACTTGACCTTCACCATTCAACAGTTTTACATCAGTGCCTGATGTGTCTGAACCTTTTGGTGATACCTCAAATATAAATTCTCCCTTAATGGCATGACCATCTTCACTAAGTGCGCGCCATGCTGTTTTATAAATACCGTCGTTTAATTTAGGTAGACTGATGATGTGACGTCTTAATTCTTTCATTAAATGATCTTTACTTAATTTTATTGGGGTTAAAGCTTCGTTCCCAAGAAGGCCACTAATTAATGATTTTTTTTGGTCTGATGTAACTTTTGAGAGCTCAACTTTGATCAATTTAGCTGGTGCAGTAAAAACAATTTCCATTTTTTCTGGAGCCTTTTGGATTATAGACCCATCTTTTGGTACTACAAAACCTACTGGCGAGTGAGCAAGAGCAGCTGAAAAATTCAGCAATAAACTTAATATAAATATTCCGAGTTTCTTCATTAATATTATCCAATAATTTTTAAACGATATTGTGGTGAGCAAAAAAGTTTTTACAAACTTTCATTATTTTTATTTAATCTCTGCCCTTAGGGGAGAGTCAACCATATTTTTAAATTTTATATATATTTTAAAATATATCAAAATACCAAAATCATTCTAATGATTATTTCTCCATTATTTCCGGAGATATCGATATTTTATTAAATAAATTATTTTATAAACCTTCTTATCAAAGAAGAGTGAAGAAAAAATTTTATTACTGTAATTTAAACATTAGAACCTAAATTATTTTATTTAATTTTTAATATTATTTTGTTTAATTTATAATATGGTAAAAATTATTTTCAGCAGAAAAGGTCTCGATAGTACTGCCGGTGGGATCCCAAGTCCTAAAAAAGGAAAAAATATTCAAAGTTTTCCAATTCCATATAAAACAAATACTCTAACTTCATATGAGTATCTTGGTTTTGGGAAAGAAATAAATCAGTTATCTAAAAAAAAGATTAAACCTTCAGATACTTGTCATTTTGATCCCAACTTAGAAACTGGTCAGTTTGGCCAAGTAGGAGCTGCTCAAACACATCTCGAAAATAATAAGGTTGGAATAGGTGATATTTTTCTATTTTGGGGATGGTTTAGAGAAACTGTAGAATTTCATAATAAAATTTCCTTTTCAAAAACTGATCCTGGTCACTATAGAATGTTTGGCTGGTTTCAGATTGGAGAAATTATAAAACTTGGAGATGACCCAAGTTGGTATTTAAAGGAGAAACCAAAGCCAAGTTCGCATCCACACACCATTGGTAAATGGAAAAAAAATAATACTCTTTACATTGCAAAAAAAAATCTGGAAGGTTTTAAGTTAAAAAATTTTCCAGGGTTTGGAAAATTTAAAGCTACTAATATGACAAATTTAAGCTTTAACCCTTTTGTAAAAAAATCTAAATGGATTTGTCCTCAGTGGTTAAATCCTAAACGTGGTGGTTGTGGCATGTCATATCACAAAAATCTCAACAGATGGAAAGAAAATACAGTAGACATTGTTGGACGAGGCCAAGAGTTTGTTGCTAAACCTAAAAATGATAAAGAATGTAAAAAATGGTTAATGTCTATTTTTCAATCAGCTGATTTAAAAGAAAATATAAACGTTTAGACTAAATGTATTCTTTAATGAGTTTATAAATCAATAATGTTTACCAATGAATATTAGTTATTTAGAATATAAATATGAAATTAATTACTGCTACTCCAAGCCCATTTGCTCGTAAGGTACGTGTTGCTTTACTTGAAAAAAATATAAGTTATGAAGAAATTATTGATATACCATGGAATTTAAACACCAAAACAAATGGTATTAATCCTCTTGGCAAAATTCCTATTCTTCTTTTAAAAGATCAAGAGCCTATGTTTGACAGCAAAGTTATAAATCAATATTTAGATTACTTAGAACCAAATCCACTTCTATATCCTAGGTCATTTCAAGAGAACATTTCTGCTAGATTATTAGAAACAGTTGCAGATGGAATTTGTGACTCTGTTGTTTTAGTATTTTTAGAAAACTCTAGAAACAAAAATTTGAGAAGTAAAAATTGGATTAAAAGACAAGAGAAAAAAATTTTTGAAGGGGTAGAGTATTTATCAAATTATCTTAAAGACAAACAATTTTTTGTTGGAAATAGTTTCAGCATTGCTGATATAAGCTGTTTTTCTTGCTTAGAATACATTGATCTTAGATTTCCAAAATTTGAATGGAAAAACAGATATAAAAATCTAAATAAATACTGGAATATTCATAAAATTAGAGATTCATTTAAAAAAACAAAACCAAAAACACAAATCATAGAACCTATTCAAGATTAAAAAAATAAACTTAACAAAATCTATGATTATAATAATTTATTAATATAATAAAAATGCTTTTAAGTTTTAAATTAAACTGCCAAATTAAATTATTTATTGAAAAGATTATTTAGATTATCTCTGGAGTTGGGGATCAGTAATGAGTAAATTGGGAATTATTTTAATAATTTTATTTGTAATTTTTGTATTTTTTCCAACTATGTCTTATTGGATTAATCAGTGGAGTTTTTAAAAGATGTTTAAGTTAAATAGTTTTTGTAAAGAATGTTTTGATCCACATAAAATAATATGGAGTTGTAAAAAAAACTTTTTGGATAAAAATTGGATTTATCTTTGTGGTAATTGCATAAGATATTATCAATATTTAAATGGTAAAGATTTTAGATCTCAATTCCAAAATATAAAATCTTTCATTAAGTGTAATTTACAGTTGAAGAAAATAGAACTGCCATTTTATGAAGCAATGTAAATAAAATTATGGAACATATAATTTTTGAAATATTTATATTTTGTATGTTTATAATTTTAGGTGTTTTAATTTTTGGTATAATGAAATGGTTATTTAAATATTTAAAACTATGCTACCTCCACATTAATTGGAAAATTAAAATATTAATTATTTTTCCTCTAAGTGCTCTTATAATTATCCCTTGGTTTCTTTTTCAAACTCTAATTTTTAAAGGTTATGTAGAATTAATTATGGCAATTATATTAGGGTCTATCGGGTCTCACTATATTTTTGGTGATGAAGAAAAAAATGAAATTTAAAAAATATTTATATATTATTAATCTATGAAATATCATTATTGTTCAAGATGTAATCATCCCTCTAAAAAATTATTTAATTGTAAGTACGAGAAAAATGACAATGATTGTTTTGTTCTTTGTGCCAATTGTGCATTAAAGTGTAGCAAGATTTTTAAAAAAACTTTTAAATCAAAATCTGGAAAATTTGTTTCAATTGGTTTGTTAAAATCCAGGAAAGAAAGAAGTATTTTTTAATTCTATTCAAAAAAATATTGAATAATCTTTACCTCTAATTTTAAATTTGTTTAAATTACGTGCATGACAAAACCAATAAATATATATTCTAAATTCAATAAATTTGATGATTACTGGTCTCCAAAAGTAATATCTGAGATGAATAATTATCAATTCAAACTAGTTAAAATAAAAGGGGAATTTATTAAACATCATCATTCAGACACAGATGAAGTTTTTATTGTAATCAAAGGTAGTATGAAAATAGAATTTGATGCAGAAATCATAGAAGTAAATGAAGGTGAAATGATAGTAGTACCTAAAGGGGTGGATCACAAACCAACTGCTGAAAACGAGTGTCATGTGATGTTAGTAGAACCAAAAGGAATATTAAATACTGGTAACGTAAAAGGAGATTTAACAGCTCCTAATGATGAATGGATTTAAGCAATGATTTCAGTTTATATAAAATTCATTTGGATGATTGTTTTTACATTCCTAATCTTTTTTATAGTTCATTCTGTTCATAGTGAGACCATGAATGATTTAATTTGGGAAAAAGGAATTTATTATAAAAAAAATACTAATATTCCTTTCAGTGGAAAGATAAATGGAAACATCAAGGGTCAGTTCCAAGATGGAAAGAAAGAAGGTACATGGTTAAGATATTATAGTAATGGACAATTATTTTCTGTATCAAATTATAAAACTGGTAGAAAAAATGGTGCCTGGATTACTTACAACAATAAAGGTCATTTAATAGAAAAGGGTCAATACAAAAATGATCTTGAAGAGGGTCACTGGATACGTCTATTTGAAAATGGTGAAATAAGCTACAAAGGTAAGTTTAAAAATGGCAAAAAATCAGGATCTTGGGTTGCTTTCTATTATAATGGACAATTGAAATATCAAGGGAATTATAAAAACGGGACCAAGGATGGTTATTGGGAATATTTTTCTCCATCTGGTTATTTATATGAGGATTATTCTGGTTATTTTAAAAACAATAAAAAAGTTAGCAGTAAAATTTAAAAAAAATTACTAACTTAATTTTAGCCTGCAACTCCTCTTAGCATTGAAATAAATGGAATTATTTTAGAGACAAAATTTTGAAATAGAGCAACAGGATTAATTCCAAATCTTGGCAAAATAAAAAATATCATTACTACAACCAATAGTGTTAAAATTATTGGAAAGATGAATTTAGGACTTCCATTCTCTCTTTTAGACATAAATAAATTAAATACAAAATAAGCAATCGAAAAAATGATAACTAAAAAGATTATAAGTTTTAACATTTATTAAGTTTATGCTTTATTACTGTAAGTTTGGTTTTTTTGAAAAATGTTTAGTTAACATTTTTCTTATGTTGTCCTTAATTTTAGAGTAATTCCAAATACAGACAAATGAAGCTAAAGCTAAAACAAAAGTAGAAAATAAACTTGTTGTAGAACCAATACACATAAATACATCTTAATTTAAGAATAGATACTTTTCAAGTTGTATTTAAAAAATTAAACATTTTTAATTTAATAGTTTTTCTTATATTTAATAAATATCTGTAAGCGATGAATTATTATTTTTTGGATTATTTACATCCATAGAAACACGATAAAAATTTATATTATTGTTTGCATTACTATTAAAAATATCTTTTCCTAAAAGAAATGACGTAATTTCAGACTCTTCTAATAAGACAGGTTGTCTGTGATGTATATGATTTATTTGATCTACGGAATTTCTTGTCAAAATTAAACAACCAATCTCATTATATAGACCGGCAAAATAATTAGTTTGGGAAAAGTGATAATAAGGTATTTTTTTATTATCTTTTCTTTGCCACTCATACCAACCATTGTTAAAAATTATACATCTCTTTGAATTTTTAAATGATGGCTTTTCATTCATAGTTTCAGAACGACAATTAATTAGGTTCATATCTTGTTTCCATAATGGAGAATATGACCATTTCATTAACAGCGATTTTTCTTTAGTTTTTACTGGTACTAATTGTGACGGACATACATTATACGATACTTCATATTCTAAATTGAATGCATTTTTTGACGAAATAACAAATCTTCCACACATCTGAATAGAATACCTTATTCTATTCAAAACTAGTAAACAAAAAAAAATTAATTAATAATTATAATAAAGATTTAAAAATTAATGTTTATGTTGTTCTGAGTTAAACCTTTGCTTGCTGATATTATTTTAATTTTACATTTTCTTGTTGTAATTTTTATTACTGTTGGTTTTTTATTGGTACCTATTGGTTATTATTATGATTGGAGTTGGATAAAAAACTTTAAACTAAGATTATTTCATTTTGGTCTAATGTTTATAGTGACAATCGAAACTCTTGTTGGCATAACTTGTCCATTAACCTCTATTGAAAATTATCTTCGAGGAATAAATAATAGTAAATCTTTTATTTCTTTTTGGATTGAAAAGATTATTTACTGGGACTTTCCAACTAGTTTTTTTATATTTTTATATTTTGTATTTTTAGGATGGACATTTTTAATGTGGAAGATTTATCCACCAAAGTTTAAGAACAGTTATTTAAAATAATTTATTATAAATATTAGATTAAAAACTTTAACAAATAAGAGATTAATATGGATTTTAAATATGCTCAAAGTTGGTTACTTGGAATTGTTTGCTTTGTATATGGAATTTATAGAATTATAGGTGGATCGGATGAATCCTTTAATTGGGTAGACGCTGCAGCTATTTTTGGATTTTTCTATTCAATTTATTATACCCAACTAAAAAAATTAGGAGAAGATTAGAGATATTCAATTATGAATAAACATACATTTTGTGTATATAAATATGTATAATTTTATTAATTATTATATATTAATTTTTTTTTAATAGATTTTTAATGCTGTTTAAAAGTTGTTGATTATCGTCTTTATACTTAAATTTTATTAATGCAATTTTATCATCAATGTTATTAGCTTTTTCCAGATAAGAGTTAAAAAAATCACTTTTCTTGGATTTTAGCTTTTCTTCAGTTTTAAATTTATTAAGCTTATCATTATCTTTATTCATAAATTATAGTACCACATGTCAGCTCTTAAAATAAATATAACTTGAAAATTTTTATTACTCTTTACGTTAAGCTATTAATCAGTTTAGAATTTACATATGATAAAAGATAAATTTTGCTTTGTATATGTAACAGTTGAGAATTTTGAGCAAGCAGAGCTAATTGCTGAACTTGCGATTAAAGACAAATTAGTAGCATGCGCAAATATTTTCCCAGAGTCTCATTCCATGTTTGAATGGAAAGGAGAAGTTAAATTAGAAAAAGAAACAGTTTTACTTTTAAAAACATTAGTTAATAAATATGATTTACTTGAAAAGTTAATAATTAAAAATCACGTATACGAAACACCATGTATTCTAAAGATAGATGTTTCTAAGGGGCATAAAGATTTTTTAAAATGGGTTGAAACGTCTGTAAGTCTATCTGATTAAAATGTATAAATTATATATGAAAAAAATATCTACTTTTTTAATGATTTCGTTTATGTCTATTTCAATGAGTTATGCTTCTGAAAAAATAATCTTGGAAGACTATATCAATTCTTTTGCATGGGAAAAAAGGATAGTCCTTTTTATTTCAAAATCAAAATACGTTTATTTCATAAACGAAACCGATAATTTTTTTAAAAAAAACAAGTGTGAGAATGATAATAGAAATTTAAAGTATATTCGAATAGTAGGTGAAGAAGTAAAAAAATATAATATTTCAGAAAAATTTAAAAATAAATATGGAATGTGGTTGATTGGTTATGACGGTCAAATAAAATCATATTCATCAGATATCTCATTATTAAAAGAAATTTATAATGTTGTAGACAAAATGCCTTTAAGGAAAGAAGAAATAATAAAACAAAAAATTAAATGTAACTAATAAATTAAGTTGATAGTTGAATAAAATAAAAAAATTACCAAATATCTATATGATCACGAAATTAAAACATCTGCTATACTCTACAAAATGATATTTTATATAACACTACTTCTAATATTATCAATTGCCCCAATGATATGGCTAAATTATGTATTTACTAAAAATGACAAAATTCTAATAAACATGCCTTTTACTGGATTAGAGTTCGGCAAAATTATTCTTAAGGAACTTGGTTTAAATGATGTTAAAATTGAAAAATCTTTAAGTATGGATCATTATGATCTTAGTGAAAAAAAAGTAAAAGTTTCAGAAAATCGTCTTTCTCGGAAAAGTCTTACTGCAATATCGATTGTCTGCCACGAAATTGGTCACGCAATGCAACATCATGAAAAATATAAACCGCTTGAACATAGGACAAGCCTTGTTAAGAATACAGCATGGATCTCACAGTTAGGTAGCGGGTTATTATTAATGGGTATACCGACAATCTTTGCAACTGGTTCTTATTCATTAATAAAAGTTTGTCTAATATTAGTATTATTATCACTTATAATAGGTGTAATAGTTCATTTAATAACTTTAGAAGTTGAATTAGATGCTAGTTTTAATAGAGCTTTGCCATTAATTAAAAGTAAAGTACCAGAAGAATATCATGACGCTTGTAAATCTATTCTTAAAGCTGCAGCTTTTACTTATGTTATTGGAGTTATAAGAAACTTTGTGTCACTAAGATTTATTTGGTTATTACTTTCAAGAATTAGATAATTATGACTAATAAAAAACAAAAATATATTATTACACTTTTAGTAGATAATAGAGAATGGAACAGCCAACCTATAGAGGGAGAATTGGGTGACCTTCAGAGTATAATTGATGAAGCGTTAGAACAACACAGAATTTCTAGATTTTTTACAATTAGACCAAAGCACGTAGAATTTAAAAGAGCAACGTTACTTAAATAAACATATTTGATTTAATCTATAAAATTAATTTCTTTAATATAAATATCTGCAGAATGATCTCTCCCAAATGCAACAACTCCTACAGATGTAACATTTTCAGGATTAATTTGTTTAGATAAGAAAATACTAGACCTTTTAAATTCATTAATTGGTAATTTAAATATTTTGTAATCATTAACAACTTTAAAACTAATTTGATAATATTGCCACGGTAGTAAAGTACCAGATGTTCTCAGGTGAATAAAATAATTTTGATTATTACCTTTTGCAGTTATTTTAATAAATTTTGTGCCCTTTAAACTTGATTTTTTAAGTTTTCTTCTAATTTGTATGAAACCACCCTTATTTTCTGTGGAAACGTTTCCAGTCAAACGTGCATACAAATTATTGTTTTCATTAAAAAACTCGACTTTACCCTTAGATATCCCACCCATAACTTGATCTGAAATAAATTGCCACTTTTTTGGATTTTCAAAATTGTCTTTAAATATCGTATTACCTACTGCTTCTTGGATTAAAATAAAGAAAAGAAAAATAAATTTAAAAATATTCATACTAAATAAGAAAATTACGTTTTATAATGATAATTATTTTAATTTTATTTGTAATAAAAGTTTATCAATTTTTTAATTTAATAAACTTAAAAATATTGGAACAAAATGAAAAAACAAATTATTGGCTGGATTATTGTTGCATCTGCATTGATATGGGGCATATTAAGATGGATAGATTTAGTTGAACCAAATTTTGTAATAAATTTTTTTGCCATTGGTGGCTTCTGCTTTGGAGTTTACCTTACTAAAGATCCAAATGAAGAAAATGATGAATTTAAATCTAATAATTAGCATTTAAATTTTAGGTAAATTAAAATTCGAGACTGAAATGACCAAAAGAGATTATCCAAAAGAAATCAGCCAAGATGAGTGGCTAAAAAGACAAAATTATTTTCTTGAAGAACAAAACAAGAGACTAAAAAATGAATTAGCTGAATCTAAGGAATATATAAATGTACTTATTAACAAGTTGAAGTTATATCAATCAAAACAGTAACCTGGAGAAAAAAATGACGCTAACAAGTATTCTGATACTATCTTTTTTATTAGTCCTAATCCAAATTACCATTCCTGTACTAATAAGCCTGTTAACAAATAATGTAAAATTATCTTATTTATTCTCTTCCAGAGATAATATTGCAAATACTTCAATTTATATAGATAGAGCTAATAGATCATTAAAAAATTTATTTGAAACACTACCAATATTTATTGGATTAATTCTTTTATCAATTATTAGTGATGTAGATAATTCTTTCCTAGCAATGATCTGGTTATTAGCAAGAATAATCTATGTTCCAGTATATATTGTTGGAATAAATTATGTAAGGACAGGCATTTGGGCAATCGCTCTTATTTGTTTAATTATGATGAGTTTGAACTTTTTATAAGAATTTAAGAATTTGAATCAACTATAACCTCACCACTGTAAACAACTTCTTTGGGGGACAAAGAATTTGGTAGGGAATTATGTTTTGATAAATAAGATCTAATTTCCTTCAAATGTTTTTCATCGTCATATTTCCAGATACTTGTCACTTGGTTTTTAAGTGAGGTATTTTGTATCATTGTAAAATTTACTTTAAGCTTATCTTTAAGCGCATCTTCATAAATCTTTTGAGAAATAGTAATAAACATTTCTGCATGTTGTTCGTTTTGGAATGTTCTAACTGTTATTCTCATTATAGACATAAAAATATTCTATAAACTGATTACAAGAAATTCAAATATTTTATATGATACTACTTAAGTTTGATTTTTATTTGTAATAAAAAATATTGAGGTATAAATGGCCAAAGCAATAGTCTTAAGAGAACACGGTAATTCTAATGTTTTAAAATTAGAAGACATTGAAATCAAAAAACCAAAAGAAAATGAACTCCTCATCAGACAAACAGCAATAGGAGTTCATTTTCATGATATTTATGTTAGATCAGGGCTTTACAAAACACTAGAGCTCCCTGGAATACCAGGCCTTGAAGCGGTTGGTATGATAGAAGAAACAGGAGCAGGTATAGAGGACTTTAAAAAAGGAGATAAAATAGCATACATAACAAAAGATTATGGAGCGTATTCAAGCCACAGAATTTTGGATAAAAATCTAGCTGTTAAAATTCCTAATTTTATTTCAGATGAAATGATGGCAACTAATTTCTCAAGAGCAATTACAGTACAAATGTTAATTGAAGAGGTTACCAAATTAAATGCTTCTGATACAATTCTAATTTCAGCAGCCACAGGCGGTATTGGAAGAATTTTTTCTCAATGGGCTAAATCAAAAGGAGCTGTTGTGATTGGTACTGTTGGAAGTAAAGAGAAAATTATTACAGCAAAATCTTATGGATGTGATCATACACTTACTTATCATCAAGAAGATTTTATAGAAACAGTAATGGAACTAACAAATGGTAAAGGTGTAGATAAAATTTTTGATTCAGTTGGCAAAGATACATTTGAAAATTCTTTAAAGAGTATTAAAGTATGTGGACATTTAATAAATTTTGGACAGTCATCAGGACCTCTTGACCCAATTCCAATGTCTGTTTTAGCTAGTAAATCCCTTACAATTTCAAGACCAATTTTGTTTGATTATATTTCTGATTTAGCCTTATACCAAAAAATGGCTGATTCAGTTTTCCAAGCATTCAAAAATAATAAAATAACATTACCAGAATTTCAGCCTTTCAAACTTAAAGATGCTAATTTAGCTCACAATATGTTAGAATCTAGAAGAGGTGGTGGAAGTGTGTATTTGGAGCCTTAAATAAGTCTCTGTTAATATAGAAAATTAAATATTATGAAATTAGATACTTGGAAAAATCCTGAAGCAATTGTTAGCTGTGAGTGGTTAAGTCAAAATCTTAACAACAATAATATTAGGATATATGATTGTACAACTTATCTACATTACAGAGATAATGATCCTACTTTACCCTACATAGTAGAAAGTGGCAGAGAAAATTATGAACTTTGTAACATTCAAAATTCTAGTTTCTTAGATCTTCATCATGATCTTTCCGATCAAAATAGTCCGTTTAGGTTTACATTACCTAAACTTGAAATACTCGCAGATAGTTTTAAAAAAAAGGGAATAGGAAGTGATTATCACGTAATACTCTATTCAAGAAATGGGACACAATGGTCGGCACGTATCTGGTGGATGTTAAGAGCAGTTGGATTTGATAGAGCGAGCATATTAGATGGTGGATTTAATCAGTGGCAAAAAATGAACTTACCTACTTCAAGAAGTAACTTAACCTTTTCACAATCAGATTTTAATTTTTCACCAAGAAAAAATATTTTTATAAATAAAGACGTAGTATTAGAAGCAATAAATAATCCAAAATTTAAAATTTTAAATTCATTAACCGCCGATATTCATAATGGAGAAAATCCAAGGTATGGCAGACCTGGTAGAATACCAACAAGTATCAATGTACCATTTCATGAATTACTTGATAGTGAAACAGGTAAATTAAAAAAATTTGATGAATTGTCAAAAATTTTTCAATTAAAAGGCATTACTAAAGATAGCTGTGTTTTAAATTACTGCGGTGGTGGTATTGCTGCATCCTTAGAAGCATTTGTCTTATATCAATTAGGTTTTGAAAATATAACAATTTATGATAATTCACTTCATGAATGGGCAGCTGTTGATCAAACCTTACCAATGGAGAATAGTTAATTTTTAAACTCTTATTAATTACAAAATATCTTTGGAATCTAGTTACAAATAAAACTTATGTTAAAATGTTCTTTTATTGAAGGCCCTATATTACATAGATTAAAATACGGCAAAGGTAGAGGCCAAAACCTTGCTAAAGCTGTTGGTATGAAATTTAATAAAAATAGAAATATAATAGATGCAACAGCTGGACTAGGATACGATTCTTTTATTCTTGCTTCTCTTGGAGCTAAAGTCACATTAATTGAACGATCACAAAAAATGCATGAACTCCTTCAAAATGGTATTAATGAAGGTATATCATTTGGTGGTGAAATTGAGAAAATTATAAATAGAATGGAATTATTATTTGGGGATTCTAAAGATATTTTACCAAAACTTACACCAGAAGTGATTATGATCGATACAATGTATAAAGAGAGAAAGAAAACAGCTCTTGTTAAAAATAACATGAGGTTAGTTAGAGAGATAGTAGGACCTGATACTGATTATATTGAACTTTTAGAAGTTGCTTTAAATTGCGCAAAAAACAGGGTAGTTTTCAAACAACCGAGATATGCTGAACCAATTAAAGATATTAAAAAATGTTCCCACCAGATTATAGGAAAAACTATACGCTATGACATATTTATGACCAATTAGCTTTTTAATAAATTATTTTGTTGGTTTATAGGTATACTCTATATATTTTTGAAAAATATTAAATATTCTTATTTATAAGACGTAATAATTTAGTAATTAATTTTGGAATTATTGATAATGAAATTATATTTTTTACTATTTTCGTTCATTTTTTTATCTGGTTGTTTTCATGAAACATCTCTCATAAATAATTATGGTCAAAGAATTGTAAAAATTCCAAACCAGACAGAATCAATTGATGACGTTATTACTGGTAAAAATATCAACAAGGCTAATGTTTCATCATCAAATAAAAACATAAATTATACTAATAAAGTTGAAAATATTGATTTTTCTTCTAGTAAATTTCTAAAAGGCGATCCTAGCTGTATAAATATTATGAGAGTTAGAGTGCTTGGTAGTTTAAGCTATGACGAATTAATGTACGAACTTAGAAAAAGAGCTGCAACGATGGGTGGAAATGCTATTGGTATTTACGATTTAAACGAAAATAAAGAAATCATCTACGCTAATAAAGAAATTGATGTGAAAAATAGTTTAAAAGTACGTTATGAATTCATGAAGCAGACTAATTTACTTTCAAGCGTAACTGCTGATATTTTCAGATGTAAATCAGACGCATAATCAAAAAGTTTTTTTTAAAAAAGAAAAAATATTATGATCATAAAATGAAATTTTTCATTTTAATAATTAGTTTCTTACTTCCATTTGCGTTGGCGTATCTGATAAAAACAACTCAAATTAGCATTTTTGTTGCTTTTATTATTATAATTTTTTTCACAATTTTAATAATTAGTTATCTAAGTAAAAATAATAAAAATGCACAATTTTCTCTAAAAAGTTTCTTTTTCAAAACAAAGAAAAAAAATTAAGTTAAAGTTAGCGTATTAACTAAATTCATTGCTATTGCAGTACAACTTACAGAGGAGCCAATCATAATTGCCCTATCACCCCACTGCATCCCAACATAAATCCAACCAATACAACTAACCACATAAGCTATCTGCCCATAAAGAGTATATGAGGCACTTATTAGGAATATACCTGCTACTGCTAAAAGCATAGCAATCCATTTGACATACCAATCACGCGTACCCGTTGGGGTCGTAGGCTTAATTTCATCATACTCTGTCTGAAGCTCTTCTAGTTCTTGCTTAAGTCTCTTCTTCTCTTGAGACAATTCCATTGCCAGCCTTCCAGCTTTTGTCATTGAACTTCCTGAAAGAGAAGTATTAGCCTCATTAGGTTTGTCAGAAATTACAGTAATATTTTTATCTTCCATAGTAATCACCTTAAATAATAATGTGGAATACCTTGTAAATTATTTTAAAAGATTGTCAAAATTTAGTTCAAAAATTTTTGAATTAACATAAAATATTTTAATTATAGAAATCAGGGGGGAAATTTTATGAAATGGGAAAGTGGAGCTTTACTACATATACATATAGCGCCTAAAGCTTCAGCTAATATGATCGAATTGGAAGAAGCTGAATTAGTTGAAGGTAAAGGCATTGTCAATGATCGATACTATAACCAAACAGGTACATATTCCCCAAAACCAGACATTAGGGATATAACTTTAATAGAAAATGAGGTTCTAGAAGCATTAGAAGCTAATCAACCACCACTTCAAGAAAAACCTATTATTTTGAAACCAATAGAACATAGAAGAAACTTAACAACTTCTGGTGTTCCACTTAATTATCTAGTTGGAAAAAAGTTTAAAGTTGGTGAAGCTATTTTATTTGGTGGAAGGCTTAACTTTCCTTGTAAATACCTCGCTGACCTTCTTAAAAAACCACTTGTTTTACCATTATATAATAGATCAGGTCTCAATTGCTCGATAGTTAAGGGTGGTAAAATTAGAAAAGGTGACCAGATTATTCAAATTGAAGACTAAATTAAATATATGCAAGCATCCAACCACAAAGCGATATAAAAAACACAGCTGCCCATTGTGGTATTTTAGTAAAAAATAAAATTATAAAAGAAATTAAAATAAGAATAAAATCGTGATAACTTTTTAGACTAGTAATGATGATAGGATCATATAATGCTGCAATCAATAGTCCTATCACACTAGCATTAACACCTTTAAAACCACTAATGATTAAATCAAATTTTCTTAATTGATTCCATATAGACAAAGTACCAAGAAGTAAAAGAAATGATGGTAGGAAAATAAAAAACAAACAGAATATACTTGTAAACAAAGTATTGATTTCACTTTTTAAAAAAATTCCTAAATAGGATGAAAATGTAAATAAAGGACCCGGTATAGCCTGTGATGCGCCATAACCTGCTAAGAATAAATCATTTTTAATCATACCACTAGCAACAAATTCTTCATTTAATAATGGTAATACAACGTGCCCTCCTCCAAAAACCAAGGAACCAACTTTAAAGAAACTATTCGCTAAATTTAAAAGATTAGAATTAAAAATTTCATTTAAAATTGGAAGAATTATTAAAAAAACAAAAAATAAAATTATTGGGAAAATCTTCCAAAAACCTATTTCAACAGAAAACTTTCGTTTTTTTCCTTTTATTTTTTTTTCTCTGTATACAAACACTCCAATTAGACCACTTAGAATCAAACACATTAATTGATTTAATGATGATGGAAAAATTATTAAAAACAAAGCTGTGAAAAATGTAATTAAATATCCAACGTTGTCTTTTAATAAATTTTTACTCATCCCCAATATTGCTTGAAATACAATTATGACAACAATTGCTTTCAAACCTTTTAAAACACCTTGAGGAATTGAATTGTCATAATTTAAAATTGCATAACCAAATAGCATAAGAATTATTACTGAAGGCATCGAAAAACCCACCCAAGCTAAAATAGCTCCTTTTACACCTTTGAAGTAATATCCAATAGATATACCAACCTGACTAGAGGATGGACCTGGCAGAAAATTACAAAGAGATACAAAATCAGCATAAAGTTTTTCATCTAACCATTTTTTTTGTTTTACAAAGAAGTTCCGAAAATAACCAATATGGGCTATTGGTCCTCCAAAGGAAGTAAAGCCTAATAATAGAAAGGAGAGAAAAATATCTAAATTTTCAATTTTTATTTTATTATTTTTTTTCACTATTAAGTAGTCTAAATTTATTTTATTCTATGATTTTATACTACTAAATAACTAAGCTTAACAGAGGATTAAATATGAAAATTAAAAATGTAGTATTTTATATAAGCTTCTTATTAATCTCCGGTATTGTTTCTATAGCGCCTTTACTTGCTAATGAAGGTGCTCAGGAAGTAGTTAAAGAAAGAATGGACAAATTTAAGATAAGCAAAAAAATGATGCAAACTATTCATAAATCTATTCAAAATGAAGACTTTGAAACAATAGAAAAATCCGCAACTACTCTATATAATTGGAGTAAAGAAATGATAAAATATTTCCCAGAAGGAAGTGACGGAGCTCCTTCTGAAGCCTCTGCAGACATTTGGTTAGATCCAGAGGGTTTTAAAAAAGCAGTTAATAATTTTGAGTTTGCATCTTTAAAATTAATTAATAATTCTGAAGAAAAAGATTTCGACAATACAGTGGATTCTTTCCGAAGCCTTGCTGGAACATGTAAAGGATGTCACCAAAAGTTTAGAAATTAAGTTATTTTAAAAGGTATAGCATTATGCAAGGAATTGTATTTCTAGGAGACAAAAAATTAGAAATTCAGGATTTTGACGACCCTTCACCAGGGCCGGATGATGTGATTATTGAGATCAAAGCTTCAGGAATGTGTGGAAGTGATCTCAAATTTTACAGAGCAAATAATGGTCCATCATCTCTAGGTCTTGGAGGTGATGATAAACCAGTTATTGCTGGACATGAACCATGTGGTACTATTGTAGAAATAGGATCTAACGTTCCAAAAAAAACTTTTCAATTAGACACACGTGTAATGCAACATCATTATGAAGGGTGTGGCACCTGTTCACACTGTTCCACAGGATGGCAACAACTTTGCATTGATGGAGTTAAAGCCGTTTTTGGTGTTACTGGACACGGTGCGCATGCTAAATATATGAAGTGTCCTGCTAGCACTTTAGTTCATTTGAGAGATGAAATATCATTTGTAGCTGGTGCAGCAATATCATGTGGAACTGGGACCGCATGGGGAGCTTTAGAAAGATTAAATTTAAAGGCAAGTCAAACTATCGCGATTTTTGGCATGGGACCCGTTGGATTATCAGCAGTTATGTTAGCTAACAAAATGGGGTCAAGAGTTATTGCAATTGACATAAATAAAAAAAGGTTAGAGAGATCTATTGAATTTGGAGCAGACATACTAATAAATCCTAACGAAAGCAATGACTTATTAGAAGAAATAAAGGATTTAACAAAAGGTACTGGAGTCGATGCATCATTAGAAGCGTCATCTTCACCAGAAGCACGTTCATTGGCAGTAAAGAGTGTGAAAACATGGGGCAAAGCATGCTTTGTAGGTGAAGGTGGAGATGTCACTTTAGATGTTAGTAATGATCTATTAAGGAGACAAGTTACACTTATAGGAAGTTGGACATTTTCAAAATATGGACAAGCCCAATGTGCTGATTTTATAGTAGATAAAAAACTAAATATTGATAATTTATTTACACACATGTGGTCACTAAACCAAGCAGAAGAAGCCTATAAAATATTTGACAAGCAATCCGATGGGAAAGCCGTTATCATACCCTAAATCTTCAAATCAATTCTGTTTATAATGCGATTTCCAAGGTCCATAGTGTAAGCTTAGACTTATAAATAAGCCATAAATTATCAAACCAGACGACATAGTAATAAATAATAAATACGGACTAGCTACATTATTATACAAAAAGAATGAAGTTAAAATCACAACAAAAATCAATCTTAAAAAGGTTCCTACGACTGGCCAAAACAAAGTGTTGAATGCTTGACATACAAAATAAAGACCAAGACCAAGAGCAAAAAATGCATAAAAAGGAGCAACTACTTTCAAATAAACTTCAGCAGCATCTATAGCTTGTGGATTATGTGTGAAAAAATTGGACCAGAGTTCAGGATAAAATGAAAAAAACAATCCTGTAATACCGACAATAAAAACGGAAAAAGCTGTACCCTTCCAAGTCATTTGTACAGCTCTTTTTAATTTATTTGCACCAACATTTGCCCCTACTATTGCTATAAGTGCACCACCTACTCCAAAAATAATAGGGATTAAAAGCAATTCTAACCTAATAGCAATACCAAATCCAGCTGTCCAATGTGATCCAAAAATTCCAATCACTGCTGTACAGAATAATGCTAATGAAATTGTCATTAAAGACTGACAACTTGCTAATGTTCCTGATTTAATTAACTTTAAAAATCCGTCTAATTGCAAAATTTTTGAAAATTTAAATGTATAAGAATGATTTCCAAAAAAATAAAAACCTAATATAAATATTAATCCAAAAAAATATCCAGACAATAATGAAATGGCAGACCATTCTAAAGAATTAAATAAATAATTTTCACTAAAAAGAACTACATTATTTTTTAAAACAAAATTTCCATCAAGATAATTAAAATTGAAACTTGCTAGTAAAACATGAGAAGACAGAACAATCAGCCAACTAAAAGCTGGCATTATTGTATTACCTGAGCCTCTAGTAATAGAAATGATAATATTAAATAACCAAATCAAAAAAATTCCACCCAATAATATGTTACCATAACTTAAAGCTGCGCTGCTTACATCTTGATCTATTTTCATAAAGATGAAAAATCTTTCTGAAATAGAAAAAAAAAGTAACATCATAAGTAGTGCTCCCAACAATGAAATTAATATTGCTGACCTAAAGATACATTCTGCTAAATGTAAGTTTTTGCTTCCAAAAGCTCTTGCAGTAGCGCCACTTATAGCTCCACCAAACGCGCCATTGGATAGCATGCTTGTTAACATGAAAATTGGAAAAATATAAGCTACACCAGCTAATTCAGAAATGCCTATTTTACCTATATACCAAAGATCAAATATAACAGTACTCGCCGATAAAAAGGTTGCACATATATTTGGTATAGCTAATTTAAAAAAAATTTTATTGAATGGTAATTCAATTAGTTCATTAGAAATTTTTTTTTTATTCAAAACCAATCTTTCAAGATTAATTTATAAATTCTAATGTTTTTTCTTCATCCTTAACTGACTTGACAACAGTACCAGGTCTCTCTTTGGTAAATTTACCATTTTTGTAGGTAACTTTTCCCGATACAATTGTGGCTACATATCCCTTAGTGTGCTGCATTAATCTTTTTCCGCCTGCTGGCAAATCTTGTGTCATAAATGGATCAGAAGAACTCACATTTTCCCAGTCAATTATGTTGATATCAGCTTTTAAACCAACTTTTAAAAGGCCTCTGTCATTCAAACCAGCTGCGTTTGCTGTGTCAGAAGTTAATCTTCTTACTGTTTCTTCCATAGAATATGCTTTTTGCTTCACTGACCAATATGATATAAGCCAAGTTGGATACCCTGCATCTAAAATAAAACCAACATGAGCTCCGCCGTCACCTAGCCCCATTATAGCATTTTTATCATCAAGCATTTTTTTACATACACCAAATGTATGATCAGCATAGTTTACCAATGGAGCATAAATAAAGTTATTACCATCATTTTCTATAAGAATTTCATATGCTAATTCTTCTGCCGTCATACCTTTTTGTTCCGCCATTGCTTCAATGGACTCTTCTGGCTTAGGGTTATAATTTGGCGGCGAACCAAATCTGTACATTTGAGTATATCCAATTCTATTAATTAGTGGGAAGGTACTTCCTTTAATAGGGTCTTCAGATAAAATTTTCTTTTTAACTTCATCTTTCCTCATTTCAGTTACACGTCTATCTAATGGCAAATCTGAAATAGATTTATATGTGTCTGTTCCAGAGAATGGATTTTGACTTCCATTTAATCCTAATAACAAACCAATAGGTCTTGGGGTAACAACTGGTCTAATAGGCAGACCTTCTTTTTGAGCCTGTTTTGCCATTGCCATAAGATCTTCCCAGAAGTGAGGCCTGTCATGTCTTTGAGTGCAACTAAAGACAACTGATCTCCCAGAACTTTTCACAATTCTCTTTAGAACTTCAAATTCTGTTTCTGGATCGGGTTCATTCCAATCTGAAACTATTTCCATAAATCCTGCACCTGCATCTGACAAACCCATTGCAATAGCAGTTAACTCATCTTCATGAGCTCTCAAAGTTGGAGTGTATTCTCCTTTTAAACTCTTATGACTGATTGTACGTGATGTTGAAAAACCAAAAGCTCCTGCCTCAACAGCTTCCTTTGCAAGTTTTCTCATTATTTGCATATCTTCTTTAGTTGCAACTTCGTGCTTAATTGCCCTTTCTCCCATCACATAAACTCTTAATGCTGCGTGAGGTAAAAGCGCACATATATCTATGTCTAATTTATTTTTTTCAAGAGCCTTAATGTATTCCTCAAAAGTCTCCCATTGCCAGTTTAAACCCTCGTGCATCACAGGAGCAGGAATATCTTCAACACCCTCCATAAGTTCAACTAACTTATCTCTGTCTTCTGGTTTGCAAGGAGCAAAACCTACTCCACAATTACCCATAACAACAGTAGTTACACCATGGATTGATGAAGGTTTTAGTTGGCTGTCCCAAATCGCCTGCCCGTCATAATGAGTGTGGATGTCAACAAATCCTGGGGTAACAACTAAGTTAGTTGCATCAATAACTTGATTAGCTTTACCCGAAAAATTCCCTATAGCTTCAATTATACCATTTTTAATAGCTATATCACCTAGTTTTGACTTGGCTCCTGTTCCATCAACTAAGATGCCATTTTTAATAATTATGTCAAAATCACTAATTTCTCTATTTAAGCCATCCATAAATAACTACCCCCCAATCTTAATATTTTGTTATTTAAATTATTTGATGTCAATAAGTGATTTCATTAAAGTTTTTTGTAATTAATTAATAATTTTATTTTGTCTAAGCATTTGTATCTGTTTGGCTGATATTCCGATCTCGTTAAGTACATTATCTGTATCACCTCCTAACAAAGGTGCAGAATGTCTTATCTTTCCAGGAGTTTTGCTTAATCTTGGAAATGCTTGATGCATTAAAATACTTCCATATTCCTTATTATAATGGTCAACAAGAACTTCCCTGTCATTTATATATGGATGCTCTATTATTTCTGAAATATCTAAAACAGGTCCTACAGTTATTCCTTCTTTTGCAAAGATATATAAAACTTCTTCTCTGTTATATTTTTTAATAAATTTTGAAATAGGTTTATCCAAATCATCTTGATTATTTAGTCTGTCACTATTAGTCAAAAACCTTGGATCCTTAATCAAATCACTTGAACCTATTGTTAAGGCAAGTTTTTCCCACATTGACTGCATTGACGCTGATAAAGAAACATATTTATTATCTTTTGTTTTATATATCCCTCTTGGTGCAGCCACATTACTTCTATTTCCTATTCTTGCTGGCACCTTACCTGAAATTTTATAACTTGCGGCCCATGGACCTAAAATTGAAAAAAAAGGCTCAAAAAGAGACAAGTCTATTACTTGGCCACCAATATTATTTTTTTTTGAAGCCAAAATAGCCATCAAAATGGCACCAAATCCTGTTAATCCAGCAACCATATCAGCAAGAGCTAAGGGAGGTAAAAGAGGAGCTTGTTTTTCTTCACCAGTCATTGCTGCAAATCCACTCATGCCTTCTACCAAAGATCCAAAACCTGGAGCATTTTTAAATATCCCAGTTTGTCCCCAACCCGAAATTCTTAAAATAATTAATTTCTTGTTTAACTCATTTAATTGTTCTGGACCAATTCCCCATTTCTCAAGAGTGCCAGGCACAAAGTTTTCGATAAAAACATCTGCTGATTTTACTAATTCTTTTAAAAGATCTAACCCTTCATCTTTTTTTAGATCTATCGAAATACTTCGTTTGTTTCTTGAATAAACAGCCCACCAGTGAGAGACGCCATTTATTTTCCAATTTCTGAGGTCGTCTCCTTTTCCTGGTTTTTCTACTTTGACAACATCTGCTCCAAAATCAGCAAACATATGACTTACCATATTGCCAGCTGCTAAACGAGACAGATCCAAAATTTTAATATTTTCTAATGGTAACAAAATTTAAAATTCCTATTTTCTATGTTTCATCATTTTCAATTTTTAATTTTCTAAGTTGTTTCAACAAGAAATTTCTTTTTTTAGCTCTTTTTTCTAAATCGTCTTCACTAAGAACCTTTCGTCTTTCTAACTCTAATTTTTTACCTGCATTTTCTGACCAATCTGGTATTTTAGTTTGTGATTTAGCCATTTCAATAAATATAGATCCATATCTAGCCATATAATCTTTGATTCCACCTGGTGCATTTAAATCAATTGTTTCAAAAGGTCCCATAAATGCCCATCTCAGACCTAATCCGTCTTTTATAGTTGCATCAATATCTTCTGAGCTAGCATATCCTTCTGAGTATAATCGCATAGCCTCATTTAAAAGTGCACCTTGTAATCTATTTAGTATAAAGCCATCAATTTCTTTATGAACGGTTACGATAGATGAACCTGAGAGTTCAAAAATTTCTTTAGCTTTTTCAATCGATTTTGTTGATGTGTTTTCACCTGGGCAGATTTCTACACATGGTATAAGATGTGGCGGATTAGCAGGGTGTGCTATTAGGCATCTATGTTGTCCTCTAAGGTTCTGTGTTATTTTTGAAATTGGTATGGCAGAAGAAGATGACCCTATCACTACATTTTGAGGTGACAAATTATCTAACCTTGCAAATAATTCTTGTTTAACAGATAAAATTTCAGGTGCACTTTCTTGGATGTACTCGACTTTAGCGCATAATTCTTCAAGTCTTACATTTTTATAAATTTTATTTAAACATTTATCAACATCAACTTTGTCATCTATAGCTTTTAATTCTTCAAGAAACAAAGTAACTCTTTCTTCATAACCATTAAAAACTTCAGGATATGGGTCATAAACAAAAACATTAAAACCACTTTTAGAAAATATTGCCGCCCAACTCGAACCAATTAATCCACCACCAATTATACCAATATTTTTCATGAAAATTCCTTTAGAGTTAATTTCTATTAATTATTACGTTATTTATAATTTAACTAATAGAATAACTTAAATTATTTATTTATATTTTGAAAATCGTGATAATTTATCACTAAATTTAATTTTTGGGATTAATTTATGGGACAATTGGTCAGTGGCGTTTGGACAAAAAGCTCAGTTTCAAACAATCAAAAAGATGGAAGTTTTAAAAGAGTAGATAGTGTTTTCAGAAATAAAATAAGTATTAATGGCCAAATTTATAAACCTGAAACAAATAGATATCACTTATATGTAAGTTATGCATGTCCATGGGCTCATAGAACGTTAATATTTAGGTTTTTAAAAAAACTTGAGAACCATATCTCTGTGGATTATGTGCATCCAGATATGCTTGAAAATGGTTGGTCCTTTTCGAAAAACTTTCCAAAAACAACAGGTGATAGCTTGTATAGTAAAAAGTACGTACATGAAATCTATCAAATTTCAGATAAAAACGTATCTTCGAAAGCAACAGTTCCTATTTTATGGGATAAAAAAACTAATACAATTGTAAATAATGAGTCTGCTGAAATAATCCGGATAATGAATAATGCATTCAATGATATTACAAAAAATTATGATGATTACTATCCATCAAATTTAAGAATTGAAATTGATAAAATTAATAAAGTAATTTACGAGAACATTAATAATGGTGTTTACAAATCTGGTTTTTCAAGAACTCAAAAAGCGTATGAAGATGCAGTAACAAAATTATTTTCATCATTAGAAATGATTGATGAAATCCTAGAGGATAAAGAATATTTAGTTGGAAATGTGCTAACCGAAGCAGATATCAGATTAATTCCTACATTATTAAGATTTGACAGCGTTTATTATGTTCATTTCAAATGTAATTTGAAAAAAATAAATGAGTTTAAGAATATTAGTTCTTATGTAAAAAGAATGTTTAACAATCCAGCTATAAATACAACAACAAATTTTGATCATATCAAAAGACATTATTATTATTCTCACAAACATATAAATCCATATAGAATTATACCTTTAGGTCCAAACTCACCAATTTAAATTGTTGTATTACTTTCTTTTTGAATAAATTGAACATGCTGATCCAAACTCAGCAAACAAACATCTGTTTAATTTGTTTTTTTCGGGTTCATATTCAGCATGCCACTGAACACCTATTGCAAATGAAGAATGATCAGGAATACTAACTGCTTCAATAATACCATCATCTGAAAAAGCTTCTATGCTTAAATTATTAGCAATAATATCGATAGCCTGACCATGAAGTGAATTAACTAAACAAGAGTCCTTTTTGAGTAATTTTGAAAAATAGCCATTTTTTACAAAATCAATTCTATGTTTTAATTTAAAAATTTGCTCAACCGTTACATCATCTCCTCTGGGCATACGATGATCATTTTTGTCATCCAGCAAATGTACCCGATAATGCAATGTTCCACCATAAGCTACATTAATTTCTTGGATGCCTCTACAAATTCCAAAAATTGGAATACCTAAGCTAACACATTTAGGTATCATTTCTAAAACAATCTCGTCTCTTCCAACATCAATGGGCTCATCTGGCGGGAATGGATTACCTCCAAAATGACGCGGCTCAACGTTTGCTCTTCCTCCAGTTAAAACTATACCATCGATTTTTTTTAGAAGTAGATCTAGATCTTTACCTTTTATATATGAGGGAATTAAAATTGGTATTGCGTTACTAAATTTAGATACTGCATTTACATACCTTAGACCAGTTGAATGAGAGACTTGCCTACCACCAAAATTAATAATTTCATTAGTTGATATACCAATTATTGGTTTGTTTGAAGACATGATTTATTTGAAACTTTCTGTTATTTTAAATTTTTAATTAACAACCTAGTTGTTTTGCTAGGTCTTTTAAATCTTTTGAAACAATATCCCATTTTCTATCATCTTTATAATCGTTTACTTGAGCAATATCAAACAACTTATCCTTGCCGTACTCAAAAGGTCTGTAAACATAAGCAGTTTTCATACCCTGAAGGCTAGCCGCTTTTAGATCATCATCGTGAGCGGCAACCATCAAACATTCTTCTGTTTCTAAATCAAGAGCACTACAGGCTTTCAAGTAAGCTTCTGGCTCAGGTTTATAATGACCAATTACTTCTGCTCCTAAAATTACATCCCAATTAAGATTTGAAAATTTTGCCATATTAACTATTAAGGCTATATTTCCATTAGATTGGGTAGCAAGGATATATTTATTCTTAAGGGCGTTAAGACCTTCGGTGCTATCTGGCCAACCAGGAAGTCTATGCCAAGCTTTTACAAGCATTTTAAAATCTTCATCTGATAGATTATGCAAATTAAACTTTGAAGCAATTTTTTTCAAATTTTCCATGTGTAAAATATCAAGTATAGTAAATGATCTTCTTCCCTTTCTTATCTCCTCCATAGCTGGTTGATATTCTGCTCTCCATGCGTCGGCAAAATCAAAAGGGTCTAATGAAATATCGTTTTTCTTTGCAACACTCTCTACTTCTCTAGCTATACCAGTCCTCCAATCAACAACAGTCCCAAATACATCAAACAAAAGTGCTTTAACTTTTAACATTTTGCCTCCAATCAATTAATATGTTAAATATATCTAATAAGTATTCTTAAAACTGAAATTTAATCTACTTAAAAAATAAATAAGAAATCTTTGAATTTTAATCACAGATCTTTTCAGCCAAATGAATAAAGATAAATCAAAAGAAATAAAAACATTATCTCCTGCATTGCTAGCTGTACTCTTTATGGTTTTATCAGGCATTTTTGCAACAACTATGCATTGTTTAATAAGGTTTGCAACTGAGGATAATCATCCATTTGAAGTTGCTTTTTTTAGAACAATATTTGTTCTACTCATTTTTCTTCCTGTAGTTATAAAAAATGGTATGGCATCGCTTAAATCTAATAATGTTAAATTACAATCATATAGAGCAGTTGTTGGCAGTATAGCTATGTTATGTATGTTCTATGGTCTTAGTATAACAGAATTGGCAAAAGCAACTGCGCTTATGTTTACTGTTCCTATTTTTGCAACAATATTAGCAATTATTTTTCTCAAAGAGATTGTTGGAATTAGAAGATGGCTTGCAATGTGTGTGGGATTTATAGGAGCATTAATTGTTTTAAGACCAGATGTTGAATTAGGTTTTGGGCCATTACTAATTTTATGTGCTTCATTAATGTGGTCCTCTTCGATGTTAATGGCAAAGAAACTTACACAAACAGATACAACTGTAAGTATAACATTTTGGCAAGCAGCAGGTCTCATACCTGCAACATCCATACTTGCCATACAAGTTTGGGTTTGGCCTACTTTTGAACAGCTAATAATGTTTTTATTTATTGCTATAGCTGGAACTTTAGTTCACTGGTTTTTAAATGAAGCTCTCAAGAGAGCTGACATTACTGCACTTCTTCCACTAGACTATTTAAGGTTAATTTGGTCAGTATCACTAGGTTTTATATTTTTTAACGAAATACCACATGTTGGTTTATGGCTTGGGTCTGCGCTAATACTTGGAGCTTCAACATATATAGGTATAAGACAAGCAAAAAAGAAAGAACAGTTGAGTACTAATACAAATATAAATTTATAACTTTAACGACCTCCAGAAACAGGTACAACTGAACCAGAAATATAGCTTGATTTGTCACCTAATAACCACATTACCGTTTTAGCAACTTCTTCTGCACCACCTATCCTTCCAAGCGGAACTGATGGCATTAATCTATCAACCCTAGACGCATCACCTGCTTTGGCATGAATTTCAGTATCAATCAAACCTGGTGCAACAGCGTTAACTCTTATTCCAAATTTTCCAAGTTCTTTTGCCATCCCATAAGTAAGAGAATGAATAGCACCTTTTGACATTGCATAGTGAACAAATTCTCCTCCACCACCAATATCTGCGGCAATTGAGGACATATTAACTATTGTTCCAGATTTCTGAGAAATCATAACTCTTGCAGACTCTTGGGCCACATAAAAGGCTCCTGATATATTTGTATCTACGACCATCTTCAAGTCGTCTGGACTAAGATCTTGTATTGGTGAAATTGGTCCTGTTATTCCTGCATTGTTAAAAACACCATCAATTGTTCCAGCTTTGTCTAAGAAATCATTAAACATACCTTTAACAGATTTATTATTAGCTACATCACATTGTATTATAATTCCGTCACCACCTGAATCTCTAACTAGTTTAAGACATTGTTCTGCCGCCTTTGAATTTTGATTATAGTTAATTCCTACAAACATTTGTGCTTTAGCGGCTTCAATTGCAGTAGCCTTTCCAATGCCTTGGCTTGCTCCTGTAATTAAAATATTTTTCATTGATATTTCCTTTTTTATTAGATTTTTTTAAATTTTTCTCGAAAAATTCTTAATACTTCTGAATTCACTGGCCTTGGTGGATCCTTCCCATCAAAAATATCTAAAAGCTGTGTTGCAACAAATTCAGACATTTTATTTCGACTATCTCTTGTAATACCTGCTGTATGAGGGCTAGCTATTACATTTTCAAGTTTTAAAAGTTTATGCGTTGACGGAGGTGGCTCAAACTCCCATACATCTAAACCTGCCCCTGCTAAATGTCCTTCTGTAAGTGTATTATATAAATCGTCTTCGTTATGAATTGATCCTCGAGAAGTAGTAACAAAATAACTTCCTTTTTTCATTTTCTTGAACCAATCTTTATTGATCATATTATTTGTTTCTTTATTTAAGGGTATATGAACAGAGACAACGTCACTTTTTGATAATAAAATATCTAATTCGGTTTTGCTTGCATGTTTCTTTTTAAAAGTTTCTTCAGATAAGTAAGGATCATAAGCCAAAATATTACAATTAAATGCAACTTTACATATTTCTGCAACTCTGCCACCTGTGTTTCCAAGACCTATAATTCCAACATTTTTATTTAAAAGATCCCTACCCATTAAACTCACTCTTGGCTCGTTCCAACCTCTTCTCAGAGCGTGGTCACATTCACCAATTCTTTTAAATAAATTCAAAATCATACCTACTGCATGCTCTGCAACACCTTCAGCATTTCCGCCAGTCTGATTAACTACTAATACACCTGCCTGAGTACATGCATCAACATCAATAGTGTCGTAGCCTGCACCAGAAGATGAAACAACAAGTAAGTTTGGTATTTTAGTTAAAAATTTTTTATCAACTTGTAAATATTTTGGAACTTCATCTCTCGCTGCCCCTACCTGATAGGCATCCGCTTTTTGCAAAATTGACATGCACTTTTCTTCATTATCTGAACTATTGATTTTTAATATTTTAACTTTAGATTGAGAATGTAAAATATCTAAACCATTTTGGGCAGGCAAAGTATCAAGGTAAACTATTGTAGGCATATTATCCTCATATCAAAAACACTCTGATATGATATTCATTTTCTAAATTCATGCAAAGTAATTGAAACTATTTTTCAAAGTATATTTTTCTAGATACTATTATAGGATAATAATATATCGAATTAATTAATACTTATGAGGATTAAAATGATTAATAGAATATTAATACCAGATATACTTCAACCTGTAAGTCACTATTGTCATGTTGTTGAAGCAAATGGTGTAGTTTGGGTTTCAGGATTAGTCGGAATGAATTTTGACGGCACAATTCCAGAAAGCACAAAAGATCAGTTTGATATTGCCATGAGAGATCTAAATACTTGTCTTGATGCGGCTGGTAGCTCTTCAAATGATGTAGTGAAAGTGAGAGTTTTCTTAACTAACATTAACGATAGATCTATCATAAATCCAAAAAGAATTGAATATTTTGGAGAGCATAAGCCTGCATCAACTTTATTAGAAGTATCTGCTCTTGTAGACCCTAAAATGAAAGTTGAAATTGAAGCTGAAGCAATTGTTACAAAATTACAATAAGAAAGAGAGTTTAGATGGACTTAATTAAACTAGGCGCTAATGAAGCATTGAAAATGATGGAAGAAGGTAGTCTTTCATCTGAAGAGTATGTTAAAGCATTTTTAAAACAAATAGAATTACGAGAAGATGATGTTGGTGCTTGGATTTTTTTAGATCCTAAACTTGCTTTAGAGCAAGCAAGAGAAGCTGATAAAAGATGGAAAGATAAAAGCGCAGGTAAATTGAATGGCCTTCCAATTGGTATTAAAGACATTATTGATACAAAAGATATGCCTACAGAAAATGGATCCCACTTATGCAAAAACAGAAAACCATCTAAAGACGCTCATTTAGTTAGGTTACTGAGAGATGAGGGTGCTGTTATTATGGGTAAATGTGTTACAACTGAGTTTGCCTTGTCAGGTCCTGGTAAAACAAAAAACCCAAAAGATTTAGAATGCACCCCAGGTGGCTCTTCGTCGGGTTCTGCTGCTGCCGTGTCAGACTATATGGTACCGTTAGCAATTGGATCACAAACAGGCGGTTCTGTTTTAAGACCCGCATCATTTACAGGTATATTAGGATTTAAACCAACATTTGGAACGATATCTAGATCTGGAATGTCACCAATTTCTCAAAGATTAGACCATCCTGGTATTTATGCAAATTGTGTTGAAGACATAGACTTAGTTGCCTCAGTAATTTTATCATATGACAATAATGATTTAGATATGATTCAAAATTACCAATATGAAAGAACTATGAGTTTTAATAAGCCAATTAAATTTGGATTTGTTAGAGGGCCTGTTTGGAATTTTGGTGATGAGGATATGAAATATGGAATTGAAGAGTTTGTAAAAAATGTACAACTTGACATTGAAGAGTTAGACCTTGGAAAAGATTTTGACGATGCAGCTAAAGCACATGAAATTATAATGAACGGATCTATTGCTAATTCTCTAATGAATTATTACCAAACTGATAGATCAAATCTTCACCCCTTTACTGTTAAAAGAATCGAAGCAGGAATACCAGTATCAGCAAGTGACTATGTATCAGCAATAGAACAAGCAAAAAAAATGGAACAAATTTTAAAACAATTTTTTAAAAAATATGATGCTATTATTACTCCTGCAGCAACAGGACAAGCACCTCGCGATCTAATGGATACTGGTAATGCAATCTTTAACGGATATTGGACTATGATGGGAGTTCCAGCAATCAGCCTTCCTTTTTTAAAAGGTAAAGATGATTTACCAATTGGCATTCAATTTATTACAAATTGGAGTGAGGATTTAAAATTGTTGGAGATATGTAAGTATATTTTAGAAAAAGAAAAGCTTGCTAACTAGAGAAGTCAGCAAGCTAAATTATTTATATATTTAAAGTAAACCTATTTTCTTCATGTAAGAAAGATTTGACTCTAAAGCCTCTTTTGCGAGTGGGCTTTTTGATGCAGCAGAATTCCACGCCTCAACAGCGATTTGTCTGAACTTTGCTCTCTCACTAACTGGCCAGTCGATGATTGTTAAGTCACCGGCTGCCTTATCTTTTGCAACTTGAGCTCTACCGTCAAGGCCAGCATCTCTCAGCTTAGCTGTCCAAGTCATGTAGGTCCAAACTGTTAGGGCAGTTTGATGTTGTTTACTCAACTTATTAAAAACTTTCTTGTTAATAATAGTTTGTAGGTTCGCCATTGAGTGAATACCAGGGTAAAGTGGGTACTTTGCAATCTTATGGAAACCACTAGCATGATTGTTAATATAAACAGAAGCATCTGCGGCATCAACAATACCCTTTTCTAGAGAAGTATAAACCTCAGAGAAAGGAATTGAAGAAGGTGAAGCACCTGCTCTTCTAAAGACATCAGCGGCTAAACCTTCAGGTGATCTAATTTTAACACCTTTAAGATCAGCTACGCCATTGATTGGAACCTTTGAAACAAGAGCTTCTTTTCCGTAAGGACCACAACCTAAAACAAGAATTTTACCTGGTAAAACGCTATCATATATTTTTTGAAGCATTTCTTTTCCACCACCGTGCATACAATATTCTTGATATTGTTTTGGTGTATCGTAACCTGCAATCAAATCTCCCATAATTGCAAAAGCTGGATCTCTTCCTGCAAAGTATGCAATAGCATTGAAATCACCGTCAAGGATACCGTTTGCAACCGCATCAATTGTTTCTCTGTGAGGTACAACAGACTTTGTTGGTAATCCTTCAATTTGTAATTTGCCATCAGTAAGATCTGATAATATTTTTGCCTTTTCACCCATATAAGTGTGAGCCCAGTCACCGGCTTTAGAACTCATTTGAAACTTAAGCTTCTTCGCACTAGCAGCGCCAGTAAAGGTAAGGCCAGCTACGATTAAAGCACTTATTAAATATTTTTTCACTATATTCCTCCTTTTGTGAAAATTAGCTGAAACCATCAGCTATATAAAACATCATCCATGTAATTAAAACCGCGAAAGCAAATCCAGCAATCCACGCCCAGGGACCGTAAGTATCTACATGATCGCTTCTAACAGGTTTAGCCAAAATTTCCTCCTTGGTTCTTGACATACTAAAATTAATGTCTCTAATAGGTACTATTATAGTTCTTAATTCTAAGACAATTGCAAGTTAAAAATTCGTATGGGGGAAATTTCATGGCAGAAACAGTCCAAAAGCAAAATTTAGACTTGGATAATATGGAAAATTTTGAGACTGGGAAAGATCGTTTTGCCTTTTTTGACCACTTCAGTAAGTTTTCTGGACTAGCTGTAGCACAACTTTATTTAATATGTGCTGCTGTGACAGGATACGAAGTTATATCAAGATACGTGTTTGATGCCCCTACTCAGTGGGTATTTGAAGTTGTAATGGTTTTAGCTGCAACAGCATGGATGTTGTCAGCTGCTTACGTAACTTTGCATAAACGTCATATTGGAATAACAGTCTTTTATATAATGGCATCAGATAGAGGTAAATGGTGGCTTGATCTTATTGCGTATGTGGTTGGCATAATTGCTTTATGGTTACTAATTGATGATTCAGTCATTCGTGCTCTTGATTCAGTAATGATGCTTGAAAAGGCGGGAAGTGCCTGGAATTCTCCACAGCCAATGATTTTAAAGTCTATGCTTACCATTGGTGCAACGACTTACATAATTCAATTAATGATAAATCTATATAGGCATTTCAGTTCTAACATTGCAAAAAAGATAATTTTAGGAATTTGTGGTTTGATAATTTTGAGAATCACTTGTGTTATAATAGTCCACTTCATAGGAGAAGAAAGTTTCGCTGGATATATAAACTCCCTCTATGCTGCAATCGGAAGTCATATTAACCCACAAGATTACCTTAACATGCAGGATATGAATATAGGCACTGCAAGCATATTAATTGTCGTGTTAATGCTGGTATTGATGATGACGGGCATGCCTCTTGGTGTTGTTACCTTATTTGTGTCAGTTCTTAGTGCTCTTTGTTATTTTGGTTATGGCGGACTTTATTTAGTATCAACCAATGCTTTTGGTTTGTTAGAAAAGTATCCATTAATTGCAGTACCACTATTTGTATTAATGGCGTCTATTCTAGAAAGAGCTGGCGTAGCAGAGGATTTATTTGACGCTATGTCAATTTTTGCTGGAAAGCTTAGAGGTGGTGTTGCAATTCAAACAATTGCCGTTGCAGTTGTGTTGGCAGCAATGTCAGGTGTTATGGGTGGAGAAATTGTTATGCTCGGTTTAGTAGCTTTACCACAACTCTTGAGATTGGGTTATGACAGAAAAATGTCTATTGGTTTAATTTGTGCTTCTGGTGCATTAGCAACCCTTATTCCGCCTAGTATCATTATGATTATTTATGGCTTATCTGCTCAAGTAGCTATTGGAGATCTTTTTATGGCTGGAGCTATTCCTGGTTTAATGCTTGCTGGGTTATATGCTATCTATGTACTAGCAAGGTGTAATATTAACCCAGCAATGGCACCTACGGCAGAAGAAGTAGCAAAAGCAAGAAAAAAAGAAATGAAAATGTCTAAAGATAAACTCTATGCAGTTTTCTTGAGTATCTTTTTGATATTCTGCGTTATGGGTTCAATTTATGGTGGAATTGCATCGGTAACCGAAGCTGCAGCAGTTGGAGTCTTAGGTGCTATTTTTGTTGCTTGGTTTAGAAACTCATACAGTTGGAATTTATTGCAAGTAGCTCTTGCTGGAACAATGTCCACTGTTGGAACAATTATTTGGCTAATTTTAGGAGCAGTAGCATTTGTTGGAATTTATAATCTTATAGGTGGCGCAGATTTCATGAGATCCTTATTTTCAGGATTAGGATTGCCTGCTATAGGAATTGTTTTTGTTATGATGGGAATATTAGTTATCCTTGGAACGTTTATGGAGTGGATTGCAATAGCATTTATAACAGTTCCTGTGTTTGCTCCTGTTGTAGTTGGAATGGCACCAGAATTAGGATTAGAGCCTGAGTGGGCAGCTGTGTGGTTTGGCGTGTTATTTGTTATGAATATTCAGATTTATTTTCTTTCACCACCATTTGGACCTGCATGTTTTTGGTTAAAATCCGTTGCACCAGCAGATATAACCTTACAAGAAATTTTTGTATCTGTTCTTCCATTTATAGCTCTGCAAATAACGGGGATGTTATTAGTAATGTTTTATCCTGAGATTGCTCTTTGGTTTCCAAAATGGCTTGGATCATAGATAGTTATTAATGTAAGGGTAGATTTGCAACCAACCATCTAGAGTCATTTTAGATGACAGGTAAACTAAAAAAGCAAGACCTAAATATGATAACCACTTAAACTTGGTCAATAGTTTAACAATAGCAGTTGCGAACAAAGCCATTATTAATATTGCAAAAGCTATTCCTAAAATTAAAAGGGTTTTATTATCCCTTGCTATTGCCGTAATGGCTATAACGTTATCAAGAGACATTGAAATATCAGCTATAATGATAGTTATCAGTGCTCCCCTCAGACCTTTTCCAGACACGTCTTTTTGGAGCTTTTCTTTTTCTTCATCTTTTGAAGAAAATTCTTTTATGTCATTATAAAATTTCCAACAAACCCAAAAAAGTAATAATCCACCAAATAAAAGTAATCCAGGAATGCTTATTAAATAAGAAGCAATAAGAGCAAATAAAATTCTAAGAACGGCAGCTGCCATTAATCCAATAAAAATTACTTTTTTACGACTTTCTTCAGGGACTGCTGCGGCTGCCATTCCAATTATTAGAGCATTGTCTCCTGATAGAACAATATCAGCTATTATAATCTGAGTTACATCCAATATCCATTCAAGCAAATTTTAATCTCCTAATTTGTCGGATAGTTAACATTGTTTAAATGTTTTATCAATGACGTGATAAATTTAAATTAATTGAATTTATTATATTTTACGATTGATATGAAAGTATAAATGACTACTATCTTCTGATACGAAGGTAATAATAATGAATAAAGACTATAATTATATCATAGTTGGTGCCGGTTCCGCTGGTTGTGCTGTTGCAAATAGATTATCAGAAAATCCAAATAACAAAGTATTGTTAATAGAGGCTGGAAGATCCTCACATCCTTTATCAAGACTTCCAGCAAGTTTTGCACTTTTAATTGACAATCCGAAAGCTAATTGGAGATATAGGTCTGAGCCTGAAGAAAACACTTCTAATAGACAAATTCCGATACCACGTGGGAAATTACTTGGAGGATCTAGCTCTATTAATGGGCTTGTCTATGTCAGAGGTAACAAACTTGATTATGATACTTGGGCTCAAATGGGTAATACTGGCTGGTCTTATGACGATGTTTTACCATTCTTTAAAAAAATTGAAAATTACCAAGGTGAAATAACAGAACTTAGAAGTTCTGAAGGCCCATTAAAAATTTCTGAAGTTGTGGATAGAAATCCAATTTATGACGGGTTATTTAAAGGTGCGGGTGAAATAGGTATTCCAGTTAATAAAGACTATAATGGTGATGAACAAGAAGGAATAAGTTATACCCAAACAACTATTTTTAAAGGCGAAAGAATGAGCGCAGAAGTAGCTTATTTAAAGCCGATTAGGTCAAGGAAAAATCTTACAATAATTAGTAATTCACTTGTTACAAAGTTGTTGTTTGATGGTAAGACGTGTATTGGAGTTAAAGTTAAAAATAGAAATAAAACTAAAGATTTTTTTGTTCAGAACGAAGTTATTTTATGTGGAGGAGCTATAAACTCACCACAAATATTAGAGCTTTCTGGAATTGGAAATAGATCTATTTTAGAAGAAAAAGGAATATCTTTAGTTCATGAATTAAAAGGAGTTGGAGAAAATTTAAGAGATCATTTAGGTCCAAGATTAGTATATAATATTACTAAAAGAGGAATATCATATAATGATAAAGCTCGAGGTATGAATTTAATAAAACAAGTTCTAGCTTATGCTTTTAAGAGACAAGGTTTTTTAACTTTACCATCAGCTCCAGTTCTTGGATTTTTCAAAACTAGAAAAGAATTAGTTGCACCGGACATTCAAGTACATTTTATTCCATATAAGGTTGTACTAAATAATGGGAAAAGAACCTTAGGAAAGGAACCAGGTATTACCTGCACTGTTAATCAAAACCTACCTGAAAGTAAGGGAACCATTCATATTAAGTCAGATAATCCAGAAGAATATCCTAGTATAAAATATAATTTTTTATCGAGTCAGTTAGACAGAGATACTCTTGTCGCGGGAGTTAAATTAATTAGAAAACTTATGCAGTCAGAAGCAATGAAAGAATTTTGTGATACCGAAACTCAACCTGGTTACAATTTTTCTTCAGATAAAGACATTATGCAATTTATCAGAAACAAAGCTGAGACTCTTTATCATCCTTCAGGGACATGTAAAATGGGATTTGACCAAGAATCAGTTGTTGACAAAAATTTAAAAGTTCATGGCATTAAAGGTCTTCGTATTGCTGATGCATCAATAATGCCAACGCTAGTCTCTGGGAATACAAATGCAGTTTGTATGATGATTGGTGAACGTTGTGCTGACTTTATATTGAATAACTAAAAATGGTAAATAAATCTGATATAGAAACTTTTTGGACTCGAGGTGACATTCATTCAAGAATCCATAAAGCTATGTCAGAGGCTGGTTTAAATGATAGAAAATTAGAGATTGAAGATTTATTTCCTATTGATCAGTATCATGCTCGAGGGATTGCAGCTACTGTAGATCTCGGGAAAAGGATGCCAATATCTGAAAATCAAACAATCATAGATATTGGATGTGGACTTGGAGGACCTGCAAGATATTTTGCAAAACAATTTAAATGTTTCATAATAGGTATTGATATAACACCTAGCTTTATAGAAATTGGTAATAAGTTTAACAATCTTACCTCAATGTCCAAGCAAGTATCTCTTCAAATTGGAAATGGTGAAACTCTAGATTTTGAAGATGAAACTTTTGACGGTGGATATTCGCAACATGTAACTATGAATATCAAAAACAGAAAAGAATTTTTTTTGGAAGCATTTAGAGTTTTAAAAGAAGGGACTTTTTTTGCTTTTTCAGAACATGGATTAGGACCAAAAGGAAATCCAATTTTCCCATTACCATGGGCAGATACATCTGAGATGAGTTTTTTATTGTCTCCTGAAAGTACCATTTCGTTATTAAAGGAAATTGGATTTTATGATATTCAAATTATTGAAACATCAGAGAAATATATCTCAGGCTATGAAAAAATGGTCGATATTAAATCTGAAAAGGAAAAGCCTATTCTTGGAATTCATGTGATTGGTGGAGCTACAATGAAACAAAGATCTATTAACTCAATGAAATCTATTAAAGAAAAGCGCACTTTACCATTTGAGATTGTTTGTAAAAAATAATTTTTAAAAATTTAAAATTATTCTTTTATTCATTTTTCCTTTATTTTCTATTTTTACAGATTTGACGTGATCAATTTCAGATGTTTTATTTACATGTGTTCCACCACATGGCTGAAAATCAATATTATCTCCAATTTTTATCATTCTTATTTGTCCTGATCCTCTTGGAGGTTTTACCGCCATAGTTCTTACTAATTCTGGATTTTCGTCTAACTCTCTATCTGTTATGCTTGTTATATAAATTGAATAGTCTTCATCAATTAATTGATTAATTTTTTTTAAAACTTCTTCTTTGTCAGGCTTGCTTTCAAGATCAAAGTCTAGACGACCTCTTCCATCACCTATAGATCCTCCCGTAACAGGAAAAGGGATAATTGAACATAACAGGTGAAGAGAAGTATGCACTTTCATATAACTATATCTTTTAATCCAATTTAAATTTAATTTTACCTCTTCATCTTTTTTTAAACCATCAATATTTTCAACCAAATGAACTAATTTATTATCGATATATCTAGTACCAATAACGTCAATTGTTTGATTATCTATTGTGATTGAACCTTCATCTCCAGACTGTCCACCGCCTTCAGGATAAAAAATAGTTTCATTTAGAACTAAACCTTCAGACACAATTTCAGAGATAATAGTATTATGTTCTATCAAATATGAATCGTTTCTGAATAACTCAATTGTCATTTTAATACCTTTAATATATCTTATACCTTAATAACAAATCTCAAGGTAAAATGTTATAAAAATTTTCTAAATTATAAAAAAATTTGAAGGATAAATAAAATGGATATTAATGGTAAAAAGGCTATTGTTTTTGGAGGCACATCTGGGATAGGGCTTTCAGCTGCTCAGATGTTGTCAGATAAAGGTGCTCATGTAATAGCACTAAGCCGAAACCCTGATAAATTAAAAAATGTTCCCACAAATGTTACAACAAAAAAGATGAATGTTTTAGACAAAGATGCTTTAGAAAAGTTTTTTCAAGAAGAAGGCGAATATGACATTTTAGTTAATTCAGCTACAGGCGGCGCCAGAGCCGTTGGACCATTTTTATCCATGGATTTAGATGGTTACAAAGCCTCATTTGATAAGTTGTGGGGATATACTAATGTGGTTAGATATGGTACTAAAAATCTTAAGGACAATGGAAACATTGTTTTAGTAAGTGGCTCTCCTGCTAGAAAATGTAGACCTGGGCAAATTGCCATTTCATCTGTAGGTGGTGCTGTAGAAGCATTTGCAAGAGGTATAGCCCCTGAGATAGCTCCAAAAAGAATTAATATAGTTTCACCTGGAATTATTGATACTCCCATGAGTCCTCTTCAAGGTAAAGAAAGAGAAGATTATTATAAAAACACAACAAACAACAATTTAATTCCTAGAGCAGGAACTCCAGATGAAGTGGCTACTGGAATAATTTTTGCGATTGAAAACGAATTCATTACTGGAACAACAATTGATATTGATGGTGGTTGGTTAATTTCGTAGAAAAAATTAGGAAGAGTATATTTTTATACCTTTCTTTATCCATTTTACAAAATATTAAATCCAATAGGACTTAGTATTAAACCTAACAAGCCACCAAAAAAACCACCCCAAACTACGAGCCATCCAAGGTGCTCCTTAATCATTTTTTGAATAATAAGTTTTATATCTTCAGAAGACAAATCAGCTAATCTAGAGTCTAATATATTTTCAATCTTTAATAATAAAGACGCAGTAGTATCATAACTATTATCATTCGAAGTATTTTCAGTTACAAAGTCTTCAATAATTATTTTTAATTTTTTAGTAAATGGTTCTTTAAGCGGATCAAGAGCTTTTCGACCACCAACCATTGCAAGCATACCACCTAATTGTGAACCCTCTATTGCTTCTACTAGGCCTATAAAAACCTTATCAAAATCAATCTTATTAATGATTGTGTCCGAAGTACTAACTTTATTATCTAGTAAAAAATTATTTATCTGGTTTTCAGTAAATAACTCTTCTAAAATAAGGTTCTTTATTCCTAGTTTAATATCTTCGAATTTATCTAGGATAACTCCAGATCCATATAAAAAAGGTACTTTTTCAAACAACATATGAATAGCTAACCAATTAGTTAGGCTACCCGATAACGCAAATACTCCTGTGATTATAATGAAAGGATAATTTTCTTGATAAAGATAACCTGCAATTATAATTAATGTTGATAAAAAGTTTGTAATTAAAGATTTATTCATTATTCATAAACCCTCATAAATTTAAATTATAACTTTGGTGCTGCAATCACTGGATTTTTTAAAACTCCTAATAACCCTATATCAACTTCAACAATATCTCCTGGAACCATGTATACAGGTGGATTCCTTTTATCTCCAACACCACCAGGAGTGCCTGTAACAATGACATCTCCAGATGATAATGCCGTAAATTCTGATATGTAACTAATTAGTCTTGGAATTGGAAAAATTAGATCAGCTAATGTGGCTTTCTGCATTACATTTCCATTTAATCTTAATTCAATTGGTAGCTTTCTATAATCACCTACTTCACTCGGTGTAACTAAATAAGGTCCAAAGCCACCGGTTCCTGGAAAAGTTTTACCTGGGGTAAATTGAGAAGTGTGTCTTTGATAATTTCTTACACTCCCATCATTATAACATGTATAACCGGCAATATGATTTAATGCATCCTCTTCGGAGATAAACCTGCCACCTTTACCGATAACAATTGCCATTTCAGCTTCATAATCAAAACGATCAGAGTTGTCGGGTTTAATCAAAGGTTGCAAATGAGCAACTTGAGAATCTGCAAATCTTGTGAAAATTGTTGGGTTATCAACATCAGGTCTACCAGTTTCTTTTTTATGCTCTAAATAATTTAACCCAATACACATAATTTTTTCTGGATTTGGAATTACAGGTAAAAAGGTAAAATCTGAAAAAGACAAGTCTTTTGTTTTACCAGCTATATACTCTTCTGCTTCATCTTCCATATTAAGTGAGATTAATTCTTTAATAGAATTAATCTTTAGATCTAATTTGCCAGTAAGATCAATAATTCCATCTTTAACAACTGCTCCAAAACCTGTTTTTCCTAATCTGGTAAAACTTAGTAATTTCATTTTATTTCCTCTCTTAAGATCTCATAATTGCTTTTCCCCATAAATTCAGGGTTTTTTCTTCTTGAGGCCAGTTTTTTGGCGGTCGACCAATTACCGTTTCCAATTCAGCAGATATTTCTATCCAGTTTCCATCAATATCTTCGATAAATACGAATAAATTATTTCCTGGACCATGTCTACCAGGACCCCACATCAACTTTACATTATTTTGGGCAAAATGATCACACCAAATTTTTATATTATTCCACTCACCAGCTTCATATGAGTGATGATCCATTCCATTTTGTGAAGACTTAAAACACGCAATTGTATGATGTTCGTGATTTGACGTTGTAAAACAAGTTGCAAGTTCACCAGTACTTTTTACTACTCTGTCAGTTACTTGAAAACCAAGTTTTCTTTGATAAAAATTTTGAAACTTCTCAACGTCTTTAGATGCAAAAGTTAGATGCTGCAACGGTGCATAAATGCCTTTTGTTAAAAATTTATTTTCTTTTTTTAAAACACCAAAACAAATCATATTGTTATCAGGATCTTGTAATGCAAAGGATCCTGACTGATAAAACTCTGAAACAAAAGCATTAATTTCACATTTATTTATTTTTAAAAATTCTTTATACCTCTCTAAATTTTCTTCATTTTTACAAACCATCCCTGCATAGCCAAGTGTCTTGTTTTTTCCTGTTGTTATTATTATTTTTCGACCAGGCCCCTCGCATAAAAACTTTTGATTTGTCAGCCTGTTTATATTCATATTCATTACTTTTGAATAAAATTCAGCTAACATTTTTGGGTCACTGCTTTTTATTTCAAGATGGTGTAATGAAATATTAGCTTGAACAGCATCTAGAGACATTTATTTACCTTATTGAATTTGTTTCATGATGATACTTTTGAATATCTTCAAAAATTTCATTGATGTATTTTTCTACTAATAAACCATAAGTTGTAAGATTAGCATAAATTATGGGCTCATGCTCTAAAAGAAAATCATCTAAATTGAATATTGAACTTAATGACGCTTCAATGCCCAATTTTTTGTTACTGATTGAAACTGCAAAACCAATTAGACCTTTATCAACTTGACCTTCTGTAAAACAGTATCCTTTTTTTCTGTCACTTTTTAAATCTTTCAAAAAATTTTTTTTGTCTTCATCTGATTTAAAATTCTCTAAATTAATTAAATCTTCTAACCTTTTGCCAGTAATTTGCATAATTATTGCTCTGGAAGTTGCACCGTAAATTAAAGGCATTAATTTTCCTCTTTGATAACTTGTATTTTTTTTAAAAGATGGACTTTTATAGTCAGCAACGCACATCACATTATTTCCATAGAGTCTTGCTAATACATTTACACTTGTTATAGGATTTTCATTAGCTAGTTTTTTTAGAAATGGTTGTCCCGCTCTAACCAAAGGATCAGAAAATTTAATTATTCTATTAAATTTAATGAAAGCCGGCCCCAATCTAAAATAAGATCCGGATGCACTTTCAAGAAATTCAGCTGTAACCATTTCTCGTACAATTCTATATATTGTGCTAGATGGTGTTTTAAGTGATTTAGAAATTTCTAAGACAGTCCAAGAACTTCTCTCTTCTGAGAAAAGATCCAAGATTTTTTTATATCTTTGAAACCCAGACATCTTTATCCCTACGAAGTAAAAATTTCATTAAGATAAAAACGAGAAAACTCTTTCAAGTCGCTTTTATCTGTACTAGCAAGAACAAACCGATCAGGTCGAATTATTAAACTGTTTGTATTGAATTTTTTTAAAATTGTTTCTATTTCTGGTATATCAAATGAAGTATAAGCTCTAATTTTTAATTTTTCTTCATTTACCTTCTTATTAGTAATTAAGATTGGATAACATGAAAATAAATCATCAAACTCTTCGTCAAAATTAATTTTAAGAGATGGAAAAATTTTTCCTCTATTTTTATCATCCGAATTACCTAATCCTTTTCCAAGTTCAGGCTTTATACTATTCATTTTTATTGTCCCATCTTTCTCCATATAAACAGTGTCTGATACCTTTGATCCTCCAATTGAATTAAGTAGCTCACCCATTTTCATCGCAGTATTTATATAATCTCTTACATTTGAGGATCTCTCACTTTGATAAGTATCAAGTAATTTTTGGTTATGACCTTTTTTACAACAAATGCTAATTTTCCAAGCTAAATTAGATGCATCTCTTATTCCAGCACACATTCCTTGTCCCATAAATGGTGGTGTTAAATGAGCTGCATCTCCAACTAAAAATAGACGTCCCATTCTCCATTTTTTTGCAATTGCTGATTGAAATGTATAAACAGTTTTTCTTTCAATCTTTGCTTCATCTTGGGATACCCATTGACTTAAAAATTTCCAAAGTGTCTTACTATCAAAAAATTTTTCTGTACTTTCTTCTTCTTTTAAAGCGATTTCCCATCTTCTTCTTTTTCCTACATTTCTACAATATGTAGCTGGCCTTTTTGAGTTACAATATTGTATTGTTCTATCTGGCAAATTTGTTTTTTTAGTTTTTAAAATTAGATCAATGACTGCCCAACGTTGTTCAAAGCCTAGATGTTCCATTTCACTTTTTATTTGCTTCCTTAAAAACGAATTAGCACCATCACATCCAATAACATATTTAGACTTTACAGAAAAAATCTGTTTGGTTCTTAGATTTTTGTATTGAATGATTGAAAAATTTTTATGACTAATAATTTTGTACACTTCAGAATTTTGGGAGATAATAACCTTTTCAAATTTTTTTAATTTATGACGAAGACTTCTTTCTAAATCAGGTTGATGAAAACGATAACTAGGGTACCAGCCATTTTCAGTAATTACTCTAGGTCTTGGCCAATCAAGAAGCAGTTCGCCTTTTTCATTTATAAATTTTGTGCCTTTATTAATAATTAATTTTTTTGTTAAACTTTTAGTAATCCCAATAGTATTAAATACTCTCATAACTTCATCATCAAAATGAACTGCTCGTGGTAGGTTATATATGCTTGCTTCTTTTTCTATAATTAGAATAGATAAATTATTCATAGCTAAAAGGTTAGCTAAGGTTCCTCCTGAAGGTCCTAATCCAATTATAACAACATCAAAATCGACAGTACTCATTTTTTTAGAATATTTTGATACAACCAAGGACAATCAATTATCATAGGTGATCTTTTACCTTGCTGAGCTGTTTCAATACGTTTTTTTCTAAACTTTAATCTTTCATTATCAGGCAAATATAATCTTTCATGTCCCCAGAAACTTGGACCCTCGTTTGTTTCATGAGGAACCCATTTAGTAGGATCAATGATTCTGCCACCCCATCCATTTTCAATAAAAAAACCTGAAGGAGTATGTGCATAAAAAGAAGTCATATAATCGTTTGTATGTCTTCCCAAGGTATAAGCTATTCCATTTTTGTGGTTATATTGTAGTAAATCATATCCCTGCCCAACATCGTCTAAATTTTTATATTCTACCATAAAATGATGAAATCCTTGTTGACCACTCCCAATTAGAGCAAAACTGTGATGGCGTCCATTTACATGAAAAAAACATAATGAAATAGGATCAAAACTATAATCACTTATTTTGAAATCTAAAATATCTTTGTAAAAAGGGATTAACATATCAACATTAGATACATGTAAAACTGCGTGACCAAGTCCGCAAACGTCAGTCTTAAATCCAGAAATTGGTCTTCCCGGGACGAATGGACTGTTATCAACATGAGGCCTAAAAATAAGTTCAATTCTATTACCTACTGGATCATCAAAATATATTAGTTCATCAACAAACCTCATATCTGTAAGGTTTTGGTTCCCTACAAAAACATCTATTCCTGCATCCTCTAACTTTTTAGCATATTTTTGAAGATCTGATTTTTCTTCTACTTCCCACCCAAGAAAAGCAAGTTTATCACCAGGTTCACCAGAGACTGTGAACCTCTGCTTTTGATCATCCATACGGAAAAATAGAGATTTTTTTGAATAATCAGTTTTTTGCATTCCTAAATTCTTAGTTGCAAAGTCTTGCCAATCTTCAATTTTATCAGAATTAACTCCAATATAACTAAGAGCATTAATTGACATAAAATAAATCCTAACTATGATTTTATAAAATAATACATTATTTTGATAAAAAAACAATAATTTTATCTAGAATTTCTTATAAAATGAGAATTTTACAAATTATTAAAAAAATAGAATTTGATTTATAAAAATATCTAGTTAATGATTTATGTTAGTAAGATTAAAATTATTTTAAATTTTATATGGAGGAATACTAATGAATAAATTGATTGGCGTATTAGCGACAACAATTGTCAGCGCTGGATTATCATTTTCAGCATTAGCTGATAAGGTTACTCTAAAATTTCACACAATGGTCCCAATGCCAGCAAATTCAAATGCTAAATTTGTTAAACCGTGGGCTGACAAGGTAAAAAAAGAAAGTAATGGAGAAATCATTACCGAAATGTATCCATCAATGCAACTTGGAGGTAAACCACCACAACTAGTTGACCAAGCTCGTGAAGGTGTTGTGGATATTGTTTGGACAGTAGCTGGCTATACTCCTGGAAGATTTCCAAGATTATCAGTTTTTGAATTACCTTTCATGCCAACAAGCGCAAAAATAACTGCCCAGGCTGTTCAAGAATTTGTTGAGACCGCTGGAGCTGAAGATCTTAAAGATTATAAAATTCTTGCAGTTCACGTTCATGCTCCGGGCATGATACACACTAAAAAGACATTAATTAAATCAGTAAGTGACTTTAAAGGTCTGAAGCTAAGAGGCCCAACACGTTCAGCAACAAGTTTATTAAAAAAGTTAGGAGCCACTCCTGTTGGTATGCCAATACCAAAAGTTGCACCTTCCCTTTCAAAAGGAGTAATTACAGGTATGGTTGTTCCTTGGGAAATAATGCCATCTTTTAAACTTCAAGAATTAACTAAATCGCATACCAATGTTGCTGGAAATAGGGGGCTATATACAACACCATTCCTTTTTGTAATGAATAAAGCAAAGTACGATTCATTATCACCAGCCCATAAAAAGGTTATTGATAATAATTCTGGTATGTCATTGGCTAGACAAGCAGGTGTATTATGGGATGATTTTGAAGGACCTGCTCGTGCATTAGCAGTTAAAGCTGGTGGGGAATTTCATACTTTAAGTGGTGCACCTTTGGCTGAGATAAAAAAAGCAGCAGATCAAGTTATTCAAGATTGGATTAAAGATGCTAACAGTAAAGGTCTAGATGGACAAAAACTTTTCGATACTGCAAAGTCTTTAATTTCAAAATATGAAAAAATGATGTAATTTCCCTAAATATGAATTTTGGGAAAAAAATTTTTAAAGTTAAAATACGTCCAAATAATAAATTTGGACGTATTTTACATTTAATATCTAGATATTTTGCAATCTTTGGTGGCTTTATACTTTTATCAGCTGCTTTAATTAGTATTTTTTCTATTTTTGGAAGAGTAGTCTTTTCATCCCCTATTCTTGGTGATTTTGAGTTAGTTGAAATAGCTTGTGCAGTTGCAATTGGATCTTTTTTACCATTATGCCATCTCAAAGAGGGCAACGTCATTGTAGATTTCATAACTGCTAAACTTTCTAAAAATAAAATTCATTTATTGGACTCAATTAGTTCTTTTATATTTGGTGTAGTGGCTTTTTTCTTTAGCTCTCGAATGATTTTAGGAGCAAAAGACATGTACGTTTATCAAGAAGAAACCATGCTTTTAGCTTTTCCTGTTTGGTTACCTTTTTTACCTGTAATTGCTTCTTTTTTTCTTCTAACCATATGTTGTTTTTATACATTCATAATAAAAATTAACGTAATTACAGGAAAATAACTTATGGATAAATTTACACTTGGTATTATTGCTTTTCCTATATTATTTTCTATGCTGGCACTAAGAATGCCAATTGGTTTGGCTATGCTAATAGTTGGTTGCTCAGGAACTATTATAATAGCAGGATGGCTTCCAATTCTATCTCAAGTTAAAACTAGTGCGTGGCATTTATTTTCTAATTATTCTTTATCTGTCATTCCTTTATTTTTATTAATGGGAAATTTTGCTGGCAAAGCTGGTATGAGTGAAGCACTTTTTAAATTTACTGGTGCTTGTCTTGGTCACAGAAAAGGGGGAGTTGCAATGGCAGCAATTGGTGCTTGCGCAGGATTTGGAGCTATTTGTGGATCATCACTAGCAACTGCAGCCACTATGGGTAAAGTAGCTTTACCAGAATTAAGAAGACTTGGCTACTCTGGTGCTTTAAGCACAGGAACTCTGGCTGCTGGAGGAACGCTAGGCATATTAATCCCACCATCAGTTATACTAATTATATACTCAATTTTGACAGAACAAAATATTGCTAAAATGTTTTTAGCCGCCTTTATCCCAGGTATTTTGGCAGCTCTAGGATACATACTTGCAATTGCTTTATATGTCAGATTTGTAAAAGATTCAGGACCAACAAAAGATAGAGTTAGTTGGAAAGAGAGGTTGTCTTTATTTAGGAATATATGGCAGATAATACTAATTTTTATAATTATGATTGGGGGTATCTATTTAGGTTGGTTTACTCCTACAGAAGGTGGCGCTATAGGTGCAGGTGGAGCTGGTCTAATTGCAATTTCCAATAAAAATTTTAAGTTTAAAGACTTGGTCGACGTTATTGAGAATACTGCAATTACTTCTGCTATGATATTTTTAGTTCTTTTAGGTGCAGAATTTTTCAACTCATTTATAGCATTAACACAACTTCCAAATCAACTAGGTGAGATTGTATTAGAAAATAACTTTTCACCTTATTTGATTGTAGCATGTATTCTTATATTGTATCTATTTTTAGGCTGTTTGATGGATAGCTTGGCAATGATATTACTAACCATACCAGTTTTTTTCCCTTTGATAATGACATTGGATTTTGGAATGTCTGCTGAAGAAACAGCAATATGGTTTGGAATATTAACACTTATCGTAGTAGAAGTAGGATTAATTACACCCCCAGTTGGATTAAATGTTTTTATTATAAATAAGATGGCTGGAGATGTCAGCATTACTGACACTTTTAAGGGAGTCTTGCCATTTTTATTTAGCGATATCTTAAGAGTGATACTTTTATTTTCTTTTCCTGGTATTACGCTATTTCTTATCAAAATTTTTTAATAGTAACTTTCAACTCTAAATCTTGTATGAATTCTCATAACGCTTTTTATTTAATCTGTTAATATTTCTTATTTGACTTTTACTTATATATGCTGAGTATAAAACTATATTTTAATTTGGAGGAAATAAATGATTAATATTAAAAGAATTATTGCAGTTGGTTTGATGGTTCTTATGTCAAACATATATGCAAATTTAGTTCTTGCCGCTGTTGATGGACCAGATGTTTTTTGGAAATTTAGTCTTTGGGGAAAAAGAAGAGCTTTTACTGAAGGCGCAGAAACATTGTCAAAAAGATTATCTGAAGAAACTAATGGTAAATTCAAACTAAAGATTTTCTATGGGGGACAACTATCTAAATCAAAAGAAAACTTAGATGGATTAAAAGCGAATTCATTTGAAATGGCTGCTTTTTGTAATTTTTACCACCCAGGTAAAAATGCTGGATTAATGGTTTTAACTATGCCTTTTCTACCAATGGGAGATTTTGATAAAGATGCAAAGATTAGACAAGCTGTGTATGATCATCCAATTGTCTCAGGTCAATTAGCTAAATGGAATGCTATGCTTTACATGACATCTAATCTACCTCAATATGAATTCTTAGGTAAAGGAAAACCACCAACAAGCTTATCAGATTTTAAGGGAATGAGAGTTCGTGCTGGTGGTGGTGTTGGTAAAGCTATGGAAAAATTAGGAGCTATAAGGCAAACAGTTCCAGCCAGTGAAGTTTATACACTAATTTCAAGAGGTGCTGTGGACGCTGTTTCCTTTCCATATACATATGCTCACGCTGCATATAAAATTCATGAAGTTGCAGAATGGTATACCGCTAACTTATCACCAGGAACCTCTGACTGTCCATATGTAATAAACAAAACTTCATACAACAAACTACCTAAACAATATCAAAAACTGCTTCAGGATTTAAAGCCTGAAGCACTAGCTTCAATGAAAGCTGCTTATAAAAAAGCTGATGATAAAAATTTACCGATGTTTAAATCTAAACTTAAAGAAATAAAATATGACGAAAAAACTTTAGCTGAGTTTAGAAAAACTGCAGGTAAACCTGTTTGGGATGCTTGGGTTAATGCAAACAAAGATAAATTTGATGCTCAAGCCTTACTAGACTTGATTTTTGCAACAGCAAAATAATTATCTCTTGGCATGTGTGTGATCTTTTACACACATGCTAAATTTTTAAATGTCTAAAATTTTAACTAAATCAAATAATTACCTTAGTGTATTTGAAGATTATTTAATAAAGATATCTGGTATTTCTTTATTTGTTGTGATGATACTGACATCATTCCAAATTATATCACGGGTATTAGGATATCCGTGGCCAGGCTATTTAGAATTATCAGAACTATCAATTTCAATTTTTGCTTTTTTAGGAGTTGCATATGCACAAAGATTAGATGCGCATATAAGAATGGAGCTTTTAGTTGGGAACTTAAAAGGACGTGCTAAATGGCTACTGGAATTTTTTTCTACAATCTTTTCTTTCTTAGTTGTTTTGATATTAATTTATTATAGTTGGTTATTTGCAATTGATGCATATAAAATAGGTGATACTACTTATGATTATTTATATCCAACTTGGCCAGCGAAAATACTTGTCCCAATTGCCTTTACTATATGGGCACTAAGATTGTTCCTAGAAATATTTGGTTTTTTAAGAATGATAATATTTAAAAGCATAGAGCCAATAGCTATTCCAATTATGAAGACGCCTGAAGAACTTGCAAACGAAGAAATAAAAGTAATTAAGGACTAATTAATGTTTAGTAAATTACTAAGTGGACAACCATCAGGGATTTTTGGAATTGGGTATGAAGACCCAACGACAGTTGGTATTATTTGTACTATTATTTTACTAATCTTAGTTGTTTCTGGTGTAAGAGTTGTATTTGCAGCAAGTATCGCTGGTATGATTGGATTGGTTGAATTAATAGGTGTTGGTCCCGCTCTTGCAAATATTGGTGCTATTCCATATTCTAAGTCAGTAACATTTGTTCTCGGATTATTACCTATTTTTATTTTAATAGGATTTTTGGCCTATCAAGCTGGAATGACAAGACAACTATATGACTGCGCCAAAGCTTGGATTGGTTTTGTGCCTGGTGGTCTCGCAGTTGCTACAGTTTTTGCAACTGCTGGATTTGCTGCTGTTTCTGGAGCCTCAACAGCTACAGCTGCAGTTTTTTCAAGGGTAGCTATACCAGAAATGTTAAAAGAAGGATATGATCGAAAATTGGCTGCAGGTGTAGTCGCTGCAGGTGGAACTCTTGCATCATTAATACCACCCTCTGCTATTTTAGTTATATATGCAATAATTGTTGAGGAATCAGTTGGAGCTCTATTACTAGCAGGTTTCTTACCAGGAGTATTTTCAGCAATTGTCTATGGTGCAATAATAATTATATGGGCTAAAATAAACCCAAACTTAGGACCTCCAGGTAGAAGATACACGCTTAATGAGAAAATTAGAGCTCTTCCGGGGGTGATTCCAATAGCGATTGTAATTTCTGTAATTATTAGTGCAATTTATGCTGGTTGGGCAACGCCAACTGAGGCAGGTGCCTTAGGAGCATTTGTAGTACTGATCATAGCTATTATGAGAGGTTTAAAACTAAATTCACTTAATTTTGCATTAATTGAAACTGCTAAACTCGTTGCGATGATTTTTTCAATTATATGGGGTGTATTGATCTTTGTTAGATTTCTTGGTTTCTCAGGATTACCAGAAACTTTTGCTAATTGGATTATTTCATTACCTTTTGATCCTTACATTGTTCTAATTTTAATTTTACTTGGTTATGTGGTTTTGGGTATGTTTATTGATGCAATTGGACTTTTATTATTAACTTTACCAGTTGTTTATCCTGCAATTATTCTCTTAAATGGTGGCCCAGATGTAACAGCAGATCAAAGTCCTTTTGGAATGACATTTAATCAAGTTAGTGTATGGTTTGGGATAATAGTAGTTAAAATGGCAGAGGTGTGCCTGATCACCCCACCTATTGGTCTAAATTGTTTTGTTGTTGCTGGTGTAAGAAAAGATATACCTGTTACAGACGTATTTAAAGGCGTAACCATATTTTTTATTGCAGATATTCTAACTATTTTAGTATTAATAATGTTTCCTGCAATAATAACTTGGCTACCCGATTTGATGATGTGATTTTTTACAAATTGGCTTGGTTATTTGTTTGGTATTCATACTCAATATAACATAATCTCAAATTTGATTCGCATAATTACATAATTTATTTATAAATTAATTACTATTATAAATCATAAAGGGGAACATATATGAAAAAAACATTAATTTCATTTATGCTATCAATGTTCTTAATTTTTCCAGCTATAGCAGATAATGTAAAAATTGGAATTATTCTAGGATTTACAGGTCCTATTGAATCTTTAGCACCTGTGATGGCTAAAAGTGCTGAAATGGCTATTGATGAAGTAAATAAATCGGGTAACTTTACTCATGGCAAGATAGATAGTGTCAGAGGTGATTCAACATGTGTTGACGCTGCTGCTGCGCAAGCAGCTGCAGAAAGATTAATTACTGCAGAGAAAGTAAATGCTATAATGGGTGCTGATTGCTCAGGTGTTACTACTGCCGTTTTAAAAAACGTGGCAATGCCAAATGGTATCGTTATGATATCTCCTTCAGCCACATCACCAGCATTATCGACTGAGCCTGACAACGGTTTGTTTTTTAGAACAGCTCCATCAGATGCCAGACAAGGTGAAGTTATAGCAGATTTGTTGATGGAAAAAGGTTTTAAAACAGCAGCTTTATCTCATACAAATAATGATTATGGAAAAGGCTTAGCAGCAAGTATTAAAAAGAACTTCACTTCCAGAGGTGGTAAAATTACAATAACAGCATCTCACGAAGATGGTAAAGCCGATTATAGTGCAGAAGTTGCAGCTTTAGCTCAAGCAGGTGGGGATATTTTGATAGTTGCAGGATATCTTGATCAAGGAGGTAAGGGCATAATTCAATCGTCTCTCGATGCAGATGCATTTAATAAATTTTTCTTACCCGACGGTATGATTGGTGATGCTCTTCCAAAAGCTATTGGTCCTGATCTAAATGGATCGATTGGATCTGTTCCTGGAACTGATAGTCCAGGTGCCGCAAAATATTCAGAACTAGCAAAAGCAGCAGGTTTTGAGTCAGGACCTTACGGACCAGAATCTTATGATGCAGCAGCTTTAATTATGCTTGCGATGGAAAAATCAAAATCTACTAAAAGTAATGTTTTTAAAACGAGTGTTATGGATGTAGCTAATGCTCCAGGAGAAAAGATTTTTCCTGGGGAGCTCGGGAAAGCTCTTCAATTAATCAAAGCAGGAAAAGATATAGACTATGTTGGAGCTACCGCTCTTGAACTAGTAGGTTCTGGTGAATCATCTGGAAGTTTTGCTGAAATTTTGATTGATAACCAAAAAACTAATAAAGTTGGTTATAGGTAAAATTAGATAAGGCTTAAGAGAAATTCTTAAGCCTTTCTATATATTTCCATATGCTTTGTATAAAAAATCTTTACAAAAGTTTTGGTGGCTTAAGAGCCATAAATAATGTTTCTATAGAAATTGATAAATCTTCAATAACCGCCCTTATTGGACCTAATGGTGCAGGAAAAACCACTTTATTTAATATAATCAATGGTTCAATTAAACCAGATTCTGGAATTGTAAAACTTAATGAAATCGACATTACTGGTTATGAACCTCATCAACTATTTAATCTGGGTGTTTTAAGAACTTTTCAAATTGCGCATGAGTTTTCTTCTTTAACAGTTAAAGACAACTTAATGATGGTGCCTTCTAATCAAACTGGTGAGTCAATATTACAAACTTGGTTCTCACCAAATAAAATTAAACTAGAAGAACAAAGCATCGCTAGAAAAGCATATGAAGTAATGGATTTTCTCCAGTTAAAACACTTAGCAAATGAGTATGCAGGAAATCTCTCAGGGGGACAAAAAAAATTATTAGAGTTAGGAAGAACAATGATGGTTGATCCTAAGATTGTTCTTCTTGATGAAGTTGGGGCTGGTGTTAATAGAACTTTATTGAATGCAATAGGTGATGCAATTTTAAGGTTGAACAAAGAATTTGATTATACATTTTGTATGATAGAACACGATATTGAATTTATCAGTAAATTATGTGATCCCGTCATTGTGATGGCGGAAGGATCAATCCTAATGACAGACGAAATATCAAAAGTCAAAGAAAACGATAAAGTTATAGAAGTATATTTAGGTAAAAATTAATAGACTATGTATTTATTGTCAGGAGAAAAAATAACATGTGGATACGGTGCTGTTGACATCGTAATCAATTGTAATATTGGAGTTTATAAGGGCAAAATATCGTCGATAGTTGGACCCAACGGAGCTGGTAAGTCAACTGCTATGAAAGCATTATTTGGTCTTCTTCCAATTAAACATGGAAAAATTTTTTTTGATGGTGAAGATATTACAAATTTACAACCACAGCAGAGAGTTTTAAAGGGAATGGGTTTTGTACCACAAACTAATAATATTTTTCCATCATTAACTGTACAAGAAAACTTGGAAATGGGAGCTTTTATAGATCAAAATAATATAAATGAAATGTTAGAATATGTTTATGAATTATTTCCTATCCTAAAAGATAAAAAAAATCAGGATGCAGGAGAATTGTCTGGGGGACAAAGACAACAAGTAGCGGTAGGGCGAGCTTTAATGACAAAACCAAAACTTTTGATGTTGGATGAACCTTCTGCTGGTGTTTCTCCAATAATAATGGACAGTTTGTTTATTAAAATTAAAGAAATAGCAAATCAAGGAACTGCAGTGTTAATGGTTGAACAAAATGCAAAACAAGCATTAAAAATCTCTGATCTGGGCTTTGTTTTAAGTCAAGGTAAAAATCTTTTTACAGACAGTGGGGATTCTCTTTTAGCAAATAAAGAAGTACGTCAGGCTTTTTTAGGAGGTTAGATAGTTATGGATTTTCTAAATGGTATTACTTTAATTGCAAACTATATTATTATTCCTGGACTCACTTATGGAAGCCAATTGGCGCTTGGAGCGCTAGGCATCACTATCATTTATAGCGTGTTAAGATTTTCAAACTTTGCCCATGGTGAGTTTATGTCTTTTGGAGCTATGAGTTCAATTCTTTTGAGTTGGTTGTTTTTAAGCCTCGGGTTTACCTTAAATCCACTTCCAACAGCTATATTAGTTTTGCCAATAGCTATAGTTTTTACTATTTCATATTGTATTATTATAGATAAATTTATTTTTAAATTTTACCGAAAACAAAACTCCAAGAGTGTAATAAACTTAATTGTATCTATAGGAGTGATGTTTTTTACAGGAGGATTGATAAGATTTATTGTCGGTCCAGGAGATAAAAACTTTTTTGATGGAGAAAGATTTATCTTAAAAGCTAGAACCTTTAAAAATATAACAGGCCTTAATGAGGGCCTTACCCTTAAAACCACCCAAGGCATTACTATTATATTGAGTGTTCTTCTAGTTATTTTATTATTTTGGTTTTTGAATAAAACTAAGACAGGCAAATCAATGCGAGCTTATTCAGACAATAAAGAACTAGCATTGTTATCGGGTATAAATCCTGAAAAAGTTGTTTTAATAACTTGGATGATAACTGGTACATTGGCCTGTGTTGCTGGAACTCTCTATGGATTAGATAAAAGTTACAAACCATTTACATATCTTCATTTAGTGTTACCAATTTTTTCTGCAGCTATTGTAGGCGGTGTAGGAAACCCAGTTGGTGCAATTATAGGAGGATTTGTTATAGCTTTTTCAGAATTAATAATAACATTCGCTTATAAAAAAATATTTTTTTACTTCCTTCCAATTAATTTTGTTCCAGAAGGATTATCACAAATTCTCTCAACCGATTACAAAATAGCTATATCTTTTTTGATATTAGTTTTAGTTCTACTAATTAAGCCAACTGGAATCTACAAAGGTAAAATTATTTAAAGATTTAAATATGACTAATTCTTCACGAATAAAAATTTTTTATATTTTAATGTCTATGACATTACTTTTTGTTGGTTTTTTCCAAAGTTGGAATGTTGCACTAACTATATTTAATTTATGTTTAATTTCGTCGATAATGACACTCGGCATAAATATTCAATGGGGTAATGCAGGTATTGTTAACTTTGGTGTAATGGGTTTTGCTGCATTAGGTGGACTGGCAAATATTATTATTTCAATGCCCCCTACCCAAAATGCTTGGGAAGCAGGTGGTGAAATTATAATAGTTGGTTTATTGATATTTACCCTATCTATCTTTCTTTCAATTATATTATTTAAAAAAAGTAACGTAAATAAAAGAATTAAATACTTAATTTCATTCACCTTTATAATTTCTGGCTATTTCATTATGCGTCTTTTAGTTGATACACCTATTGAAAAAATAGAAGCTATAGAGCCTGCAAAAACAGGTTATTTAGGAGGATTTAATTTACCAGTTTTATTATCTTGGCCAGTAGGAGCTCTATTAGCAGCCTTTTCAGCTTTTATAATTGGAAAAATTTCTCTTGGCTTGAGATCAGATTACTTAGCTATTGCTACCCTAGGCATTTCAGAGATTATTATTTATTTCTTAAAGAATGAAGATTGGCTATCTAGAGGAGTTAAAAACGTTAACGGTCTCCCAAGACCTGTACCTTACGAGATTGAGCTTCAATCAAAAGAATGGGTTTTAAAAGTCTCAAATTATTTAGACATTCCTGTTACTGAACTTTCGTCAATTATAGTAAAATTATCTTACTCAATATTATTTTGTGCAGTCTTATTGATTGTTTTATTTTTACTTGAAATAGCAGTTAAATCACCATGGGGTCGAATGATGAGGGCAATAAGAGATAATGAAGTTTCCGCAAATGCAATGGGTAAGAACATTAAGCAAAGACACTTACAAGTATTTATTATTGGATCTGCAATCGTTGGACTTGCTGGAGCAATGTTGACTACACTTGATGGTCAATTTACTCCTGTATCATATCAACCCCTAAGATATACGTTTTTAATTTGGATAATGGTTATTGTTGGCGGATCTGGAAATAATTTTGGTTCAATAATTGGTGGCTTTTTAATTTGGTTTTTTTGGGTACAATCTGAACCACTTGGTTTATGGTTTATATCTCAAATTACTACTCACATATCTGATACAAATATAATTAAAAGTCACTTATTAGAAAATGCTGCTCATATAAGGCTGATGTTCATGGGTATGATTTTATTGATCGCATTAAGATTTGCTCCTAAAGGCCTAATACCTGAGGTAAAACGTTAATTATGTCAAAAATTAAAAGTTTTCCCTGTTGGATTGAAAAAGTGAATTTTAACTACATTAAATTAATGTTAATCTTTTTATTACTGAAAACATCACCTTGCTTTGCAACAAACAACTTAATTATAAATATTAATGATACCAAAATCATACTTGAGGGTAATTTTGTTCAAGGTGGTTTAGTAAAAGGTAAAATTAATAAAGATATAAATATTAAATTTAAAGAAAAAGTTTTGAGAAAAACATGTGATAGAAGTTTTGTGATAGGTTTTGGAAGAGATCATCCTAAAGAAGCTAATTTATATTTTTTTATCAATCAAAATTGGATTTTGAAAAAATTAGACATAAAACAAAGAAAATATAAAACTCAAGTTATTAATGGCCTTGAGAAAAAAATGGTGACCCCACCCAAGTCTTTTTGGGATAGAATTAAAAAAGAAAATAAAGTAATTAAAGAAATTAGAAGTTTAGATAGTGATTTAAATTTCATATTTCAAAAGTTTGATTGGCCTACTAAAGGTATAATTTCTGGAGTTTTTGGTAGTCAAAGAATACTTAATGGAAAACCGAAACGTCCACATTATGGTATTGACATAGCTGCTCCAGAAGGAACAGATATACTTGCTCCCACAGAAGCTATAGTCAGAATGGCAGAAAAAGACTTATATTATACAGGTGGAACTGTCATGTTAGATCATGGTCACGGGGTAACTTCAGTATACTCTCATTTGTCCTCTATAAATGTAAAAGTAGGCGACAAAATAAATAAAGATCAAAAAATTGGTGAAGTTGGATCAACTGGAAGATCGACAGGGCCTCATTTAGATTGGAGAATCAATTGGTTTTCTGAACGCCTAGATCCAGCACTATTTATAAAAAAATAAATAATTAGAAATTTATTTAATAGAATTTAATTTACATGATCTTAAAACTTGACAGATTTCAGTATCAAGCTATATTCCCAAGACGATTTAGGTATGATTATTTAAGTAATCATTATATTAATTAATTATCGGATCATAAAAATGTATGCAGTAGTTAAAACCGGTGGAAAACAATATCGTGTTCAAAAAGAAGATGTAGTTTTAGTTGAAAAACTTAACGCTAACGATGGTGATCAGCTAGTGCTTAATGATGTATTAATGGTAGGTGATGACAAAAAAGTAACACTGGGAACTCCACTTGTTAATGATGCTGCAGTAATGGCACAAGTTATTAGACAAACTCGTGGTCCAAAAATTACAACGATATATAAGCGAAGAAGAAAGAATAGTAGAAGAAAACAAGGTCATAAACAAGATCTAACACTTCTTAAAATAATTGATATAGCTGAAACTGGTGGATCTAAGTTATCTCCTAAAAAAGCTACAGCTAAAACAACAGAAAAAAAGACTAAAGTTGAGCCTAAACCAAAATCTGAACAACAATCAAAAGTATTTGAAGAAAAAGTTAAAAAAGAAATTAAAGCCAAGTCAACTGCAGGTAGGAAAACTGAAATAAAAACAAAATCAGCTTCCACAAAATCTGAAACAAAGGCTAAAACAAAATCAGCTTCTACAAAATCTGAAACAAAGGCTAAAACAAAAACAACTACTAAAAAATAGTAAAGGACTAAAAATGGCACATAAAAAAGCAGGAGGTAGCTCTAGAAATGGTAGAGACTCAGCTGGGAGAAGATTGGGTGTTAAAAAATTTGGCAGTGAAGCAGTCGTTGCTGGCAACATTATAATTAGACAACGTGGTACTAAATATCACCCAGGATTAAACGTAGGAATGGGTAGAGATCATACAATTTTTTCACTTATAGATGGCCATGTTAAGTTTAAAGAACATAAAGGAAAAAAAATGTTTGTTTCTGTAGAACCAATCAAACAAGCAGCTGAATAATCAAACCTTTATTATTTGAAATCTGGAATAGCTTTATTAGCTATTCCTTTTTTTTTTAACTCTTTTCATCTAGAATACTATATATTAGAGTTTTATAATGAAGTTTTTAGATCAAGCTAAAATCTATATAGCTAGTGGGCATGGTGGACCTGGATCTATTTCTTTTAGAAGAGAAGCACATGTTCCTTATGGTGGGCCAGATGGCGGTAATGGTGGCCGAGGGGGCGATGTTATTGCTTTGTGTTCAGATGGTCTCAATACACTAATAGATTTTCGTTATCAACAACATTTCAAAGCAAGACCCGGAGAGGGCGGCAAAGGAAGAGATAGAAGTGGAATGAGCGGCAAAGATATTGTTCTTAGGCTTCCCATTGGAACACAGATATTAGATGAAACAAATAATTTTGTATTAGCCGATATGACAGAAATTGGACAAAAAATTGTTTTAGCTAAAGGAGGTGAAGGAGGTAAAGGTAACGCTTTTTTTAAAACGTCAGTTAATCAAGCACCAAGAAAATCACAACCTGGAGGTCCATTAGAAGAAAAATGGATTTGGCTTCGACTAAAATTAATAGCAGATATAGGCTTAATTGGATTACCTAACGCAGGTAAAAGCACATTACTTTCTAGAATTACAGCAGCCAAACCTAAAATAGCCGACTACCCTTTTACAACACTGTATCCAAATCTTGGAGTAGTAAACCAAGATAATATGGAATTTGTAATAGCGGACATTCCTGGATTAATAGAGGGTGCTCATGAAGGATCTGGCTTAGGCCATAGATTTTTAGGTCATGTTGAACGTTGCCAAGGATTATTACATCTAATAGATGTTACTTCGAAAGATATTAAAAAAGATTACCTTACTATTATTCGTGAAATTGAAGCATATGATAGTAATTTGTCGAAGAAAAAACAAATCTTAGTCTTAACAAAATGCGATGCTGTTGAAGATAAAAAAATTAAGTCTGCGAAAGAAATTTTAAAAAAACTCAATATAGATAATGTTATTAATATTTCTTCAGTTTCAGGAGAAAATATTACTTACCTAATTAGAAAATTACAAAAATTTATAATAAAGATGAAAAATAATGAAAATAGTAAAGATCAAAGAAAAAAAATTATATCTTGGTCTCCTTAAAGAATGACAAAAATGAAAAAAAAAGATTTAATAAAAGAATCAAAAAGAATTGTAATAAAAATAGGCTCCTCACTTTTGATAGACAAAAATAAGGGTAATCTTAAGAGTGAGTGGTTAAGGTCTTTAGCTCAGGAAATAAATGAACTTATAAAACAAAAAAAAGAAATTATAATTGTTTCCTCAGGATCTATTGTACTTGGTCAAAAACAATTGGAACTAAGAGGTAATTTGTCTTTAGATGAAAAACAAGCTGCTGCCGCAACAGGTCAAGTAAGCTTAGCTCATGCTTGGAAAGAGATTATGGAAAAATTTGGTCTCAATATAGCACAAATTTTACTTGCACCTGACGATACAGAAACAAGAAGAAAACATCTAAATGCAAGAGCAACTTTGTTAAAACTTATTGAGTTACAAGTTATTCCTGTAATTAATGAAAACGACACAGTCTCTACTGAAGAGATTAGATTTGGAGATAATGACAGGCTAGCAGCAAGAGTTGCACAAATGTGCAGTGCAGATTTACTTATATTACTGTCTGATATTAATGGTCTCTATTCTTCTGATCCTAATAAGAATAAAGGTACAGTCTTTATAGAGGAAATTCCTGAAATTACCGATGAAATTGAAGGAATGGCAGGTCCACCAATCACAAGCATATCATCTGGGGGTATGGTTACCAAAATCGCTGCTGCTAAAATAGCTACCAAAGCAGGTTGTCATATGATTATTTGCAATGGACATTTTAATGCTCCTTTATCAAAATTAGAAATTGATGGAACGCAATTTAGTTGGTTTAGTGCAACCGAAAAACCATTGAACTCAAGAAAACAATGGATTTCTGGTGCATTACAAGTTAAAGGGAAAATAACTATAGACAAAGGAGCAGTCGAGGCTATTAAAAAAGGTTTTTCTATGCTGTCCGCTGGTATAGTTAGTACAGAAGGCAATTATGAAAAAGGTGATTTGATACAAATAGTAGATGAACAACAAAACTTTGTAGGAAAAGGCTTAATACACTTTAATAATTTTGAAGTAGATTTAATTAAAGGCTCAAAAAGCAATGATATTGAAACTATCCTAGGCTACAGAGGTAAGGACGAAGTAGTCCACAGAGATGATCTAGTACTGGAAAAAAAATGAGTGACAACAACATTTTTGAATATATAAAAAACATAAATAATAATTCAAAAGAAGCTTTTAGTATCATATCTAGAAGTAGTTCAAAAGATAGAAATTTAGCAATATTAAATACATCTAAAATTATAAAAGAAGAACAAGATGAAATTCTCAAAGCAAACAAAATTGATATTGAAAATGCTACAAGAAAACAACTGAACAATGCTTTTGTTGATAGGCTTTTGCTAGATGATAAAAGAATTGATAATATTGTGGGGGGCTTAAAGCAAATTTCAGAAATGAGTGATCCAATTGGCGTTGAATTATCAAAATGGACACAACCAAATGGTTTAAATATTTCAAGAATATCAGTTCCGTTGGGTATAATTGGTATTATTTACGAATCGAGGCCTAATGTAACTATTGATGCTGGTAGCTTATGCATTAAATCAGGTAACACTGCAATACTTAGGGGTGGATCTGACTCTATTAATTCTTCTAAGATATTAGCTAAATGCATGCAAAAAGGCCTCGAAAGTGCAAATTTACCTAGTAATACGGTGCAATTAGTTGAAAGTACTGATAGAGGAGCTGTTTCAGCAATGCTTACTTCAACTGGAGAAATTGATATTATCATACCTCGTGGAGGGAAGTCTCTCGTTAAAAAAATTCAAGATGAAGCAAGAGTTCCAGTCTTCGCTCATTTGGAAGGTATATGCCATGTATATGTAGATAAAGATGCAGATATAAATAAAGCAGTAAAACTCATAGTAAACTCAAAAATGAGAAGAACAGGGATATGTGGCGCCTTAGAAACATTACTTGTAGATAGACATATCTCTGAAAAAGCAGTGCCAATTATAGTTAAAAACTTAATTGAATCGGGATGTCATATTAAAGGAGATATTGAGACAAAAAAAATTGTAGATGAAATTGAATTAGCTTCAGAAAAAGATTGGCATACTGAATATCTTGACGCTATTTTATCCATCAAGTTAGTAGATGGAGTATCAGGGGCTTTAGACCACATTAGTAAATATTCATCAAATCATACAGATTCTATAATCACAGAAAATACCAAAGTAGCTGAGACTTTTCTAACCAATGTTGATAGCGCAATTGTTATGCATAATACTTCAACTCAATTTGCGGATGGAGGAGAGTTTGGAATGGGTGCAGAAATAGGAATATCTACTGGTAGAATACATGCTAGAGGTCCAGTAGGAGCTGCTCAATTAACAAGTTTTAAATATATTGTTAGAGGAAATGACCAAATACGTGGATAAAGATCTGAAAGTCAATTTTAAAAATAGTATTCCAATATGTTATTCTTACTCTAGAAACAGAAAAATCGGTATTTTAGGAGGTTCTTTTAATCCAGCACATATTGGCCATATTCACATTACTAATACTGCACTTATAAATCTTGGACTGGATGAAATTTGGTGGCTAGTTGCCCCTCAAAATAGATTAAAATCAAGTTTAGATATGGAGAATTTTGACAAAAGACTGAGTTATGCTAGGCTATTTACAAAAAACATTTCTTATATAAAAGTCTTAGACCTTGAAAAAAAAAATCAGCTTTATGCCACATACAAAACAGTTAATTTTTTAAATCAGAGAACCCGAAAGGTAAAATTTATCTGGCTAATGGGAAGTGATATTTTAGACAATTTAAATAAATGGCTTTATCCAAATTTAGTAGCTCAAAATATTCATATTGCTGTTATTTCTAGGCCAGGTTATTTAAATTCTTTTTTAAACACATCAAGAATTCCAAATTTTGGGAAGAAACTTAAAACAATCAAAAGTAGAATTATATTTCATAAGAAAAAACCAGTCTGGGTTTTTTTAAAGAATAAATTATTATATATCTCGTCATCAGAGATAAGAAAAACTAAAACTTACACTTAATGGAATTATGTAATGATAAAAACAAAAAGTTTATCTTCTAAAGAATTGTTAAAATTTACATTAAAATCATTGGAAAATGATAAAGGAATAGACATTGTCAGCATTGATCTAATTGGTAGAAGTAGTATTGCAGATTATATGATAGTTGTAAGTGGGAATACTGCAAGACAAGTAACTGCTATGGCAAATAACTTAGTAAAAAAATATAAAGAAATAGGCCTTCGCTTATCTTCTCCAGAAGGTATGTCAAATGGAGATTGGGTTTTAATTGATGCAAATGATATTTTAGTTCATATTTTTCGACCAGAAGTAAGAGATTTTTATAGCCTAGAAAAAATGTGGGAAAAAAAACAAGATAATATATCAAGTGACGCAGTAAAAAAATAAAATGAAATATAGAATTTCAACAATTGGTAAAATTAAAAGTAATGATGAAGATTTGATTACTAGAAAATATCTTAAAAGAATTAAAAATATTGAATTAAAACAATATGAAATTAAAACAAAAAATAAAGAAAAACAATTAGACAAAGAAGCTGATAAGTTAATTAATTCAACACCTAAAAACGGTAAATTGATCTTACTTGATGAAGAAGGTGAAAATTTATCTAGTTCAGACCTAGCAAAATTAATATTAAATTGGAGCAATAATAATATAACAAGCGTGAATTTTGCGATTGGTGGTGCATTTGGAAATGGACTAAAAATAAAAAAAACAGCAGATAAAATTATTGCTTTTGGTAAGCTTACTTGGCCACATCAAATGGTCAAAATGATGATTGCTGAACAGATATACAGAATAGAAACTATTATTCAAGGGCATCCTTACCATAAATAAAATTTTCTTAATGGATTTAATTGATGGAAAACAAACAAAAAAAACCAATAGTTTTATGTATAATGGATGGCTGGGGAATTAATGAAAATACTGCAAATAATGCTGTAGCATTAGCAAAAACTCCAAATGTAGATTTTTTAACTAAAACATTTCCATATTCAACCCTAGATGCCTCTGGTCAAGATGTTGGGTTACCTATAGGTCAAGTAGGAAACTCTGAGGTTGGACATATGAACCTTGGTTCTGGAAGAGTAGTACTACAAACTCTACCAAAAATAAATAAAGCTTTTGACAATAATGAAATAGAAAAAAATAACAATTTTCAAAATTTTATGTCAGATCATAATAAAAATAAGACTGTACATCTGCTCGGTTTGTGCAGTGATGGTGGAGTGCATTCTCATTCAAGTCATATTATTGAAATGTCAAAACTTTTAAAAAAAAATAACTGTAAAATTTGGATACACATTTTTTCAGATGGACGAGATTGTTCTCCAAAACAATTAGGCCAGGATATTAAAAAATTTGAAAAGTCCCTCCCAAAAAATGCAAAGATAGCCTCATTGGTAGGTAGATACTTCTCAATGGATAGAGATAATAGATGGGAGAGAATAAAAAAGGCTTTTGATCTTATTGTATGCGGAAAATATGATAGAAAATTTTCTAATATATCAGAAGGAATAGAAGAAGCTTATAAAAATAATGAAACAGACGAATTTATTTCACCAACTCTGATTGGAAATTACAAAGGATTTGAAGATGGTGATAGCTTAATTATGATAAACTTTCGGGCAGACCGAGTTAGGGAGTTATTAACAGCAATACTAAATCCTACATTTAACCAATTTAAAAAAGACTTTAATACACCAATTTTATCAAATAATCTTGGAATGACAGAATATTCAACAGAATTATCGAAATTTATTAATTCTATTTTTATGAATGAAAATATTAAGGACACACTTGGAGAGGTCATATCAAAAGCTAATTTAAAACAATTAAGATTAGCTGAAACAGAAAAATACCCTCATGTTACTTTCTTTTTTAATGGAGGAGAGGAGACGGTTTACCCTGGTGAAACTAGGGTAATGATACCTTCACCAAAAATATCTACATATGATTTACAACCTGAAATGTCAGCAAAGAAAATTGAGACTAAATTAATATCCTCCATAAAAAATAAAACTTATGATCTAATTGTAATTAATTTTGCAAATCCTGATATGGTTGGACATACAGGTGATTTAAAAGCAGCTATTAAAGCTGTGGAAACTGTTGATAAAGCAATTGGAAATATAAAAGATACAATAATTAAATATGATGGACAAATGTTATTAACTGCAGACCACGGAAACTGTGAAGTTATGTTCGATGATATAGCTAACTTACCACATACCTCACATACATGTAATAAAGTTCCTTTGATACTTATTTCTAAAGATAATAATTATAAGTTAAGAGATGGAAGATTAGCAGATATTGCTCCAACAATTTTAGAACTCATTCATATCAAATCACCTGAAAAGATGAGTGGTAAATCACTTTTAATAAAATAAAGTAATAATTGGATTTTTCTGTATTTACTGTACTAAATATATTCTATATTAATACAATAAGTTTTCAACTTGGATTAAGGCCTAATCGAATGATTAAAAAAATTTCTATTTATCAGATAAATGTTTTTTTGGCATTTTTTTTGGTTTTAAATATATGTTTTATTCAACAAAATCTAGCTAAAGCCGACAATCGTCAAGAAACCTATAAACAGCTAAATCTTTTTGGTGATGTATTTCAAAGAGTACAAGAACAATACGTAGAAGAAGTAACTGACAAGAAACTTATAGAATCTGCAATTTCAGGTATGCTTCAATCTCTTGATCCACACTCCTCTTATTTAAGTGCAGAATCATATAAAGATATGCAAGTAAAGACCAAAGGAAAATTTGGTGGCTTAGGTATTGAAATAACCATGGAAGATGGTGTGGTAAAAGTTGTCTCACCGATAGACGACACTCCCGCTGCTAACGCAGGTATGAAGTCAGGTGATTTAATTATTGGCATAAATGGAGAGTCAATTAGAGGGCTTTCAATAAATGACGCTGTATCTCAACTTCGAGGGCCAGTTGGTAGTAAGGTTGTTATAACTGTTGTACGTGACAAAAAAGATCCTTTTGAAATTGAAATAATTAGAGACGTTATAAAAATAAGATCTGTTAGACACAACATAATTAAAAATATAGGTTATGTACGTTTGACAACCTTTTCGGATACAACGACTTCTGGTCTAGAAAAATCCGTAGATGAAATTAAAAAAGAACTTGGAAAAAAATTTCAAGGACTAATATTAGATTTAAGGAATAATCCAGGAGGTCTCTTAAACCAATCAATTTCAGTTACTGACTCTTTCTTAAACCAAGGAGAAATAGTATCAACCCAAGGAAGAAAGGATGATGATACTTCAAGAATTTTTGCAAAAAAAGGTGATATAATTGACGGCAAACCTATGATAGTTCTTATCAATAGTGGATCAGCATCTGCTAGCGAAATTGTAGCAGGAGCACTTAAAGATCATTCAAGAGCAATAATAGTTGGTACTCGTAGTTTCGGCAAAGGATCAGTTCAATCTATAATTCCTTTAGCAGGTAATGGTGCAATGAGACTTACAACTGCAAGATATTACACACCAAGTGGTATATCTATACAAGCCAAAGGTATTGAACCAGATATTATTGTAGAAGCTGGTATAACTGAATTGACTAAAGAAACACCAGAAAACAGAAGAGAAGAAAATTTAAGAGGAGCCTTGGACAAAAAAGAAAAAGACAAAAAAGATAGTGCTAATAAACCAGAATTAACTCCAGTTGAAAAGCTTTTACAAGATGATCAAATATCTAGAGCAGTTGACCTTATAAGAGGGATTAATTTATTTAGTAATAAAAAGAAAACAACTTCTACTGCTAAAATTTTAAAAAAACCTTTAAATAATAAAGTTAGTAGTTTTAGCAATTGAGTATAATTAAGAACAATATTCCTCTTTTAGAAAGACCATATCGTTCTTGTGTCGGGTTAATGGTTTTTAATAAAGACGGAAACGTATTTTGTGGACAAAGACTTGATAACAAAGCTGAAGCATGGCAATTACCCCAAGGAGGTATTGACAAAGGAGAACTGCCTATAGAGGCTGGATATAGAGAATTAAAAGAAGAGACCAGTATAACTAATATTGAGTTTATAAGTGAATATCCAGATTGGTTGAATTATGATATTCCTTTGCCATTAGCAGACAATCTTTGGGAAGGAAAGTATAGAGGACAAACTCAAAGGTGGCTCTTATTTCATTTTTTGGGCAAGGATAAAGAGATAAATATTAATACTAACCATCCTGAATTTAAAAACTGGATTTGGCTTGACCCAGAATTATTACCTGAAAAAGCAATTTCATTTAAAAAAGATGTTTACAGAAAAATTAATGAAATATTCATCCCAATGATCAAAAACTTTAATGCTTCAAACTTTAATTAATTATTATGAAAAAAGAGATCAACTCAAATAACGAAAAGCTTGTTAATAAAGTTTTTGAAATACTAACAAAATTTAAAGACGACCCTAAAAAATTTGAGAATATATTTATTGAGCTTTTTGAAAAAGATTTTGAAGTCCAGCTGAATAAAATAAGTAAACTTAAAAGTGGATTATTGAAAGGTTTAATAATATCTGTAAAAGATTTATTTGATGTTAAGGGATATCATACAAGAGGAGGAACTAAGTTTCTAGAAACCGATATTTCTTTAAACGATTCAAAATGTATCTCTAATATTAGAAAAGCTGGTGGTTTACTTCTTGGACATACAAATATGACTGAACTTGCCTACTCAGGTTTAGGAATAAATCCTCATTATGGAACTCCAGATAACCCCTTTTATCCTGGTTCTGTTCCAGGTGGATCGACATCTGGTGGAGCTGTGTCTGTTGCTTTAAATTTGTCTGACATTGCTATAGGAACTGATACTGGAGGTTCAACAAGGATACCAGCTGCTTTCACAGGAATTACAGGCTTCAAACCTACACAAGATAGTATTTCAAGAGATGGTGTCCTTACCCTCTCCAGTAGCCTAGATAGTGTTGGATTAATGGCAAGAAACGTTGAACTTTGTAAACTTGGCTACCATGCTATGAGAAAAAAAATAAATACTAAACACGAAAAATTACAAAATAAAAATCCAAAATTAATAATTCCTTCTAACTTTGGATTTGAAGATATAGACAATGAAATTAAAATTGCTTTTGACTTAGCTAAGAAAAAAATTACTAAAAGTGGATACGAAGTCATTGAAATGAATGTGCCAGTTTTAGAATTATACAAAAAGGTGCCAATATGGCAATTCGCATCAGTAGAGTGTGCAACAGAATATTTTTATTTATATGATCAAAAAAAACATTTAATTGATCCAAATGTATTAAGGCGAATAGAACGAGCAAATGAAGTTATGGCTGTTGAATATAATTTATTACAAAAAATTAGAACAGATTTAATAGAGGAGTTTAACAAATTTTTAAAAAATAATTTTTTAATTATGCCAACTGTGACAATAAAACCACCTTTAGTAGAAAAATGTAAAGATAGTGAATTCTATGATAAAGTAAATTTAATATCGTTAAGAAACACAACTTTGGCTAATTATATGAATGGTTGTAGTATTTCTATACCTTATTTTAAAAACAAAGAGCCTATTGGGATTATGTTAAACGCAGCTACAAATGAAGATGACTATCTTTTAAGAACAAGCTCTGAAATAGAAAAAGTATTGCAGAAATAAATTAACCTATTTTATCTAAAACAGCCTTTATAAAAGACGAATTTTTTATTGCAAGATCTGCTATATTTTGATCGTCATGATTTTCTTGAGACTGATAAGCTATAAGTTTTTCTTCTAGAACTTGTTTGTTCGCTTTATCAATCTTTTCCGCTCTTTCTGCTAATATTGTAACTGTAGTTTCATTTATTTCAGCTATTCCACCATCAATCATTATTTGCGATGAAACTTTATTATCATTAAAAATATCTACCAATCCTCTATCCAGAGTAGATATAACTTTAGAATGTCTTGGAAGGGCACCAATTTGACCGTCTGAACTTGGAACAACAACCATTTCCACAGGTTCAGATACAATTACAGCTGAAGGTGTTACTACCTCTAAATTAGTTGTGTCTGCCATTTATACCTCGTTTCAAAACGTTTAAAAATTTAAGCAGCATCTTTAGCTAGTTTCTTGGCCTTTTCTATAGCTTCTTCAATAGTGCCTATCATGTAGAATGAAGCTTCCGGTAAATCATCATACTCACCGTCTGCAATTCCCTTAAATCCCTTTATAGTATCTTCTAAAGGTACTAGAACACCTGGAGATCCTGTGAAAACCTCAGCAACATGGAATGGCTGAGATAAAAACCTTTGAATTTTTCTGGCTCTACTAACAACTAGTTTATCTTCTTCAGACAATTCATCCATACCTAAAATCGCGATGATGTCTTGTAACGATTTATACTGTTGCAGAACTTCTTGAACTTTTCTTGCAACTTCATAATGCTCTTCACCAACAATTCTAGGGTCTAACATTCTTGAAGTTGAGTCTAGTGGATCAACTGCAGGATAAATTCCTATTTCTGCTATCTGCCTTGATAAAACAGTAGTAGCGTCTAAGTGAGCAAATGATGTGGCAGGAGCAGGATCAGTTAAGTCATCTGCAGGAACATATATTGCTTGTACAGAAGTAATAGAACCTTTTGTTGTAGTTGTAATTCTTTCTTGAAGCGCTCCCATATCTGTAGCCAACGTTGGCTGATATCCTACAGCAGATGGTATTCTTCCTAATAAAGCTGAGACTTCAGATCCAGCTTGAGTAAATCTAAAAATGTTATCAACGAAAAACAAAACATCTTGACCTTCTTGATCTCTAAAATATTCTGCTAACGTTAATCCTGTTAAAGCCACTCTTGCTCTAGCGCCAGGAGGCTCATTCATTTGGCCATATACAAGTGCTGCTTTAGAGCCTGGACCATCTGGAACGATAACTCCAGATTCTACCATTTCATGGAAAAGATCATTACCTTCTCTAGTTCTTTCACCAACACCCGCAAAAACAGAATATCCACCGTGTGCTTTTGCTACGTTATTTATAAGCTCCATAATTAAAACTGTTTTGCCAACACCAGCACCACCAAAAAGTCCAATTTTACCTCCTTTTGCATAAGGTGCTAATAGGTCAACCACTTTTATTCCTGTTACTAAAATGTCAGCAGAAGTGGATTGATCAACATATTCTGGGGCATCTCTATGAATAGGCAAGGTTGTTTTGGACTTAACCGGCTTACCGTCATCAACCGGATCACCAATAACATTAAGTATCCTTCCTAATGTTTCTGGTCCAACAGGAACTGTAATTGGTGCACCTGTTTGAACTACGTCCATACCACGGACCAGACCATCCGTACTATCCATAGCTATAGTCCTTACTTCGTTTTCACCAAGATGCTGCGCCACTTCTAAAATTAGTTTTTGTCCATTATTATCTACCTGAAGAGCATCTAATATTTGAGGAAGTTCTGTATCAAACTCAACATCAACAACTGCTCCTATCACTTGAGATATTTTGCCATTTTGTTTAGTGGACGGTTTTTTCGCCATAATGTTTCTCCATATTTATATTATAGGGCTTCTGCACCTGATATAATTTCAATTAATTCTTTGGTAATGACAGCTTGTCTTGTTCTATTATATTGTAGAGTTAGATTATCTATCATCTCTCCCGCATTCCTAGTGGCATTATCCATAGCTGTCATTCTAGCAGCTAGTTCACTTGCTGTACTTTCAATTTGAGAACTATATAATTGTGTAGCTAAATTTCGAGGTAATAGATCATTCAGTATTTCTTCTTCACTTGGTTCAAATTCATATATTGAACTAGAATCATTTTCATCGATCTCATCATTTTTAATTTCTACTGGGATAAGAGATTTAAATGTAACTTCCTGAGTAATTGCAGAAACAAATTTATTAAATATTACTTTGCACACTCCAAATTCATTATTTTCAAACAAATCAATTATTTTTTTTGCTAAAACTTCTGCATCTGTATAATTAGGTTTTGCCGAATTTCCATCTATTTTTTCAACAAACAACTCACCAAACTCTCTATTAAGTGCATCAGCAGATTTTTTTCCAACCATAAATAACTTTACATTGATACCATCATCTTTCAGTTTTTTAATTTCAGACCTTACTGTCCTTGTGATTGATCCATTAAAACCACCGCATAATCCTCTATCAGCAGAAAAAACAACTAATAGGTGAGTTTTAATATCTTCCTTACCACTTAGTAGATCTATAGAGCTTCCAATTGCTTTAGAAGAAATTTTAGATACTACACTATCCATAAGAGAAGTATATGGTCTCGAGGCTAATGCTTGCTCTTGAGCCTTTCGTAATTTAGCAGCCGCAACCATCTTCATTGCAGATGTGATTTTTTGTGTAGACTTGACTGAACCAATTCTATTTTTAAGATCTTTTAAAGAAGGCATTAACCTTATCCTTAATTATTGAAATTAACTAAGCAAAATTCTTTACTAATTCGTCTAGTGTGTCTTTAAGAGCCTTATCAGTATCATCTGAAATTGATTTATCTTTTCTTATTGATTCTAAAATATTAGAGCCCTTGGCATGTAGTTTTTGGATAAGTGACTGTTCAAACTCACCAATTTTTTGTGTTGGAATTTGATCTAAATATCCTTTGACTCCAGCAAAAATAACGGCTACCTGTTCTTCAACATCCATTGGAGAATATTGAGGTTGTTTAAGTAATTCAGTTAACCTTTCGCCTCTTGATAAAAGTTGCCTTGTTGAAGCATCCATATCAGAAGCAAATTGTGCGAAAGCAGCCATTTCTCGATATTGTGCTAAGTCTAGCTTTATGGTTCCAGCAACTTGTTTCATTGCTTTAATCTGAGCGGCAGATCCAACCCTGGAAACCGATAAACCTACATTAACGGCTGGCCTAATACCTTTATAAAAAAGTTCAGTTTCTAGAAAAATTTGACCATCTGTAATTGAAATAACATTGGTTGGAATGAATGCGGAAACGTCACCACCTTGTGTTTCGATTATTGGAAGGGCTGTTAGAGATCCAGATCCATTATCTCCATTTAATTTTGCAGCTCTTTCAAGCAAGCGAGAGTGAAGATAAAACACATCACCAGGATAAGCTTCTCTTCCTGGAGGTCTTCTTAGAAGGAGAGACATTTGTCTGTAGGCAACTGCTTGTTTAGATAAATCGTCATAAACAACAACTGCATGCATTCCATTATCTCTGAAAAATTCTCCCATAGCGGCAGCAGAATAAGGTGCAAGAAATTGCATAGGAGCTGGATCAGATGCTGTAGCTGCTACAACAATCGAATATTCCAACGCCCCTCTCTCTTCTAAAGTTTTAACAATTTGCGCTACTGTAGATCTTTTTTGTCCAACCGCTACATAAATACAAAACAGTTTTTTAGTATCGTCTTTACCAGCCTTATCATTAGTACTCTTTTGATTTAAAAAGGTATCTATAGCAATGGCTGTTTTACCAGTCTGCCTGTCTCCAATAATAAGCTCTCTTTGTCCTCTTCCCACAGGAATAAGTGAATCGATTGCCTTTAATCCAGTTTGCATAGGTTCGCTAACTGATTCTCTTGGCATAATACCTGGAGCTTTAGTCTCAACCCTTGATCTTTTAACGTTTTTAAGAGCGCCCTTTCCATCTATAGGATTACCAAGTGCATCAACAACTCTTCCTAAGAGACCTTTTCCTATAGGAACATCAACAATAGAACCTGTTCTTTTTACAACATCTCCCTCTCTAATTGTTTTATCGCTTCCAAATATAACTACACCGACATTATCTCTTTCTAAGTTCAAGGCCATACCAGCAATACTGCCAGGAAATTCTACCATTTCTCCCGCTTGGATCTGATCGAGACCATAAACACGCGCAATTCCATCACCTACTGATAAAACTTTACCAACTTCTGTAACCTCAGCATCTGCGCCAAAATTTTCAATCTGATCTTTTAATATTGTTGATATTTCTGCTGCACGAATATCCATTAGTTTGTACCTCTCATAGCTATTTCAAGTCTATTTAGTTTAGTTTTTAAAGAGTTATCTATCATTTTTGAACCTATTTTGACAATAATACCTCCAATCAAACTTTCATCAACGCTTGCTGACAATATTATTTTTTTAATACCTGTTGCTTCAGATATTGTTGTTACAACTTTTTTTTGTTGATTCTTGTCAAGTTTAAAAGAAGATGTGACTTCTGCTTTAACCTCACCATTTATTCTAGATACTTCTGATAAAAAGTCGTCTATTACTTCATTTATTAATATTAATCTTCCATTATTTGCCAAAGTTCCAAAAAATTTGATGGTTAATTTTTGAGCTTTAGCTTTATTTAATATTTTAATTATTGAATTTTGTTTTTCAGATTTAGATACAGCCGGGGACTTGATCAAATTAGACAAAGAATCACTTTCTTCAAGCAACTTTTTGAGGCTTGTAAAGTCATCAACTATTTTTGTTAAAAGTTTTTTTTCTTCAGCTAATTCATATATAGCTTTAGCATATCTACCTGATAAACCAGATGAAACGCTCATCTCAATACTTCCCTTTTACGTAAATAAAATAATATGGATTGCTACCACAGCATTCATATCATTGCAAGTAGCAAGGGTACCAAATTGAATTAATTTTACATAAAAGAAAATGGATCAATATCTATAGTTAATTTAATATGGTTTGGTGTATTGATTTTCCTTGTCCAATTAAGAATTACATCTTGAATATTAACATTTTTATCAGATTTTATTAAAAATCTTCTTCTAAATCTACCTCTCAAAAAATATATTGGTGCAGGGGCGGGTCCAAAAATCTTAACATTTTTAAAAAATGGGGCTACTTTCAACAATTCTGTCGAAAAAGTTTCTAATTTTCTTTCTAATCTCGATGACAATATTATGGATGCCAACCTCCCATAAGGGGGCATATTAGCGTGTTGTCTTGACTTTAACTCTTTGTCAAAAAATTCGTTTCGATTATTTTTGGCAATAGCATTAATAATTGGATTTTTACTATCATAAGTCTGAATTAGAACAACACCTTTGTCTTCTTCTTTTTTTGAATGTCTACCTGATCTTCCAGATACTTGTTGTAAAACCTGAAAAGTTCTTTCTGATGCCCTTAAATCACCGCCGGATAATCCAACATCACTGTCAACAATACCAACCAATTTTAAATTTGGAAAATCATGGCCTTTAGCAATCATTTGTGTTCCTATAACAATATCAACTTTGTTATTTTTTATTTTTTCAACAGTTTGATTAAGTATTTTATGATTATTCATAGTATCACTTGATAAAACTATTAATCTTGCCATAGGAAAAGTTTCTTTAATTTCTTCTTCGATACGCTCAACTCCAGGACCACAGGCTCTAATTTGATTTTCAACTCCACATTTCTTACAAATATTTTCAAATATTCTTGAATATCCACAATGGTGACAGACTAATATATTTTTAGATCTATGCTCAACTAACCAGGCATCACAATTAACACACTTAATTTTATCTCCGCATGAATTGCAAATTGATAAGGGCGCATAACCCCTTCTGTTTAAAAATAATAAACTTTGTTCTTTATTATTTAGTTTATTTTCTATTTCACCTACAAGAAGAGGAGATAGCCATCTTCCTTTATCTGGTGGATGGGCAATTAAATCAATAAGTTTAATGTTAGGTAAAGTTGCCCCTGTCGCTCTTTTTGGCAAAGTTAAATGAATATATTTACCACTTTTTGCATTCTGAAATGTTTCTAATGATGGTGTTGCAGAGGCTAAAACTATTGGAGCTGAAGATCTTGAAGACCTGTAGATAGCCATATCTCTAGCATTATACCTCACATTTTCTTCTTGTTTAAAAGCTTGCTCATGTTCTTCATCAACGACAATTAAACCTAAATTTGAAATAGGAATCATTAGCGCCGATCTTGCTCCTACAACAACTCCAGCTGTACCGTTTAATGCAGACAGCCAAATTTTTTTCTTTTTTTTCTTTGTTATTTCAGAATTCCAAACTAATGGCGCAAAAGAAAATTTTTGAAAAAACCTTTTTTCCCAGTCTGGTGTCAAAACTATTTCTGGGAGTAAAATTAATGACTGCCTTCCTTGATCTAAACATGTCCTTACTGTTTCGAAGTAAGTTTCAGTTTTACCAGAACCTGGGACCCCATCAAGCAAGAAACAATCTGACTTTTTCTTAATAATTGAATCATTGATTCTATCTACCGCAAATTTTTGTTCTAAATTTAAAAAGTCATAATTTTTTTTATTTTCTTTAGTGTTTTTTAAAAAATGAGAATCTAAATTCAGTGTTTTGAAAACTTTCTTTTCTTGTACCAATTTTTTTTTGGTCATATCTTTCAAAATAGCTTTTGAAACTCCTGTTTGTTTAATTATATCATTTTGTGATTTTCCAATATCTAAATTTAATAGAAAATCTAAAACTAACTTACGTTTGTTGGTAATTTTAATTTCTTTAATTTCGTTTATTTCATTTTCATTTAGAAAATTACTTTTATAAACTTTTTCGTAATCTGGAGAAGTAATAGCTTCTATTGGAGATAATATCATTTTCAAAACCAGACCTTTAAAAACACAATACCAACTTGATAAAAAATTCATTAATTCAATTGAAGATTTTGGAATTGGCTCAAAATCATAAACTTGAAGAATTGTTTTCAATTTTGTTTCAGGTATGGTTTTAGTCCCATCACCAATGATTATACCTACTATTTTTCTTTTTCCAAAAGGAACTAAAACGATTTGACCAATACTTAAATTGGTATTTTTATCTTCTAAAACGTAGTCAAATGGTTCGTTGAAAGGCCCAGTAACTAAGACAGACACTTCTTTTGAGTTTACATTTTTCATTTACTATCTTTATCAAATAAGTTTAAAGCTAAATATAGTTATAATTTTTAAATAGTGTATTATAAATTATAATTAACAAAATGTTTAAACTTCAAGAAAGTTAAAAGGATAAGTGATGCAATTATTTATAGACACTGCTGAAATTGAGGAAATTAAATCGTTAAATATTACTGGCTTAATTGATGGTGTTACTACTAATCCGTCTTTAATAGCTAAATCTGGAAGAAATATAATTAGTACTATTGAAGAAATTTGCAATGAAGTGTCAGGACCAGTAAGTGCAGAAGTCACCGCAATAGATTTTGATAACATGATACTAGAAGGTAAAAAACTTTCTTCAATAGCTCAAAATGTTGCAATTAAAGTTCCTTTAACATTTGACGGTTTAAGAGCGTGCAAAGCATTTTCTGATGATGGTATTATGGTTAATGTCACTTTATGTTTTAGTGGGGCTCAAGCCCTATTAGCTGCAAAAGCAGGCGCAACTTTTATATCTCCTTTTATAGGAAGATTAGATGACATTGGTGCTGATGGCATGAATTTAATCTCTGAAATTACTGAGATCTACGACATTCATGGATTTGATACTAAAGTTCTAGCTGCCTCAATAAGAAGTGTTCAAGACATTGTAGATTCTGCTAAATTAGGTGCAGACGTTGCTACAGTACCACCAAAATTTTTAAAATCTATGTATAACCATCCTCTAACTGATAAAGGTTTATCGGATTTTCTATCCGATTGGAAAAAAACAGGACAATCAATTTTGTAATATATGTGGAAGAATTGAACAAAAATACTATTGCTAAAAATGAAAATAATACGATTTTGTCCTGGTTAAAATATCTAGAAACAATTCGTGGTTACGGGGAACATACCTTAAATGCATATAATAGAGACGTGTTAGAATTTTCAAATTTTTGTACCGACAAAAATTATGAATTTTTATCACCAGATAAATATATTTTTAGAGAATTTTTGTCAGTTTTATCTGAAAGACAATTGTCTAGACCAACAGTCGCTAGAAAAGTGTCAAGTTTAAAAAATTTTTACAAATTCCTTATAAGAGATAAAATTATTTCTTCACTCGATATGTCCATCTTTAAAAGTCCAAAACTTAAAAGATCATTTCCAAAGTCCATAGACTCAAATCTAGTAGCACAGGCTTTAGAATCAATTATGAATAATGAATCTGATCACTGGATTAATCTGCGTGACAGGGCAGTTTTACTTCTATTGTATGGATCAGGTTTAAGAATAAGTGAGGCGTTATCCTTAAAAAGAAAAGACGCACCTAATGGAGAATGGTTAAGAGTAAAAGGTAAAGGTAACAAATATCGAGATGTACCTCTTTTACCAATTATTTGTGAAGGAGTTAGGGAATATATAGATCATTGTCCATTTAATACTAATGGGGATGAGCCACTTTTTTTGGGAAAACGAGGAGGAGAATTATCTCCAAGAATTATTCAAAGAAGAGTAGAAAATCTGAGGTATGAATTAGGCTTACCATCCCATACTACTCCTCATGCTTTACGGCATGCATTCGCCACTCATTTATTATCTGGTGGCGCGGATTTAAGAGCTATACAACAATTGCTAGGCCACTCCAGCCTTTCAACCACCCAAAGATATACAGATGTAAACGAAGCAGAGCTTTTAAGATTACATAAAGCTATACATCCACGCTCATAAAAAAAGGCGATTTAAAGTAATCAAATCGCCTTCAAGAAAAATCATTATCTATCTGATTATAATAAATCAAACCTGTCCATATTCATAACCCTATTCCAAGCTGCAATAAAGTCATTAATGAACTTCTCATGAGAGTCACTACATGCATATACTTCAGAAATAGCTCTTAGTTGAGAGTTTGAAGCAAAAGCCAAATCCACACGAGTAGCGGTATTAACTTTTTCTGAAGTTGATCTGCTTACACCTTGATAAGTATTACTGTTTATTGGCTTCCACTCAATACCCATGTCAAGAAGATTTACAAAATAATCATTAGATAATTTACTTGTATCTTTTGAGAAAACGCCATGACCATCTGCACTAATACCAAGAGATCTTAGTCCACCAATAAGAACAGTCATTTCTGGTGCGGTTAAACCCATTATCTGAGCTTTATCAAGCAACATTTCTTCAGGACTAATACCATAGTCTTCTTTTTGATAATTTCTAAATCCATCAACAACTGGCTCAAGAACTGCAAATGAATCAACGTCTGTTTTTTCTTGGGTTGCATCTCCTCTTCCTGGTGTGAAATCTAGGCTTTGACCTGATGCTTTTTCAATTCCGACATTTCCAGCAAGAACAATTACATCAGCAATAGATGCACCAGTTTTTTCAGATATTGATGTATATACATCTAGAACTTTGGATAGTTCGTTTGGTTTATTTACCTCCCAACTTCTTTGAGGTTCCAGACGAATACGAGCACCATTAGCTCCGCCACGCATATCTGTCCCTCTAAAAGTAGAAGCACTTGCCCATGCTGTCTCAACCATTTGCTTTGTAGACAAACCACTATCTGAAATTAGAGATTTTACTGCGCTGATATCATAGCTTTTGTTCCCAGCAGGAACTGGGTCTTGCCATATCAACTCTTCTTCGGGAACTTCAGGTCCAAGATAACGAGTCTTTGGTCCCATATCACGATGTAGTAATTTAAACCATGCTCTAGCAAATGCATCCTGGAATTGATCTGGATTTTCATGAAATCTCTTTGAAATTACTTTGTAAGCAGGATCTTCTCTCATGGCCATATCAGCAGTTGTCATCATTGTTGTAACTTTTTTTGACCCATCATGAGCATCTGGCGCCATGTCTTCTTCTTTAGGATTTATTGGATGCCATTGAAAGGCTCCTGCAGGACTTTTTACTAATTCCCACTCGTATCCGAATAGCAAGTCAAAATAACCATTATCCCATTTTGTAGGATTGGCAGTCCAAGCACCTTCAATTCCACTTGTTATAGTGTCACTACCAAATCCTGTACCATATGAGTTCTGCCACCCAAAACCCATTTGTTCTATTGGTGCACCTTCTGGCTCAGCACCAACATACTTATCTGGATCAGACGCGCCATGTGCTTTTCCAAATGTATGACCACCAGCAGTAAGAGCAACTGTTTCTTCGTCATTCATTGCCATTCTTGCAAACGTCTCACGAATATCCCTTGCACTAGCTAAAGGATCAGGATTTCCATCTGGACCTTGAGGATTAACATAAATTAATCCCATCTGAACTGCACCAAGAGGCATTTCTAATTCACGATCGCCAGTGTATCTTTTGTTTTCTAACCATTCGTTTTCTTGTCCCCAGTAAATATCTTCGGGTGGAGACCAAATGTCTGCACGTCCTCCACTAAAACCAAATGTTTTTCCGCCCATAGATTCAATGGCAACGTTTCCAGTTAAAATAAAAAGATCCGCCCAACTAATTTTATTTCCATATTTTTGCTTGATTGGCCACAATAACCTTCTTGCCTTATCAAGGTTACCATTGTCAGGCCAGCTATTTAGTGGAGCAAATCTTTGATCACCAGTTCCACCGCCTCCACGGCCGTCACTAGTTCTGTATGTTCCAGCGGCATGCCATGTCATTCTAATAAAGAAAGGACCATAATGACCATAATCAGCCGGCCACCATTCCTGAGAGTCTGTCATCAAATCATGTAAATCTTTTTTTAAAGCCTGATAATCAAGTTTTTTGAATTCTTCTCTATAATCAAAATCCAAACTCATTGGATTTGATCTCTTATCGTTTTGATGAAGTATACTTAGGTTAAGTTGGTTAGGCCACCAGTCACGATTAGTTGTGCTTACACCACTGTTTGTTGTGACTGAACCGTGCATTACTGGACATTTGCCGATATCATCCATTAGGAATCCTTTCTGAAATCTAATTAAATTGTATATATTTAAAAATATGAAGTGAGCTTATTTATGTCAAGTAGTTTAGAACGATTTTAAAGTAAAAAAATCAAATTTGCTTCTTTATTTTTATTAAGACCTCAACACCGTTATTAAGATAACCTTGAGGAATTTTTGGAAGCTTGTGTAAGTTAACTTCATCATTTTCAATGTCAATTAATTCACCTGTTTCTTCGTCTAAAAAATGATGATGCTGATTTATATTTGTATCAAAAATAGCGGTGTCTTTTGAAGATTCAACCTGTTTAATAAGACCACAATTTCTAAATTTTTTAAGGCAATTATAAATTGTAGCTATAGACATTGAATTACCCGAAGAATTTATTTCGTTCTGTAGATTTTCAGCAGTAAAATGTCTATTAATACCATCTAAAAGGATGTCTGCAATTATCATCCTTTGTTTAGTAGGTCTTAGACCAGCTTTCCTCAATTTTTCTTTATTATTCATAAGATAATTATTACACTAATTGATAGTAATTCTCAATAAACAATTACTTTATTGTATTATTGAGCCTTTTTGTTCATTCAAGCTTTACGTAAGTCAAATAAAATGTGATCTTCTTCATATTAAGAGGAGAAAATATGTCAAGGCCATGTGATCTAGATGCTATTGAAGCAAGAAGGTTAATTGGAAACAAAAAACTTTCACCATTAGAGCTAACAAAGAGTTGTATTGAGCAAATAGAAAAATTAAACCCTTCTATAAATGCAGTCGTAGCAATTAATACTTCAGATGTTCTGAAACAGGCAAAAAAAGCTGAAGATGATGTAATGTCTGGATCAGAACTAGGTTTACTTCATGGTTTACCCGTTGGCATAAAAGATTTAAATATTGTTAAAAATCTCCGCTCAACATCTGGGTCTAAAATCTATGAAAATAGAATTCCTGAAAGTGATGACACTATAGTTGAGGATATAAGAAGTGAAGGTGCAATAATTTTTTGTAAGACAAATACACCAGAATTTGGTGCAGGTGGTAATACAAAAAATTTTGTTTATGGTACTACTTCTAATCCATTTGATCTAACAAAAACTCCTGCAGGTTCTTCTGGTGGAAGCGCTGCAGCGTTAGCCTGTAACATGATGCCATTGGCTAATGGTAGTGATTATGGAGGAAGCCTCAGGACCCCTGCTGGGTTTTGTGGTGTTAATGGTTTTAGACCTTCTCCGGGTTTGGTACCAGCAACTGAAGCTGCTGTAGGTTTGAACCCTTTTTCAGTTCAAGGCCCAATGGGCAGAAGTGTGTCGGACACTTATTTACTATTACAAGCTCAAGCAAATTTAAATAGGATGGATCCGTTCTCAAGTTTTGACAGTATTTCAATGCCTCAAGAATTGATTGGGGCAGACCTATCAAATATAAAAATGGCATACTCGGCTGATCTTGGATGTGCTCCAGTAGACAATGAGATTAAATCAATTTTTCTTGATAAGGTAAGTACTTTTAAAAGTAATTTTCGAAAGTCAGAGCAAGCTGAACCAGATTTTTTAGATGTGCATAATTGCTTTGAAGTCATACGAGGATTTAACTATGTTGCATCACATAAAGAGAGATTTGATAATTCAAAAGATTTGTTAGGGCCAAATGTAATTGATAATGTTGAAAGAGGATTAAAATACTCTCTCTCAGATGTATCACAGGCTCATGTGATGCAAACAAAAATTTACAGAAACTTTCGTAATTTTTTTAATGTATATGATGTTCTGATTTGTCCTGCTGCGTCAGTTTCTCCATATCCGCATGAACAATTATTTGTTAATGAAATTAATGGAGAGAAAATGCCAACTTATATGAGGTGGTTATCACTTAGCTATGCAACCACAATGGCAATCCCATGTGTTTGGGCATTGCCATGTGGATTAGATCATCAACAAATGCCCTTCGGAATTCAATTAATTGCGCCAGCTGGAAAAGATACAGATTTATCTGAGATTGCAAAAAGTTTGGAGTCAATTTTAATTAAAAATGAAGCTACTAAAAGGCCAGTTCCACAAATAGTTTAAGGTTTAAAAATGATTGAGACAAGATTAGATAAAAATTTCAAAATTAAAGGTTTTTTTGATGAAGAAACATCCACTATCAGTTATGTCGTTTATGACATGATCTCAAAAAAATGTGCCGTAATAGATAGTGTTTTAGATTTTGATTTTTCATCAGGTACAATAGATTATCATAATGCAGAAAAAATTATTTCTTTTATTGAAAAGATGAAATTAGATCTTGAGTGGCTTATCGAAACACACGTTCACGCAGATCACTTGTCTGCATCTCCCTATATCCAGAAAAAACTAGGAGGAAAAATTGGTATATCTGAAAAAATCTCCGATATACAAAATATTTTTGGTAAAACATTTAATGCTGGGACTGAATTTCAAAGGGATGGTAGTCAGTTTGATAGATTATTTAGAGATAATGATGAATACAAAATTGGAAGTATAAAATGTAAAGTAATCAATACTCCAGGCCATACACCAGCTTGTACCGCACATGTGATTGGAAATTCTATTTTTGTAGGAGACACCTTATTTATGCCAGATCTTGGTAGTGCCAGAGCTGATTTTCCTGGTGGGGACGCTCGTGAACTTTATAGATCGATTCAAAAAATATTGAGCTATCCAGACGATACCTTAATTTTTGTTTGCCATGATTATCCACCGACTTCACGAAAAGTTGAGTGGGTTACAACGGTGGGTGAGCAGAAAAAAAAGAATATTCATGTAAAGACTTCAATTGGAGAAGATGAGTTTGTTAAAGTAAGAGAGGCAAGAGACAAAACATTAAATATGCCTAAACTCATAATACCATCAATTCAAGTAAATATGAGAGCTGGTAATCTACCGCCCGCAGAGGACAGTGGAGACGTCTTTATAAAGGTGCCAATTAATAGCATGAAAAATTTAGTCTAATTCTTTTAAAACAGATTGAACAATTTCAAAAATTTTGTCTATATCATGATTTTCTGCAATTAAAGGAGGAGAAAATGCAAGTGTATCTCCTGTCACTCTTAGCATTAAACCCTTATGCCAAGCTTTTTTCATAGCTTCATATCCTCTAGCGCCTACAGAACCTGGCCTTGGAGCAACTTCTATTGCAGCAACTAAACCTAAGTTTCTTATATCAATTACATTTTTATCATTTTTAAGCTGGTGAACGATATTCTCTAAATATTTAGCTGTTTTACCAGCCTTATTGAACAAGTCCTCATCTCTATAGATATCTAGTGCAGCAAGCCCGGCAGCAGATGCGATAGGATGTCCTGAATATGTATATCCGTGAAAAAGTTCTATGGGCATATCTGCTTCGTCCATCATGGTATCATATATTTCTTTTGACACTACAGCAGCACCCATAGGAATAATTCCATTAGTGATTGCCTTCGCACACGAAATAATATCAGGAGTAACTCCAAAATATTCTGAAGCTGTTGCTTTTCCAAGACGACCAAAACCTGTTATTACTTCATCGAAAATTAATAAAATGTCGTGTTTATCACAGATTTCTCTTAGTCTTTTTAAATAATTTTTTGGAGGCGGTAAAACTCCGGTAGAACCTGCTACAGGCTCTACAATCACAGAAGCAATATTGGATGCATCATGAAGTGCAATAATGTCTTCTAATGTATCTGCCAAATAATCACCATGTTCAGGTGAACCTTTAGAAAATCTATTCTTTTCTGGAAGAAATGTATGGGATATATGATCTACGCCCGTTAGCAATGTTCCAAAATATTGTCTGTTTCTTGGCATTCCACCAACTGAAATTCCACCAAACCCGACACCATGGTAGCCTCTTTCACGACCAATTAATCTTGTCTTAGTTCCCTTACCTCTAGCACGATGATAAGCTAAAGCAATTTTGAGAGTACTATCAACAGCTTCAGAACCAGAATTTGTAAAAAAAACATGGTCTAAACCCTTTGGAAATATATCAGCGACACGACTTGCAAGTTCAAAAGATTTTGGATGACCATATTGAAAACTTGGAGCAAAATCCAAAGTTGCTGCTTGCTCAGAAATAGCAGATGTTATTTCTGGTCTATTATGTCCTGCATTAACACACCATAATCCAGCTGCACTATCTAAAATATCTTGCCCAGTTTCACTTTTGTAATACATACCATCAGCTGCAACAACCATTCTGGGATCTTTCTTGAAATCCCTATTAGCCGTAAATGGCATCCAGTAAGATTCTAAATTATTTAATCTTTTCATTATAAATCTCCGAGAGCTAAATCTTACAACTCGCTATTTAACTATTTTGACAACATGTATTAATAACGTCAAGTTAATGATTTTTTAATTTGAAAAATTGATCATTAATATCTCCAAGACTTGGAGCAGAAACTCTTTTTTGGTCTTTTCTAAATTGCATATCTACAGGTATAGGAAGAGCAGGAATTTCTTCACCTAAATTATTTATGATTTTGTTTTCAAAAATCTTTCTAACTTTAAAGTGGTTGTCATTGATTGCTTCTTCAACTGATTTAACAATTGAGCAGCAACAATCTGCTTTGCTAAATACATCAAGCCAGTATTTTTTTTCTTTTTGTCCAATAATTTTTCTAATTTCTTGAATGACCTTTTCTTGATCATCCTGCATTTTAATAAATTTTTTTGGGAGTTCTATCGCCTCACAAAACTTATTCCAAAATCTATCCTCTAAAGGCGCTGCAGCTACATAACTTCCATCACTTGTTTTGTAGATATTATATCTAGGAGAACCTCCTGATAAAACTCCATCACTATTGCCCGGCCATTTGTTATGGGCAAACCCAGAACCTAAACCCCAAAACATAAAAGGAAAAAGATTTTCTGTCATAGATAGATCAATATATGAGCCTTCTTTATTTAAGTCCCTTTTTCTTAATGCTAATAAGATATTAATTACAGCCGGATAAGATCCACCCGCTATATCTGCTACAAGTGCTGGCGGTACAACGGTATCATTTTCTCTACCCATGCTTATACTCAGAAGACCTGCATTACCTATATAGTTAAGATCATGGCCAGCAACCATACTTTTTGGTCCATATTGACCATAACCTGTGATAGAAACGTAAATTATATCTTGGTTAATTTTTTTTATACTTTCGTAATCTAATCCAAGTCTTTTCATTACGCCAGGCCTGAATTGTTCAATTATAATGTCAGCTTCTTTTAAAATTGGTATCAAGATTTTAAGATTTTTAGGATCTTTCAAATCAAGAGATAAACTTTTTTTACCCCTATTAAGCAAAGAAAAAGATACACTTTGTTCGCCCCATTGAGGATTAGACAATCTTATTTCATCACCAACACCAGGTTTTTCAATCTTAATTACCTCTGCACCTGTTTCTGATAAGAACAAGCTTGCAAGTGGTCCAGGTAAGAGAGTTGAAAAATCTATTACTTTTATGCCCTCTAAGGATCCTTTTAATACTTCTTTCATAATGAGTTCCTAAAATTTAATTTATATCAAACCTCTTTGACTTAAATTTTTAATCATTGAAGATATGCCAAACTCCCACTGTGGACAAGCTGTGGATAAATTCACATAATTTACTAATTCGCCCAAATTCGGCTCTGAAATAGTTACCTTATCACCAATTTTATGAGTAAATCCCTCACCTACGACGTCTCTATCTTCAGTTGGGGCAAATAAGGTTCCTAAAAATAACATAAAACCATCTGGATATTGATGATGTCTTCCAATTGTTTGATTTACCAAATCTTCTGGATCCCTGCTTATTTCTGACATAGAGCTTGAACCATTTAATATATATCCTTCTTCACCTTCAACTTTTAATGTAATATGAGCTGATTTCATATCATCTAGTGAATAAGTATCATCAAAAATTCTTATAAAGGGTCCAATTGAACAAGAGGCGTTATTGTCTTTAGCTTTGCCCAAAAGAAGAGCCGAACGCCCTTCAACATCTCTTAAGTTAACATCGTTACCAAGAGTAGCTCCTTTAATTATGCCTTTGCTGTTAACCGCTAAAACGATTTCTGGTTCAGGGTTATTCCAATTTGAAATGGGATTTAGACCTACTTCTGATCCAAAACCAACTGATGATAAAGTCTGAGCTTTAGTAAAAACTTCAGCATCTTTACCAATTCCAACCTCTAAGTATTGTGACCATAAACCTTCTTTAATAAGTGCATTTTTTACTTCAATAGCTTTTTCTGACCCAGGAATAATATTTTGCAGACTGTCACCAATCAATCCACCAATATGATTTCTAAGACTTTCTGCTTTTTTAGGATCACCTGCTGCTCTTTCTTCAATTACTCTTTCAACCATTGATTTAGCAAATGTTACACCGCATGCTTTAATTGCTTGAAAATCACAGGGAGCAAGTAGGTGATATTCTGAATTTTTTTTAAAGCTTAATTCAAACAATTCTTCAACTGAAATTAATTTTATACCTTGAACGTTATTTAAATATTTTTTTATATTTTCTAATTCAAGCAAATCTCTTACGGTGGGGATCTCTTTGGATGTAATATCATATACATTTCCATCTTTTATTCTAATTAAACATGGTCCATTTTTCGAATTGTCCCATATTCGTCCAATAAAACATCCCTTTGAGTAATCCATTCAGCTCTCCTTAAAATACTACTGATGATAATATAAATGAAAATTTGAATATTTAAATTTAATTATATAGTGTTTAATTATATTTACTTTTAAGAGGTGTTATAATGAGTGCTTTTTTTGAATTAAGAATTTATCAAATTGCTCCTGGAAAAATGAATGAATGGGTTTCGTTTATGGAGAAAACTATAATGCCTTTTCAAGTAGAAAAAGGTATGGTTATACATGGCAGTTTTGTGATGGATAGTTCAGACCAATTCGCTTTAGAGAATGGTGAACGTGTAATGAATTCTGAACAAAAAGGAAATACATATGTCTGGATTAGAAGATTTGAAAATCAAGATGAAAAAGTAAAACTTTACAAGGCTGTTTATGAAAGCAAAGAGTGGTTAGAAAATATTGCTCCAACAGTCGCAAAACTTGTAGATAGAAATTCTATACTTGTTCAGAACTTAAGCTCCACTCCCCTATCTGTAATGAAATAAAAAGGATAAATTTTTGATACAATTATATGGTAGAAGAAATTCTATAAACGTCCAAAAGGTCTCATGGGCTCTTTGCGAACTAAATCTTGAATTTAAATGGCATGATGAGTATGGAAAGTTTGGAAAAGTTAACGTAGAAAATTATGAAAAAATAAATCCTCAACTTATCGTCCCAACTTTAGATCACAACGGATCTGTAATTAAGCAGTCAAATGCGATTGTGAGATACTTATATAGAAAATATACAGATGTATATGAAATTTCTAAAGACGAAGATATTGCAATTGCTGAGTCATGGATGGAATTTCAAACAACTGATTTGCAACTAAATATGACGCCGATATTTTGGGGATTAGTTAGAAATCCACCAGAAGATCGTGATCAAGAACTGATTGATAAAAATATTATTTTATTAAATGAAAAGTTTGAAATTTTTGATAAATTTTTAGAAGGTCATGAATATATTTTAAATAATAAATTTGGTATGTCAGATATTATAATGGGCGCTGCTTCTTATAGATACCTTTCTTTACCTATTGAACGCCCAAATCTTTTAAACTTAAAAAGTTGGTATAATAAAATAAGTAACCGTGATTGTTTTAAAAAAAATATTCTTGGTACTTTTGGATAAAATTATATTCATATATGTCTAAATTAATTTTAATACGTCATGCTAAATCTGATTGGAGTGGTAATGTTAATGATCTTCAAAGGGGTTTGAATAAAAGAGGTTATAATTCTTGTAGAGTTATTTCTAAGGAACTAAAAAAAAGAATAAATAAACCAGATTTGTTTATAATCTCACCTGCATTAAGAGCAAAATTAACTTACGAAAATATCTTTTTAAATTGGGATGATAAAGATAATAATTTATTCGTTGAAGAAGATTTATATCACGCATCTATAGAACAGATTAAAAAAAAATTAGCTTCCAAAGTGCTTGGATTTAGTACTGTGGTTATAATAGGTCATAATCCAATTTTAAATTTATTAATGTATGAACTAACAACTAAAGGTCATAATAAATTACCAACTAATTTAGTTACTTGTGGTGTTGTTGTGATAGAATATTCTAAAAATAATTTTAAAACACCAGTTTTTACAAACGGGGAAGTTGTCGATTATTTTTTTCCTAGAATGTATATGTAGAATTTTAAATCTTTATTCTTAATAAAGATATAATATTATTTCTCTTCTGCTAATTTTATATTAGATTATTTATAGAAAAATTTTTTTAGTTGGAGGAAACAACTTAAATGAAAGTTGGTTTCATTGGTTTAGGTAATATGGGCAAACCACTTGCTGAGAGATTATTAAGAAATAATGAACTTTTTGTTCACGATCTTGATCAAGAAAATTTAGAGTATTTTACAAATAGAGGGGCAACAGCATGCTCTACTCCCTCTGATCTAGCTTCAAACACATCTAGAATTTTTTTATGTTTGCCAACAAGTGCTATCGTAGAGAAAGTCATTAATGGTGAAAATGGCTTACTTACTACAGTTGCAAAGGATTCTTTCATAATTGATATGACCACTGGAGAACCAGAAATCACAAGACAAATTTCTAAAACACTTTATTCAAAAAAAATTAATTTTATTGATGCTCCTGTAAGTGGAGGTCCAAAAGGGGCTAATCAAGGAAATATAGCGATAATGGTAGGTGGAACAGAAAGGCAATTCGCAAAAATAAAACCTTTAATGGATGATATAAGTTCAAATATTTTCTATGCAGGTAAAATAGGATCAGGACACTCAATTAAAGCTGGCAATAACTTACTTAATTTGATTTGTAGGATGGCAACTTTTGAAGTTATTTCATTACTTGTCAAAGATGGTGTTGATCCAAAAAAAGCAGTTGAAATTATTCAAAAAAGCTCAGGTAGAAACTATGCTACTGAAATCACACTACCTGATAATATTCTTTCTGGTAAAATGGTTCAGGGTTTTAGTACTGGCTTAATGAAAAAGGATGCAGGAGTAGCAACTAAAATAGCTGATTCAAATAACGTTGAAATTCCTCTAGGAAAATTGTCTCAAGAACTTTTAAAAAACACTATCGATGAATTTGGAGAAAACGCTGATATGAGCAATGTTGCTCTTACCTATGAAAAATTAACTGGGGCTAAAATCCGCCCATAAAAATTTATACTCTTACTAAATAATACCATCCAGTGTTGCTTTAATTTGTAAAGCTAAAAACTTAGAAAAAATTCTGCACTGAGCTAAACTTCCTGCATGAAACCAAAGTCCTGGCTGTTTGGTTTGCATCCACATATTTCTTAACTCTTGTCTTTCATCGTCAAATCCCCAAATAGGGCCAATTTTTTCAACAACTGCTTTGCCAAATAATTCTTCTACAACATATTCTTGGCCTTTATATCCAGTAGCCGTAACCATCAAATCTATATCAAGCTTTTCACCTGATTTCATTTCAATGCCAGAGGATAAAAAATTTCCAATGTTTGAAAATTGTAAAACTTTTATCTTACCATCTGCGATTAAATCTGATGCTCCTACATTGAAATAATAACCACCACCCCTTGTTAAATATTTAAATTGCCACCCAGAATTTTCTTCTCCATATTCAAGGTTAAAGCCAACACTTGAAAGTTTATCCAAAAGTGGTTTATCAATTCTCTTTGTTTTTTCAGTTAATAACTGATGTGTCTTTTTAAGTACTTGTAGAGGTGTTGAAATGGTTATTAAATCACAATCGTCAGTATTTGGACCTTCACTATATAATTGATATGGCAGTTGTGCGCTGGGTTCCACATTGACTACCATAGATGGTGAGCGTTGTACGATTTTTACATTTGCTCCATGCACATAGAGATCTTGTGCAACATCATGTGCACTTGTTCCAGTCCCGTAAACCAGAACATTTTTTCCATTATACTGTTTCCCATTATCATAATCTGCTGAATGAATAACCTCACCTTTATAGTCATCTATACCAGGTATTTTAGTGCGATTTGGAACTGAACTTACACCAACAGCCATTACAATATGCTTTGGCTTCATAATCTTAATAGAGCCATCAGATAACTTGAGTTTTACTTTCCAGTGCTTTTTATTTTCATTATATTCCGCCCCAATGAATTTTGTATTTGTCCATGCATTTAATTCCATACTTTCAACATAATACTCAAACCAACCTGCTAACTTATCTTTTGGAATATATGTTGGCCAAGTAGAAGGAAAAGGCATATATGGTAAATGATTAACATGTGTCTGATTATGCAATTTTAAAGAATGATATCTATTTCTCCAGTTATCTCCTATTCTTTCATTTTTATCTACAATAAGTGTGTCTATATTTTGTTGTTTAAGCCTTGCTGTAATTGAAAGACCAGCCTGACCACTTCCAACAACAATTACTTCTGGTTCCCTATTTTTATAAAGTTTATCTTCATTTCTTTTGTCTAACCAATTAGGTCCTTCTAGTATATTTTGATATTGTTCATTATTTTTTTTCTCAGAAGAACTTAAATCACTTAGGGCAGTCAGGAGACTCCACGCTTTAAAATAACCCTTTCTTTCTTGATCTTCAAATAGACGAACTACTCCCTCACAATTTCCAAATTTTGTTTTGAATCTTAAAATAACTTCAATAACATTTTTCCCAGCTCTTATAACTTCTCTAGGAAGTGTTCTTTGCTGGTCAATTTGGAAACTCTTGGCGGAAAGGTCCATTATTTTGTTATAAAGATTTTCGATTACTTTCGATTTTCCTGATACAGTTTGTATCTTCCATGTAAGGGCTAAAATATCTCTCCAATGACTATCTTCAAAAAACAAGTTGGAAAGAATATTGATAGATTCATCTTTATTTTTTTGGTGTGAAATAGCTTCATTGAAACTCTGCAGCCAATTATCCACTTCACTTCTGATATTAATGATTTGGTTGTCTAACACAGCAAGCCTCAATAAATTCGGTGTAATTTTAGATCTCTATAATATCAAACTATAGTTTGTAATAAAATAAATTTTTTATAAGATAATCCTACATTATTTTTGTGAAGGATTAATTATGAGCAGATTAGAGCAAATTGCACAATTTATGTTAGACCAACATAATTCAAAAAAAAACTATGAAAACTTACCAGAAACATTAATGCCTAAAGATTTTGACGAAGCTTATAAAATACAAGAAATCTTTCAAGAAAATTCTGGAAGAGGTAGCTTAGGTGGTTTTAAAATTGCTTTAGCCTCTAAAGTGCAGCAACAACTATGTGGGATAGACCATCCTGTTGCTGGTGGTATTTTTGCAAATGAAATCAAGTCAAGTCCTTCAACCTTTGAATTAGAAAACTTTCATGGATTAGGATTGGAATTCGAAATAGCTGTAACATTATCAGATGATTTGAAACCTAAAATGGGACCATTTAATAAAGATAATATTAGAGAATTTATAAAATCCCTGTCACCAGCTTTTGAATTAATTATAGATCGAAATGCAGATTATTCTAACATAAATCCATTATCAATGATAACAGATAATGCTTGGTGCTCAGGTATAGTTATGGGCAAAGAACTTCCAAATTGGGAAAAATTAAACCTAGATACTATTAGATCACAATTACTTTGGAATGATGAAATTCCCCAAGACGCAATGATAAAAGACGCTAACCCACTTGGGTCATTATCTTGGGTTTCGAACCTATTAACTTCATTGGGTCGGACCATCCCAAAACATAGTGTTATAATTACTGGAAGTGTAATTAAAACACGCGCTCCTAAAAAGGGTGATCATATTATATATAAGGTAGAGGAATTATCAGAGGTAGAGATTAAAATAAATTAGCTATATCAAATAACCCAAAATTTAAAAAAGATTGTATAATCATGTTAATTGCCGAGAAACTAAAAAAAACAAGTAACAAATTTCTAAATGTTTTAGCATTTATTTTATTTCTAAGCTTTTCTCCTATTTGAAATCCTATTATGCCAATTACTGATCCAAGAGCTCCATATATAAACATATTAGGCTGAAATACCCCTGTTGCTATATATCCAATAGAAACGGGTATGCATCCAATCATTATCAAAAAACCACTAACATCAACAAATTGTTTAGGTTTTACATTTTTCATTAATAAATACATAGTTACTGGAACTGCCCATATCGATGCTGCCCCACCAAAAATACCTCCAAGTGTACCTAGACTAGTTTGCCACAAACTATCACGTTTTGGATTCATTTTAAAACTGAAGCCAAAAATTTGTAAACTTACAAATAAAAGCACTGCAATCGCAAAAATGAGACGAACTACATTGTCTCCAATTTCATTTGCATAAAAAGAAGTAATTAAGATAAATACCACAAGAGAAATAGCAAAATATTTATAATTTTTTATTAAGTCTCGAGGATCATCTGCCTTACTAAACTGCCAAATGTTAGTAACTGTCATTGGTATAAGGTTTAGTCCTAAAGCCATTAATGGTGAAACAAAAAATGTCATTATAGTAATTGCTGTTGTTGGAAGACCAATTCCTAACACTCCTTTGACAATTCCAGCCATAAGAAAAGCGAAACTTATCATTAAAGCAACTTCATTTGAGTCAGTTGATATATCCAATTATTAAACCTTGATGAATGTTATTCTATAAAATTTTTAATATCATGTATTTCATAATTAACTTACTCAATTCTTTGTAAAAAAAATCAGTTCAGCCTTAAAATTTTTACACCAAAAAATAGCTTAATATTTTTGCAATAAATAAATGCATTAATTGGAGATTTAATAAATTATAACACATAAAATTTTTTAAATGACGTTAATATCACAATATATTTTTATTTTCATATGAATAAACTCTCAAAAAACAAACCATTAATACATTCTAATTGCAAAATTGAAGATAGTGAATTCAACAAATATGTTGAAATAGGTGAATATTCAATTATTTCAAATTTATTACATTAAAAATTTTTTATTATAGGCATTAAGAGTATTTCTAACTTAAAATGGTATCTTGCCATTGGAAACGGAGAGCTAATTGCTATTTAATTTATATCATTAAATAAAATTAACCCGTGAATTAAGACCCATAAAATTAATGTCAACATTACAGCAGCGGATCCGTAATCTTTAGCTCTTTTAGATAAACCGTGATAATCAAATGATATTCTATCAATAGCTGCTTCAACACTAGAATTTAATAGCTCTATAATTAAGACAAGGGAAGTTGTAAAAATCATAAGCAATATTTCAATAGTACTGACATCGCTGACTAAAATTATAGATAATGAAATTATCACTAAAAATATTTCTTGTCTAAAAGCACTTTCTTCTCTCAGAGCAAAAGTTAAACCTGACCACGAATTTTTAGCTGCATGAATTGCTCTTGTAATCCCAGTATTACCCTTATGAGGGTTGTCTTCAATATTATATGTAGTGTCTTTTTTTCTTATATTTACCAAATAAGTCTCAAAGGTTTTACTTGTTGATTCCCATGAGAATGTTTTAGCATATTCTCTTGGCACTTTTCTTTGTATAAGCAAAGCTTTCTTGCACGCTTTCTTTAAATTAGAATTCAGAATACCTGCATTTGAGTTACCAATAACATCTAAGGGACCACTGACAGGTAAAGCTGCAATTGGCAAACCACAGGCCATAGCCTCTAATAAAACTAAGCCAAATGTATCAGTTTTGCTTGGGAAAACAAATACATCCGCCTTGTTATAGTAGTATTCTAATTCTTCTTTACTCTTAGCGCCGTGGAAAATAACCTTAGGGTATTTTTTTTTTAATTCTTTCAATGCAGGACCGTCTCCTACAACCCATTTCTCATATGGCAGATCTATTTTTAAAAATTCTTCTAAATTTTTTTCTATAGATACTCTTCCTACATTTAACATAATAGGTTTTTTATTTTTTCTTCTTCCTTTTTTTGGTTTAAAAATTTCTAAGTCTACGCCCCTCGCCCAAATTTGAGGGTTACCAATTTTGAATTTTAATAAATCCTTTTTTACTTCTTCAGTTGGCACCATCACCAGCTCAGATCTTTTATGAAACCATCTTAAAAATGAATAGGTAGTTTTGAGTGGGAGTTTTGTTCTTGCATGAACATACTCTGGAAATCTGGTATGATAGGCTGAGGTGAAAGCTAAACCATTTCTAATAGCATATCCACGCGCGGAAAGTCCTAAAGGACCTTCAGTAGCAATATGTAAACAATCTGGATTAAATTCTCTGATCATAGATGAAACTCTAGCACCTGGGAAAAGAGATAATTTTATTTCAGGATAAGTTGGACATGGCATTGTTAAAAAACCTTCTGGTGTAATTAACTTTACCTCATGGCCGAATTTTTTTAATTGCTTATATGTCTCATCTAAAGTTCTTACTACCCCATTGACTTGAGGATACCAAGCGTCTGTTACAATTAAAATTTTCATGCTATTTTTTTAACTTTAGTTATATCATTTTGATATGGATGATCGTGACCCAATTCAGCCCAATTAATAATTTCTAACTCTCCATTCTTGTGTTCTACAAGAGCAGTAAGTGATTCAACCCAATCCCCATCATTTGCATAAATTTTATTATCGATCATTTTCAATTCAGATTTATGTATATGCCCGCATACAACTCCATCACATCCACGTCTGGAGGCTTCTCTAACCATAAGTGTCTCAAAAGCGTTAATGATTGAAACTGCCTTTTTAACTTTTAATTTTAAGAACTGTGATAACGACCAATATGGTAAGTTTATAAGACGTCTTATTCTATTAAACCATTTGTTTAACCACAGAAGAAAGGTATATGCAGAGTCTCCTATGTAGGCTAACCATCTGGCATGTTGCATTACTTCATCGAAAAGATCGCCATGTATTACCCACAACTTTTCATTCTTAGCCGTTTTATGAAAAGCCTCATTTTTTATCTCAATATCACCAAACGTAATACCTAAGAAAGTCCTCGCACCTTCATCGTGATTACCAGGAATAAATGTAATTTTTGTACCTTTTCTAGCTTTTCTAAGAATTTTTTGAATTACGTCGTTATGAGATTGAGGCCAATACCACCGCTTAGTTAAGCTCCATCCATCTATAATATCGCCAACTAAATATAAATAATTACTATCATTATATCTTAGAAATTCAAGAAGATGTTCGGCCTGTGCACCAGATGAACCTAAATGAATATCAGAGATCCAAATGGCTCTATAATTTTTACTTTTATTTTTATCCATATATAAACAGAGTTTATTTTAATTAAGATCTCTACATATATTGGATTTATTACAAATTTATTTCTGAAAAATTTTTACAAATTAAACTAAGCTTAACATCTCTTCTAAGCTTACATTAATTTTGTTATAATAAAGCCCATTTTAAATTCATTAATTTATCAACTTACAACTACAGGACATAATAAGTTACCTGCCAATTTAGTTACTTGTGGTGTTGTTATCATAGAGTATCCTGAAAATACTTTTAAAATACCTTATTTTTCGAACGGGCAAGTAATAGATTATTTTTTTCCTAGAATGCTTACATAAAATTAAAAACTTGATTTGTCACAAAAATTTAATAATATTGTAATAAATTTGTAATATTTATGAAAGCTTCCTTTGATTCTTAGAATTATTTTCTCAATCTTTTTATTTATTAATTTTAATTCGGTACTGTTAGCAGCATTGCCCACTAACGACACTTTCATCAAACTACCCAAAATTAATTTTGTTCAAAATGTAGAAGCAGCTAAAGAAAAGTTTCAATTAAAAGATTACCAGGGTGTCATAAATCTACTTTCTATTAACATTAAGAGTAAAGATATACCTAATAGTTACCTTGTTGAGAGCTTAATTAATAGAGCTAATACTTATTTCTTTATTAAAGATTATAAAAATGCAAAGGCTGATTATTTAAATTGCTTGAACATTGATCTATGTCAAAGAGCAGATGTAAATCTTAATTTGGGAAAATTAGAGGTAAAGCTGGGTAATAATGAAATTGCAGCTTCCTACTTTAAAAATGCTATTTTATTATCAAAAGATAACATTAGAGTACTTTCTGAAGCACTTAGTTTCTTTAAAAACCCTTAATTCATAATTTTTAAGCAAAATTCTTAATAATTTTTAGGAATTAAATAAAATATCTACTCATTATTTGCTTAGGGTTATGAGACTTACTAAATTGACAAATATTTGCAACTGTCATTGGGACTAAATTTAATCCTAAAGCTAGTAACGGTGAAACAAAAAATGTCGTGATGGTAATAGATGTAGTTGGAAGATCAATACCTATAATTCCTTCTACAATGCCAGCAATTAAAAAGGTAAAAGCAACTATAATGGCAATTTTATTTGGGTTATTTGTGATGTCCAATGCTAGCACTTTCTAATTTCTGAAAGCATCTTTAATATCATGTTCAAAATCATTATCCTGATATTAATATTATAACGCCTACAAAAAATTCAAGTATTAGGAGATACTCAGTAAAATTAAGCTTTTCCTTAAGAAAAGAAAACAATATAAGATTGCAAATAGAGTCCATTCAGTAATATTGAGCTTAATATTTTTGTAATCAATAACTGTATACTTAATTTTATGGTAGTTAATTTAACATATGAATTACAAAAAGATGATCTAATTACATGGATACCATTAAAAGATATTTATTTTAGCGAATTTCATTATTCTCAAAACTTTGGAAAACTAGGGTTATGTGGCTGTCCTGGCACATTGTTAGATTCTAACAACCAAATTATTGGAATTGAGAATACACTAAAAATTTTTAAAAATCACCAAATTGACATTATTGTGTCTCTTTTAGAAACATCAGAATTAAAATCACTTGGATGCGAGAATTTAACAAAGGAAATTAAATTAAATAACTTCGCTTGGTTTCACTTTCCAATAACTGACTTTGATATACCTACTAAAAATTCACTTTTAAAGTTAAATTTACTTCTCTCGGATCTAGAAAATTTTTTAAAAAAAGAAAAAAATATTATTATACATTGTAAGGCGGGATTAGGTAGAACTGGTACAATCGCATCATTATTATTAGCTAAATTAGGAATATCCACAAAAGATGCCATTAAATTTATAAGAAAATATAGACCAGGATCAATTGATACAGATGAGCAAAAAAACTTTGTTTTAAATTGGAAATGTTAACAAGATGATTCTTTAATCATCAAAAAATTATTTTTTATATTGATCATTCATATAACATTCAAATAAGAAATAATTTTTTTCTATAATTAAACTACTGATTTCTATAACTAAATTTTAATTTAACAATTTAGAAATAAAAATTAAACAAAACTGAAATATTTGAAGATCAAAAAGTAAAGAATCATGGAGATTTTTATGCTTAAAATAATTAATATTTCTAAATATTTTGATCAAGTTAAAGCTGTTAATAATGTAACAATAAATGTTGAAAATTCCTCAATGATTGGAATTATTGGAAGATCAGGTGCTGGTAAATCTACATTATTAAGAACAATAAACAGACTCACTGACGCTACCTCTGGCGAAATTCTTTTCCAAGATCAAAATATATTAGATTTGAAGAAAAAGGATAAACTCGCATGGCAAAAAAATTGTGCCATGATATTTCAACAGTTTAATCTTGTTCCAAGATTGGATGTTCTTACAAATGTTATTTTAGGCAAATTGAATGAGATGTCTACTGTGCGTGCTAGTCTAAAACTTTTTACATCTGAAGAAAGATATGCCGCATTAAACTTATTAGACAAATTTGGCATGATACAGACTGCTCTACAAAGAGCTGAAACACTCTCCGGTGGTCAGCAACAAAGAGTTGCAATATGTAGAGCTATGATGCAAGACCCTAAACTAATCCTTGCAGATGAACCTATAGCTTCATTAGATCCTTTAAATGCTAGACTTGTTATGGAATCTCTTAGAAAAATTCATGATGAACAAAATATCACAGTGATTTGTAACCTACATACTCTAGATACTGCAAAGCAGTATTGTGATCGTATTATTGGTATGCAGAACGGAGAAATAGTGTTTGATGATTTACCATCAAAACTTACAAATCAAAAAGCTAGAGAAATTTATGGTGCTGAAGCTGACGAAGCTTTTGAAGGCACTATGACATCAGTTTCATTAGAGAGCGCAGATATTAAGAAGACTGCATGAACTTATGAAAATTAGAAGACCAAACTTAAATAAATGGAGAAACATAAATGTTAAAAAAATTATATAGTTTTTTAGCTGTAGTGACCGCTTTTTTAATGGTTTCTACAGCTAATGCAGATAAAAAATACGATGGACCAAAAATGGACCTCAGTAAATTTCAGCCTGAGTTCAGAATTGGTTTTCTTGGAGATGAAGCATCGCAAGATATCATTGCAAGAAATGGATGTCTAAAAGATTATGTTGAAAAAGCATATAGTGTACCAGCTAAATTGTTTACATTCAAAGATTATGCTGGAACCATGGAATCAATGCTTGGTGGCAACCTTGATTACACATGGTTTGGTTCTTCTGGCTATGCTGGAATTTATCTACAAGATCCAAATGCCGTTGTACCAATTTTAACTAGAATGCAACCTACTGGCGATACTGGATATTATTCAGTAATGGTAGCTAGGAAAGATTCAGGTATTAAATCTCTGGATGATCTTAAAGGAAAAAAATTAGGTTTTGCTGATCCTAATTCTACTTCTGGATATCTAATCCCATCTATTGAATTACCAGAATTATATAACGTTAATATTGATACTTACTTCTCAAAGACACAGTTTTCTGGCGGACACGAAAACAATGTATTAGCTGTTTTAAATGGAGACGTTGATGCTGGTGTTACATGGGTATCTGGTGTTGGTAAATGGGAAGAAGGATACTCATCTGGTAATTTAAGAAAAATGGTTGATAAAGGTATCTTAAATATGGACGACCTAGTTCAGGTTTGGTCATCAAAGTTAATTCCTAATGGCCCGATTGTAATGCCAAAGAAATTACCACAGGAAGCTAGAGATGTTATGGTTGGATTGAAGCAATGGATACACAAAAATGATCCAAAATGCAGTGAAGATGTTGCAAATGGCATTGTAAAAGCTTGGGTTCCAGTTGATCATAGTTTCTATGAAGTAATTGTAAAAGCTAGAAAAGCAAAATTAGAAGCCAAGAAGAAAAAAGGCTAATTACTAATATGCAAAAGACAGTAATTAGTTGTCTTTTGCATACTTTATTAACTCAATCAATAATAATATTATAGTTGGAAGTAAAATGTATTCAGACAATATTTTAGGTTTTGAGACAATTGAGAAAAACCTAAAAGCAATGGCTTTTAAAAGATTAATTTATTCTTTCATAAGCATTTTGGCTATTTTATTTCTTCTTTCCAGTGGACTTACAATAGCAGAAGAAAATAATGCAGGAAGCTTTCAAAGGGGATTGAGTAAATTTTTTGACTACCCTGTTGATCTTTTCAAAGAAGCATTTGAGTCTGGTTGGAGATGGTATGCATATGTATTCAAATATCTTCCAGATTTAATATCAACAATAAACATGGCTTTTTTTTCAACACTATTCGGGGCAATTTTTGCTCTTCTCTTGAGCCTGTTTGCAAGTAAAAATTTAATTAAAAACCAATATATAGTTACTTTCTCAAGAAGAACCATGGACATTTTGAGATCATTTCCTGAGTTGGTTATTGCTATGATATTTTTGTATCTGATGGGAAAATCAGAATTACCTGCAGTTATTGCAATAGTAATTCATACTGCTGGAGCTCTAGGAAAATTATTCTCTGAAGCTATTGAAAATGCTGATAACAAACCAATTGAAGGTTTACAATCTTGTGGAGCAAGTTGGTGGCAACGAGTTAGATTTGCAGTTATTCCTCAAGTAATACCTTTGTTTATCTCATACACCCTTCTGAGGTTAGAAATTAATGTAAGAGCGTCAACCATCCTTGGTTTTGTAGGTGCTGGAGGTATTGGAGAAGCATTGTCTGCTGTAATTCAGTTTAGATATGGAGACGAAATTATAGCTATTATGTTTTTATTAGTTATCACTATAATTTCCTTAGATTATTTCTCCAGATTTCTTAGGGGTAGATTAATTGGAGACAATAAGTAATGGAGCAAGTATTAAATCAAAATGTTATTGATGCAGTTGATCTAAAACATAAAAAACATATTAGAATTCTTATTATAACTGGATTTATGTTTATGGTTTATTTAATTGGGTCAATAATACACTTTGATCTACCTAACTTAGCTAAAAAGTGGAATAAAGATCGAGCGTCTATGTTTATGTTAGATATATATGCTCACAAAGACCATATAAAAATGAATTGGAAAGATCCTCAGAAAATTGATGTAAGATTTGAGGGTGGTCATAGGCATGTTTATAAAGATGATCCCACTTGGCTTATTAGAAATAAAAATAATCAATCTACAATTGTTAACTTTGATAATGGTGGTCAGTTTGTTTTCTTTCCAAATAGAGTGGAAATGAGAAATTTTCCTAATATCAATGAACCATTCATTTTTAAGCTTAATAAAAATGGTAAACCTTATGTTGATGGGTATGTTGGAAAGGAAAGTATGTTGCCAAGTTGGATGCGTGCAACAGAAAATAAAGTTGAAGTGAGACCTTCTTTATATGAAAGGCTTCAGGTATATGGATCAAAAGTCGAAGTTCATAGATACGAGTTAGGATGGAAATATTTTTGGTTTGATTTCGATAGCCCTCTTGTTGGAAAGGGATTTCTTGACGCTATATCACTTATGTTTAATGAAGACAGAGTAGATCCAAAAATTTCAAATTTTAATCTTGTTGTAAATGAATTTTTAGAAAATGAAATATGGCACCACAACACCGTTTTGTTTGCTATGGTTGAAACATTATTAATGGCCATTCTTGGAACATTAATTGCCTCAATGGTTGGTCTTCCACTAGCTTTTCTTGCTGCTTACAATGTTACTCCACTTTCCTCAATAAGGTTTTTTCTGAGAAGACTCTTCGACATGCTTCGTGGAATAGATATGTTAATTTGGAGTTTAATATTCCTTAGAGCTTTCGGTCCGGGACTTTTTACCGGAATTTTTGCAATCGCATTTACAGACACAGGCACTCTTGGTAAATTAATGTCTGAAGCTATAGAAAATACTGATAAAAAAGATAAAGAAGGTATCCAGTCAACTGGTGCAAACAAAGTTCTTCAACATAGATTTGGTATCATTCCACAAATACTACCAATTTTCATTTCACAAAGTTTATATTACCTAGAATCTAACACAAGAGCTGCCGTAATTATTGGGGCAATGGGTGCTGGAGGTATAGGCTTACATTTCCTTGGGGCATTAATGACTGGAAATGATTTTGAAAACGTTGCTTACATGGCAATTTTAGTTTTAGTTGCTGTAATGTGCATTGATACTATGTCAGCCAAACTAAGAAGATTATTAATTGGTATAGAGGATAAGAAATAAAGGATTTACTATGAATAGATATATTTTAATAATAGTTTTTTTAATTTACCCGTTACTTGTTCAAGCTCAAAGCAAAGATACAAAAAATATAAGCAATGAGGTGTCTTCTCAGGAAGCTGGAACATTAGTTAATACAGAAGAAATTTTTCAAAAACTTATAGATAAATGTGATGATGTTAACCTTCTTATGTTAAGAGCCAGAATAAGATTAGAGTTACCTAGAATAGATAAATCTGACGCTGATACAGTCGAAAAAATGCTGTTAGAAGGTTTTGAAATGTGTGCACAAAAAAAACCTGAGGAAGCTAAAGTAAAATTAACAGAAGCATACGAAATCGCAAAAAAAGCTGCCTCGGAAAAATTTGGCCAAACTGGTACAGGTGGATTAGAAACTGTTAAAAAAGATATCGAACCTCTAAAAGATACAAACTCTTCTAATGGTACAAAAGATAAGCCATGGTGGAAATTCTGGTAATTGAAATTTAATTTTTTATTAAAATATTTGTTAAAAAAATGAAAAATTATTTCGTAATGATCTTCTAAAAAAGGGGATAGTATGAAATTAAAACCATTTGACAAATCTGGAAAATTTTACAAAGGCAATTTGCATGGACATAGCGATTACTCTGACGGACTGCTTAAACCAAAAACTGTGATTGAGTTTTACAAATCATATAGCTATGATTTTACATGTCTTTCTGATCATTTATGGCATGACAAGAGATTTGCTGCAGAAAGTGTAAATGATGTTTCTGATTTTAATTTTAAAGATTTTATTACAATTCCAAGTGCTGAAATTCATGTAAAAGGGAAAAAGTACGAAAGAGCTGGCTTGTGGCATCTTGTTGCTAACGGTTTGCCTTTAGATTTCAAAATTGCATCTGATAATGAAACAGTAGATGAACTACTTAACAGAATCATAGAGACTGGAGCATTTGTAACAATAGCTCATCCAGAGTGGTATTCATTATCTTCTGATGAGGCCATTAAAGTAAGTAATGCTCACGCAGTTGAAATCTATAATCACGCAGCAACAATTAGCTCAAATAGAGGTAGTGGAATAGCTACAGCTGACTTCCTACTAAATAATAATAAAAAAATTTTACTAACTGCATCTGACGATTCGCATTTTCATAAAGAAGATGCTTTAGGAGGTTGGGTATTCGTAAAATGCAAAAACCTGTCTATACAAAATATTTTATATTCTCTTAAAAATGGCAATTATTACTCTTCTACAGGGATAGCAATACATAATATAGAACTTGATGATAATGAACTTTTAATACAATGTAGTCCAGCTTCACACATAATTATTTCAGGCTCCTCTAATACCTGCCTTTCCAAAAATGGTTACAACATTACAAGTGCCAAATTTGATTTAAATAAGCTTGATACAAGTTTTTTTAGAGTAACAGTATTAAACGAGTATGGTAAATATGCTTGGTCTAATCCTTACTGGTTAGATGAAATTTTTTATAAATAGGAGTAACGATTGAAGATACTAGAGTTAACATATCTCAATGTTTTTATTTTTTTAGCACCTAGTTATTAACATGAAAAAACTTGATAAAAACAGACCTTTAATTCACTCAGATTGTCAAGTTGTAGACAGTGATTTTGGTTCATTTGTTGAAATAGGTGAATATTCTATTATTTCAAATTCTAATTTCGGTGATTATTCTTATTGTACAAGATTTTGTGATATAGCCAATACAGACATAAAAAAATTTTCTAATATTGCAAGCTCTGTTAGAATAGGTCCAACGGACCATCCAATGGAAAAAGCAAGTCTTCATCATTTTTTATATAGATCAACTGACTATTGGGAAGACAAAGAACATGACAAAGATTTTTTTAAAAACCGGTATTCCAGAAAAACTATAATTGGCAATGACACATGGATAGGACATGCTGCTATTGTTAAACCTGACATTACAGTTGGAGATGGTGCTATAATTGGAGCTGGTTCTGTTGTTACCAAAGATGTGGAAAGTTATACTATTGTAGCAGGAAATCCCGCTAAAATTATTAGAAGAAGGTTTTCAGAAAAAATTGCAATTCAATTGTCTGAAATTCAATGGTGGAATTGGTCTCATGAGAAAATAGGATCTTCCTTAGACGACTTTAGAACTTTAAGTGTTGAAGATTTTATATCAAAATATAAATAGATTAGGATACTGCATTTGATGATTTAATAAATCTGTCAACAACGCTTTTACAAACACTTGCAATCTTTCCATTACATATTGTTGCTTCTATCTCTCTTGTTTTTGGGTTAATAATTACTAAATCTGCGTAATTTTCTACTTTGATAGCTCCTCTTTTGTCAATATTTAGTGCCTTTGCGGGATTTTCTGATATTAATGCCCATGCATTTTCAATAGAACATATCTTATGATCTAACAAATACCAAATTGACTGGAGTAGTGATGGATAATAATAATCTGATACTAGAATACTACAGTATCCTAGTTTTAATAATTCTAATGTAGATATATTTCCATTATGTGAACCACCTCTGACTAAATTAGGCGCACCCATTATTACATTTTCATTATTGAGGTATGCTTCTTTAGCAGCTAAAATACTTGTTGGAAACTCACAAATATTAGCACCAAAACTTCTAAACCATTTTCTATCCTTTTTGCTTTCATCATCATGCGAACCAAATTTAATATTATTAGATTTCATAAAATTGCTTAATGTTTTTAAACTATCACTTACTTCATTTTCTTTTGTTAATCGATAATTCACAATATTTGCAAGTTCACTTTTTTCCATAGACATTTTATTAGCCCATGTTGCAAATGCTGTTGGTTTGTTTTGAATTTTTTCTATGGCATCAGGTATATGGTTGTTGAATACCACATAATTAAGTTTGTATTCTGTAATTAAATCAATAAGTTCTTGAACTTTTTCTACAAGATGCGTTTCGTACCTTACCTGAACATTTATATTAGTTATCATAGAAGGTCTGTATTTATTGAGATTTTCTAAAAATATTTTAGCGTATTCAGGACTTCTTATTCTACCTTCCCAGCTATAGCTACATGCTAGGTAAGCCGTAGTAATGCCATTAATGGAAAGTTCTTTGTCAACAATTTTAAGAGTATCATTCATATCAAAACTTACGCCTGGCCTTGGAAATAATTGTCTTTCAAATCCATCTCCATGTAAGTCTATTATTCCAGGTAACACCCAAAAACCCGTCAAATCTATAACTGGATAATTTTTTTTAGGGTATTGATTAGTTTTATTAACTTCAATTGAAGTTAAAAATTTATCTTCAATAGTTATGGTTCCCGATTGCATTTTATTATGATGCAAAAATTTACTACCCTGTAAAATATATCCCGAAAATTGATTTGATTGTATTTGATTCATATATTTTAGTTATCTTAATTTTATTAATTTTATATTACAAATATCAAAAGCTTAATCTTCTAATGTTAATTGAATTCTTTCGCCAACAAACCATGTCTGACTGAACTCTATTGGGATACAATTTAAATCTTGATTCACATATGTTGTTTTAAGAAGTGGGCTATTAATTTTACAATCAAGTAAATTTGCTTGAATACTATCAGCTAGCTCTGCGATTATATTTGTTTTTGACCTAACAAAATCATTTACACCCAACAACTTTAGTGTGTTTGTGACAGATAATTCTTTTTGAAATATTTCTAGAAAACTGGGAAACCTTTTATTTGGAATTATTCTTTTAGTTATAATAGTCGGAATATTATTAATTTTACCAGTTGTTTCTATTAAAAGAATCTCATCTTTTGAATTTATTTTTAAATTATCAGCTTCTATCTTGGATGCTTTTCTATACTCTGATCTAATAATTGTTATTTTAGGAATATTGTTTTCATGAGTAATATTCTCTGAAAATCTTACTCTTTTTCCAAGTTTATATTTTAACTTAGAAGCTTGAACAATTACACCAGAACCTCTTTTAGAAAACAAAATTCCTTCATTTTTTAATATTTGCAAAGCTCTTCTAATCGTGTGTCTATTTACTCCAAATCTTTTTGAAAGATGATTTTCAGAAGGTAGTTTATCACCTGAATTGTATATGTTATCCGCCACATCTTTTTTTAATGCTTCATAAATTTGATAATAAATGAGTTTAGAATTCATGTAATAAAAACTTAATAAAAATATAATTGTATAATTAATGTTTTATAATTATAAGTTGTATAGTTGTATAGTAAAGAAGTAATTAAATGATTGAAAAAAGAAAATCTTGGATGAGTTTGTTAGCAACATCTAGCCAAAGTGATTTGTTAAATCTCTGGGAACAAAAAAAAATAAAAGTCAATTATGTATGGTTAAGAACACCTGAAATTGGAAGCATAATGGCTCAAGGAAGAATGGGTGTAACTGGAGATAAATTTAATATTGGTGAAGTTACTATAACTAGATGTTCCTTAAAATTGAATTGTGGAACAATAGGTCATAGTTATGTTCAAGGAAGAAGTAAGAAAAAAGCTGAAATAAGCGCATTATGTGATGCTCTTATGCAAACTAAAATGTCTAAAGAAATAAATAAAAATATTATTATTCCTTTAGAAAAAATTAAAAAAGATAATAAAGACAAAATTCTCTCAAAAGCTGAAGCTACAAAAGTTGATTTTTTTACTCTTGTAAGAGGAGAAAGCGATTAATGGAAAATTATCCTTTTTCTGAAAATTCTATAAATAGTTCTATTGCTTTTAGATCATTAGTAAATGCAACATCATATCCAGGTAGAACTTTTCAGATAAATAAACTTAACAAACCAAGTGTATTGTCAAATGCAGCAGCGACAATATTAATTACGTTATGTGATAATGAGAGTAATGTTTACCTCTCAAAAGAATATAATACAGATGAAGTAAGGAATTGGTTAATTTTTAACACTGGTGCCATTATTAGTAACAAAAAGAATGCTGATTTTGTAATTGGTACATGGAAATCTTTATTGCCATTAAATGATTTCAAAATAGGAGTTCCTGAGTATCCAGAAAGATCTGCAACTTTAATAATTGAAGAAACAAAATATAAAAAAGTAAAATGCAACATTGATGGTCCAGGCATAAAAAATAAATTAAATATTGATTTACCTAATCCTGAATTATTTATCGAAAATAATAATCTTTATCCTTTAGGTTTAGATTTCTATTTCACAAATGACTTAGAAATTTTATCTATTCCTCGTTCAACAAAAATTAATATCATAAAATCGGAGCTTTAGATGTATGTAGCTGTTAAAGGTGGGGAGGTAGCAATTGATAACGCTCATTCTTGGATGTCAGAAATAAGAAGAGGTGATACATCCATTCCAAATATTTCCCTTGATCAAATATCAGAACAACTCACACTTGGCGTTGATAGAGTAATGTCTGAAGGTTCTCTATATGATAAAGACCTTGCTGCATTAGCTATAAAACAGTCTAGAGGTGATTTGATAGAAGCTATATTTTTGTTAAGAGCTTACAGAACAACTCTTACAAGATTTAGTTACAGCAAACCAGTTAATACAGCAAATATGACATGCCTTAGAAGGATTTCAGCAACTTTTAAAGATATACCAGGTGGACAAAAATTAGGTCCTACTTTTGATTACACGCATAGGCTTTTGGACTTTAAATTACTAGCTGAAAATGAAGCACCTATTAGTCCAAAAAAAAAATATAATGAAAACAAAATGCCTCACGTTTTAAGTTTTTTAAATCAAGAAGATTTAATGCAAAACGAAAAAGATAACAATCTTGATCCTATCGATATAACTCGAGAACCTATTAGCTATCCAACATCTCGTTCGGCAAGGTTACAAGCATTATCAAGAGGAGATGAGGGTTTTTTACTTGGTCTCGCATATTCTACTCAAAGAGGATATGCAAGAAATCATGCATTTGTAGGGGAACTAAGAATTGGCATAGTTGACATTGAGCTTTATATTCCAGAATTAGGTTTTGAAATTAATGTTGCTGAGATCATTTTAACTGAATGTGAAACGGTAAATCAATTTCAAGGATCCAAAATTGAACCTCCACAATTTACAAGAGGTTATGGTTTAGTATTCGGACAGACTGAAAGAAAAGCTTTAGCAATGGCTTTGATCGATAGAGCTTTAAGATGGAAAGAATTAGGTGAAGATTATTCTGGCGCACCAGCACAAGACGAAGAATTTGTTATTTCACATTGCGACAACATTCAAGCGACTGGTTTTTTAGAGCACATAAAACTACCACATTATGTTGATTTTCAATCTGAACTAGAGCTCATTAGAAAAATTAGAGCTGACGCCAAAGTTAATATGAAAAGGTAATAAAATGAATGAAATGAGTAAAAATGAAAATTTAGATATTCAAATTTATAATTTTGCTTATTTAGATGAAAATACAAAAAGAATGATAAGACGAGCTCTTCTGAAAGCATTATGTATACCTGGCTATCAAGTACCTTTTTCCTCAAGAGAAATGCCAATGCCATATGGTTGGGGTACTGGTGGAATTCAGGTAACATCTGCTTGTTTAATACCCAAAGATATTTTAAAGGTAATAGATCAAGGCGCCGACGATACTACAAATGCAGTATCAATAAGAAAATTTTTTCAAAAAACTGCAAATGTAGCTGTAACTGAAAAAACTTCAGATGCATCTCTTATACAAACTAGACACAGAATTCCTGAAACAAAATTAAAAGAAAAACAAATATTAGTATATCAAGTACCAATTCCAGAACCTCTTAGATTCTTAGAACCAAGAGAGACAGAAACTAGAAAAATGCATGCTCTTTCTGAATATGGATTAATGTATGTAAAACTTTATGAAGATATTGCAAAACATGGTCATATTGAGACAGCATATGCATATCCAGTAAAAACAAATGGAAATTATGTTACTGACCCTTCTCCTATTCCAAAATTTGATAATCCCAAAATGAATAATAGTCCAGCTATTCAACTTTTTGGCGCTGGAAGAGAACAACGAATTTATGCTATTCCACCTTATACAAATGTTAAAAGTCTTGATTTTGAAGACTATCCTTTTGAAGCTATGAAAGCTAATTTCAAATGTTCAATATGTGGATCCAGTGATAGTTATTTAGATGAAATTATTGTTTCAGATGATGGTAAACGATCATACATATGTTCAGACACAGACTATTGCAAAGAACAAACCAAATTAAATTCAAAAAAAGAAGATTAATTATGAAGCAAAATTTCTTATTTCAAGCCTCTAATATTTCTAAATACTATGGCCAAAATATAGGTTGCAAAAATGTATCTTTAGATATTAATCCTGGAGAGGTCCTTGGAATTGTTGGCGAGTCAGGTTCTGGGAAGTCTACATTATTAAACTGTATTTATGGAAATTTAGAAGTTGATGAAGGAGATATTTTCTTAAACGACAAATCAAAAACAATCCTCAATTTTACAAAAATTTCGGAACCAAAACTTCGTTTAATTCAAAGATCTGATCTAGCATTTGTGCATCAAAATCCTCGTGACGGTCTCAGAATGAATATAAGTGCAGGAGGAAATATTGGTGAAAGATTAATGGCAATTGGTCATAGAAATTATGGTGAAATTAGAGAAATTGCTGCAAATTGGCTAGAAAAAGTTGAAATTGATGTTAGCAGAATTGATGATAAGCCAAGTACTTTTTCTGGAGGAATGCAACAAAGACTTCAAATTGCAAGAAATCTTGTAACTAGACCAAGATTGATTTTTATGGATGAACCTACTGGAGGTTTGGATGTATCTGTACAAGCTAAAATCTTGGATTTATTAAGAAACCTTGTAAGAGAACTTGGCATTGCTGCAGTAATAGTTACACACGATCTTGCAGTAGTTAGACTTTTAGCTGATCGTATAATTGTAATGCAAAATGGAAATGTTATAGAAGCTGGTTTGTGTGATCAGGTTTTAGATGATCCACAGCATAAATATTCGCAATTATTAGTTAGTTCAGTATTACAGGTGTAAAATGATACAAATTAAAAATTTAAACAAATCATTCCTACTTTATAATCAAAACGATACAAACATAAATGTATTTAAAAATATAAACTTCAGAGTTAATAAAGGTGAGGTTGTTGCACTTACTGGTAACTCTGGCACAGGTAAATCTACTTTATTAAAATTAATCTATGGAAGTTATGTGATAAGTAAAGGTGATGTTCTTATTTCAGATATTAATATTAGAAAATCATCACCTAGAGATATTTTAAAACTAAGAAAGAATAAATTGGGGTATGTTAGTCAATTTTTGAGAGTTGTACCTAGAGTGCCAACAATAGATGTTGTAATAGAACCCTTGCTTGAGATTGGATGTGAAAAAAAAATTGCATTAAAAAAAGCTCAAGAAATATTAGAAAGACTTAATATTCCAAAAAATTTGTGGAACTTATCTCCCTTAACTTTCTCAGGAGGTGAACAACAAAGAGTAAATATTGCTAGGGGTTTTATTCATAATTATCCGTATTTACTTTTAGATGAACCAACCGCAAGTCTGGACCAAAATAATAAAAATGTTGTATTAGATTTAATAGAAAAAGCTAAGCTAAATGGTTCAGCTATAATAGGAATATTTCATGATGAAACAGCTAGAAACAAAGTTGCTACAAGAGAAGTCAATTTAGAAAATTTATGAATTAATGAAAAAAACTAATGGCAATTTATTTGTGATTGTAGGAGCTTCTGGGGTAGGTAAAGATACTTTATTAAATGAAATAAAAGCTAGGCTGGAAAATTTTTACTTTGTAAAAAGGTATATTACCAGAATCCTCGATAAAAATAATGAAGACCATATCGCTATATCAAATACTGATTTTCAAAATAAGGTTAAAGATGGTTTTTTTGCAATAAGCTGGCAAGCACATTCTTTATCATATGGCATTCCAAAAGATATTGAAGATGAATTGAAAAAAGGTGTTAATGTAATTTTTAATGGATCAAGACTCGCTTTGAAGCAAATTAGGGAAAGTTATCCTGATGCAAAGATTATTTGCATTATTGCTTCCAAAAAAGCTATTGAAAGCCGTCTTATATCAAGAAATAGAGAAAGTAAGGATGATATTAAAAAAAGACTTAATAGAGAAGTTGGAAAATTACCTTCGGATACAATCTATGTTAAAAATGACATTGATTTAGAAACAGGCGTAAATAACTTAATTAATGCTTTAAATTATTAAATTTAAATCTTTTAATAAAATAAAATTTTTCATCACTCTTTTGTCCAAAAATACAAATATTATTAAAGTTTATCTTACTTAAATTAACTTGTTTTAAAATGTTTTGAAGAGATTTAAACACGCCATCAATTTCCTCAATATTTAATTTACTGGTAAGAGTTAAGTGAAATTTGAATTCATTAAATACGTAAGGATAACCCCACTTATAGAGCATTTTTTTTTGATTTGGGGTTAATTTTTCAGGATTTCTTTTTTTTAATTCATCTTCAGAAAGCTCATCTCTTAAATAATCTAATCCCTTTACAAATTTATTAGATACTTCATTTACTTTGAGATTATTAGTAGGAATTAATGCAATGAAATTACCTAATTTTTTAATAATTAGTTCGTCTAAATGAAAACTATGTATTTGTTTTGATATTTCACAAACTTTATTTTCAAGATCATTAAAGGTATACCCATCCTTTAATCTAAATGGAGCTTTTATTGTGCCATGAAATCCATATTGTTTTGGTGCAAGTACAAATCTAGAAAATTTCTGTAAATTGGGTGAACTTGAAAGATCTGACTTAGTAGTTTCTAAACCTTTATAAGGATCCCATCCTAACCAACATTTACCAAACACATCTAGCTCTGAATTTTCTAAAGGTGCATAATATATTGCATATCTTTTATAATATTCTTCCATGAGATTTACATATTATAGTTTTGTTTCAATTTAATTAATATATTTTAACTTTTAAAAAAACTGTAATATTAGAGTCATATATATGGATATTTAAGGATTTCATGTTGTCTGATGTCATTTTAAATAATGTTAATATTGTAACTGAAGACGAAGTCTTTTTGGGAAGTATTCAATTAAAAGATGGGTTTATTAAAAGGGTCAATAAAGGAAAAAGCTCTATACCTAGATCTATAGATTGCAATGAAGATTATTTAATTCCAGGTTTAGTTGAACTACACACAGATAATTTAGAAAGGCATCTCAAACCAAGACCTGGTGTAAATTGGCCTATAAATAATGCTCTTACAGCTCACGATGGAGAATTAGCATCTGCAGGTATTACAACTGTTTTCGATGCTTTAAGAGTAGGGTCTATTAACAGAGATGGTGTGCATAGATATGACAAATATGCAAGAGAAACAGCCACCTCTATCAATAACTTATCAAAAGACAAATCTTTTAAGATTGATCATTTTATTCATCTAAGAGCTGAAATATGTTCAGAAAATTTAATTCAGGAGTTAGAAGAATTCAACGATCAGGATAAGGTAAAAATAGTTAGTCTTATGGATCACACACCAGGCCAAAGACAGTTTCGTGATGTTTCACAGTTCAAAGTTTATTTATCAGGGAAATTTGGTCTTTCAGAATCACAAATTCAACAACACTTTTCATACTTAAAAGATCTTCAAAAAATGTTTGGTAAAAAACATAAAATTGAAACAATAAAATTTAGTAAAAGATTAAATGCAGTATTGGCTAGTCATGATGATACTACAATTTCTGATGTAGAAGAGAGTAGTTCACAAGGTATAAATTTAGCTGAGTTTCCAACCACTATTGAAGCAGCAACAAAGTGTAAAAGCAGTAACATAAAAATAATAATGGGAGCACCAAATTTAGTAAGAGGAGGATCTCATTCAGGTAATGTTTCAGCTCAATCACTTATTGATAAAGACCTTCTAGATATTTTAAGTTCTGATTACGTGCCTTCATCATTGATGATGGCAGCGATAATGTGGGGCATAAAATCTAATAATTTACCCAAAAGTATCGCTGCAGTAACTGCTAACCCCTGTAAAGTTACAGGCTTAAATGATAGAGGAATGATTAAAGAAGGTTTAAAAGCAGATTTGGTAAGATTAAGTATTAAAAAGGATTTACCAATCATTAGAAAAGTATGGGCAAGTGGTCGAGAAGTTGCTTAAATAAAAGATGTATCCAAAACATAAAAAATTAAATCTATCATTTTTAGATAAATACCTAACTCTATGGATATTTCTTGCAATGATTATAGGTATAGTTATTGGTAATGTTTTTCTTAATATGCCCAAATTTCTTGATTCAATAACTTTCAGTAATACAAATATTCCTATTGCAATAGGGCTTATTCTAATGATGTATCCACCTTTAGCAAAAGTTAAATATAAAAAAATAATTGAAGTTTTTAAAGATAAGAAAGTCTTAGCTTTGTCTTTATTTCAAAATTGGATAATAGGCCCTGCATTGATGTTTTTTTTAGCTGTTACTTTTCTTTCTGATAAGCCTGAATATATGACTGGCGTCATACTAATTGGTCTAGCTAGATGTATAGCAATGGTTCTTGTTTGGAATGAGTTGGCTAGAGGAAGTTCAGAATATGTAGCAGGATTAGTTGCCTTTAATTCAATTTTTCAAATTATCTTCTTCGCGCCTTATGCGTGGTTTTTTTTAAAAATTTTGCCGGAATTTTTTGGATATGGTGGACAAATTATTGATATCTCAATATTATACATCGCCAAAATTATTCTAATTTATCTTGGTATTCCATTTTTAGCAGGTTTTGTGACAAGATCATTATTAGTTAAAAGATATGGTGAAAAATGGTACGAGAACAAGTTTCTTCCTAGAATAAGTCCTATAACTTTAATTGCGCTGTTATTTACAATAATTGTTATGTTTACTCTAAAAGGAAATGAACTTTTGAAACTACCTTTAGATGTTTTAACAATATCAATTCCTTTAGTCATATATTTTCTAATCATGTTTTTTATTAGTTTTGGTATCAGCAGGTTTTATAATATTAATTATCCAAAGGCTACTTCTTTATCATTCACTGCAGCTTCAAATAATTTTGAATTAGCTATTGCAGTTTCAATTGCCACTTTTGGGCTTGCATCAAAAGAGGCTTTCGCAACTGTTATTGGTCCTCTTGTTGAAGTACCTATACTAATATTACTAGTTTCCGTTGCTTTGAAATTTAAAGAAAAATATTTTAAGTATACTTAAAATTACCAACTATACTAAAGCGTTATAAGAGTTAATGATATGAACCAAAAAATTATTAACATTGAGCAATCTGAGTATTGGAACGAAAAATCTGGCCCAAAGTGGGTAAGATTTGATGATTCCATGAATGAACGATTTTCTATTCTAACTAAAAAATTTTTTTTAAAAGCTAATATTCAAAAATCTGATCATGTTTTAGATATTGGTTGTGGGGGTGGGGAAACAACTTATCAAACTTCTAAATTATTAGATAATACTGGTCATGTTGTTGGAGCTGATATATCTAATACTCTGTTGGAACATGCAAAAAGTAAATTTTCAAATATCAATGTAATTGAATTTATAAACTGTGATGTACAAAATTATAAATTTAAAAAGAATTATTTTAATAAAGTTATATCAAGATTTGGCGTAATGTTTTTTGAAAATCCATTTGATGCTTTTCAAAATATACATTCATCAATGAAAACAAACGGTTCTCTACATTTTGTTTGTTGGACAGATTTGATGAAAAACGAATTCTTCATTGAAGGTATGGAAATTATAACAAAATATACTCAAGAAGATCTTCCAGAAATAACAAAAAAACCTGGTCCATTTGCATTTAATGATGAAGAATATATAAAAGAAATTCTTGAATTCTCTGGGTTTAAAAATATTAATGTTGATAAAGTTTATACTTCAATTTCAACTAAAGATAGTGTAACAAACAACGCAAAAATTCTTATGGGAATTGGACCAAGAGCAAAAATATTATCAGAAAAGAATTTATCTAGTGATAAATTATTAATCATTAAGAATGAAATGATTGAATTATGCAAAAAAAGAAGAGTTAATGATGAAACAAATTATAAAGCATGTATTAATTATGTTTCGGCAATTAAATGATTATATAATCTCATAATTTAAATTAGAAGCATTAGCAAAGTTTTTTAATCTTCGTTCATTTTCTTTATCCATGAGAGCTTTGGCTTCAGGTTTTATTTTACAAGTTAATTTATTTTTCTTAATCTTAAATTTAATTTTATCCAAATTTTTTGGTAATCCTGCGCTAAAATTATATAAAAATCTTAATCCTAAACCTATAGCATAAGATGAAATTTTTTGCTTTTCTGAAAGTAAATTGATTATTCTTTTATCAATTTGTTGTTTATCTTTAGTACCAACATATCTGTGATAAACAACTTTGGCCATCCATACCCTCTCAATATGAGTTAAATCTCTTACTGGTAGTGATAAGATTTTGTTTGCGGCAATATTACCTCTCATATCTGGCTGTTCGTCCCAAGAAATATCTGAAAGATTAGTACTAATTTTAAATACCCTTTCAAGATCTTTATCTGCAATTTTTTGAAAAATAGGACTGAATATTTTTTTTATTTTAGTTTGCATACCATTAAATCTTTGGTTTTTTGCAAGTACATTATAGTAAGCAACTTTATCTGGATTGATCCTATTTTCTTTATTTAATTCTGCTATCAATCCATCTCTTATACTTGTTCCACTAATCATAATATTTTTTACATTTGATGATAAAATCAGGTGAGTTATTATCTTTGCTGCAGTTGAAATAGTATCAGTTCTACCAGGAGGTATACCTAATACTTCTTTGTTTTCATCTGACATTTGATCCAAAAGGATTATCCCTCTTTCGATATCGAATTTTAATCCATGCAATAATGAGAGTGGATAATTATAATTCTTTATATAGGCAGATCCTAGAGCTCTAAAACTTCCACCTGTTCCAAACAATGTAAGACCTTTAGATTTATTCAGCCATTCAACTTTATTAATTTCTTTTCTGATTTCTTCACTAGTAATCTGAGATAAGTGTCCAATATCAATACTCGTTGATTTTATCTTTTTTCCATCTTGAATAAGAATAAGTTCTAAACTTCCTCCTCCTAAATCTGCTATAAGCCCTTTATCAACTTTTATGTTGCTAAGAACTCCAAGACAGGCATAGTCAGCCTCCTCTTTAGCAGACAAGATTTTAATATTATGATTAAGAAGTTTTTCTGCAGGACGTAAAAATTCTTTTGCATTTTTGGCGTTTCTAACAGCTGCAGTTGCTATAATTAATTGATGTTTTACAGACATAGTTTTTATTATATAAGCAAAACGCTTTATAGCTGACAAAGCTTTTGAAATTGATTGACTTGAAATATTTTTGCTCAATGATAAACCTTCACCAAGTTTACAATTTATTCTTTCATTGAATAATGGAAAAGGGTATTTGCCATTTTGAGGATATATAACAAGTCTAATAGAATTAGAACCAATATCGATTATTGCTAATTTACCTTTATTTATCTTCCTATAAAAACTTAAAGCTACTTCATTCATACTTATATTTTAGCTAAGCTTCCCTGACCTGATAAACTTGGGTTTTTCATAAAATAAGTGTGCGCACAAAATGTCTTGTCCTTATTTTGTTTTTTGGAGTATTCTCCATTTTTATTTAATTGCCAAGTATTTTTTGTGTCGTTTATTAGAGCAGGTAATACTTGGTCTAGGACTTGACCTCGAACTGTTTTGTTTTCTAGAGGTATGAAAGCCTCAACTCTATGATATAAATTACGAGGCATTATATCAGCAGATGCTATATATACTAAATTACTTTCAGACTGAAATTTTCCTTTATTTGCAAAAACATATATTCTTCCATGTTCAAGAAATCTTCCTATAATTGCAGTTACTATAATGTTTTCAGACATTCCTCTAACATTAGGGCGTAGGCAACAAATACCCCTAACCATCAAATGAATTTTTACCCCTACATTAGATGCTTCATATAATTTTTCAATTATTTTTTGATCTACAATCGCGTTACATTTAATCCAAATTCCACTTTCAAAACCATCTTTAGCATTTTGTATTTCATTATCAATTCTCTCAATTAACCAATCGTATGAAGAGTTGGGTGAAATGATCATCTTATTTAATTGTTTTGGCTGAACATGACTGGTAAGAAAATTAAATACTGATCTAGCGTCCTCACAAATATTTTTATCGATAGTGAATAACGAAAAGTCAGTATAAATTTTAGCAGTATGTGGATGATAATTACCAGTTCCACAATGAGCATAAGAAACTAATTTTTTACCTTCTTTTCTTGTTATTAAAGATAATTTTGCATGTACTTTTAAATCAACTAGGCCGTAAGCAACTTGCGCACCAGCTTTTTCCAATACTCTAGCTAATTGGACATTATTTTCTTCATCAAATCGAGCTTTTAACTCAATAACTGCAATAACAGATTTACCTGACTCAGCAGCAGATACCAAAGCTTCGACTATTGGTGAGTCAGGTGTTGTTCTGTATAAAGTTTGCCTAATTGTTAAAACATTTTTATCAATTGCTGCCTGTTGGAGTAAACTTAAAACTACATCAAAACTTTCGTAAGGGTGATGAACAATTATTTCTTTATTTTTTATTGCCGAAAAGCAATCTCCTTTAAAGTCTAATATTCTTTGAGGCATTCTAGGTTTGTACGGTTTGAATAAATTTTGTTTGGGAAGATTATTTATTATTTCTGTAAAGTCATTGATCCCAACAAATCCTTGGGCAACATATATATGATCGTCAGGGATATTTAATTCCCTGGTTAAGAGTTTTTGAGAAGATTTAGATAAATCATGAGAAAAGGTTAAAGATACTATGCCACCTCTTTTTCTGGCTTTAATTGCAGTTTCAAATTGCCCTATTAAGTCATCTGCTTCATCATCTATTTCAATTTCGGCATCTCTGATAACTCTAAACATGCCTGATTTTAATAATTTATATTCAGGATAAATTAAATGAACAAACTTTGTAACTAAGTTCTCCAGCATAGCATATCTCTGATCCTCACCAGGTAATCTTATAAATCTATCTATATTATCAGGAAGTAAAACTACACAGTTTATGTTATTGTTTTTTGTATCTTTCATCTCCATTAATACACATTTGCCTTTATTTTGGATAAAAGGAAAAGGGTGTGCGGGGTCTAACGTGGTTGGAGTTAAAAGAGGTAGAATATTTTGTTCATAATATTCTTTAAGCCATTCTAATTCATTTTTAGTCCATTTATTTTCAAACAAAATTGAAACATCACAATCATCCTTTTCATTCAACAAATAATTCAAACATCTTTGCTGTTTATTTTTTAAATCTTTGGAAGCATTAAGTACTGTTTTTAATAATTCATCTGCCCTCATCCCAGTTTCAGGAACTGAATTGAAACCTTGACTTATAAGCTGATGTAGCCCAGCTATTCGAACCATATAAAATTCATCTAAATTTTCTGAAGAAATTGTTACAAATCTAAGTCTTTCACCATAAGGAATTGTCTTATCATATGCTTGTAGTAAAACTCTTTCATTAAAAGATAACCAGCTAATTTCTCTGTCAAAATATCTGTCATTTTGATTATTAATTAATTTTTTTGTGATTTTATTTAAAGACAATCTAACCTCAGGATTTGAGGTTTTGAGTTTCATTTGGCAAATCTAACTTAATCTCATCAATTTAAACCAGATGAATTCTCAAAACTATGTCTTTGTAAATAATTTATATTTCAAATTTATTACATTAAAAATATTTAAATCAAAACTTCAATTAGAAATGGGCCTTTTTCTTTAAGTCCATGTTTAAAATATTTTACTAAATCTTCAATGTTTTCAACTTTAACGGCGTCTACTCCCATTCCCTTTGATATAGAGACCCAATCTAATGCTGGATCTTTTAAAGACAACATTTCCATTGCCGATTTTCCTGGGTTATCAACACCTACGTTTGTTAATTCTCCTTGAAGGATCTTGTAACTTTGGTTTGCAAAAATTAGTACAACTATGTCTAAATTTTCTCTTGCCATAGTCCATAAAGATTGGACAGTATACATGGCGCTTCCATCACCTTCTAAAGAGATAACTTTTTGATCAGGAGATGATATTGCCGCTCCAATTGCTACAGGCATACCAAATCCTATAGACCCTCCACAGTTATTCAGCCATGTATGTGGGTGTGATCCTGAGGTTTGATAAAAGAATTCTCTTCCAGTAGTTACAGATTCATCAACTATAATAGCATTTTCTGGGATTAATGCTCCTAATACCATTCCCAATGACATTGGGTTAATTGGACCTTTAGGAATGTCTGGAATATCAAATTTTGAAATAGTACTTGGAGTATTATTTGATATCCCAATTTTATCTGATAACTCTTCGACAACTGTAGTGATATCATCTGAAATAGAAGCTAATTCAAAAAATTTAGTAGAATCTTGTGTTAAAACTCCAGGCTTATTTGGATATGCAAAAAAGGCAACTGGTCTTCTAGCTCCTATTACTATTATGGTGTCAAAGTCTCTAAGAACTTCAACTGCCTTATCTACGACGTACGGTATTCTTACTGAATTTATTCTTCCCGCACCTTTATCTAAACGGGCATTAAACCAATCAGTTTTAATTGGACAGCCTACTTTGTCCGCTACTTTTGCCAATTTAATAAGGTTGTTTTCTTCTAAAGCCTCACCACCAACTAGTATTAGAGGATTCTTTGCTTCTTGAAGTTCTAAGATTGCTTCTTCAATTAATTTAGAAGAAACAATGTTAGATTTCTTATTTAACTCAATCGTTTCAATATTGCTTCCTTCATTCCATGCAGTATCACCAGGCAAGATTAAAGTTGCAATTTGCCCTGGTTTTACATTTGCTTGTCTAATAGCTTCAGCACCATCCTTTGCAATATCTTTTGAAGATTTACTTGTTTTTACCCAATGGGAGACTGGCTTCGCTATTCCTTCAATATCTGAAGTTAACGGAGCATTTAATTTTATATGATCAAGAGCGTGCTCGCCTACTATATTTACAACTCCTGAATTAGCTTTTTTTGCATTGTGTAGGTTTGCAAGGCCATTTGCTAATCCAGGACCTAAATGTAGTAAAGTTGATGCTGGTGACCTTCTCATTCTAAAATAACCATCAGCAGCACCAGTAGCACATCCCTCAAAAAGACATAAAACGCTTCGCATATTTTGATATTTATCTAAAGCTGCAACGAAATGCATTTCTGATGTTCCAGGATTGGTAAAACAGACTTCAACATTACCTTCTAATAAGGTACCAACTAAACTTTCTGCTCCGTTCATAAGACCCTCCAATCTTATTTTTAATTAACATATCAAAATAAAAATCTAATTGGTAATAATTTAATTTTATGTAAAACTTTATTGAATTTGTTTTGAGAATTTTATGTTTAAATCTTTAATAGAAAAAAATGAAAAACGAAGCCAACTCTCTATGATGGCTCAATATCTAAATACATGTTTTATGATTAGTACAATCGAGAACGAGTATTTAGTAAATATTGAAAAAGGAGTTGTAAAAAATGTAGAAGAAGGACCTTTTGTAATGCCAAGCTATGTCTTTAAATTAACTGCACCTAAAAACGAGTGGCTAAAATTTTTACAACAAACGCCTCAACCGGGGTCTCATGATATTATTGCAATGCTTCGAAGAAAAGTTTTGAAATTTGAAGGAGATCTCCATCCTTTAATGTCTCACTTACTATACTTCAAATTACTTCTAGCCTCCCTAAGACCAGCGGAGAGTAAAAATGAAAATTGAAAAAGAACCTATTTCTGGTCAATATGGAAAATTTAAAATTAATGGTATTGACTATAGGATATATTGGGAAGAAGCCGGTCAGGGTATTCCTTTAGTTTGCCTACATACTGCGGGATCTGATGGTAGACAATATAGAGCTCTTTTGAATGATAAAAGAATATTAGAAAAGTTTAGGGTTATTGTATTTGATATGCCATGGCATGGAAAATCCTCGCCACCCGAAAATGCTAAAGTTGGAAATTATAAACTATCAACGGACTTTTATATTTCTCAAATTATGAGCTTTATAAATGGCTTGGAATTAGTAAAGCCTGTTGTTATGGGGTGTTCTATAGGCGGAAGAATTATTCTTCATTTAGCAATAAATTTTCCAGATAAATTTAGAGCATTAATTGGACTTCAAAGTGCTGGTCATTTGGATCCTTATTACGATATCAGTTGGTTACATAGACAAGATGTACATGGAGGAGAAGTTTGCGGAGGCATTGCTTATGGCTTGATGGCACCAACAAGTCCTGAAAGTGATAAATTCGAAACAATGTGGCATTATATGCAAGGTGGACCTGGCATTTTTAAGGGAGATTTATTTTTTTATAAGTTCGATGGAAATATTGGCAATGAAATTACAAAAATTGATAATTCAAAATGTCCAATTTATTTATTAACTGGTGAATATGACTACTCAGCAACACCAGAGGAAACAAAATCCCTAGCTGACACTATTGGTATCGAAATGATCAAAATGAAAAATGTAGGTCATTTTCCAATGAGTGAAAATCCAAAAGAATTTTTAAAATATCTACATCCAGTTTTAAATAAAATTAGTTAACTACCAGTCTTTTCCAGCTGTCCATCCACCATCTACAATTAAATTTGTCCCAGTACAAAAACTTGCTTCGTCACTTGCAAGATATAAAACTGCACTAGAAATTTCATTAGGTTCTCCCCAACGTTTCATAGCGTGCAAGTTCCTAACTTTTTGAGAAGCTTCTTCATCTTGAAAATATCTTTCTGTTAATGGAGTTCTAATAACACCTGGTCCAATAGCATTTACTCTAATATCATACTTTGCTAAATCTACTGCTAGTTGCTTAGTTATTCCGGCAGTAGCATGTTTAGAGGCAGTGTAAGCGCACCTATTAGGCGCAGAAGTTACGCTTAAAGTCGAAGAAGTAATTACAATATTACCCTTTATTTTTTTTTCGATGCAGTGCTTTGCAAATGTTTGTGCAGTTATAAAAACCCCAGTAACATTTATATCAATAACCTTTCTCCATTCTTCAATAGACAATTCTAATGGAGACACAATCTCCCTTATTCCGGCATTACAAAATGCAATATCTAAGCTTCCAAAATGTTCATATGCATTTTTCATATTTTCAATAGTTTCATTTTGATTTGTTACATCTAATTTAAATGGCTCAGCATTACCACCTGCAGATTTTATTTCTTTAGCCACCCTGCTAGCCATATCAAAATCTAAATCTGAAACAGCTACATTTGCACCTTCTTTTGCAAAACTTAAACCTGTTTGACGACCAATTCCACCTGCTGCTCCAGTAATAAACACAGTTTTGTTTGTAAATCTCATTGAAAAATCCCCCTGTTAATGCAAAGTTTATTTGAATTAGCCTTTTTGACAACATTAATCTTTATTGGAGTAATCGATTGGACATAGAACATTTAGTATTTGAAAATGGACCTAAAAGAGTTGGCCCCTTTAGTCATGCTGTTAAAGCTGGTGAATTTATTTTTATTACTGGACAAATGCCAACATTGCCAGAAAATCCTGACGTACTAGTAAGTAATGATGTTGAAAAACAAACACATCAAGTTATGAAAAATCTAATTAGTGTTTTAGATAATTGTGGCTCTTCTCTCGAGAGAGTAACTTTCGTAAGAGTGTATTTAGTTAATTTCCAAGACTTCAACAAAGTCAATAAAATTTATAAATCCTATTTCAATGAAAACAAACTTCCTGCTAGAACATGTATTGGTGTAACTGGACTTGCTGTAGGCGCTTCAGTTGAGATTGATCTAGTAGCAAAAATTTAGATAAGAAAAATTTGTCTATGAAAAAAAAATATACCCCTTTTAAAAAAGGTATTTTTACTGGCTTTGGTTTCCCTGGCATAGGAATGAGCTCAGCAATGTTTGGATATGGTGTTTTTGCTGCAGAAGCTGGACTAGATCTATATCTGTGTTTAGGTTCAGTTTTAATTTTATGGAGCATGCCTGGCATGGTTATTTTTGTGTCTCTTTTTTCAATAGGCACACCAATCTTCTTGCTATTCACTACTGTTTTATTGGCTAACATGAGACAATTTTTTTTGGTCTTATCTGGCCTTACATTAATGAATATTCACAAACATAAATTATCTTTTATTACAAAATTATTTTGGGCTCACCTCATTAGTCCCACTGGTTGGGCTGAATTAACCAAAGTAAAAAATGAAATAGACGAAAAAGATTTATTTAAATTTTTTCAAGGTCTTAGTTTGGCATTGGTAATATTTAATTCAACTACAACAATAATTGGTTACAAATTATATGATTTTTTACCTAGTGATATTGTTTCTATTCCTGTATTTATAATGCCATTATATTTAACTATCTTAATGCTAAGAGCTATTGAAATTTATTACAGATTAGCAGTTGTTACTGGAGGGATTATCGGGCCCCTTTTATTTCCATATATTGGTGATTGGAGTTTGATTGTTGCAGGATTAGTTGGCGGTTCCGTTGGCTTAATGGTCAGTTATCTTTTGAATAAGGATAAAATTAATGTATGAGAATTCAATAATTATACCTGAAATAATCCCTTGGATAATGCTTTTAGTCGCTAGTTCAGGTATTTTTGTTTGGAGATTTTTAGGAGTAGTTTTATCTAGTAAAATACAAAAAGATAGTTTTTTTGCAAAATGGATCAATGCTATTGCATTTGCTATGACGACAGCTTTAATGACTAGAATCATAATTTTCCCAACAGGAGCGTTGGCCGAAACTGAATTGATTGAAAGAATAGCACCCTTTTTAATTGGTATAATTATATTTTTATTTTTCCCAAAAAAACCAATTTTTGGTTTAGCAATAGGAGTGTTCTTCTTTAGCGTTGGAATATTTATAGCTTAGATATTTTAATCTTCAGACACAAGTTGCTTAGCTATTATCAATTTTTGAAGCTCATTAGTTCCCTCACCAATAGCCAACAATGGAGCATCCCTATAATATCTCTCAATATTATACTCCGGCGAATACCCAAATCCGCCATGAATTCTCATTGCTTCTGTAGAGTTAAACAACGCAGTTTCAGTAGCAAAAAGCTTTGCCATTCCAGCTTGTAAATCTGATCTATTACCAGAATCATATGCCTTTGCAGCTTGTTCAGTTAATAATCTAGAAGCTTCAAGTTTCGTTGCCATCTCAGCTAATTTAATTTGAATTGCTTGGTGTTCACTAATTGGTTTTCCAAATGTCTTCCTTATTTTTGCATATTCTATTGAATCTTCTAGAGAGGCTCTAGCCACACCGACGCCACGTGCAGCTACATTAATTCTTCCTAATTCAAGGCCCGCCAAAATTTGTTTGAGCCCTTTTCCTTCTATTTCACCAATCAAGTTAGAAGTTGGTACTTTTACATTTTCAAGTTGAACTTCTCCTGTATCAATTCCCCTGTAACCCAATTTTTTGAGTTTTCTTGATACAAATCCATCTTTCTTTTCAACGAGAATTAAACTCATACCTTTATGGGCTGGTTGAATTTCAGTATTCGTTTTTACTAAAACAGCTAAAATAGTTCCTTGAACTGAGTTTGTAATCCATGTTTTTGTACCATCAATAATATATTCGTTCCCAACTTTTTTTGCTTTGGTTTTTATCGATTGAAGGTCAGTACCACAATCTGGTTCCGTAAGTGCGATACCACCTCTTATCTCTCCAGTTGCAAACTTAGGAAGATAATATCTTTTCATCTCTTCAGTGCCGAATCTTTCTACAGCAGCACACATTATAAGATGAGAGTTAAAAATACCAGAAACTGACATCCACACAGCAGACACATTTTCTACAATTTTTGAGTAAGTAACTGCTGACAAACCTAAACCGCCATACTCAGGAGAAATTGTAGCACCAAAGAGACCTAAATCTGCCATTTTATCAGCAATATCTTGTGGATATTTGTCTTGTGACTCAAATTCTTTTACATAAGGCTTTACATCTTTTTCTAAGAATTTATTTACAGATTCTATTATTAAATTATCTTCAGAAACTGATTTTTCATTTTCGACTTCAATTATTTTATGTTCATTCATTAATATCTCCTAAATTAATGATTATAGATCTATTTGACTATACTCAAATATTGAATTGACATTATTTGCTTGATCAATCTTAAGCATTAAATCTGTCAACTGGTTAACTCTTTCATTTGATAAATATGGTTCTGTTAAACCTTTAAACTTTGATATAAATTCTTCATCTTTCATAAAGTTTTCTGGTTCTCCTTTTGGAATCTTTACAAACTTTTCATAAGTCTTTCCTTTTACCACCATTTTTACCTTTGCACTCATAAATTCTGGACAACACTTCTCAGCATCTTTATCAGGATTTACTTTTATTTTGCTACACAGCTCTAATGTATCACTGTTATTTAAGTGATCTTTATAATCATCCCACTTTAATCCACCACTTTTAGCAGCTACAGCAGCACAAAAAGGCATTGAAAATTGTCCATCAACAATACTTTTTGGATTTTGTTTATCCTCTAAAGGATATCCAATAATGTTCAGTGCTGTTTCGGACAGGCCAATATCAATATCATCTAAATCATCAATGGAAAAATCTAATTCTTTTTTTAGATCTATTATACCGTCAATTGCTGCATGACTATATCTACAAGAAGGATAAGGTTTTACTCCCAAGTTAAGTGTTTCAAATTTATTTCCTAAACCGTCTAATGCTTTTTTTGTGTCTCCTCCTGAAGCGTATGCATGTAGATAACCCCACTGACCCTCAAAAGCTTTAGAAGGACCTTTGAAACCTTCCGCCGCCATTGTTGCGCAATTTAGACCGTTCTGAGCTGCTTGTCCTACATGCGATCTTTTTGTCCAAGCACCATCTGTTAAAAATTGCATCGATCCAGCTGATTGACTTAGGGCTATTCCAAATGCAGAAACAAACTGATCTTTTGTTAAGCCCATAAGGTGGCCCGCTGAAGCAACAGACCCAAACACACCACATGTAGCAGTTGGATGAAATCCTTTTTTATAATGCGCTGATGAGCCTCCAGCTAATCCAAGTCTTATTTGTATTTCATAGCCAGCAACACATGCTGTTATTAACTCTTGTCCTGATGATTTGTTCATTTGTGCTGCAGCCAAGGCGGCAGAAAGTATTGGGGCACTGGAATGTAAAGAGGCTTCAGCATGAGTGTCATCAAAATCAAGAGAATGAGCTAAAGTTCCATTAAGTAGAGCAGCTGCACTTGGAGAGTAACTATTTTTATCTGAAAAAACTTGGCAACTTCCATTACTCATTTCTAATCTGTCGATTGCTGCGACTAAACTAGCAGTTGATTCCGCATCATGTCTTGCTCGTATTATTATTCCAACAGTATCAAGAATTAACAATTTTGTTCTTTTTATAACGTCTGAAGATAAATTTTCGTATCTAATTTCGGCACAAAACTCAGCAAACTTTTCGGTCATATTTTCCATTTATTTCTCCCAAAACATATTGAAAAGGTTAAACTAAAATTTCATTTTACAAAACTAAAAAATAATCATTAAGATATCGTTATTAAAATCATATGAGAAAATACCATGACAAATCCTTTTGAATTAACTGCAACTGATGCAATTAGACTGATTGGTAACAATACGTTATCAAGGTATGAGTGGGTACAAAGTTGTTTCGAAAGAATACGTGAAAAAGAAGATCTCGTTAAAGCTTGGATATACTTAGATGAAGATAGAGCTCTAGAAAAAGCTAAGCAGTTAGATAATGAAAATAATGAATCACAACTTGGAATTCCATTTGGAATTAAAGATATAATTGATGCAAGTAATACACCTACTGGATTTGGAACTAATTTTTATCAAAATAATGTTCCTATGAGAGACGCTGCTTCGGTATCCGTTGCAAAACAATCAGGATGTATTTTTATTGGCAAAACTGTATCTACTGAACTAGGACATAGAGCTCCTGGATTAACAACAAACCCACATAATAAAGATTTCACACCTGGAGGCTCAAGTTCTGGATCGGCTGCAGCTGTAGCATCTATGATGGCACCTGTTTGTTTTGGCACACAAACTACTGGGTCGGTAATAAGACCTGCTGCTTACTGTGGAGTTATAGGGTATAAACCATCTTATGGTGATTTTGATAAATCAGGCATTCTACCAAATTCTCCGTCAATCGATACTTTAGGATTGATGTCTAGGTCAGTAGAAGATATTGCACTTTTTCGATCAATCCTTCTCGAAGAAGATTTAGTATCAATAAAAAAAGTAGATTTAAGCAAAATTAAAATTGGATTTGTTAGAACACCACACTGGGATAAAACTGATGATTCTACAAAGGAAGCTTTTGAGCATTTTCTTAATTTACTCCGTTCAGATAAATTAAATGTAGTTGATTTAGAAATTGATAACCTTATTTCAAAATCTGATGCACTTCATTTAGATATAAGTGGATATGAATTTAAAAGATCAATATCTCACGAAAGATTCAATTATTATGACCAATTAAGTGACCAATTAAGGAACGGCAGGCTTAATGATGGATATCAAGTGAGTAATAAAAATTACCAGTTAGCTTTAAAAGACTTGTCAATTTTAAAAAATCAAATAGACGCTGTATTTGACAAGACTGATTTAATAATTACTCCTAGTGCACCTGGCGAAGCATTAAAAGGATTAGAATATACAGGATCACCGATATTTAATACAACATGGTCTCTAAACGGAAATCCATGTATTACCCTACCCCTATTTAAGGGTAAACAAGAATTACCAATTGGATGCCAATTTGTTGCCAGGTTTGGAGAAGACGATCAACTTTTAAATTATGCAAAAGCCTTCTTAGAACTTTAATTAAAGTGAGATTCAACTAATAGTTCTGGAAGTGTAAGTGCTAAAGCTGGAAATAGAAGCACTATGATTAATACAACTGTGTCAGAAATACAGAAAGGAAATGATCCTTTTATAACGGTTGTAACTGGTAAGCCAGTTACTCCACTAACAGCAAACAAATTTAAACCAACGGGTGGGATAACACTTCCTATTTCTATGCATAATGCTGTTAAAATTCCTAAATGAATAGGATCTACACCAAGAGCCAATGCAACAGGAAAATATATAGGTACAGTTAAGACTAAAATTGCTACACCTGTTAGAAACATGGATAAGAACAATAACGATCCCATAAGTGCAAATAAAAATCCTGTTTTACTCAGACCCAATTCACCAGCCCATTCAGCAATCATTTGAGGCCAACCCATATTTGCAAGATAAAATTGGAAGATTCCAACACAACCCAATAGAAAAAACACAACTGCAGTTAGGTTCATAGTTCTTAGAGTTGTTGGCATTAATTCTTTCGCAAATGTTTTTCTTTTAAAAATTAATCCATAAAAAAGGGCATAACTAGCAGCGGCAGCACCTGCTTCAGTAGGAGTGAATAAACCTCCATATAAACCACCTAATATAATTACAGGCATTAACAAAGCAGGTAGAGCTTCTTTAAAACACCTCCAAACTTCACATAAATCAAATTTTCCTCGAGGTAATTTAATAAAAAGAGATACACTAACAATTATAACTGCATCACTCATAGCCAACATCAATCCAGGAATTATACCTGCGAAAAACAAATCAACTATCGACATTTCTGTTATGACACCAAACAGAATCAAAGTTATACTTGGTGGAATAAGAAGTGCTATTCCACCTGCTGACGCAATAACTCCCGCTGCCATCCATTTTGGATAACCTCTTTTAATTAATTCGGGATAAGCTATAACACTCATTGCAGCAGCCATTGCTGTGGATGAACCAGAAATTGCTCCAAATAAAACAGCTGCAAGCAATGTTGCATAAGCAAAGCCACCTGGAACCCATCCTACTATTGAGTCAGCAAATTTAAAAAGACTTGCAACTAAACCAGTTTTTTCCATTAAAAAACCAGCAAAAATAAAAAATGGAATAGCTACTAATGTATATTTAGTAAGAAAACTAAAAAAAGCTTCAAACAAGGTGCTATATGTTAAAAAATCGTCAAACAGTACAAGAAGACCTGTAGCACCAGCAAGAGCTATACCTATTGGAGCACCAGCAAATAATAGACTAAATAAAGATCCTCCTAAAGCCCACATTATACATTTCCTGTATTATTAGAATTAAACATCAGTAGCAGCTTCAACTTCTGCAGTAAAATGGTCACCCTTTATATAACTATGTATATCTTCAATAAATTGAAGAAAGGCTACTAAAGACATTAATCCCATACCCAGAGCCAATATAAAATAAAATGGCCACATAAAGAAAAATAAACTCTCTGTTCTTTCACCAATTTGTATTGAATATTCAACAGTTGAATACGCAGTATATGTTAAAGAACCAGTGAATACAGAAACAAAGAGAGAAACAAAAATTTTACAAAAACCTACTGTTCTGTGAAAACCTTTTGTATTTAAAAGTTGTAACACAGCACTCATTACAAGATGATTCCTATTGATCTGTGTAACGCAAATGTAAAAGGCAACTGAAGAAACCATCATGTAAATAACAGCATCTTGACCCCATTCAAAAACAACACCAAAAATATATCTTCTAATAATTTCAGCTAACGCAAAGAGTGTGACGGCTATCATTAGGAATGCAGAACACCTACCTAATATAGCAGTGATGGAAGATTGAATTTTGTTCGAGATTTTGTAAAAATTATCCATGATAATCAACTAAATAAAAAAAGGCCTAACACAAGTCAGGCCTTTTTTTGATTGATTTATTTTCTTGACTTTTTCTTGTATAAAGCTGTTCCTTTTGCAAATTTAGCAAAGTCGGAAGCAAACGCTGTACAATCAGTCTTTTCTAAAGCACTTGATCCCATTGGATTAGCTGCAACTAAAGCTTTTGCTTCAGCAGTGAACTGATCAACCATTTTGTCTCCAGTTGCATCAACCTTAGACTTAATCCAGTTATTAGTTGCACCACCTTCTTTTGCTTGAAGAACTCCAGCCTCTGCAGGGCTCATCACATAAATTCCAGGTGCACTTTTATCAGTTACTTTAAACTTATCAACTAATCTTTTATCATTACAAAAGTTAATAGCCTTTTGATAAGGAATAAAATCATTCATAATGATATCAGTCAGCGCTGCTTGTTGTTTTTTATCAAGAGTTGCCCACCATTTATTTGATGCACCAATCCAGTAGTAATCACCAACAATACCATTAATTCCAGCAACTGTGAAATATGGAGCTTGTTCTTTGGTAGCATTAAATCCACCTAAACTTGTTAGTAGTCCATCAATAACACCTGTTTGAAGAGCAGGTGGAACATCACCAAAAGCCATAGTAGTTGGGTTTGCACCTAAAGCTCCTAACAATGCATTTTCAGCTGGTCCCATACTTCTAACTTTCTTACCAGCAAAATCAGCAGGTACTAACATTCTACTTTTAACAGCACCAGCACCCATGTACATACTTAGATGTCCAGAACCAAAAATAGTTATCCCGTGCTTGTCATTAAAAACTTTCTTTAATTGAGCAAAAGTTTTTGTTCCATCAAGGCCATTGATAGCACCAGGTGATGTTAATTTTCCAGCACCAACAATAGTATTAGCATATGGCTCAACACTTGAAGTTTTACCAAATTGACCAGTCATCATCTCAAGATTACCTTTTGTAAGAGCTTGAGTTCCTTTTGGAACATTATAAAGTGACTTAGCCCAATAAATCTGGACTTTACTTCCAGGGATTTTCTTCTCAACTTGCTCTGCAAAAAACATTTCTGCAATAGCTGCAGGATGTGGCGGACCAGAATGGTCAGACGCCCAACGCATCTTAATAGGTTTTACAGCATGTCCATCAGCTAAAGCTAAATTGGTTCCAGCTGCAAAAGTTAGAGCAACAGCGCCAGCTGCACCTAACAATGATAGTTTATTTAATTTCATTAAATTTCCTCCAAATATTTAGAATCACAACCTATAACGATATGCTTATCAGGTAAACCTTTAATTGCAATAAAACCAATTAATTAGTTAATATGTTATGTAATTCTGTTTAGATTATGCCTTTGTTCTTGAAAGTGCTTATTTGTTCACCAGTAAAACCTATCTCTTTAAGTATATCATATGTATCTTCGCCTAGTTCTGGGGCGGTTTTATCTTGAAATTTGCTATTTGAAACATGAACAGGTGTTTTCAATAAACTGATATCACCCCCCCTTTTTGTTTTTAATTTTTGGATATTTTTTCTATCTTTTAAAAATGGATTTTCTAAAGACTCTTTTAAATTTAAAATTGGAGCTGCCGGAACAACTCCTCCAAACTCGTCCAGCCATTCAGAGGTATTTTTTTTCATTAATTCTTCATCAAGAATTTTAGTTATTTCGTCTCTGTGTTTTTGCCTTGATGAAAAGTTAACAAACTTTGAATTGTCAATTAGATCCTCCCTACCTAGTTTTTTACACAGAACAGGCCAAAAACTTTCCTTATTACACATAATGTAAATCCAACCATTTTTAGTTTTATACAATTGACAAGGAACTAAAATTGGATGAGCTGATCTATCTAATCTCTCACTTTTAAAATTAGTGTTGAGTGTCCAGGCTGCCATATAACTTTGATTAAACATGGCCGTATCAAACAAATTGACATCTACATCTCTTCCAATACCAGTGGACCTTGCAGACAGTATGGCACTTACTAGTCCAAATGACATGGTCAAACCAGACATATAATCTACAATTGAAAGACCAAATCTTGCTGGAGGTCCGTTAGGTTCACCAGTAAGTGAAAAATATCCTGCCTCTGCTTGCATAAGATAATCATATCCTGGCCAATTTTTTCTAGGCCCTTCCCTTCCGTACGCAGAACAATGTGCTGAAACAATTGATTTATTATATTGTTTAAGCTGATCATAAGTTATTCCAAGTTTTTCAGGAACGTCTCCTCTTAAATTGTTCGCGACTGCATCAGCATTCTCAACTAATTTTTGAAGAATTTTTTTTCCATCATCTGACAATATATCTAAAGTTATACTTTTTTTGTTTCTATTGAGAGCTTGAAAAAAAATACTAGAAGCAGAATTCCTATCTTCGCCATCAATAAAATAAGGACCAATTGCTCTTAAATAATCACCACTTGTACCTGCTGGTTCAACTTTAATTACCTCTGCTCCTAAATCAGCTAAATATTGGGTACCAAATGGTCCCGCTCCATATTGCTCAAAAGCAATTACTTTCACTCCTGATAGAGGTAAATTCATTGTATTATTCTCTAATTAGTTGCTTCATTAATAATTTCGTCAACTACACTATGCCCACGTTTGGCCACTAAGAAAGATCTAACCATATCCATAACAACAATTTTATCTTGATTTTTACCAATGTGTCTTACCTTCACAATACCCTGTGTGGGTCTTGATTTTGATTCTCTTTTGTCTAAAACTTCCGTCTCAGAGTATAATGTATCTCCTACAAACACTGGAGCAGGTATTTTTATTTCTTCCCATCCCAAGTTGGCTATTGCTTTTTGGCTAGTGCCACTAACACACATCCCTGTTACAAGGGCTAAAGTAAAAGCGGAATTAACTAAATATTTTCCAAACTCAGATTTAGAGGCGTAATTTGCATCAAAGTGAATTGGATGAGTGTTCATTGTTAAATTTGTAAACCATATATTATCAGCTTCGCTTACCGTTCTACCAGGCCAATGCTCATAAACGTCTCCTACTTGAAAATCTTCAAAATATCTACCTGGATCTTCTCTATACCTTTGGGGTCCTATTTTTTTAATTCCATAAGAATTTTCATCCATTTAATCCTCCCTTGATATAATCAGTCTTGCTGCCGCTAGCACGGGTGCATCAACCATTTTACCTTGATATTTAAAAGCACCAGAACCTGCTGTTTTTGCTTCCTCTAAAACACCTTTTGCCCATTCCAATTCTTCTGGAGTAGGTCTGTAAGCATCATGAATAGGTTTAATCTGATCTGGATGTATAGCAAAACGTCCTTTGAAACCCATAGTTTTGACGTATAATGTCTCTTCTCTACATCCTTCAGGATCTCTGAAATCTAACCATACACCATCAAGAGCAAGTGTGTGGTATAATGCGGCAGCATTAATAATTTTACCCCTTCCATACGCTAAACTGGCTTTACCCATGTCACCACCAGTAGATGCACAATAATCTGCTGACCCAAATCCAATTCCAGAAAACTCTATGTTTGAACAATCCCAACTTTCAATAGTTGCGATACCACGCGGTGTTTCAATTTGAGGTAAAATTAATATATTAGTTCCAAGATCTTTTAAAAAAGTCCTACATTCATCAGCAGACTCTATTTTAGGAATGGCAATAGAATATGGAAGAGAAGGTAAAGACCTTAACATTTCTATATCATGTTGATACTCTTCAGTATCTAAAGCATTAATGCGCAATAATAGCTTATCTGCTTGACCTTCATAATTTCTATTTGCCAAATCAACAAAATTAGATCTTCCCATTGCTTTGTTTTCATGGGCCAAACCATCTTCTAAATCAAAAATAACTTTATCGGCCCCAGATCCTATAGCCTTTGGTAATCTTTCAATTTTATCAGTTGGTAAAAATAAAATACTTCTCAAATTTATCTCCAATTTTTTTAAGAATTAAATTCAGCTCTAATTTTTTTTCCATGCTCATCTAATTCAGGCATTTTATTTACTTCTGGTATAAAGTTGTCATGTATTGCACCTGGACCTAAAACTTTAACTTTTCCATTTTTAGTTTCAATTTCTAAAAAATTGTTTTGAGGATGGTTTTTTAATTGTTCCATGTCAGATATTCTTCCGTAAGCAACGCTTGCTTCTTCAAGTTTTTCAATTAACTCCTCACGTTCAAAAGTAATAAATTTATCTTGAATAATTCTTTCTGTTAATTCTCGGTTAGCTTCACGGTCTGAGTTAGTTTTAAAGCGAGCATCATTAACCATGGTTTCGTCATCTAATACAATTTCACAAAGTCTCACCCATTCTCTATCATTTTGTATAGCAATTAAAATAGTCAAATTATCTTTACAATTATATGCACCATAGGGAACGATTATTGGGTGAGTCATTCCATTTCTTTTTGGAATTTTTTTATTATAAACATAACCAAGGTAGAAAGGGTTCATCCAATCTGCGAGCGAATTAAACATGGACACTGATATGTGTCTGCCTTTTCCACTAATACTTCTCTTGATAAGTGCTTGCAAAATTGCTTGATAAGCTGTCATTCCTGCGGATATATCACAGACTGATGGGCCAACCTTTGCTCTTCCATCAACCCCAGCTTTATCTGGAAGACCAGTTATATCAATAACACCAGTTTCAGCTTGAATTAACATATCATAAGCTTTTTGGTTTTTATATGGTCCTTCGTCTCCAAATCCAGAAATAGAACATGTAATTAAAGATGGATATTTTTTTCTTAATTCAACTAAATTTAAACCAAGGCGGTCAAATGCACCTGGTGCTAAATTTTGGATTAAAATATCGGATTTTGAAATAATATTCTCAAAAATTTTAAAATCCTCACTGTTTTTAAGATCAAGAGAAATTGACTCCTTCCCTCTATTCAACCAAACAAAATAAGCGCTATTTCCAAGTGCATTGCTATCATAGTTTCTGGCAAAATCACCTTCAGGTCTCTCAACTTTTATAACTCTGGCACCTGCATCTGCCAGTCTGCACGATGTATAGGGGGCTGCCACAGCTTGCTCAACTGTTACGACTAATAAACCTTCTAAATCCTTTCCGGAATTTTGTCTTTCCATTAGCTAACCAAACAATCTACTAGAGAAGAAACTTTACTTTCAGAGGATGCATTTAACATTTCAGAAATTTCATGAGATTTATTTTTGGATAGTAACGAAGCAGATTTATTAATAATTTTAGTTTCTAAAATATTTTGATCAATCTTATCAGATAAGTCATGTTTGTTTTTAATATCCTTAGAACCATCTTTAATAGAAATTAAAGACTGGGTATTGCTCAATTGATCGTTAGGTATTACCTTTACCTTATCCCTAATATTGTTCATTTTATCATCAAAACAAATATCATCGTTGTAAGTGCCCAAGTCAGCTGTGTCTTTACCATAAATTGACATGGCTGCTGTTAATTTGTAAGAGAATTTTGATTCTAGACCAGTTTTAGGTTCTTGAATGTTACACACTTTGAGCCATGAAGGATTAGTTTCAATCGCAATCTCTTCAATTGATTCTGGATTAAAGTTATTTTCTTGTTTCAATTCTTCTAGAGCTTCCAGAAAAGAGTGAAGACCATGACAACAGGCATGAAATTTATACTTAATTTCGGGAAAGAGAAAATCAGTTCCTAGGTTTTCTACAGCTCTTGTAGGAGTTTTTTTGTCCCAACCATGAGTTAGAAAAAAACCTTGATCACATTCAATGCCATCTTCTCTTGATACAAATCCAAGTTTAGATAATTTAGCGGCCTCAATACCATTCGATGCAGCTATTCCTGCATGATATGGCTTACCCATAGTACCAAATTGGGATTTAATTCCAGATGCTCTTGTGGAGACTAAGCCAAGAGCATTTATTGTTTGGGCCTCATTCAGTTTTAGTAATTTTGATGCCACAATTGTTGCACCAAATGATCCACTAGTAGCAGTTTGATGGAAACCAGCATTATAATGAGAATAGCCTAAAATATGACCAATCCTTGTAGACACTTCAACTCCAGTCATATATGCGAGCAATAAATTATCTATAGATAATTCTAATTCTTCACCCAAAGCTAAAGCAGTTGGCAAAGCACTGGCTGTGGGATGGCCAACAAAAAGAAAGTGTGTGTCATCATAATCTAGTGCGTGACCAGTAGCTCCATTAGCTAAAGCTGCGCCTCTCGATGAAACGTTATCTCCAGTTGAAATCACTCGTGCTTGATTAACGCCATTTTCCTCTTTAACCATTTCAGAAACTATTTTCGAAACCGGTTCCTGTTTTGCTGCATAAGCTACTCCACACCAATCTAGTATAGACATCTTGGCAAAAAACTTCATTTCATCATTAAAACTGTCTAGCGTACTACTAAATCCGTAACTACCAAATAATTTTGTAATCGACATAACTTATCCTTTCCCTAAATCTATTTAAAACGTGCTTCAGCTTGCATGGTCATTCCTGTACCTTTTACAGCACCCCAACAACTTACACTTCCATCAGTGTTTTCTTTTGCACCAATTATATAGTCACTGTTTGCAAAAACAGGAGCCATAACTTTATGATTAAAAGAGGTTACCGTTTTACCTTTTAGTTTTTCGGCTGCTCTTAACAAAAAAGTAGCTTGTAAGGGTCCATGAACAATTAAATCAGGATAGTTCTCTTCATTTTTAGTATATGGATAATCATAATGAATTCTATGACCTACAAAACCAATTGCTGAATAACGGAACAAAATTGTTGGATGCATAAAAATAGTTTCTGTATAATCTGCATCATCGGGTATCGTATCTGAATAACCAGAACCACCGCCTGCTTTAGTTACGTCCCTGTAAACAATGTTATGTAGTTCATGTAATCTTACCTCTTCATCAACTAAAAATTCATACTCTGCAGTAACAAAACAAAGCTGTCCTGTCCTACCTTCCTTTAGTTTTATGTCAGCTACCTTAGATTTTTTTATTACTTTATCACCTACTTTTAAAGGTTTTATTACTTTGATATGACTCCCTGCCCACATTCTTCTTGGAAGTGGGACTGGAGGCAAAAAATCGCCTCTAGCTGGATGAGAGTCCACACCAAGTTCGTCATTTTTTTTTAAATCCCAACCTAACATCCAATGCAAACCAGAAGTTGCATCCTCCCCAATTTTGGGATCGCCTGGATCAATATTTAATGTTGCTCTGTACCTTTGTTCAACAATTGGTGTAAGGTAATCTGTTACTGTCTCTATATTACCTAACCATTTATTTAAATGATTAATATCAAGCGCTTCATTTTCCATTTACCGAACCTTTATTTTTAAGAATATTTGAAACTATTAAATATAAAAATTATATTAATATCAATTAATAAAATATTTATGTGATAGGAACTTTGAAATGCCTTCTTTAATTTTACACTTAGATGAAACTTTAGAAAATATTTTTGAAATTTCTGCAGTTAAAGCAATAGAAAAAAGCATAATAGATATTATCCAAGAAGAGTTAGAAGCTGAAAAAAACAACTGTCAAATTATATGGGTTAAGAGTAAAATAATTTGCTCAAATTATAAAATATTTGGTGAATTGAAGTTTAGAGATAAAGAGACTAGAAAAATTAACAAAAGAGATAAATGTTTAAAAAGAATTGGTAAAATTTTACAAAATAAATTTAATGTCTTTATAAGACTTAGGGCATTCTCAATTCAAGATGCATCAATAACTGCACTAGATCTTGTAAATTAAAATTGTATTTCAAGTGATAAAAATAGAAGGATCAGTAATGAGTAAAAATATTGTATTAACAAGCATAAATGAAAGAGGAATTGCTGAAGTTATTTTAAATCGTCCAGAAAGAAATAATGCATATAACGGAGATATGATTATTGAATTAATCAAAAGCTTTGAATCTTTATATAAAAATAATTCTGTAAGAATAGTGCTCATTAAAGGCAATGGAAAACATTTTCAAGCAGGAGCTGACTTACAATGGCTTAAAGAAATTGGTAAACTTAGTCAAAAAGAAAATATAGAGGTTTCAAGAAAAACAGCTTCAGCGATTCAAGGTCTTACAAAGTTCCCTAAGCCAACAATAGCCTTGATCCATGGAGGATGCTTTGGAGGTGGAACTGGAATTGCCGCAGCAGCTGATATAGTAATAGCTAGTGAAGACGCTATTTTTTCTATTTCTGAAGCTAGATGGGGTGTAATGGCAGGAATAATAATACCTCATTTAAACGCCAGTATTGGCGTAAGAAACGTTAGAAGATATGCTCTTACATGTGAGCGTTTTAGCTCTGGTCAGGCTAAGGAAATGGGTTTAGTTCACCAAGTTTGTAAAACGGGTGAGCTTGAAAATGCTGTTCAACCTGTTATTGAGGACTTGTTAATGTGCGCTCCAGATGCATTGGAAGCTACAAAAAGAAGAACTTTAATTGAAAGTGGTTTAATGTTGTCAGATGAAAAATTTGACGAACTTGTTTTTGAACATTCTCAAAAAAGGATGACTGATGAAGCAAAAGAGGGTCTAAATAGTTTTCTTGAGAAAAGAACTGCATCTTGGTATCAAAATTAAATTATAGGATATATAAATGCCTGCATTAGTTACAAATTCAAAAATATGGGGAGAAATGTTTGGTACTAAAGAAATGCATTTCTTATTTTCTGACGAGAGTACTACACAACTTTATTTAGATGTAGAAGCGGCTTTAGCAAGATCACAATCAAAGTTGAATATTATACCAAAAGAAGCTGGAGAAAAAATAACCCAAGCAGCAAAAGTAGATATAATTGATTGGAAGAAACTTAAAAAAAGGACATCTATAGTTGGATATCCAATTCTTCCACTAGTAGAACAACTAAGTGAAAAAGTTGAAGGCAACTTTGGACAATTTTGTCATTGGGGCGCTACAACACAAGATATTATGGACACAGCAGATATCCTTCAAATTAGAAAGGGTCTTGAATTATTATCTAAAGACCTAAAGTCAATTTCAGATGCTTTAGAAAAAATTGTTGAATATCACATTAAAACACCTATGGCTGGTAGAACACATTTGCAACATGCTTTACCTATATCTTTTGGGTACAAGGCATCTACTTGGTTATCTGGTATAGATAGGCATCACAAAAGACTGGAAGAAATAAAGAAACGTATTTTCAATGTTTCATTTTTTGGAGCAGCAGGAACACTTGCTTCTTTGGGAGAAGATAATGGTCTTAAGACGCAGTCAACTCTTGCAGAAGAATTAGATCTGAATGTACCTGACGTAAGTTGGCATTCTATTAGAGATAATTTTTGTGAAGTAACTGGTTGGCTTGCAATAGTCGCCGCATCGCTTGGTAAAATAGCTTATGATGTGATGTTAATGATGCAAACAGAAACACAAGAAGTGGCTGAACCATATCTTCACGGACGAGGTTCTTCTTCGACAATGCCTCAAAAAAGAAATCCCATTTCTTCTGAGATAATGCTGGCTTGTTCAAAACTATTAAGAGAACATCATTCTTCTATGCTAGATGCTATGGTCCTTGACCATGAAAGAGCTACAGGTCAATGGCATGTAGAATGGCATGTAATACCTAACGCCTTTTTGGTTGCTTCTTCATCTTTCAACTCAGCTAAATATCTTTTGGAAGGTTTAGAAGTTTCACCTGAAAAAATGAAGGAAAACATTTATAAAACTAATGGGTTAATTGTTGCAGAGTCTGTTATGATGGCCCTCGCACCCAAAATGGGAAGACAAATTGCACACGATTTAGTTTATGACTGTTGTAGAGAATCAATCAAAAACAACATTTCATTCATAGATATATTATTAAAAAACAAAGAAATTTCTAAATTTTTTAATGAACAAGATTTGTTAAAAATGATAGATCCATCTAATTATTTAGGAGCGGCTCCTACTATGGCACAGAGACTTTTAGATAAAAGAAAGTTACCATAATATAATGAAACAATTAATGACAAAAGAAAGCCTTGATAAATTTTTAAATAAAGAATTTCCTCAAGTAAGCAAAAACTTCAAGATATTAAATGTAAGCGACCAGTCTTTTTCAATGCTAATGTACATTACTGAAGAACATTTGAGACCAGGGGCAACAGTTTCAGGCCCAACGATGTTTTTATTGGCAGACGTAACTTTTTATTTAGCAACACTAAGCATTATAGGACCAAAAAGTCTTACTGTTACAACTAATTGTTCAATAAATTTTTTAAGAAAACCAAATGAGAAAAATTTAACTAGTAAAGCCAGAATTTTAAAATTAGGAAAAACTTTAAGTGTAGGCGATGTTTTAATTTATTCAGAAGATATTGATGAGCCTGTTGCCCACGCTTCACTTACGTATTCTATTCCACAAAAATAAATTCATATTCTATCTCTATGCCAAATTAAATGATCTGACATAAAGGTTGATATAAAATAATATGAATGATCATAATTTGGGTGCATTCTAAGTTTTAAATTAATATTTTTATCTTTACATGCATCATCTAATAGCCAAGGTCTTAACCCTTCTTTTAAAAAACTATCCGCATCTCCTTGATCAAGAAGAATTTCAGGAAAATGATAACCATTTTTAACTAAAGCTACACTATCATACATTTGCCAATCACTTTGATTTAAGCCAATATATTTTTGAAAGGCATCACTAGACCAGCTGGCTGTCGATGGCTCGACAATTGGAGCAAATGCAGAACAACTTTTAAATTTCTTTGGATTTCTTAAAGCCATTACAATAGCTCCGTGACCACCCATTGAGTGACCAAAAATACTTTGTCTAGACATATCAAAATCGAAATTATTTTCAATAATACTTGGAAGTTCTGCAATTATATAAGTGTACATATTATAATTTCTGTCATATGGTGATTCTGTTGCATCCAGATAAAAACCAGCTCCACTGCCAAATTGCCAATTGTCTTTTTCGTCGGGTATATCTTCCCCTCTAGGACTAGTATCAGGACAAATAATTGCTATGCCTAGTTCAGCAGCTTTTTTTCTGTACTCACCTTTTTCCATTACGTTTAAGTGACTACAAGTTAAACCAGATAAATACCACAAGACTGGAGGTTTTTTTATTTTGGGAGGGATAAAAACTGCAAAAGTCATTTCACAATTATTAACCAGAGACTGATGACTACAGACTAATTGTTTACCCTCAAATGAAAATACTTCAGATATATTTTTCATTAAAAAACTACGACTGATCTTATTGATTCACCAGCATGCATTAAATCAAAGCCTCTGTTAATATCTTCTAATTTTAAATTATGAGTAATCATTGGATCAATGTCAATTTTGCCTTGAAGATACCACTCCACAATTTTAGGAACGTCGGTTCTTCCTCTTGCTCCACCAAAAGCTGTACCTTTCCAGCTTCTACCTGTAACTAGTTGGAAAGGTCTAGTTTTAATTTCTTGCCCTGCTCCAGCAACCCCAATTATTATACTTTCTCCCCAGCCTTTATGTGCGCACTCTAAAGCTTGTCTCATTAAATTCACATTCCCAACACATTCAAAAGAGTAGTCTGCACCACCACCTGTAAGATCAACCAAGTAATTAACTAAATCACCATCAATCTCTGATGGATTTACAAAATGTGTCATACCAAATTTTTTTCCCCAAGATTCTTTTTTGTTATTCATGTCGACACCAACAATCATGTTTGCTCCTATCATTCTCAAACCTTGAATAACATTAAGACCAATACCACCTAAACCAAAAACTACTGCGTTACAACCTGCAGTTGCCTTTGCTGTATTGATAACGGCTCCAATACCTGTAGTTACACCGCATCCGATATAACAAATTTTATCAAAGGGAGCTTTTTTATTTACTTTAGCAAGCGCAATTTCAGGAACTACAGTGTAATTTGAAAAAGTAGATGTTCCCATATAATGCAATATGGGTTTCCCATTTATCGAAAATCTACTAGTGCCATCAGGCATTACTCCCTTACCTTGGGTAACTCTTATGGCCTGACATAAATTAGTTTTCGGATGCAAACAATACTCACACTCTCTGCATTCCGGTGTATAAAGAGGAATTACATGATCACCTTCTTTAAGAGATGTTACGCCTTTACCCACTTCTCTTACAACTCCTGCTCCTTCGTGCCCTAATATTGCTGGGAAAAGTCCTTCAGGATCATCCCCAGAAAGTGTGAACTCATCAGTGTGGCATATACCTGTTGCTTTTATTTCTACTAGAACTTCTCCGGAACGAGGCCCTTCTAAATCCACATCCATAATTTCAAGCGGTTTTCCCGCCTCTACAGCAACTGCAGCTCTAGTTTTCATTGTGTCCCCCAAACAATAATTTTCTTAAATGTAAAATTTATTATGATTTAATATCCATGACTTGCAAGATTTTTTAGTATATAAATTAGGTTTCAAGGATTTAGATATTAGGAGCATCTCTATGAGTTTTGTTGAAACTGAAATTAATGGCCAAATAATTACTATCAGATTAAATCGTCCAGAAAGATTAAATGCTTTAAGCACTGTTATAAGAAAAGGTATGGCAGAAGCGTTCAATAGATATCATGAGGATAAAGATTTAGAAGTAGCAATTTTGACAGGAACTGGAAGAGGGTTTTGTGCAGGCGAAGATATGAAAGAGTCTATTGACAGAGGCATCCCAGGATCCCCAAAAGAATTTGTAGAAGAAAACTTAGTTGACCCATTTCAGACAGGTGCTCTTCAAAAGCCAGTCATAGCAGCAGTAAATGGATATGCAATGGGTGGTGGATTTATGTTAGTTGAGAGAACAGATCTTAGGATTGCTGTGAAAGAAGCAATTTTTGAAATGTCAGAAGCAAAAAGATGGCTTCTTGGCGGTTATAATCATGGACATTATGGCAACCTCCCACATCCCGTTGCAACCGAAATGGCTTTTGGATATAGAATTTCTGCTGAAAGAATGCATCAAGTTGGTTTCATTAATCGTTTAGTGGAAGCTAAAGATCTTATGAGTGAGGCTTATTCAATGGCAGAACATCTGCTATCACTCCCTCCTGCTGCAAGAGTAAACACACTTTATATGATGAAGCATATGGCACCAAAAATAAATCCTAATATTGCAGACCTTGCTGAAAAGCTACATCTTCACGGCGACACTGAGGATAGAATGGAAAGTAGAAGAGCCTTTGCAGAAAAAAGAAAACCAAACTTCAAAGGTTGGCTTAACCCAGAAGATAGATATAATATGCCGAAATTAGAGGAAAATTAGAGGTCAAAATGAGTGAAATAAATGGAGCTCTTTCTGGGTTAAAAATAGTTGCATGTTCAACAGCACAAGCTGGAACTGTTCCCTACATGTTAATGGCAGATCTTGGTGCTGAAGTAATTAAAATTGAAACGCCAGGTAAAGGTGATAACAATCGTAACTCAGGTTTTTTGGAAGGAGAGATTGGATCATTTTTTGAGACTAATAACAGAGGAGTTAAAAGTTTAACTCTCAATCTTAAATCAGAAAAAGGACAAAAAATACTTCACAGTTTAATAAAGGATGCCGATGTGTTTGGTCAAAATTTTAGACCAGGCGTTGCTGAAAAACTTCATTTTGATTATGATACTCTTAGTAAAATTAATCCTAAAATAGTTTACGCTTCTGTTTCTGCTTATGGGCCTGATGCCCCAGACGGACACTTACCAGGAACCGACGCGGTAGGACAAGCTTTAAGTGGAATAGCTGAAGCATATTCAATTCCTGGAAATAATTTAAGAACAGGAGTAGCCTCAGTTGCAGATGAAAGTTGTGCAATACTAACTTTTGGAGGAATTTTAGCGGCATATATAAATGCTCAAAAAACAGGGAAAGGTCAAAAGTTAGAAACTTCTTTAGTTGGGAGTGCTTTCAGACTTCTTGGTTGGACTATGACTACAGCAATGTGGAGTAACAGGCCACCAATTACTGGAGCTAGAATTAATGGAACAAGAGAAAGGCCGGGTATTGCAGCATGTTTTAACGATATTAATGGTAAGCCTTTCGCACTCCAGCTTGATCCAGATGACTGGCGGGAAGCAATGAAAGCCCTTAACTTTTTTGATGTTTTGACAGAAAATGGTCTCATTGATCTTGGTTTAGCGTTTGAATCTGAAAAAAAGAAAACTGAAATTTTGGATAAACTTGCTGAATTATTCTCAACTGATACCAGAGATAATTGGATATCAGTCTTGAGGAAAGCTGACATGATATCTACCCATGTTAATACAATGCTTGAAGCATCTAATGATCCAAATATAAAAGAAAACAACTATGTAACAGAAGTATGGTACCCAGAACTAGACAAAAATATGAAAGTACACGGTACTCCTTGGAAATTTTCCAAAACACCTGCTAACATAAAAAGAGCACCTAAACTCGGTGAACACAATACTGAGATATTGTCTGGTCTAGGCTATACTAAAGATGAAATTGAAAGTTTTAAAGACGACAAGATTATTTAATTTCTCTCATTTCTTCTGCAAACTTTTTAAAGTTTGCTACGTAATGCTTTGAAGATCTTGTCATGTTTTCAATCATCTCTTGACTTAGTTCTCTTACAGCTTTAGCTGGTGAGCCTACAATTAACCAACCATCCGGAAATTCTTTATTTTCAGTAACAAGAGCACCAGCGCCTACAAGACAATTGTTGCCTATTTTAGCATTATTGAGAATTGTTGCACCCATTCCAACTAAAGAATTATTACCTATTGTACAACCGTGTATGATTGCATTATGTCCAATCGTACAATTATTACCTATGGTGACAGGACAATCAGGATCAACGTGAATTATAGTGTTTTCTTGTATGTTTGTTTCTTCACCAATCTCAATAACGTCATTATCACCTCTTAAAACTGATCCAAACCATACACCAACATCTTTCCCTAAAATAACGTTTCCTATAACATGTGCATCTGGTGCAACCCAATATAGGTTATTTTCAGGTAATTGAGGTTTTTTTTCACCTAAACTATAAATTGGCATTAGCACTCCTTTATAATAAGTTAACGTTAAAATTATATCTTATATAATTTTTTCATGTTGTTAATATTTTATTAAAGATTATGAGAGTTCTTTATGGTTGTTAGAGATAATATTGTTTCAAAAGTTACAATTTACAGACTAGATGTTCCTCTAATAAAGCCTTATAAATTATCCTATAATACTTTCTATTCTTTTGAACCGTTGTTGATACATATTGTAGATGATCAAGGTAATGAAGGATGGGGCGAACAGCACATATCACCTGGCTCCAGCAGTGAAACTAGAGACGGTGGATGGACATTTGCCAGAGTTATATCAAAATTAATTTTAAATAAAAAATTATACGAAGCAAAAGAAATCATTTTATCTAATTCCTCTATAAGTATTGTTGCTTCAAGTGCAATCTATACAGCAATCGAGATGCTAGAAAAAAATAATATTTTAAATAATAAGAGTTCTCTAAAACTTAAATTATTAACTTCATTTAATGCAGAGGAAGAATCTGAAATAAAAGATGAATTGAACAAAGTAACTGAACAAGGATTTACAACAATAAAAATTAAGGTTGGAAAGGACGTTAATGCAGATATTAAAAAGATAAATAATATACAAACTTATTTGAATGGCAGAGCCACCCTAAGAATAGACGCTAATAGGGGGTACACAAAAAAAGACGGTTGCAAATTTGTTCAAGGGTTAAAGCCTGATTTCATAGAATTATTTGAGCAGCCTTGTGATGCTAATGATTGGGATGCAAACGCTGCGGTCGCTAAACTATCACGCATCCCAATAATGTTGGACGAACCTATTTGTAGTATTAAAGATATTGAAAAAGCTTCTAAATTAAAAGGTGTAAGATTATGCAAACTTAAGTTGAAAAGATTTTTATCTATTACAAAATTAACTGAAGCCATAAAATATGCACATAAATTAGGATTAAAAATTGTACTTGGTGACGGGCTTGGTACTGAAATTAATTGTTGGATGGAAGCTAGAATTGCAAAAAACCTAATTGACAATGCTGGAGAATATAACGGTTTTTTAAAAATTGATCCAAAAGCAAGAATTTTGTCAAATCCCCTAAAATTTACGAATGGTTTTCTATTGATATCTGAGAATTGGAATCTTGAAATTGACAGAGATAAATTAGAAAAATACAGTATTAATAAAGAGGAAATTTACAAATAAATTAAATAGGAAAAAAAGTAATGAAATTAATTAATAGTGTTAAGAGCTTGGGTGGAGAGATTGTAGATTTGGGCATCAGTAATAAATTAACTCAAGATCAAATTAATTTCATAAATCAATCTTGGGATGAAAGGCTCGTCCTAGTATTTAAAAAACAAAATTTAGATGATCATAAATTAATAAATTTTAGTAAATATTTTGGTGAACTCGACCCTCCTGGCCCTAATCCATATGGCATAACCTTTTTACCAGAATTTCCTGAAATTAATGTAATTTCTAATGTCAAAAATGAACAAGGTACTCCTATGGGTAATTTAGGAGATGGTGAAGCAGTCTGGCATGCAGATATGACTTACCTACAACTACCTCCAAAGGCTGGAATTTTATATGCTCTTGAAGTACCTGAAAATCAAGGTAATACCCACTTTGCAAATATGGCCCTAGCGTACAGTGAATTACCAAATAAACTTAAGGAAAAAATTGATGATAAAATCTTGATACATGATTCTGCTCATAATAGTGCTGGAATGCTAAGAAAAGGGTATTCAGAAGTAGATAATCCATCTGAAACTCCCGGGGCAAGACATCCAATGGTAATCACAGACAAAAATACTAATAAGAAATTACTTTTTCTTGGACGAAGACCTCACGCATATATAATCGGTTTAGAGCTAGAAGAGAGTGAAAATTTATTAAACGAAATTTGGGAACACGCAACACAAGAGAAGTTTACCTGGACACAAAAATGGGAAAAAGGAGATTTATTGATGTGGAAAAATTTGAACGTACTTCACAAAAGAGATGCTTTTGATCCAAATACAAGAAGAGTAATGCACCGAACGCAGATTAAAGGAGAAATGGCAATTACGGCATAGATTTTTTTATAAAAATTTTGAGAGTCATGTTGATTTATCAAAAAATCAAGAGCAGAATGTATTATACATTAATTGGAGGAAAATATGACACAACTTAAGAATTCTTTTAGAAGAAGTATTGTAAAAGCTAGTTTAGGTTTTGTTGCTGTAGCAGGAATAAGTACAATTGGTTTAGTTTCTGTTGCTAGTGCAGACAAATATCCTAGTAAACCTATAGAATTAGTAATCCATGCGAAATATGGTGGTGGGACAGATACAACGGCAAGAATGGTATCTATTAGAACAAGAAGAAATTTAAAAACAGATATATCTATTGTAGCCAAAAGAGGCGGTTCGGGAGCAAAAGCTCAAAACTATGTTTTAACAAAGCCAGCCGACGGTTACACAATCATGGCATTAACACAGTCTCATCTTTATACAATGGCGAGAGGAAAGTCTAATATGAAGATTGACGATATAGTTGGCGTCGCTAGAGCAATGGATGACCCAACATTTATCACAGTATCTGGAAAAGGAAAATTTAATACGTTAGAAGAACTTGTTGCTGCTTCAAAGAAAGCACCATTAAATTGGGGAGTTGCTCAAATTGGGGGTACTGAACACATAGGTTTAGCCCAGTTTGCAAAAGAAGCTGGTATTAAATTTAAAGTCGTGCCATTCGGTTCCGGTGCTCAAATGGTACAAGCATTAATGGCAGGTAAAATAGATGCTACTTTACCGAATGTAAGTGAAGCTGCTAATCAAGTTGCGGATGGAAGCTTTAAAGCTCTGGCAGTTATGGCTGAAGATAGACTTAAAGATTATCCAAATGTTCCAACAACTTTTGAAAAAGGAATAAAGGCAAAATGTTCAACAACTAGAGGTTATGCTGTATTAGCTTCTACTCCTCAACCAATTATAGATCAAATATCAAAAGCTATGGTTAAAGCAATGAAGCACGATGTTTTTGCTAGTTATCTTGCTGGAGCTGGACTAACAGTTGAAGGTAGTGTTGCCGGGACTAAAGTTTGGGACAAACAACTAAAAGCTGAATATAAAGTTGCAGCATCTGCTCTTAAAGAACTTGGATTAATAAAATAATATTTTAATCAAAGGTTTTTAAAAAATGAAAGATAATAAAAATGCACCCAAAGGCTTGGGTGCATTATTAAATAAAAGTGATACTTTAATCGCAATATTTTTAACTTTAATAATTGCTTTTTTATGGTTTGAAACAACAAAATTTGAAAAGGTTCCTGACTTATTTTCAAATAATATCCCCCCTGAAATGTTTCCTCAGATATTACTTATTATAATTTTAGGGATGGTATTAATAATACCTTTTGAACATCTTTTCTTAAAAAAAAGCGGAAAAGATATTGATTCATCCAGAAAAAAACCAGTGGAAATTTCGACCATTGGAACTATGATAATTTTATCAACTATAATAGCTTCCTCACAAATTTTAGGAGCTGCTCTTACAATAATAGCAGTGAGTATTTCATTGCCAATTTATTGGGGTGAAAGAAGATTAAAAGTATTAATCTCATATGTCATCGGGTTTCCATTATTTGTAATTGTTTTATTCAATGTAATTCTTGGCGTTCATTTTGAACCTGGGCTATTAGATCTTATCCAGAATTAGAAAGGGTTAAAGTTTGGAAGACATAATAAAAGGTATTGGATTATTATTAGAATTTCAGAATATTCTTTTAATCCTATCAGGTGTTTTAATAGGTGTTTTAGTAGGAGCCCTACCTGGGTTAAGTTCTCCTATGGCAATTGCACTTCTTATTCCTTTCACAATTTCTTTAGATCCAGTTGCCGCAATAGCTATGATGGCTGCTCTTTACTGTGCCGGAACTTTTGGAGGCTCTATCACAGCTATTTTAATAAATGCTCCAGGTGCTCCACCAGCCGTTGCAACTGCTCTGGATGGATATCCAATGGCAAAAAATGGTGAACCTGGAAGAGCTCTTGGTTTAGCTGCCGTATCTAGTGTTTTTGGTGGAATTTTTAGTTTAATTATTTTTATATTTGCGGCTCCTCTTTTAGCAAAGCTAGCTTTGGAATTTGGACCAGCAGAGTATTTTGGACTTGCTGTATTTGCTCTTTCGATGCTTGCCTCTATGAGCGGAAAATCGTCTTTAAGAAACCTCATTTCAGGACTTGTTGGAGTGTTAATTGGCACTATTGGAATTCACTTAACTACTGGTGTAGAGAGATTTACGTTTGATATACCAGATCTTGAAGAAGGAATACATTTCGTTCCTGTTCTTATTGGTTTATTTGCAGTTAGTGAACTCTTTAAACAATCTGAAAAATTGAATGCAGTCGTTGAGAGAATACAGGCTAAAGCTTTGAGGTTACCATCATTATTTGAATTAAAGAAACTTAAATACACCATACTTAGGTCTTCTGGAATTGGAACATTTATAGGTATACTTCCTGCGGAGGGTTCTACTGTAGCAGCTATCATTGGTTATAATGAAGCAAGAAGATGGTCTAAGGACAAGGATAAGTTTGGTAAAGGTTCTCCTGAAGGAATAGTTGGGCCAGAAGCAGCTAACAATGCAGCCGCTGGCGGAGCTATGGTTCCTACTCTTGCTTTAGGAATTCCGGGAAGTGGATCAACAGCTCTAATACTGGCTGCACTTATTATGCATGGTTTTAGGCCTGGTCCTTACCTGATTAGTGAAACTCCAGAATTCGTGTATGCAATTTTTGGTGCTATGTTAATAGCTAATTTAGGATTTTTATTCATTGGCTTAGTCGGTGCAAAATTCTTTTCCTTAGTTGCTTTCATACCTAAGAAACTTCTTTGGCCAGCAGTTTTTATATTCTCTATGATTGGTTCTTATTCTTTTGCATCGTCAATGTTTGATGTCTGGGTAATGTTAGCTGCTGGTCTAGTAGGTTATTTTATGGATCGACATGGTTTTTCAGCAGCCCCGCTTGTTATGGGATTAATCCTTGGAAAATTAGTTGAAGAGAGCTTTTCTCAATCGATGATTATTCATGATAATAACTTCTTTGCATTATTAGAAAGTCCTGTTGTGTTATTATTTTTTGTGCTTACATTCTTAAGCTTATCATCTCCTTTTTGGACAAGGTACTTCTCAAAGAAATAATTTTTATTAAATGTAGTTAAATGAATAAAATTGAAACTTCTATTGCTGAAACATTTTCAGAATGGGTTCATAACCTTAATATAAATGACATACCTCAAGAAGTAGTGAATAAATTGCAACTGGTTGTAATGGACTCTTTTGGACTAATGGTTTCCGCTAAAAATGAGCAATATATAAAGAGCCTTATCAAAGCACTTCAAGAATCTGGAGATTGCACATTAGTTGGACACAATACAAAAGTGAACCCATTTAACGCAGCTATAATTAATGGCACTGCTATACATGGCGAAGATTTTGATGACACTTTTGAAGGAACACCTGTACACGTAGGTTCAGTAATGGTTCCGGCAATATTATCTTCTGCACAAGCTATAAATTTAGATGGACAAAAATTTCTAAAAGGATTGGTTGTAGGATCAGAACTAATTTGTAGACTAGCTTTAGTTGCACCTACAGCAGTTCATAGACAAGGTTTTCACCCGACAGCAATTTTTGGAGCTTTTGGCTCATCAATAGGTGTTTCATCTTTACTTGGGAATACAATAGATGAAATGAGTTCAGGATTAGGTATTGTAGGAAGTATGGCTTCCGGAATTATAGAGTATTTAGCTGAAGGGACATCTACAAAACGTCTTCATCCAGGATGGGCTGCTGGTTGTGGATGGCAATCTGCTAATTTTGCAAAATCTGGATTTTTAGGACCAAGAACAGTATTTGAAGGTCAACACGGTATATTTAACAGTTTTGCTAAAAATAATATTAAACCAGAATTTTCACATATAATTTCAGATTTAGGAAACAGATGGGAATCAAAAAACCTAGCTTTAAAGCCTTACGCTTGCGGAACAATGGCACAACCTTTTATTGATTGTGCTATAAAACTAAAAGCTAAAATCGATAATATCGAAAAAATAGATAAAATCATTGCTAGCGTTGGTGAAGGGACAGTCCACAGATTGTGGGAACCATTAGAAGAAAAACAAAATCCATCCACTCCTTATGGCGCAAAATTTTCTGTTCCATATTGTATTTCAATAGGATTAATAAATGGATCTGCTGGCTTAAATGAGTTTACTGATAAATGTTTAAAAAAATTAGAAGTGACAAAATTAGCATCTAAAGTAAATTATGAAATTAATCCAAATGACGAATATCCAAGAAATTACACAGGTAAGATAAAAATAATTATGAAAGATGGAACAATTTATTCTTCATCACAAGATTGTTTAAGAGGTGGGAAGCGTGATCCTCTCAGCACAAATGAAGTTAGAAAAAAATTTGAAGCTAATTTAAAATTTGCAAATGTAAAGTCTGCTGAAATTGAAAAATTATATAATTTTATTAAAAATATTTTTAAATCTAAAAATCTAAATAGTTTAGATGAGGTCAACTTTAATTAATTAAGTCTTTACAATTTTTTCCTAAGAGCAAGCCAAAAAATCTCTTCCATTTTTCTACATAATTTCTTCTATTTACAACCCAATCGACATGATCAGAAGCAGGTTTATTTAAGTTTATCCTAATCCCCCACAAACCATCAACCTCATTAGGAACTGCTGAATACCTAACATCTGTTATTATATTTTCATCAATTCCTTTTCCTAGATAACCTTGAGAAAACCAATTAAATCTTTTTACATCTTTGTATTGTCGACTTTTTTTATCAAGCTCTGAAAAGTCATTTAAAAGATCAAGTTTCTTAATTTTTGTTCCTTGACAGTATTCTGAATTAGCAAACAACCTTACTGCGTCTACATAATAAAAACCATTATCTTCATAGATTGTTTTCCACAAAAACAAATTTCCCAGACTTGGTTTTGCTGTTAGGTTTTTACCATTATGACCCCTTAGATTAGCAATAGATTTACCAACAAATTCAGCACGATTTTCTTGGATAGCACCAAAGGTTAAATAGATTAAAATATAAAGTATCCCAAATAAGGTTAAATATTTATTTTTCATTATAATTGCAAAAATTATAGCCAGAATTACCGGTATAGTTAAAAAAGGATCAACAACTGATATATAATTCCAGGAAATTCTTTCATCAGAAAATGGCCATAAAAGCTGTGTCCCGTAACTTGTACAAGCATCTAATAGTCCATGTGTGGCAAAACCAAGAAGACTAAAAAAGTACGTTTCACCCCAACTTAAATACTTTTTGAAAATTATTCTTGAAAAGAAAGTTACAATCAAAGAACCTATTGGTATAAAAACTAAGGAATGAGTAAATTGTCTATGATATTCTAATTTTAATAAAGGATCTGAGGCAGATCTAATGAAAATGTCTAGGTCAGGAGCCAGACCTGCACAACAACCAACTATTGATCCGAATAAAATTTTTTTCTTATTTGAGATTGTTTGAGCAAAAATTGCACCAAATGCGCCTTGAGTAATAGGATCCATTATATAAACCAAAATTATTAAATGAGCTATCTATACACTAAGTTTTCTTGACTGTTTATATTTTTTTCATTTAACATATTCAATATATTACAAGAGATCATTTAATGAACCAAATTAACTTAAATAATAAAGAATATGACGTCATAATTGTAGGTGCTGGGTTTTCAGGATTATATCAATTGATATGTCTTAGAGATCAACTTGATATGAATTGTCTTGTTATAGAAGCAGGTGACGACGTTGGTGGTACATGGTATTGGAATCGTTATCCAGGAGCAAGATGTGATACTGAAAGCCATGCCTACTCTTATTATTTTTCAGACGAATTACTAAAAGAATGGACATGGTCTGAGCGATATCCAGGTCATGCTGAGATTAGAAGATATATGAATTTTGTTGCTGACAAATTTGATCTTAAAAAAGATATTTTATTCAACCATAAAGTAACAAGTGCTCAATATAATGAAGATAAAATTTGTTGGAAAATTACAACTAACAATAAAATAAATTTTAGGTCTAAATTTTTAATTACAGCAGTTGGATGTTTATCAAATGCAAATATTCCCAATATTAGAGGATTAGAAAATTTTAAAGGTAAGTATTACCATACAGGCAATTGGCCAAAAAATGACGTATCATTTGTTGGTAAAAAAGTTGGTCAAATTGGCACTGGTTCTACTGGAATACAAGCAGTCCCAGTTATAGCTGAAGAAGCTAAGCATTTAACAGTTTTCCAAAGAACGGCAAATTATAGTGTACCTGCGAGGAATAAACCTTTGACTGAAAATTTCAAAATCCATATAAAAGAAAGATTTAAGTATTACAGAGAATTACTTAAAAAGACACCTAATGGACACCCTTTTGAAATATCAGATCGTCTTGTTGCTGATGTTCAAGAACAAGAAATGCAAGAGATTTACGAAAAAGCTTGGGAAAAAGGAGGTTTACAATTCAGGGGATCATTTAGTGATTTGGTTACTAACGTTGAAGCTAATAAAACAGCTTCGGATTTTATAAAAAATAAAATTAATGAAACTGTTTCAAATAAAAAATTTGCAGCAATCTTATCAGACATCGATCACCCATATGCAGGTAAACGCCCACCAATAGATACTAATTATTTTGAAACCTATAATAGAGACAATATTAATCTTGTTGATCTTCGAAGTAATCCCATAACACAAATAGATGAAAAAGGAATTCAAACTGAAAAAGAACATTTTGATTTAGATATTATTGTTTTTGCTACAGGTTATGATGCGATGACCGGACCGCTTCTGAATATGAATATCATTGGAAAAAATAATTTAAAACTACAGGAAGCTTGGGAAGAGGGGCCAAAAACATTTTTAGGTCTTCAAGTACCTGGCTTCCCTAATATGTTTACAATAACAGGCCCAGGCAGTCCGTCAGTTCTAACAAACATGCCTGTAGCAATTGAGCAACATGTTGAATGGATTAGGGATTGTATAGATTTCATGAATAAAAAAGAGTATTCCACAATTGAGACTGATGCTAAGTCAGCAGAACAATGGGGACATGAAGTCAACACAGTTGCAAACAAAACTTTATTACCCACCGTAAAACATTCATGGTATCTAGGTGCAAACATCCCTAATAAACCACAAGTTTTTATGCCTTATGCTGGTGGATTACCTAGATATAGAAAGGTATGTGAAAACATTAAAAATAATAATTACAAAGAGTTTAGTTTAAATTAAAATTTAAACATCTACTGAGTTTTTAATTACATTAATTTTAGTTCTGATTTTTTTCATTCTCTCTTCAAGTTCATTTTTCTTAGGTGGGTTCTTTGAGTCTAACTGATCTAAAAGGTTAGAAATTTCATTGGCTAATTCGTTACTTTGTTTATTTGAATCTAAGAGCCTCAGCTGAGTCTTTCTTATTAAAGCTCCTAAAATGACGTTAGATTTAATAATTTCTTTAAAGTAAGATTTGGGTATTATTTTTGTAACTAATTTCTGAGTGCATACCTTAGCAGTTACAGTTCTTGGAACATTGAGTAAAATTGAACTCTCTCCAAATATCTCTCCCATACCAAGTCTATTCAGTTTTAAACCATCTTTGGTTTCAATATTGACATATCCCTCTAAAATTAAATATGCTTCTTTTGGATCACTACCCACTTCGTAAATTATTTCACCGGGCTCCCAAATTATTGATTTACCATTTTCTTGCATCAATATTCCTTAAAATATTATGATATAATTATTGTACAGGAATAGCTAAAGGCTCCATCCAAAAGATATATCCATAAAAAATTAAATAACAATAGAATAACACATAAGCCCACCATGGCTTTGGTTTAAATGATTTACTTCTTTCTTCAATCTCTTCTAATTCTTCTTTATAATTTTTGTAATAATTCATCATAAAATTAGATCTGCCCAATTAACTTCTCCACCTTAAATTAGATTTATATATCAAAAAAAACTGTTTCTTTATTACCTTGTAAAAATACATTAAATACATAAATATTTTTTTTAATCTTTTTTGCTACAAGGCTGTCAATATTTCCTTTATTATTTTTTATCATAGATAAAATAGGATCGTTTATCAAATCATCACCTTCAAAGTATATCCTAGTATTTAAAGTCATATTAAGTCCTCTAGATGAAATTAATAGACAAATATGCGGACATTGATTTTTTCCATCTAGATTTTCAACTTGTCCTGGCTTTACTGTAAATAACTTAAATTGTTTTGTTAATTTATTTGGAATAAATCGTGCAAACCCGTTGTCTTCAAAAAATTGACCATTTTCGTCACATTGCCAAGTTTCTAGCATCACGTCGTCTAATGCAATACCATTACCATCAAAGACTGAACCTTCGACAGTTATCATTTCTATTCCATTTTTATTTTTAAATGGCACCTCACCCAAATCATTTTTATATAAATTATTTATTTTTATTTTATTTGGCATGCAACCTATATGAAGAAATGGACCAGCAGTTTGAAAAGGAGTTTCATCAAGAATTTTATTCGAGTTTTTCAAGTTAAAGCCCTTCTTGTCTATTTTCAAAGTATGTTTGCTTTACTCCTCTTAACACAATATCAAATTTGTAAGCTAGAATGTTTTGAATGTTTGATCGCGAAGTATCTAATTTTCCAACTAAACTCTTTTTTGCTTTCTCATCAGCAATAGAGTTTACCATAGGACATAGGTTTATTAGTGGATCACCTTCAAAATACATTTGCGTAATTAACCTTTGTCCAAAGCTTTCCCCAAATATTGAAAAATGAATATGCATTGGTCTCCACTCTATTCCACGATTTGGATAAGGGTATGGTCCAGGTTGAATAGTTAAAAATTCGTAGGAGCCATCTGATGAAGTTAAAGAACGCCCACAACCTGAAAAATTAGGATCAATGGGTGCAGGATTTTTATCCTCCTGATGTAAATATTTACCAGCAGCATTAGCTTGCCAAATTTCTATTAACGCACCTTTGATTGGATTGGAAAATTGATCAGAAACAGTCCCATGGATAATAATTTTATGACCAAGAGGGGACATTTGGTTTTTGGAAAAATTTAACGTAAGGTCATTATCTAGCTTACTTATAATTTTTTTTTTAAATATTGGCCCAAAAATCTCTAAATTGGATGGTATTGAAATTTTTTTATTCTTAGGAGCTCTGAAAATACTAGATTTATAATCAGGAAAATCTATTTCTGGTTGTTTTTTATAATTTCTTTTTACTAATGATTTAACATTCATGCTTTTACCTAAGTTTTTAAAAGTGTATTTTATTAGTTTTAATAAGGTAAACCAACATAATTTTCTGCCAAAACTCTTTGGGATGCAATAGAATTCTCCAAATACTCTATTTCAGAATCTTGAATTCGTTGATCAAAAGAAGATTGATCAGGAAATTTGTGAAAAGTTGTAGTCATCCACCAACTAAACCTAATAGCTTTCCAAACTCTAGAAAGGGCATTATTTGAATACATTTTTAAATCATCATTAGTATGAAATTTATAATAATTTTTCAGAGCGTTATGCAAATAGTATACATCTGAAACTGCTAAGTTTAATCCTTTCGCACCAGTAGGGGGCACGATATGTGCAGCATCTCCAACTAAAAATAACTTTTCCCAACTCATTGGCTCACAAACAAAAGATCGAAGTGGTGCTATAGATTTTTCAATGGAGCTTCCAGTTATAATTGTATCTGACGCTTCAGTTGGAAGTCTCTTTTTTAATTCATCCCAAAATTTTTTGTCTGACCAATTCTCTATTTTTTCATCTAACGAAGTCTGTATATAATATCTACTTAAATTTTTATTTCTCATTGAGGCCAAGGCAAAACCATTACCATGATTTGCATATATTAATTCATCACTCACAGGCGGTGTTTCTGATAAAATCCCCAACCATCCAAAAGGATATGTTCTCTCATAAGTTTTAATAATTGATTTTGGAATTATACTTCTACTTATTCCATGAAATCCATCACATCCTGCGACCAAATCACACATAATCTTTTTCCCAACACCATTTTTTTTAAATGTTACAAATGGTTTATCAGTGTCAATGGCTTGAGGAAGAACATCTTCTGCCTTGTTTATTATTATACCATTTTCTTTTTTAATCTTTCTATATAAATCTTTTGTTACTTCAGTTTGTCCATAAACTGTTACGTGTTTATTAGTTAATTGTTTTAAATTAATTCTAAATCCATGATTTTTGAATGAGAGTTGTATGCCATCGTGATTAAAGCCTTCCTTTTTAAGCCTATTTGAAACGCCTGCTTTCTCGAGCATTTCAATTGTACCATTTTCCAAAACACCTGCCCTGATTCTACCTATGACATGATCTTCGGATTGTTTTTCAAGAACTATATTATCAATCCCATCAACTGACAAAAGTCTTGATAAAAGCAATCCTGATGGACCGCCTCCAACTATAACAACATTTGTCCTCATTAAAATTAACCCTTAATTCATTATTATTTCAGATAATTTATTAACAAAAATATACATCCTATTATCTGCAGAAAATTTATAAAAACTGAAAATTTATGTAATTTATTAAATTTGTTCTCATTATTCAAATCTTTAGCTTTATTTATCATTGGCATTAAAACTTGCCTTGAGAAAATAAATCCAATCATAATAAGTAAAAAAATTAATATTGATGATTTATTTACATAATAGATGGAAAGAATAAGGCCTATTAAGCTCAAAACAAAACCAAAAAGATAATATTTAGGAAAGAAAATTCTTAGAAATTTAGATGATTGTTTTTCATCTAGAACTTTAAAAACTGAAGTTGCTACAACTATGGGAAAAAAAATCATGAAGCTTAATATGGCTGCAGCTATTAATATTAACAATTTTTACTCCTTACCAAATAAATAATTTTATTTTTTTATACCAATTATTATTATAAAGTATATTGCGTTTTAATAAAGTTACCATGAGTAATTAGAATGAATAAAAATATAAAGCCTTATTCTGTAGATACATTAATTGCAGAAAAAGAAATAAAAAAAAGAATTATTGAATTAGGTAAAGAGGTAAACCTTTTTTATAAAAATACAGATAAACTATTGGTTGTTGGATTGTTGAGAGGCTCTTTTGTATTTATCGCAGATTTAGTTCGAGAGCTAAAAATACCAGTTGAGGTTGATTTTATGACTGCCTCTAGCTATGGAAACTCAATGCAATCTTCAAATAATATTCGAATATTAACAGATTTAAATACAGATATAAAAAACTTAGACGTACTATTAGTAGAAGACATTATTGATACTGGTCATACACTAAACCAAGTTATAAAGTTACTTAAAAGCAGAAAGCCAAAAAGTTTAGAAGTTTGCTGCCTACTAAATAAGTTTTCACGTAGGGAAACCAATATTGAAAGTAAATGGGTTGGGTTTGATATTCCAGACGAGTTTGTAGTTGGTTATGGAATTGATTATGCTCAAGATAACAGGCATTTACCATTCATTGGTAAAGTAGTTCAGTAAAAAATAGGGAATAGCTCTAATTATTTACCTTATTTAGGATAATCGTGGAGATTTCAAAAAGCTATTCCCTTCATAGTGAGTTTTGCAAATTATATGCCAAAAAAAAATTATATTTAATCTATTTTACTAAAATCTTTTAAATCAATTCTGGGAGAATATTCAACCTCACATTCTCCTTCTGTAAATGAGACTGTTCCTCCCATTTCTCGAATATCTTGCCAAAATTGATTAGTCCACCCAGCTCTTTGTTTGTTTACGTATTCCTTATTTTTGAAAAGATGAAATATCTCTATTGAGTTTTCGGTAACATTTATAAAAGCTCTAATTATCATATCTCCATCTTGAAACATATCTTTACTCCTACTTTTTAGAGCATTTATTATAGCCTCTTTTGCCAATTTATTTTGAAACTTGATTGATCTGGTCACAGCCCACATTATCTTCTCCTATTAATTCTAAAATTTAAAAATTATTAACTCCATGGTTTGATCACTATTTTTATTGAATCGTCTATTCTTTCTCTTGCATACTTTAAAGCAGTAGGTAGATCAGATAATTTAAAAGTATGTGTGTGTACTAGGTTTGCATTAAATCTTTTTTCTTTCATAAATTGCATAGCTCTGTGAGTAGCGCTTTTACCTTCACCTCTTATTCCAAACATGTAAATATTATTAATAACCATATGTGGAATATTAACTTCAACTGGTTTATGAGGAAAGGCAGCGAGACATATTTTGCCTCCTCTGTTTGTCATCATAATTGCATCGTTTAAGGCTTCTTTTGTTCCTGCACACTCAATTACATAGTCGGCACCTTTTTCTCCAATAATGTTTTTTACACTTTGAACTATATCTTTTTCATTTTTTACATTCAAAGTATAATCCGCTCCAAGCTTTTTTCCTATTTCTAGCCTACTATCTCTTGTACCAATTAAAATCACTGGTCCCGCACCCAAAGCTTTAGCTACAGCAACTCCTAATAAGCCAATGGGACCAGGGCCTATTACAACTAAACTTTCTCCAGCGATTAAACCCCCTAATTCGGTGAGACCGTACATTGTTGTTCCTGCTGTAACCACTAAAGTTGCTTCTTCATCAGTCATATTGTCTGGAACTTTAATAAGTGTGTTTATATTATTTACAGCATATTGTTTGAAGCCACCATCTGTTGTAAAGCCGTTTGCTCTGTGACCTTTATTTACATTTCCATAGTTCAGACCATAGTTATGGCATGATGTATACATTCCCATCCTACATCTTTTGCATTGACCACAACCAGAATGAATTTCTACCGTCACCCTATCACCAATATCAAATTCATCAACTGAAGGACCTAATGCAACAACTGTACCCATGTACTCGTGTCCAGGAGTGAAATTTTTATTAAATGGTAATCCACCTTCTATTAGTGCTGGCGGTCCATGACTTATCACATCAAGGTCTGTTGCACAAATAGCTACAGCGTCAATCCTGACTAAAACTTCTGCTTTACCTGGCATAACGATAGGTTTGTCAATTAACACCAGTTGGTCTGGATTTCCTAAGACCCATGCTTTCATTGTTTCTGGTATTGGGTGTTTAGCTGAAGTCTTACCGTTAAATTCAATTGACATGATCAAACCTTTTGTAGACTTTAATGAATCCATTAATTTAAAGACTTGTCAAAAAGTTTATATACTAAATTTTGTGTTTAATTTTATATTCACGCCATGTTGTAAAAAGTCCTGATCCAATAACTATCAATGCACCAACAATAATCATTAGATCTATACTTTCAGAAAAAATTGTTACACCGATAATTGATCCAAAAACTAATTGAAGATAAGAAAAAGGTTGTACAACCGAAGCTTCTGCCACTTGTAATGTTTTTACCATCATAAAATGAGAACCTGCACTTAATACACACATTAAAAGAAGCCATAAATAATCTTCTTTTAATATATCATCCCATATTAAAAGACTTATAATACTCATTGTTACTGTGCCACCAATACCCGTCCAAAAAAAACTTGTTATTGCTGTGTCAGATCTGGAAACATATCGAGTTAATATAAGATAAACAGCAAACATTATAGCTCCAATTATTGCAAAGATAGACCCTTCTGTAATTACATTTGTGTTTGGTCTTAAAATAATGATTACGCCAATGAAACCTGTAAAAATTGCCATCCACCTTCTCCAGCCAAATCTTTCACCAAGAAAAGGAACTGATAAACCAGCGACTATCAATGGGTAACATGCTATAATTGCATGTGTCTCAACTAACCCTAACAACGTGAATGTATAAACAACTAAGCAATTATTTAGAGAAAGAATTACACCTCTAGAAAATTGAATATAAGGTTGCTTTGTATTTAAAATATCTGAAACACGATTTTTTATGAACAAACATGTGACTATCATTACAAAAGCTATAAACCAGTAGCGCATTGTAACAAGTGTAAAAACATTATTGTTTTCAGCTAAATATCTAGACACTCCATCCATGCTTGAAAACATAAACGTTGTAATAACCATAAGGATAATGCCAAATAGAACATTATTTTGCATAAATGACTCGATATAAAAAAAAGAATTACTGTATATTGTTAATAAAGACTTATAACAACAAAAAAAAATAGAGACACTTAGGTCTCTATTTAAATAAGGAGGAATATATAATAATTACTTTGTAACTTATTAAACGACTTAATGAAAAAAAGTTTAGTTATTTGTTACATGGTTTTGCAATTTCAATACTTTTTTTATATTTAAACTAGCTTCTTCTAACTGAAATTGGTCGAAATTCTTAATTGGTTTTCGACAGATACTAGTACTAAAAATTCCTTCTTCAACTCTTAACATTTTTGAAAATTTAATTGATATGTCTATATGTTGGTGAGTAAAAGATAAAACTGGTAAAATTTGAGAAAATAATCTTCTAGAGTCTTCTATTTTATTTTCTAAATATAAATTATAGATTTTGTTGTAAATAACCTCCATAGTTGAAGGAATTAGAGCATGTACTCCTCTATTCAAAGCTTCAATCATACCCATAATTGCCCATCCACCACTCAGATGTAACTGGTTGTTAGTAATATTGAAAACTCTTGTATATTTTGGACCAGAATTAAGAACTTCAATTTTCAAACTTTTAAATTTTTTAACGTTTTTATTTAATAAAATTATATCTTCATCACTCATTCCATAACCTGTCCATGATAAATCTTGTATCATAAGATTGTCAGGCCCAACTTCAGCGATTTCATAAAAGCATTGCACTAATTCATCACCAAAAATATTTTCAGGTGCTTGACATAATATCCAATCAGCCCCTAATTCTTTTGCATTTTTGGATAACTCAATTCTTTCAATTTGATTTTTTGCAGTGCAACTTATAATGATTGGAATCCTATTATTATTATAAGTTACACATTCATTTAATAGAATTTTTTTCTCATCAAAGGATAGACTTCCATTTTCTCCTGCAACAGCGCCTACAAGCATACCAGCACATCCAGTTATTACAGTTTGATCAATCAGTTTCCTTAAGCTAACTATATCAATTTCATTATTTTCATCAAAGGGTGTGTGCAAACTAGGAATAATTCCTAGCATTTTAGAAATATCTTTTTTTTCTCTAGCCAATTAATGTACCATTTTCGAGTTTAATATCTGGCCGAAGCAAATGAACATCTTCACCTGAGATTGCGCCAAGTATGAGTACTTCAGAATTAAAACCAGCAATTTTTTTGGAAGGCAAGTTGCAAACAGCCACAACTTGTCTATTTATTAATTCTTGTAATGAATAATTAGTAATTTGAGCTGAGGTTTGTTTTAAACCAATGGTTTTTCCAAAATCAATTTTTAAAATATATGCAGGTTTTTTTGCTTTTACATTCTGTGAGGCTTCTAAAATTGTCCCTAAAACAAGATTTAACTTTGTAAAGTCATTGATAGATATTTGATCTTTATTTATTTTATCCATAATTTTTTATTTTACTAAACTTATCTTTTCAATTTAATTTTTTTGGTCATTATTCCCAATACATTTTAAAATTTTATTTTTTGTAAATATTTCATTATAATTGTCATTTATCGATCTTAAATTAGCATTGAATGCCAATGATTTATCTTTAATTATAAATACGTAATTAAGTATTGGATTTTCTTCTGCTGAAACCTTACTAATAGCCATTAATGCAATTTCAGAATTCTCTACTATTTTATATTCTAAGGGCTCACCGTTTTGATCTTCATATTTTACAGACTCCCCATCTATAGTCATTTTAGACAAATTACCATGTTCTTTGTCTATGCATGAGTATTCAAGAGCATAACTACTATGTGAGGCGAACAGTAAAAAAAGTGTATAATAAAAAATTTTCATTAGACTTCCATATTGAAACTGTATTAGTACAAAATATTTTAAATTAATAAAAAATATCCTATTATATTTTTTTAAGTAAATTTACAAAAATTTAAAAAAAATGAATAGAAAAAATTTATTATTATTTGTCTTTTGGGGATTGGCTTTTGTAGTTATTACCTGGTCATTACCTTTTCTAGCTAGAGAAAATCAGATTTTCAATAATATATTATCCTACTGTATATCAATTATAAAATGACAAACTTCTATAAAAATGTAAAAACATTTGTTTTAAAATTATAAAACTGATTTCTAATGAATTTAGCCAAAAAAAAATTAATTTTAATTTCATCAATAATTATTTCTTTCGTTATTATTTTAATTATGACTTTTCTTTTTGCAGAATATCTATCACGTAAAAATGCTCCAGAAAAATTATCAGAAATAATAAGTAAAGTTAATTTAATTGATCATAATGGACAAGCTTTTAAAAGTACTACACTTAAAAATAAACCTTCTTTATTATTTTTTGGGTTCACTAATTGCCCAGAGATTTGCCCTACAACACTCGCCGATTTATCACAAATTACCAAAAAAGTTACATTGAACGATGATTTGATAAACATAATTTTTGTAACTTTAGATCCAAAAAGAGATAATAAGGAACATCTTAAAGATTATATTCAATATTTTGATGGTAATATTATTGGTGTAACGGGTAATAAAATTGAAATAAAAGAATTTGCAGATAATTGGGGAGTATTTTATGAAACTGTCAAAACTACAAATGGTAATTATACTCTTAATCATACGGCAACCGTATTCATGATTGATGCCTTAGGCAATTTTAGAGGAACAATAGCCTGGGGTGAGAATGAATCTTCTATAATTCAAAAAATTAATAATTTAAAAAAAATTAATTAATAACATACCCTAAACTGATCAATTTATCCCTTACCTTATTTGAAGATAAAAATTTTAAGAAAACTTTTGCCTTTGGTTTTTTTTCTCCATATTTCAGTAAAATTGCATCTTGATTTATAGGTGAATACAAATCCTGAGGTATATCCCACACTTTCCCTTTTTTATTTTTAATAATAAAATCGGATTTCGCTATGAAGCCTATATCTAAATTACCATAATAATTCATCAGAAAAACTTGATTGACATTTTTACTAAAAATAATTTTTTTTTCTAATCTATTAAAAACTTTGAGCGATTTTAAAACTTCTTTAGCAGCCACGCCATAGGGCACATATTTTGGATTTCCTATCCCAACATATTTAATTTTTTCTGATAAAATTATACTTGGAAATGTTAAATCAAAAAGATCTTTGTTTGTGCTAAACAATAGTAGCTTTCCCGTTGCGTAAGTAAATCTTGTTCCTTTTACTCCTTTAGCTGTATTTTCGAGTTTTTTTGGAAGGTCTTGATTGGCTGAAAGAAAAATATCTAAAGGTGCCCCATTTATAATCTGAGAGTATAAACTTCCACTTGAACCACTTGAAAGATAAATTTTAGTTTTATTTTCATTCTCAAAATTTTGTTTTATAGCATTCATAGGCATTAAAAAGTTTGAAGCTACACCTATATGAATCTCTGTTGCATGCGAATATTTATGAAGAAAAATTATTAAAAAAATCAAAATATATAAAACATTAGTGAATGTCTTTATTGTTTTAAGTACTAAACACATTAATTTAATTAAATAGTGAGACAATAGAGTAAATAATAAATACTAGTATTGATAATGACAAAATAAAAATTATTAAAATTGTTTGAACATAATCTTTAATTAATGCCGTAATAAATTGTTTTGTTTTATTAAACCCAAAAAATAGTAAACAAAACAAAAGAGAAATTGGAAATGTTACAAAAAATAGAGTTGAAAAAAACCAAAACTTAAAAAACCCCATTTCTTTAAATTTATTTTTTTGTTGCTTTGAACTGATTTCATACCTCATTAAAAATAAAAATTAATTTAAAGATAACTTGTCATTGACTGAGATAACTCCAGTTTTTATAACCTTTGCATAAACTCCCAAATCTAAGTGACCAAAATGAGAGTTAATTTCATTCGGTATATTAATGTCTCTGAGAGCATTTTCAGGGTTTACATTAGTTGCGGCACATCTTTGAGTTCTTTTAAAAACTTCTAAAATACTATCTCCAATTACAATTTTCTTGCCAACCCAATCAAATTCCTTCCAAGGATCAATATTGTCAATCAACAAATTCGCTCTAAATCTAGAAGGATCAATATTTTTCCCAATTTTTTTTTCAAAATCAGAAATCGTGTTTAAGTTAATAATAGAAATAGCCTTTTCTGGAAGGTCTGAAAATGAATGTTTAAGATTTTTATCATTGTCATATTTTGTTCCTTGAACTAATTTTGGCTTGTTATTGTTACCTAAATTTAAATATTTCTGAAAAAAAACTTCAACTTTGTTAATATTTATTTCATTAATTAGAATTTCTTCTAACACTGTTTTTTTATCAATTTTTATAATTAGTCTATTTGATTTACTATTAAACTCTGTACTTAATTTAGCTAACTTTTCTTCTTTAACTAAAGCTAGAAAGTTTGTTTTTCTTAAATACACTGGATTTTTTTCATCAAATGAAACATGTGATCTAGCAAATGCATATTCACGGTCACCAGACAGAACTTGATCTTTTTCTAATAAAATTTCATTTAAACTTTCACCAGAAAGACCTTTTATAGGATATCTGAAAATTTTTTTTAGTATGGCCATATTTTATGTTTTTAAACTAATCTATCGAATAATTATATCATAGATTATATTTAATTATTGATAGCATGTAGATTTTGTATTGAACAAAAAATATTATTCATACTATTAAGAGGCAGTTTCAAACAAAACCTCAGGGTTTGACATTGTTTTAATTTCGAGAACATTCCCATTAGGATCTTCAACAAAAAATGTCTCTTGTTCAAACTTGGAACCTATAAACCTTCTATAAGGTTTATCAAAATAATCTATATCACTTGCTTCAATTCTTCTTTTTACTTCTTCAAAATCATTTTCTTCCAGATGAACTCCAAAATGAGGCACACAAACGTCACCCATATCAACATCATGTCTTTCTCTAAATTGTTTAGATTTGGTTTCATGCAATGTTAGTTCATTTCCCCAAAAATTAATATCGATCCAACGATTTTCTTCCTGATTTCCAGTTTTACATCCTAATATATCACAATAAAATTTTAGAGCAGTTTTAATATTACCAGCGGGTATTGCTAAATGAAAACAATTAGTCATAATTATATCTCCTAATATACTAGTTTTGAAGTTTTACCATATATCAGTTTCATGGTTTTAAAAGTGTTAATTAAATTTATGTATTATCTTATTTAATATGTATTATTAAGTCAAAATTAACTAATGGATTTTAAAAGACCTTTTAGTAGTTTTTTTGATTTCCCGTAAACCTTAACTTTTTTAATTTTATCTAGATTGCTTTTATCATTACCAACAACAACTAGACCTATCATACCCATAGCTTTGTGCGGTGTGCATTGATACAAATAAATACCTGGCTTTGTAAATTTGAATTTAGCGTCTTTACTGATTTTGGATTTATATTTAGAAACACCAGCTGGCATTCCTATAAATTCAACATTATGACCTTTATCTACAGACTTCCAAGTAATTTCATCATTAACTTTAATTGAAATAACTTTCTCAGAATAGACCATTCTCTCTTTTCCGAGTTTATTTAACATCTCAATAGTAAAGTTTTCTGCATTAGCAAAATTTGAGATTAATAGGAATGAAAGTGCTGTTGAAAAAGTAACTAATTTAGCTATGAACATATAATTTTTCCTCTTTAGTTTAAAATGATATAAGTATTGAGATCTAAAATTTAAACCCATATTATGACAAAGATTGAATTAAATTCATAGTATTTAACATAAAATTATTGAGTGAAATATACTTTGAAGTACTTAGTAATTTTGAAAATTCATTGAAGGAGAGTAATTATCAATCAATATTGAAGAATATGTTTTCATCTATGTTTTTTTCTGAAAACTACAACAAAGACAGAGATAGAATTATAAAAAGAGCAATAAATATCCCAGAGAGATACTCCTTACCACTCAGAAGAAATACAATTTGGTACGACAGTCATTGTTTTGAAAATAATTTAAAAAGCTTAAAATTACCTATACTTGTCATACAAAGTACTAGATTTGATTCTAAAAACGCACGATGCATGATTAATAAAGATGATAAAATTTATTATGTTAATTTTATAAATAACTTCAATAAAGATAATAACATAGTTTTGTTAGAAAATACTGGTCATTATATAACAATTGAAAGACCTGAATGGATAAATGAAATAATTTTAAGTTGGCTAATTAAATTAAAACTTCATTTCAGAAAGTAGAACGGCCAGTTGAGCCCCATGCATATCTCTATCAAAAATATTTCCTTGTATTATCTTCCTAGGAAAAGAAAATTTAATTACATTTAAATCGTCAATCTCAAATCTCTTTAGCTGTTGTTCACTTATCATAAGTAAATTTATTATTTCCGAATTTTTTAATTTATTACAAACTTCTTTGTATATTTTTTTATTGCCACAAAAAATATCAATAGTAATCCAAAAAGGTCCTGCATTCTTAGATCTGATTTTTCTAACTTTTTCACCTAGGGTTAACAAATTATACCTCTGATATTTCAATTTGAAATGCATCCATTGGATTATCCAATTCTAAAATATGATTTAATGCAAACTCATAAACACAGCCTCTATCTGAATGCACTGGAGAAAATGGAAACGCAAATGTTGGGAGTTCTTCATAAGAGGAGAGTGGAAAATGTAATAAAAATGGATTTATTAATTTTGCTATTTCGGTAGATAATTGATTTTTTGATGTTATCAAACATAAAACACCAACTTCAACAGGACTTCTTATATTTTTTTCTAACTCTCCCAAAGTTGAGTTGAGACCTATGTGTCTAAATTCCAGTGAATACTCAGAGGTGTCTATATCCATTCTTTCATTAATTTCTTTTTTTAAGAATTTTGATAACTTATCTGTCCATTTTTTTACATTTTCCACATATTTTTTGTCTCTTAATAAAACTAATAATGAAGTTTGATATCCTGCAATCTTAGCTCCTTCTAACTTAACACAATATTGTTTTGACAGATGCCATTTTGCACCCTCTACTCGAACCTTTTTTTTGTCAATATTATTATAATTTGAGTAAGTTACATCCATATATCCTCCTGGTTCATGTAAAATATAAGGATCAGCATTTTCATAAAGCATATGAGCGGCAACTGTTTCAGAAGTGCAAAATGCATTTTTAGACATTGGCTCGACGGTAAATCCAGTTTTATCAAACTCTACCATTACAACACCAGATGTGGGATTTGTTGAACATAGTGCACCACACTCAACAACTTTAGCTCCATGCCAGGAAGAACCAGGATCAGCTCCTTTCATTAATGGCAAAGCTGAAATAATTGCAGTATCAGTTGTTCTGCCAGCTAAAATAATTTCAGCCCCTGTGTTTATACATTCTTGTATTTGTTCAGCACCTGCAAGCGCAACGATATTTGTCATTTCTTCAATTAATTGATCATTAAGCATAGGGGCAGGGTTTAAAGGAAAAATCTTACTTAATTGAAAATTTTTTTTAATAAAGTTTTTTTCTTGTTGGCAATATAATTTGGCAATTTTTATGTTTTGATTTAATTCGTCAGCTAATTCAATTGTAATATTTTCCATCCAATCAACCATCCCATTAGTTCCACACGTGCCACAGGAACCAATTACAAGTGGTACATTAGCTTTTTCTCTTGCTATCATAAGACTTTTCCACTCTGCTTTTATAGCAGCGCGTGAATATTTCGATGTTCCTGAACCTAAAGAATATGGCCCGCTATCTGTAGAGCCTCCATCAATACTAATAATATCTGGATTATTTTTAATACCATTGTTAAGAGCTTCTATATCAAAACCAAGACCAAGAACTCCTGAAGGAACTAATACTTTAATAGGTATCATTGTATAACTTTAGTAACAGTTAACTTTTTATAGAACTTAAGTTTATTTATTATTAATCTAATTAATACAGTACATCCAATTTTTTTCATTAACAACTTCGCCTATAAATAAAAAGGGACTGTTTCCTGTCTTTTTAGCATAATATATTAAATCAGTGCTCTGATCTGATTTTATTGTTAATCTGTTATTATTTGATAATCCTTTTGATCCAACAACTAATACAAATTTAGATGACAAATCGACAAAACCGCTTTTTGGCTGTCTGGGGGCCATTATCTTATTGTATTTATATCCCCATGAATTCAAACAATTTATAGAAGTATCAATATGTTTAGCCTTAACTTTAATTAGGCATTGTTGGAAAATATTTTCATCTAAACCTTCTAAACTACGAATTGGATAATCATAATTTATATCTTTTATAGAGGAAAAATTTTTCCATTTATGAATCTGACTATCTGATGGAATAATTATAATAGTGTTAAAGTGTAATTTTGATTTAACTAAAATGCTTAGTTTTATTTCTGAATTAAATTTTTGATTGTCTAACACTTTAGTAGAAACATTTTGAGAATTAAGTTTTTGTTTATGTAATTTTAAAATTTTGTTTATGTCATTCCTTTGAGATAAAGGAGTTACAACTTTATTTTTAAAAAGTTTAACAAACTTTTCTCCTCCCTTTTCTTTTCCATAATATTTATAATACTGATTGTCTAAAACACTTAATTGATATAATGAATCAAAAGATGGGGGGGCTAATTCTCTGATTCCCATTATATTATTGTTGGAACCAATTGAATGCCATTTTGAAAGAGTACCTTTTGACATGCCAAGCTTTTGAGCTAACTCAGTTTGTCTATTTTCTAACTGATTCAAAGCATTTGTTATTGCATCAGCCATCTCAAATATACTATTTTTGACTTTATTCTTGGCTAAGTTAATTTTTATTACATGATCATCAAGTGACATTATGTTTGAAATTTGTGTTTTCATTTTTTAGATTTAATTTTACTTTTAGATTTTAATAATTTTTACACTAAAATTTTTTACCACCTTCTTGAAGGCGGTTTGTAAGTTTATGATCTGCTCTAGACTTATTATACTCTAATTTTTCATAAATTGTTTCACCTAAATTAAAACTCCTAGATTCAGCTAGATCAAATATCCGAATAACAGCATCAGCCAGTTCAACTTCCATCATTGATTTGTGTTTTAAATGGTTGTCCATTAATCCTTTTCTTGCACCTTCCATAGCTTCACTTATTTCTGAATGTATTAGACACAATAATTCTCCAACATTTCTATCTTTTTTTTGTCCTTCAGCATCATGCCACCAACCACCCTTTACGGCTGCTTCATGACAATCTTTTACACAACCATTAATACCTATAATATTTTTATTCATTAATTAATTCCTCAAGTAATTAAACGTTAAATATTAGACAATATTAAAAAACTTGCCATACCTATTGATATTGTAGCAAGAACATTATTCCAAATTATTGAAACTACTATTGCTATTAAAGCAGCATATAATTTGAAATTTTCGATTAAGAAAAAATTGTTATTATCAATAATTGATAAGTCATTAACAATAATGGGAGTTAAAACTGCTAAAGGAATATATTTAAATGTATGTTTCACGGATAACGGTAAATCACTCGAAATTATACCTGAAAGAGGAATAAATCTAATCAAAAAAGTAATGACACCACATAAAATAATTAACGACCAAATCATGATTTTTTATCCAATCTACTTGATATCATTCCTGCTAAGATACCAGTAAGGCCTGACAAAATTATCCAGAAATTTATATCTAAGTTTTTAAAAATAAGTGCTGAAATTCCTGACGAAATAACTGTGATAAGAGTTGATTTTGATTTAATCATTGGAATAATTATAGCTATAAAAGTAAGTGGTATGATAAATTGCAAATCCAAAAATTCCGGCAAATCATTCCCTAACCAGACACCAAGTAATGTAGAAATTTGCCAAGATAAAAATAATGTTATGCCAGAACCTAAAAGGTGATAATGAAGTATAGAATTATCTGAATGGTTTATGAATTTTCTAATTGATACAGCATAAGCTTCATCAGTTAGTAAATAAGCCAGTGTCACTCGCCAACTTAAAGATAACTTATTTAAATATTCAACCATTGAAATACTATATAATAGATGCCGTGAATTTATTGCACCTACAGTTGTGACTATCACTCCATATGGAGTAGAATTTGATAACAGTTGAACAAATGCTATCTGACTAGCCCCACCAAAAATAATTGAAGACATTAGAAGGGCTTGCAAGAAAGTTAAACCACTTTCAATAGCCATAACTCCATAAATAATTCCAAAGGGAAAAACACCTAATTGTAAGGGTAACTCTTGAAGAACACCTTGTTTAAATATTTGCCACTTTTTCATAATATTTATTATAAACTTTTTAAGATTAATAAAACTGATATATATAAATTATAATACTAAAAATTATAAACCCAAAATTTTGAGATTAAAATTTGTTAAAATCTGAACGAACTAAATTTATAATGGATTTTTTGGAACAGACTTATCCAAACACGCCAGTTCCACTTAATAACAAAAATGTTTTTGAACTCTTGGTCGCTGTATTGCTTAGTGCACAGTGTACAGATGAACGTGTAAATAAAGTAACACCGTCATTATTCAAAATTGCCGATAATCCTTTTGATATGGAAAAAATCCCTGTTGAAAAAATTTATGAAATTATTAGACCCTGTGGGCTTGCACCTCAAAAATCTAAAGCAATTTCTAATCTTTCTAAAATTCTAGTTAATAAATTTGATGGGATGGTTCCCAAGGATATAAATGAATTAGAAAAATTACCTGGTGTTGGGCACAAAACAGCAAGTGTTGTAGTTTCTCAAGGATTTGGTATACCTGCTTTTCCGGTAGACACACATATTCACAGGCTTGCTCAAAGATGGGGTTTAACTAATGGTAAAAATGTTAAAACAACTGAGAATGATTTAAAACGTTTATTTCCTAAAGAAAAATGGAACAAACTTCATCTACAAATAATATTTTATGGGCGTGAATTTTGTTCTGCTTGGGCTTGTGACGGTACTGTTTGTAAAATATGCACGACTTGTTACCCAAAAAGAAAAAAAGCTGTCAAAACTAAAAAAAGTTAAAAACTATATAAGTTGAAGTTGAGTGTTTCTTTTTTTTGATGATTTTGTTCTTTTCCTGCTTCCTAATTTTTCAAATACTATGTTTGATTTTTTTCTATAACCTTCTTTTTGAAAAATAGATGATATTTTTGCTTTTGCATTTCTTATTGCTGTGGTGTGATCAACAATTGGTTTAGGATAATGCTTTCCAATTAAACAATTAACATTTTCTTGTGTCTTCAGATCCATTTTCCAAGGCTCATGTATCCATATTTCTGGTATGTTTCTGAGCTCATGAACCCATTTTTTTATAAATTTACCATTAATATCATGATCCATTGATTGTTTGATTGGATTATAAATTCTTAATGTGTTGATACCAGTTACTCCAGATTGCATTTGTAATTGACTATAATGAATACCTGGTTCGTAGTCTGTAAAAGTCTGGGCTAAATGATGTCCTGTTTTTCTCCAATCAAGCCAAAGATCATAACTTGCAAAACTAACTAACATTGCCCTCATTCTAAATGTGATCCATCCGTTATGATTTAGACTTCTCATGCATGCATCTATAAATGGATAGCCTGTCAATCCTTCTTTCCAAGCTTTATAATATTCTAAATTCATATTATCCTTTCTCAATTTATCATAAAAAGGATGCATACATGAAGTTTCTATGGAGGGTTGAGATTCTAATTTCTGAATGAAATGACATCTCCATGAAAGCCTAGATTTGATTGCATTTAGGTTTCTACTATTAATTGTACTTCTATTTTTTTGAGAATTGATTTTATTTAAATTCAATAGTTTTATTATTTCTTTTGATGAGATAGTTCCCCAAGTCAAATGAGGAGAAATTCGAGAGCATGTTTTTTCAGATATTCCTGGTTTGGAAATATTAAATAAATAATTTTGACCTCTATCGTTGATAAAACTTTGTATTATTTTTAGAGCCTCACTTCTTCCCCCTTTTTGAACTTCACCATTAAAATCGTTTTTAAAAATAGGACTATTTTTTTTAGGGATAGATCCTTCTAAAATTTCATCAATAGACATTAGAGATACAGGTTTAGGAATTAAACTTTCTTTCATTCTTAAATTTCTAATTTTTGACCAATCATCACGATTTTTTAAATTTCTTACTATACCATTAGTGGGATACTCTATAAGAGGAATATTTTTTCGATTAGACCATTTTTTAACATTTAAATCTCTGTCATAAGTCCATTGATTTCCTGTTTCTTCGTGAGCGTATATTGAAATAATTTTAAATTGTGTTGATAACTCATTAAAAATTTCTGTCACAGACCCTATCCGTACTATCAGCGATTGACCAAGTTTTTTTAATTCTTTTCTTAACTCAATTAAACTGTCATAAATAAAACACCAATGTCTTTTGTTCGAAAAAGGCTGTTTCCAATATTCATTTTCTACGACATATATTGGTAAAATTGGTTTTAGAGTTTTTGAAGCTTCAAATAAAGGTTTGTGGTCTATAGTTCTTAAGTCTCTTTTAAACCACACTATTTGTATTTCAGATTTTTGCATGTTTAGCTTTACGGCCGTAGACCCTCTCTCTCCATATTTGGAAACTACTTTTTTTTAAGTTTGATCTCATTATTTTTATAACTTCTTTTTCACTTAGGTTTGTTTGAAATTTTATAGAGTCAAAACTTGTTTTGTCACACCAAGCCATTTCTATAATATTGTTGATATCATAATCTTTGTTATTTATTTTCATTTTGTTTTGATCCTATTTCTTCTACATTTTTCGCTACAATACTTAACTTCATCCCAAACCTTTTGCCATTTTTTTCTCCATGTGAACGGTCTTTCGCAAATGAGACAAATTTTTGAAGGTAAATTCTCTTTTTTTATCATGTTAGGTGACTATTTATATTGGTCTATTTGTGATGTTTTTACTAAAATTGCCGTATGCAAACCTGAGGCAGCAACCTTGCCAGAAGGAGTAAACAACCTTCCTTCTATTGAAACTATTTGTTTCCCTAATTTAATTATTTTAGCAGCACCAAGTACTTTGCCTTCAGATAATGGTCTATGAAATGTAGTATGAATATCAGTTGAACTAGGTAAATATTTATCTTTTGTAAAAATATTTACACTTATTGAAGTTATTTCGTCTATAGCACTCGTAATCATACCACCTTGAACAGTTTTAAAAGGGTTTAAGCATTGTTTTGAAAATTCAAGTTCAAAGTTATATATATCATTTTCTAAATTTAAAAATTTTGTTTTTAGTAGCTTATGTGTTCCACCTGAATTAGCTCTTTTTAGAGATTTTTCTAAACTTTTATCTTTCACGTCAATTTCCTTTGGTATATTGTTTATATAAGTATTGAAAATTATAAAAAAAGAAGATGTCCTAAATATATAATGTAAGGAGTTTTTATGCCTAAAGGTTATTTTTTAAGCGCCCACCGTTCACCTGCGAATCCTGAAAAAAGACAGGCATATCTTGATCTTGCTGGTCCTGCCATTTTGAAAGGTAATGGTATAATATTAGCTAGCACTAATGAAGTAGATGCTCATGAAAATGGTGTTTCTGAACAAACTGTTCTAGTTGAATTTGAAAGCTTAGAAAAAGCAAAAGATTTTTATTATGGTTCTGACTATCAGCTAGCTTTGAAAGTGCTGGATGGTGGTGCAGATAGAGATATTAGAATTTTTGAAGGCAAATAATTAATAGAAAATTTAAAGTAACTATTTTTGGTTTGTCATTCTATCATAAGTCTTAAATAAAGATTGGTTTCCATTTTTTCCTTCATTGTGAGCCCTTGACTCCAAATAAAGTGTTTGGACAAGAGACAAACCTGGTAACGGAACTCCACTCTCGAAAGCTGCCTCACTAGCTAACCTTAAATCTTTTAATTGCAAATCTATTCTGAATCCAGCTTGATCATTTTTATCTATCACATGATTTCCTAAATTCTCTAACATCCAGGAATTAGCTGACCCTCCCATTAAGGTTTCTCTTAAAAGGTTTAAATTACCACCTTTTGATTTACAAAGAGCAAAAGCTTCACACATAGCTTGTATGTGAGAACCTACCATTATTTGATTACACATTTTGAAAATTTGACCCATACCAGATTTTCCAGCATAAATTACATTTTTCCCAAAACAATTAAGAATATTTATTGATTTTTTAAAGATGTCTTTTTTCCCACCTACCATTATTGATAATTTTGCATTCTGAGCACCTTTGACGCCGCCACTTACTGGCGCATCAAGAAAATCAACCTGTATTTTTTGTAGAGTTTTACCAATTTCAATTGCTGATTTTGATGAAATTGTGCTCATGTCAATTACAACTGTTCCAGGTTTCAGATATGAGTTAATACCGGTACGGTCGTTGAATACATTTTCAACATCATTTGTATCTGGCAAAATTGAAATTATAAAATTACTATTTGCAATACCCCTTAAATTATTAACAGACTTTATTTTGTCTTTTTCTAACTTTTTAGTAATCTTAGGATTAATGTCATATACCTTTACCTCATATCCTTGCTTTATCAAGTTCTTCAACATTGGCAAACCCATATTACCCGCGCCAATAAAACCTATTGAATTTTGATTATTTTCTTTCATTTTCATTCTAATTCAACTTTATATGCAAATATTTTATTTTTTTAACAGTTATAAATAATTTAAAAACTAATATACAATCCTTTTTTATTTTTTAAAATCTCTAATTTAAGTGTTCGAATTCAATGAATTTATTAGATGGATTAATAAACATTGAATTAAATTGCCTAAAATTATATCATTAAATAATATCATTTCTTTTGGGGGGAAGATTTGTTATGAAAGAAACTAGGCAGTCTTTGGCTGAACTGTGGCAACTTTTACGTATTAAAGAACAAAAGTATGGACTAGATGATTTGTCATTGACAGAAAGAGATATATTTCAGGCAATAATAAATAAGCAAGGCAAAGAAAGTCAAATTAGTCTAGAGAGTGTTTGGAAAAATTGCCAACATCCAAGAGCAACATTTTTCAGAAGCTTAAAAAAATTACGTGAAAAAAAACTACTAAATATTACAAAAGACATTAAAGATAATAGAAAGTCTTATATATCTGTAGATTCAAGATTTTTAAATTAATCATATATTTTAATTTAATTTATTAATTATCTAAATCACTGCATGTTGCAAAAATATCACATCATTTGATAAAAGTATCAAAATAATACTAATATGACTTTTCAAAACCTAATAATTTTAGTATCAATATGATACCAATTATACATTGCGTATCCCCGTAGTTAATTGGAGGCGTATTAACTAACCAATA